>JAODAQ010000059.1 GCA_025463515.1 Rhodoglobus sp.
GGCGCGGGGGCCTCGGGCTCGACGGGGGCGGGCGGGGCTGGCGCGGCCGGGGGTGCCGACGGCGCGGGCGTCGCGTGGACGCCGTCGCCGAGAGCCCGCGGTAGCGATGCGGTAGCCGTGCCAGACGCGGTGCCGGATGCCTCGGCCGTCGGCTCCAGCGCGATGCAGAGCCCACTCACCCCGCCGACGGCGAGAAGAGCTGCGGCACCGGCGGCGAGGAGCGTGCGGCGTTTCATCCGATCGAGCGTACCCCCATGATGGGGGACACGCGGAACTCCGCGCACAGAAGAGGGGGCAGGGAGCTCGCGCTCCCTGCCCCCTCTATGAGTTGTTACTCCGCGGCCTCGGGCGCTGCGGCAGCGCCAACGACCTCGACCTTGCGCGGCTTGGCCTTCTCGGCCACCGGCAGGGTGACAGTCAGCACGCCGTCGGCATAGTCGGCCCCGATGTTCTCGGTGTCGATGCTCTCGCCGAGGCGCAGCTTGCGCACGACGGCACCGCTCTGGCGCTCACGGGTCAGCCAGGTCGCGCCCTCGATGGAGGGGGCGGTGCGCTGGGCGCGCACGGTCAGGATGCGGCCGTCGACTCCGACGTCGATGGAGCCCGCGTCGACTCCGGGGAGGTCGACGGAGAGCACGACGCTGTCGTCGGTGCGGTACAGGTCGACCGCGGCGAGGCGGGTCGGGGTGGGGGTGAAGGCGACGCGGCGAGCGTCGCGGAAGGGGGCGTAGGCGACAGTCATGGGGGTACTCCTGTTGTGTTAAGAACTTGAGTCGGTCTGACTCAACTATTGAAGTGTAAGTACTCCCGGGCGCCGGATATGCCGTAGTTCGCCGTAGGCGAAGTGGAGCATGCTTGGGGTATGGACTACACCAACCTCGGCGGCAGCGGCCTGCAGGTCTCCCGCATCATCCTCGGCTGCATGAGCTACGGCGACTCCTCCCGCGGCGGCCACGGGTGGACCCTGACCGAGGAGGAGAGCAGGCCCTTCATCCGGCGCGCCCTCGACCTGGGCATCACCACGTTCGATACCGCCAACGTCTACTCGATCGGCTCGAGCGAGGAGATCGTCGGGCGGGCGCTCGCCGACTTCGCCCGTCGCGAGGAGGTGGTGATCGCCACCAAGGTGCACGGCGTCATGCGTCCCGGCCCCAACGGCGGCGGGCTCTCCCGCGGGCACATCATGGAGCAGATCGACGCGAGCCTTCGCAGGCTCGGAACCGACTACGTCGACCTGTACCAGATCCACCGCTGGGACCCGCGAGTACCCATCGAGGAGACCATGGAGGCGCTGCACGACGTGGTGCGCGCCGGCAAAGCGCGCTACATCGGGGCGTCGTCGATGTACGCGTGGCAGTTCGCGAAGGCGCAGCACACCGCCGACCTGGGCGGCTTCACCCGGTTCGTCTCCATGCAGGACCACTACAACCTGCTGCAGCGCGAGGAGGAGCGGGAGATGCACCCGCTGTGCGCCGATCAGGGCGTCGGCGTGATCCCGTGGAGCCCGCTCGCGCGGGGCAAGCTCACCCGGGACTGGGATGCCGCGACCACCCGCTCGGGCAGCGATGCGGTGCTCCACCGGCTCTACCAGCAGACCGAGGATGCCGACCGTGCCGTGGCGGCGGCCGTGGCATCCGTCGCGGAGTCTCGTGGAGTGCCGCGCGCGCAGGTCGCGCTCGCGTGGGTGCTCAGCAAGTCGGCGGTCACCGCGCCGATCGTCGGCGCGACGAAGCTCGGCCACCTCGAGGATGCCGTCGCGGCGACCGAGCTGGAGCTGACCGACGCGGAGATCGCCGCTCTCGAGGCGCCGTACGTGCCGCACGCGATCGAAGGCTTCTAGCGCAGGGTTGGTTGAGTAGGCCCGCTAGGGCCGTATCGAAACCTCACCGGTGAGGTTTCGATACAGGCGCCAGAGCGCCTTACTCAACCCGCTTCTGCGGGTAGATCGTGACGCCGTTCGCGAGGTCTTCCACGTAGCCGGCGATCTTGCGCTCGCGGGTCTCGGCCCGCTTGACGTTGCCGATGCGGAACAGGATGGCGAAGCGGTTCTGCGAGCTCAGTTTCTCGAAGAACTCGGCCGCGGAAGGGTTCGCGTCGAGGGCGGCGCGAAGGTCATCCGGAACCGGGTGGTCTTTCTGGCGGTACGCGGCATCCCACCGGCCGTCGGCCTTGGCCTTGTCGATCTCGGCCTGGCCGGCCGGGCGCATGCGGCCCTGCGCGATGAGCGCCTCGACGAAGTCGCGGTTGACCTGCGACCAGGTGCTGCGCGCGCGGCGCGGGCTGTACGCCTGCAGGAAGTAGTCGTCGTCGAGGCCGTTGCGCTGCCCGTCGATCCACCCGAAGCAGAGCGCGACCTGCAGCGCGTCGGCGACGAGGATGCCCGGCTTGGACGACGTGATCTTGCGCACCCGCAGTCGCACGCCGTGCGGATGCGTCTCCCCCTCGAGGTAGCGCTCCCACTCGTCGATGTCGTCGAACTCGAGGATCGGTTTGTCGGAGACTGCGGCCATGAGCCGAGGGTACCGGTGGCGTCCGACCGTCAGTACCCCGAGAAGTAGTCCGAGTGCACGCGCCGGGCGCCCTGCGAGTGCAGGGCCTTGCGGAGGTCGGTCACGAGCGCGGGCGGGCCGGAGACGAAGGCGCGGCGGCGCGCGGCATCCGGCACTGCCGCGGCGAGGCGCTCGCCGGTGACACGGCCCTCGCCGCCGTACTCCCACCCGGCGGGCAGCTGCTTGGGAGAGGGGCCGAACAGCACCACCCGCGCGCCCGACTTCTCGAGCAGGTCAGCGTAGGGCAGTGGCCCGGGCGTGCTCGTGGCGTACACCACCACTACGTTGCGCTTCTCGCCGCGCTCGGTCGCGTGGGCGAGCTGCGAGGCGAACGGGGTGATTCCGATGCCTCCCGCGACGAGTAGGAGCGGCTCAGAGGCATCCCGCGGCAGGGCGAAATCGCCTCCCACCCCCGTGCCGTTCACGATCGCACCCGGTGAAAGGTCGAGGAGCGCCTGCTTGAAGCTGCTCGACTTCGACGGCACCGTGATCGCGAAGGTGATGGGCCCGTCGGAGTCGGGCGCCGACGAGATGCTGAAGTAGCGACGGCTGCCGCGGAAGTCGGCCTTGCGGTGGGGGATCGTGAGCTCCATGTACTGCCCGGGCAGGAAGCGCACCGGCCGCGCGGGTTGGAACGAGAGCTCCCACGTCGTCGCGCCGAGCTGGCGCTTGCCGAGGTAGGCGAGCCGGATGCCCCGGCGCTGCCCGAAGAAGAAGGCGAGCAGGTTGCCCACCAGCAGTGCGAACAGGGGGCTGTTCGACACGGGCCCGATGGGCAGCGGCACCGTGAACAGGAGCGCGACCACGAGCGCCTCCACGAGCTGCTGCCAGCGGCGCGGCGGGAGGGTGAGCGGCTCGCTGAACATGAACCCGGCGAAGAACAGGATGGGCGACTGCAGCAGCACCTGCTGGATGGCGGCGCCGGGTTCCTGGCCGCCCGTGATGGCGACCGTGGTGGCGAGGAGAGCCGCGAGCACGACGAACGTCACTCCCACGATGAGCCGCTGCGTGCGGTACAGCACGAGGAACGCGCCGAGGATGATGATCGGCTGCAGCGCGGGAGTGCCGACCCACCAGACTCCGAAGCTCATGCCGATGAACGTGGTGAAGACGATGAGCGTCGGCACGATCGCGCCGAGCGCCGCGGGGTTGAACACGTGCCGGCCGCGCACCGCGAGGAGGTACTTCGAGGCGCCCGCGACGGTGCCCGCGATGGCGATACCGGAGAGCCCGAGCAGGTCGAGCTTGGGCTGCATGACGAAGAACACCAGGAGTCCGGTGATGAACGACGAGACGAGGTGCGGCTCGACGCGCGCGATCTTGGCCGCGATCCATCCGGACGCAGTTGTGAAGACCAGCGCCACGAGGGCGGAGACGAGAAGCGAGAGCGGGTCGTAGAAGATCTGGCCGAGCAGCGACAGTACGAGCGCGTTCACCCCGACCGCGATGAGCACGAACAGCACGAGCTTGTACATCGTCAGCAGTCCGGTCATCCGGTCGAGCCAGCGCTTCATGTGAACAACTCTCCGTCGAAGTCTGGCGAGGACTCTACTCGCCCGGTCGAAAACATCCGCACATACGTGAAACGGAACTGGGACGCGATTCGTTCAGCGTCCGCGAAGAACAGTGCGGTCGCGATGCCGTCGGCCTCGAGCGCGGTCTCCGCGATCGCCCAGGTGGCGATCACGTTGCGGGTGGGCAGGCCGGTCGTCGCATCGATCACGTGGTGCAGCCCGTTGCCCCACGCGCGGCGGTTCGTCGCCGACGAGCAGATCGCGCCCTCGCCCACGTTCGCGATGCCGATCGCCTTGGTGGTGTCGAGGGGATGCTCGAGCGCGACGCGCATGGTCGAAGGGCCGTGGTGCCGGATGTCGCCACTGCCGTCCACGATGAACTCCGCGTGCCCCGCGGCACGGAGCAGCGCGGCCACGAGGTCCACGAGGTAGCCCTTGCCCGCGGCGCCGACGTCGAGCAGCACCGGGCGCAGGGTGGTGAGCGCGGTGCCGTCCCACGCGATAGCGTCCGCCCACGCCGGGACTGCGGCCGGGGTCGCCGAGGCGCGCAACGAGTACGCGCGGTCGTAGCCGAGCGACTCGAGGGCCGCGCCGACGAGCGGGCTGACCGCGGCATCCGTCGCTTCGTAGAGCTTGCGGTAGACCTCGAACAGCGCCGGCGCATCGTCGGGGAACGGGCGGACGCCGGGCGTGGTCGCGATGCGCGAGACGAGGGAGTCGTCGCGGAACCGCGACCACGTTCGGTCGAACGTGTCGATGCGGGCCATGATGGCGCGCTCGAGCTCCGCCGAGATCGGCTCGGCGGTGTCGAGCTGCCACGTCGTCCCGATGGCCTCGAAGGCGAGGCTGTGGGGTCGTGCGCTAGGCGGCAGCGTCGGCCTTGATGAGGTCGACGGCCGCGTTGAAGCCGCCGCTGGTGAGGGAGGACCCGCCCACCTTGTCGACCTGGATCTCGTCGATGTTCTTGCCCACGACGACGCCCGCGATGCCGCCCGCGAACTGGCCCTGGTGCAGCTTGGCCTCGGGGTCGGTGGCGTGTCCGGTCACCTGGACGTCGGTGATGACGTTGTCGGCGAGGGTGAGCGTGACGTCGACGGTCTCGGTGCCGCTCGGCGCCTGGTAGTCGGCGCTCTCGGTGTACGTGCCGTCGGTGTAGGTGCCGGAGGCGGTCGCGCCGTCGCTCGTGTCAGAACCGGAGTCGGAGGGGGTGCCGGTATCGGCGGCGGGGGCTGAGCAGCCCGCGAGCGCCCCTACGAGAGCGAGGCCCCCGAGCAGTGCGACGGCGGTCTTGTTCTTGTCCAGTGAACGCATGGAACTCCCTGCTCGAAAACGGTTGTCACGACAAGCATGTCGCATCGACTGCGGTTTTCCTTGGCGTCGGCTGAGCATCCGCCCCATGCGAGATTTTCGTTCTACCCCCTATCGGGGGTCATTTCGGGCTATGGTCGAAAGAGCGCAGGCCCGAACTGCTTCCCAGCAATCCCCTTTCACGAGAAGGAAACATCTGTGAGCAATCCCCGCGGGCGCACCATGCTGCGCCGTTCTTTCACATCCATCCTTGCGCTCGCCGCTGGGGCGTCGGTCGTCGCCACGGGGCTCATCGCAGCCCCGGCCATGGCGGCCACCACCCCGGCGGGAGCATTCGCCGGCGGCGGCCAGACGAGCTTCGAACCGGGGCGGTACATCGTCACCCTGGTCGACGACTCGGTCGCGACCTACGACGGCGGCATCCCCGGCTACCCCGGGACCCAGCCCGACGAGGGCGACCAGCTCAACGCGCGCACTGCGCCGTCGCTCGACTACAGCGACTACCTGACGGACAAGCAGAACGAGGTGGCGGATGCCGCGGGCGTCGCGATCGACGTCTCGTACACGCTCGCCCTCAACGCCTTCTCCGCGGAGTTGAGCTCGGCCCAGGCGTCGCAGCTCCTCGCGGACAAGGACGTGCTCGCGGTCACCCCCGACGAGCTCAAGCACGTGACCGCCGTGCCCTCCACCTCCTTCCTCGGCCTCGACGGCCCGGGCGGGGTGTGGGAGTCGATCGGCGGCGCCGACCAGGCCGGGGACGGCGTAGTCCTCGGCGTGCTCGACACGGGCATCTCGCCCGAGAACCCGGCGTTCGCCGGTGACCCGCTGGCCGACTCGTCGAACCCCTCGACGGACGGCGACACCATCACGTTCGAGAAGAGCGACGGCGGCGTCTTCCACGGCGTCTGCGAGACCGGCGAGCAGTTCACCGCTGACGACTGCTCCACGAAGATCATCGGGGCGCGCTACTACCTCGACGGCTTCGGGGCGGGCAACATCGGCGACGCCTCCACCGGCACGGGCGAGTTCGTCTCCCCACGCGACGGAGACGGGCACGGATCGCACACCTCGAGCACCGCGGCGGGCAACGTCGCGACCCCGGCCACCGTCGGCGGCATCGACTTCGGCACCATCACGGGAGTCGCCCCGGCGGCGAAGATCGCGATGTACAAGGTCTGCTGGTCCGGTCCGGATCCGACCGTTCTCACCGACGACGGCTGCAGCACGACCGACCTCCTCTCCGGCATCAACCAGGCCGTCGAGGACGGCGTCGACGTGATCAACTACTCGATCGGCGGCGGCGCGGCGCAGACCACCTACTCCGCGACGGATGACGCGTTCCTCGGTGCGGCCTCGGCCGGCATCTTCGTGGCAGCCTCGGCGGGCAACGACGGCCCGGGTGCGTCCACCCTGGACAACGCCTCGCCGTGGATCACCACGGTCGCGGCCTCGACGATCCCCAGCTACGAGGCGACCGCCACACTCGGCGACGGGCAGGCGTTCGCGGGGGCATCCATCACCGTCAACATGGACCCGGAGGCCGAGCCGCTCACTGGGCCGCTCGTGAACTCGACCGCGGTCGCGGTGGAGGGAGCCGATGCGGCGCTGTGCGCGCCCGGCTCGCTCACCGAGGCGGCAGCGGGCAAGATCATCGTCTGCGAGCGCGGTGTCTACGACCGCGTTGCGAAGTCGGCGGAGGTCGCCCGCGTTGGCGGCATCGGGATGATCCTGGTCAACGTCACTCCCGGCTCGATCGACACCGACTTCCACTCGGTGCCGACCGTGCACCTCGACTCGACGTACCACGACGCGGTAGTCGCCTACGCGGCCACCGAGGGCGCGACGGCGACGTTCACGACGGGCAACTCGACGTCGTACTCGCCGCCGAACCCGCAGGTCGCGGGCTTCTCGTCACGCGGCCCGGTGCTCGCCGACGGCAGCGACCTGCTGAAGCCCGACATCGCGGCGCCCGGCGTCTCGATCCTCGCGGCCGGCCCCAACCAGGAGTCGACCGACCCGACCTACGAGTTCCTCAGCGGAACCTCGATGGCCGCGCCGCACATCGCGGGCCTCGCGGCGCTCTACCTCGGTGAGCGCCCGAACGCGACCCCGGCGGAGATCAAGTCGGCAATGATGACCACGGCCTACGACACGCTCGACGCTTCGGGCGGCGCGGTCACGGACCCGTTCTCGCAGGGAGCCGGCCAGGTCGATCCGACCCGGTTCTTCGAGCCGGGCCTGCTGTACCTCAACGGAAAGCTCGACTGGTACGCGTACCTGCAGGGCCTCGGCTACGACGCGGGCGTGGAGCCGATCGACGCGAGCAACCTCAACCTCGCCTCGATCTCCATCGGCGCCCTCACCGCCCCCGAGACCATCACGCGCACCGTGACCTCGACGCAGGCGGGCACCTTCGACGCCTCGATCCAGGGGCTCGCGGGTATCGATGCGACAGTCGAACCGGCTCAGCTCACGTTCGGCGCGGCGGGGGAGGCGCAGACGTTCAGCGTGACGTTCTCGCGCACCGACGCGGCACTCGACGCGTTCGCGACCGGCTCGCTGACCTGGACCTCTGGCGACACCACGGTCCGCAGCCCCATCGCGGTGCAGCCCGTCACGATCGTCGCTCCGGCCTCGGTCGAGGGCGAGGGCGTGACCGGCTCGGTCTCGGTCGAGGTGACGCCGGGCGGCGACGGGGAGATCCCGCTGTCGACCTCCGGCCTCTCGGCCGGCGCGCTCCTGCCCGACCCCACCGGGACGGAGACGGAGCACAGCGGATCCGGCGTGACCGGCGACGGCGCCCAGTACTCGGTGACGGTGCCGGAGGGTGCGGAGTTCGCGAGGTTCGACCTCGATGCGCTCGACGACACCGCCGACCTCGACCTGATCGTCTACCTGCTCGACGCCGACGGCAACCCCGCGGCGGGCTGGCAGTCGGCGACGGGCTCGGCCGATGAGCGCGTCGACCTGGCGTTCCCCGACCCGGGCACCTACCTCATGCTCGTCGACGTGTTCAGTGCGCCCGACGGCGTGGTCTGGGATGCCACGGCCACTTCGGTGGTCCCGGGCGGAGCGTCGCTCGTGCTCGACCCGGCAGTCCTCACGGCCACGCAGGGAGTGCCGGTCAACTACACGGCCTCGTGGGCGGACCTCGCGCCGCACAGCACCTACCTCGGCCTCGTCAACTACGGGGACACCGGTGAGTCGACTGTCGTGCAGGTGACCACGGGCGAGGATGTCGAGCCGGGGACACCGGTCAACACGAGCCCGCCGACCATCTCGGGCACGCCGGAGGTGGGCAAGAAGCTCACCGCCTCGCCGGGGGAGTGGGACACCGAGGGACTGGAGTTCGCCTACCAGTGGCAGGCGAACGGGGTCGACATCGCGGGCGCGACGGCCGCGACCTACAAGGTGCGGTCCGCCGACCAGGGCAAGGCGCTCACGGTCGTGGTGACGGCGACGAAGGGCGACCTGCCCCCGGGCACGGCGACCTCGGAGCCCGTGACCGTGAAGTACGCGGCATCCGTGTCGCTGTCGCTCAGCCGCCAGGTGTACTTCTCCTGGCAGTCGTCGACGGCGACCGTGAAGGTCGACAGCCCCGCGGATGCCGCACCGACCGGCACCGTGACCCTCTCGGTGAACGGCAAGAAGGTGACCGGCGCCCTCGTGAACGGCGTGGTCAAGCTCGAGCTGCCGAAGTTGCGCGGCGGAATCTACGCCGTGACCGCGACGTACTCGGGTGACGCGACGACGACCGGCAAGTCGGAGCAGAAGGTCATCTGGGTCGTGTTCTAGGCCCAGACGCTGGACAACTGCCCGGGCCGCCCGCCGCGACCCGGGGCAGTTCTGCGTCTGCGGCGTGCCCCGTGGCGCGCCCCCCCGCCCCATCCGCCGCCGCCCCCGCCCGCCCGCCCCGCCGCCCCGCCCGCCCTCAACCTTCCGAAATGACGGAGATCAGGGCATCCACCGCCCAACTCGTCCTGTTTCTGCCCTCGCTCCGGCGCGATCTCCGTCATTTCGGAACATCGGGCGGGGCGGGGCGGGGGCGGGGCAGCGGCCGGCCTGCGAGGGCTCGGCGTGTAACGGCCATGTAAACATCCCTTTCGGGGCTTGCAGTTAATTTGTTCGTAAGCTTTACTAACAAACATGTCAACGGGCTTCACCACCGGACGGGCTCTTCGCCCCACCACGAAAGTGCTGCCCGAGCACGCCCGCGGCCACAACCGCTCGCTCGTGCTGCAGACCCTCTACCGTGCCGGCCAGCAGAGCCGGGCAGATATTGCCCGCGAAACCGGCCTTACCCGCGTCACGGTGTCAGACCTCGTTGCCGAGCTGATCGCCGAGGGCCTCGTGATCGAGACCGGCCAGCGGGAGGATGCCCGTCCGGGCAAGCCCGCGACCCTGCTCGACCTCGACCGAAACGCGTTCCAGATCATCGGCATCGACCTGAGCGAGTACGCGATCTTCCGCGGCGCGGTCCTCGACCTCGACGGGCAGATCCACCACCGTGCGGAGCTGCCCCTGGCGGGGGCGACCGGCCCGGATGCCACGGCGCTCGTGATCCGCCTCGCCGAGTCGCTCATCGCCCAGGCCACCCTCCCGATCCTGGGGCTCGGCGTCGGATCCCCCGGAGTCGTCGACCTCGCGGGAGTCGTGCTCTCCGCCCCCAACCTCGGCTGGGTCGGTGAAGACCTGCAGGGCATCCTCGCCGCCCGCTTCGGCATCCCCGTGGTCGTCGCCAACGACGCGAACGCCGCGGCGCTCGCGGAGCACAGCTTCGGCGACGCGGACAGCGACATGATGCTCATCAAGGTCGGCCACGGCGTCGGCGCGGGACTGCTGCTCGACGGCACCCCGCTGTTCGGCAGCCGCTTCGCCGCGGGCGAGATCGGCCACGTCGTGGTCGGTACCGACGGCGGCCTCGAGTGCGTGTGCGGCAAGCGCGGCTGCCTCGAGACCTGGCTCGCCACTCCTCGCCTGGAGAAGGCCATCGCGGCCGCTCCGCAGAAGCGGGACGAGATTCTCACGGAAGCAGGGCAGCGCCTCGGCATCGCCCTGGCTCCCGTGGTCGGAGCGCTCAACCTCGCCGAGGTCGTGCTGAGCGGGCCGACGACACTGCTTGATGGGCCGCTTGCCCAAGCGACCATCGAGACACTCCGCAGCAGGACGATGGCCGAGTTCCATGGCGATCTCACGCTGAGGATGACGACGCTCGGCGAGGACATCGTCATGCGCGGCGCAGCCGTCATGGTCCTCTCCGCGCAACTCGGGGTCTCCTAGCCCCTGCACCACCACTGCAAGTACCCCCTGCTCCACTCAAAGAAGAAGGAAGACACAATGAAGCGAAAGATCGGACTGGTCGCACTCGCGACCGCCGCACTCGTCGTTCTCGCCGGGTGCTCCACTCCGGCTCCGGCCCCTGCCGAGGAGTCGGCCGACGGCCAGAACATCACCCTGTGGCTCATGGGCGGTGACACCCCGGATGCGCTGCGCGACTACCTTAAGACAGAGTACGCAGACGCAACCGGGGGCACCCTTACCATTGAGCAGCAGGACTGGGCCGACGCCCTTTCGAAGCTGACCACAGCGCTGCCTGATGCCGAGAATACCCCTGACGTGACCGAGATCGGCAACACGTGGTCGCCGACGTTCACGAGCGTCGGTGCGTTCTCCGACATCAGCGACCTGTACGACGAGCTCGGCGGCAAGAAGCTGCTGCAGTCGTTCGTCGACGTGGGTGCTGTTGACGGTGCGAACTACGCCCTGCCGTACTACTTAGGCTCGCGCTACATCTTCTTCCGCAAGGACGTCTGGGCCGCTGCCGGCCTCGAGGTTCCGACCACCCTCGCCGAGTTCAACGAGGATGCTGCGAAGCTCAAGACGGCCACGCAGTCCGGTTTCTACATCGGCGGCGAGGACTGGCGCAACGGCGTCTCGTGGATCTTCGCCAACGGCGGAGAGCTCGGCGTGAAGGACGGCGACACCTGGAAGTCGTCCCTCTCCGACCCGAAGACGATCGAGGGCCTTACCCAGCTGCAGAAGCTGTACACGGATTCCTCGCTCGCCCCGGTCACCGAGGCTGACAGCACCCCGTGGGTCAACATCAACAACAACGCCGCAACGGGTGCTCCCGAGGCCGCGACGATCATCGCTCCCGGATGGGCGCACTGGTCGATCGGCGACCTCACGCCCGACCCGAAGGACAGCACGAAGACCGTCGCGACGTGGAACGACGCGACCTTCGGCAACTTCGTCCTCCCGGGTGTCGACGGCGGGGCTGCCCCCGTCTTCGCCGGTGGCTCCAACATCGCGATCTCGGCGGCCAGCAAGAACCAGGCCGGCGCCCGCGAGCTGATGAAGATCATCTTCTCGGAGGAGTACCAGAACCTGCTCGGCGCGAACGGCCTCGGCCCGGCCAACCTGGACTACGCGTCCTCCCTGGGCGACGACCAGTTCGCCAAGGCCCTCTCGGAGTCGGCTGCCGACTCCAAGCTCACCCCCGCCGCTCCCGGCTGGGCAGCTGTTGAGGGCTCCGGCCTGCTCGAGGAGTTCTTCGGCAAGGTCAACGGCGGTGGCGACATCAAGGCCCTCGCCAAGGAGTACGACGCCAAGATCGACGAACTGATCAACGGCTAGTTCCATCCCGCTGGTTGAGTAGGCCGCCTGCGGCCGTATCGAAGCCCTGTGCCAGCACGGTTTCGATACGGCCCTGGCGGGCCTACTCAACCCACCAACTGCCGAAAGGAGGAACAACCATGTCCATTGCCACCACCCGCCGACGCGGCATCCGTGCCCCCCATGTCCTGATCCTCCCCGCGATCGTCATCCTCGTGCTCGGCATGGGGTACCCGATGATCTGGCAGGTCGTCACGTCGTTCCAGAAGTACGGACTGCAGCAGCAGTTCGGCAAGCCCGCCCCCTTCGTGTGGTTCGACAACTACGTGAAGCTCGCCACCGACCCGCAGCTGTGGCTCGTGGTCGGCAAGTCCCTCGCCTTCTGCCTCATCACCGCCGCGGTCACCCTCGCCATCGGCACGCTGCTCGCGCTGCTGATGTCAGCGGTGACGAAGACCGCGCGGCTCGTTCTGCAGATCGCGCTCCTGCTCGCCTGGTCCATGCCCGTCGTCTCCGCCATGACCGTGTGGATCTGGCTGTTCGACCGCCGCCGCGGCGCCATCAACTACCTGCTCGACATGATCCCCGGCGTGGATATGAACCGGTTCGACTGGCTCTCCACGCCCCTGACCTTCCTGCTCGTGGCATCCATCATCGTGGTCTGGATGAGCGTGCCGTTCGTCGCCTTCTCCATCTACGCGGGTCTCACCCAGGTCTCCGACGAGGTCATGGAGGCAGCCCAGCTCGACGGCGCCAACGGCTGGCAGCGGTTCTGGGGGATCATCCTGCCGATGATCCGCCCGGTCGTGTCGATCGTGCTGCTCCTACAGCTCATCTGGGACCTCCGCGTGTTCACGCAGATCAAGCTCCTGCAGGACGCGGGCTCGAAGTCGGGCGACTACGACCTGCTCGGCACCTACATCTACAAGCTCGGCACGAGCGCGCAGGACTTCGGGATGGCCTCGGCCGTCTCCATCCTCGTGCTCGGGATCACCATCGCGCTGAGCTGGTTCTATATCCGCAGCCTGCTGAAGGAGGACGCGGCATGAGACGCCTGCGCCTGCCGAAGGTGCTGCTCAGCATCCTCGCTATCGTCATCGCCATCGTCTGGGCGTTCCCGGTGTACTGGATGGTCAGCTCGTCGTTCATCCCGACCGCGATCCTCCAGTCGTTCATCCCGACCTTCTTCCCGGTCAACGGCACCCTGAGCAACTTCACGGGCGCGGTCGCCGACGGCTCGTTCTTCAGCGCGCTCGGGATGAGCGTGGCAGTGACCCTCACGGTCGTGGTGTTCTGCCTGCTCTTCGCGTTCCTCGCGGCCGTGGCGATCAGCCGCTTCCGCTTCCGGGGCCGCCGCAGCTTCCTGATCGCCGTTCTCATCGTGCAGATGCTCCCGGCCGAGGGCCTGTTCATCGCGCAGTACAAGATGGTCGCGAGCGTGCACCTGCTCGACTCGGTCATCGGCGTGAGCGTCATCTACATCGCGGCAGTCGTGCCGTTCACCATCTGGATGCTGCGCGGCTTCGTCGCGGGCGTTCCCGCCGACCTCGAGGAAGCAGCGATGGTCGACGGCCTCAGCCGCTTCGGAGCCTTCATGCGCATCACGTTCCCCTTGCTCGCACCCGGGCTCGTGGCATCCGGGGTCTATGCCTTCCTGCAGGCGTGGAACGAGTTCACGGTCGCCCTCGTCCTGCTGCCCTCCGAGGCGGCGCAGACCCTCCCGCTCTGGCTGCGAGGCTTCGTGCAGGCCTCGGCCACGCGCGAGACCGACTGGGGCCAGGTCATGGCCGCGTCGACGCTCGTCGCGGTGCCGGTCATCATCTTCTTCCTCATCGTGCAGGGCCGGCTCACGTCGGGCCTGGTGAGCGGAGCGGTGAAGGGATGACGCTCCTCAGTACCGGCACGCTCCGCGTCGGGCTCGACATCGGCGGCACGAAGACCGACGCCGTCGCCGTCGCCGCCTCGGGCGAGATCGTGCAGCAGGTCCGGATGCCCACCGGCTTCGGCCCGGATGCCGTGCTCGAGACCGCGGTGGCCGCCGTCACCCAGCTCGCCTCCCTCACGGGCACGGCGATCACGGAGTTCACCTCGATCGGCATCGGTATCCCCGGAGCGGTGGACAACGGCACCGGCCGCGTCACCCACGCCGTGAACCTCGGGCTCGAGGGCCTCGAGCTCGGCGCCGAGCTCTCCGAGCGCCTCGGCCGCCCGGTGCGCATCGACAACGACGTGAACGCCGCCGCGCTAGGCGCATTCCACCTGCTCGAGAAGCACGAGCACCTCTCGATGGCGTTCCTCAACCTCGGCACCGGGCTCGCGGCCGGCATCATCATCGACGGCAGTGTGTGGCGCGGCTCGCGCGGCACGGCCGGCGAGATCGGGCACATCCCGGTGGACCCGAACGGCCCCGAGTGCCCGTGCGGTCAGCGCGGGTGCCTCGAGATGGTCGCCTCCGGCTCCGCGATCGCGCGCCAGTGGCCCACCGACGACCCCAAGCCCGCGCGGGCGCTGTTCGCGGCCGCCGCCGCGGGCGACCCGCACGCGCTCGACGTGAAGCAGCGCTTCGTCGAGAACGTGGCAGCCGCAGTCCGCCTGCTCGTGCTGACCGTGGACGTCGACAGCGTCGTCATCGGCGGCGGGCTCTCGTCGCTCGGCCCGGTACTGCTCGACGACGTTCGCGCCGTGCTCGCCTCCTGGGAGGCCGAGTCGGCCTTCCTCGCCTCGACCAGGCTGAGCGAGCGCGTCGCGATCGTGCCCGTCGACTTCCCCGCGGCCGCTGTGGGCGCCGCGCTGGTGGGGGTGTCCTGATGGCCGAGGTCGTCATCGTCGAGTCGGCGGATGCCGCGGGCGAGATCGCGGCGGACGCGATCGAGCACCTCGTCCGGAGCAACCCGCGAGCGGTACTGGGGCTCGCGACCGGATCCACCCCCCTGACCACCTGGCGCGCACTCGCCGCGCGCGGCCTCGACCTCTCGCAGGTGCGGGGGTTCGCGCTCGACGAGTACGTGGGGCTGCCGCCGGGGCATCCGGAGAGCTATCGGTCCGTCATCACCCGCGAGGTCGTCGAGCCCCTCGGGCTCACCCCGTCCCTCGTGCGCGTGCCGGCGGACAGCGGCCCCATCGAGACCGCCGGCGCGGACTACGAGACCGCGATCGAGGCGGCGGGCGGCGTCGACCTGCAGATCCTCGGGATCGGCCGCACGGGGCACATCGGGTTCAACGAGCCCGGGTCATCGTTCGCCTCGCTGACGCGAGTCAAGACCCTCACCGAGCAGACACGACGCGACAACGCGCGCTTCTTCGCCTCGCCCGAGGACGTGCCGCAGCACTGCATCACCCAGGGGCTCGGCACCATCCTGCGCGCCCGGCACCTCGTGCTGCTCGCGTTCGGCGAGGGCAAGGCGGAGGCCATCGCGGGCGCCGTCGAGGGGCCGGTGACCGCGTCGCTGCCCGGATCCGCGATCCAGCTGCACCCGCACGTCACCGTCGTCGTCGACGAGGCGGCGGCCTCCCGGCTCGCGCTCGCCCAGTACTACCGCGACGTCTACGCGCACAAGCCGGAGTGGCAGGGCCTCTGAGTGACCCTGTTCGCCCAGACCCTGTTCGCCCAGACCCGGCTGCTCGACTCGGCGGGGGACCGCACCGGCTGGCTGCGGGTGGCGGGCGGCCGCATCGCCGCTCTGGGGGAGGGCTCCTCCCCGGCCGTGCCGGGCGGGGAT
>JAODAQ010000013.1 GCA_025463515.1 Rhodoglobus sp.
TCGGGGTCCGTGGCGGTGTAGTCCAGAACCAGGTTGCCCGCTTCCGGCAGCCAGTCGAAGAGCGGCGCGTTGTTGAACACGGGGGCAACGTTGTAGACGCCCGCCGTCTTGGTGAAACGCACCCACTGCGAGAAGTTACCGTCGCCGTTCTCCGGGCCCACCCGGCAGCAGGTCTCGGCGTACACCTCGTAGATACCGTCCTCGAGCGACGAAACGTCGCCCTCAATCGTCTCCGTGGCGACGCCGAACAACGGGTTGCTGAAGTCGTCCACGTAGCTGCTCAGTTCGAGATCCACGCCGGTGTAGACGCCGCTGTCCGGTGCGTCCGACGCCGAGCTGAGCTCATAAACGCCGATCGTGTCGCCCACGGTCTCCCCGACCAGGGAGCCGGAGTCAAACGACCGCCAGACCGTGTCCACAGTCCACGTGGCATAGCCGCCGGTGATTGAGAAGTCCCCCGTGCTCGCGCGATTGTGACTCGCGGTGGCTGCGGCGGCGGGGAGGAGGACCAAGGGAATCGTGACCAGACCCACCAGGAGGCGGAGTCGGGAGGCGCGCGTAGTGCTCAAGGGATCGTCTTTCTCTAACGGCGAACCCCGATATACCGCTGGGGTGGTCCGAAATTAGCAGAAAACGATCAGGTTACGCAAAGAGGCGCGCGCCCCAGTTAATTGCCGAGCCAGATCATCTCGTTGTCAATGAGTCGCGTACCGCCCAGCTGCGCCGCGATGATCGCGATCGCCGGCCCGCGGTAGTCGTCGTCGACCGGAAGGAAGGTGCGCGGATGCACGACCTTGAGGTAGTCCAGCTTGACCAGCGATTCGCCCATGAGTGCGCCCTGGGCTGCGGCGAGCGCGGCGTCCAGCCCCGAGTCGGCGGATGACGCGGCCGCCTCGAGCGCGACCGACAGGGTGCGGGCGGCCCTGCGCTCCTTCGGGTCGAGGAATCGGTTGCGGCTGGAGAGCGCGAGCCCGTCGTCCTCCCGCACCGTGTCAATGGCCTCGATGCGCACGGGGATGTCGAGGTCGACGACCATGCGGCGCACGAGGAACAGCTGCTGGGCATCCTTCTGGCCGAACGTGGCCACGTCGGGCGTCACGATGCCGAGGAGCTTGGCGACGACCGTGAGCACCCCGTCGAAGTGGCCGGGGCGGGCAGTTCCCTCGAAGAGCGTGCCGACCTTGCCTGCCGCGACCACGGTGTCGGTGGGCCCGGTCGGGTACATCTCTGCGACGCTCGGCGCGAAGACGTAGTCGACCCCGGCAGCGGCGAGCTTCGCGAGGTCGGCGTCGAGGGTACGCGGATACCGGTCAAGATCCTCGCTCGCGCCGAATTGGGTGGGATTGACGAAGATCGATACGACGCGTACGTCCGCGAGTTCGGTCGCCCGCGCGACGTGCGCGAGGTGCCCGTCGTGAAGGGCGCCGAGCGTGGGGGTGAGGGCGATGGTGCGGCCTGCCGCACGCTCAGTGGCAACGGCCTCGCGCATCCCGGCGATCGTGTCGATCACAATGGGAACAGTGCTCACGGAAGGTCCTCCTGGTCGTCCAACGAGGACAGGTCGATCGTACTGGGACTCGCGGAGGCGAGCGCCGTCTCGACCGACGAGCGCACGAGTGGAGCGATCACGGCACCGGGGTACTCGACGCCGAGCCTGGCGAGCAGTTCGACGGCCTGGCCAACGATGGAGGCGGAGAAGCTCGTCGCGGTCGCGATGGCCTCGGCATACGCGGCCCGGTCGGCCTCGGCGATCACGACCGGTTCGGCGCCCATCTCCACGACGAGCGCCTGCCCGATGGGCAGCACGGGAGTCGGCGCGGTCACGGCGCAGTAGCTCTCCCGCAGTCGCACCAGATCCAGCGAGGTTCCCGTGAATACCATCGCCGGATGCACGGCCAGCGGTATCGCGCCCGCCGCCGTCGCCGGGGCGAGCACTGAGTAGCCGAGCCCAGGAGCTGTATGGAGCAGCAGCTGCCCCGGCTGCCAGGCACCGGTTGCCGCAAGGCCGGCGACGAGGGACTCGATCTCGCCCTCCGGGATGGCGAGGATGACGAGTTCACTGCGCTCGATGACCGCCGGGATGTCGAGGATCGGCACGTCGGGCAGCATCGCCCGCGCTCGCTCGCGGTTGCGCTCACTCACCGCCGCGATGCCCACGAGCGCGTGCCCGGCGCCTGCGAGGGCGGCACCGAGCACAGGCCCGACGCGTCCCGCGCCGATGATCCCGATGCCAAGCCGACCGGACTGGCTAGTCACTGGGCATCAGGCGGGCGGTGGGTGTGCTGCGCCAGCGGTGACTAGTGTCTGCGCCGGCCGAGCGGACCGCGGCATCCGCCACATCACGGAAGAATCGCGCGGCCTCGTCGGCGTCGACGGCACCGAGGCGCGGGATGACCGGCCCGGCAACGGTGTGCAGCCGCAGCGATGCCAGGCGCAGCCAGCGCAGGAGCGGCCCCTGGTGCATGGCGACGCTCTGCATCCGCGCCTGCGGGACAACGACCAGTTCGCGCCAGATCGCACCGCGGCGCAGCAGAACCGCCCCGGGGACGATGGCGAACCCGTTGCGTCGCACCGAGAACCAGCGGAGCACCCGCGCCCGCGGCGGGGAGTTCACGAAACCGTCGTCCCCACCCCGCGACGTGAGCCCGCGCTCGAGCAGCCCGATCCCTTCGGCGTCGATCAGGCCGGGCAACACAAGCTCGAGCACCTTCTTGACGTCGGCGAGGTTGCCGACCGGAAGGATCGTGGTGTTCGCCTGGCCGGCGGCGCCTTTCGCCGACGACGTCGACGCACGGCTGATCTTGATCTCCCACCAACCGGCCGGGCGCCACAGCAGCGGCTGGCCGACCTGCACGGCGTGGATGCGACCGGGCGGCAGGGTCTCGTTGCTCGTCGAGAGCAACCCGAACCCGACACGGACGCCGTCGGGCGTCGACGCGATGCTGTACCGCAGCGACCGCGTGAACTTGGAGACGTAGTAGCTGCCCATGCCGATGATCGCCGGCAGGAAGCCGAACAGGAAGAAGTACTCCCGCGTGACGGTGATGGTCACGATCGACAGGATGACGCCCACGACCAGGAAGACGGTGAAGCCGCTCAGCACCAGTGACCCGACGAGGCGGCCGAGGTGCATCTGCACAACCGAATCGGGCTGCGCGGCATCCGGTGCCAGCTCGGGAGCGAGCAGCTCGGTGACTCGCTGCTCGATGATGCCGCCGACCTTCGCGGTCTCGGATGCGGCCTCGGCTGGGCCCCCGCTGCCGGTTACGGACGATGCGTCAGCATCGGCCGTCCGTGCAGTAGGGGAGGTGCCAGACGCGAGCAGCAGGATCTCCCGCCGCAACTCGTCCGCCGCGCCCGATGCGAGGTAGGCGAGCTGCACGTTGGCATCCTGTCCGGCCACGTTGATCTCGAGCTTGGCGGCGCCGAACAGCCGCGCGAGGAACGGCCGCACGATGTTGATGCCCTGGATGCGGTCGAGCCGCCCGCGACGGTTGGTGCGGAACAGGATGCCGCTGCGCACCTCCACCTGTTCCTCTGTGATGCGGAAGGTGTGCATGCGCCACGAGACGTAGAACCCCGCGATGAACAGCAGCAGCCCGCCGATGATCGCCAGGATGATGAGGCCGGCGTAGTCATGCTCGATAATCCACACGAAGGGGTCGTACTCGTCGCCGGGGCTCCCACCGATGACGATGTTGATCACGACGTCGCGGAGGTTAACGATGATGATGCCGAGGATGGCGACGAAGGCGATGCCGCCCTTGAGCAGCGGGGTCGCGGGGTGAAGCCGATGCCACTCACTGTCAGCGAGGCGGGCGCCGGTGCTGATGTTCTCAGCTGGGGCTTTCGGCTTCTGCTCGCTCACAAGCCGGCCCTGCGGGTCTCCGCAAGCGCAACGAGCTTGTCTCTCAACTCCTCGGCGACCGTTTCGGGCAGGCCGGGGATGACCACACCGGACGCCGCCGCGGCCGTCACGAACTTGAGTTCGCTGAGCCCGACCGCCCGATCGAGCGGACCGCGGTTGATGTCGACGAGCTGCATGCGGCCGTATGGCACCGCGACGAAGCGCTGGAACATGAGTCCCTTGCGAAAGAGGAGGTCGTCTGCGCGCAGCTGGTAGCCGAGGGCACGCACCCGCCGGGGCGTGAGCGCGAGAGTGATGATGAAGATGACCGCGAGAGAGGCGGGAATCGCCCAGAGTAACGCGTTCTTCGTGAGGAAGGCCGGCACCGAGGTCGCGGCCACGACGATGACGGCGAAGATCAGGGTGCCGAAGAAGTCGACGACGACATACTTCGGGGACACGCGGCGCCACTCGATGTCAGGCAGTTCGAGACGGGTGCTCACGCTGTTCCTCGATGCTCGGGGCGGTTGTCTTGCTTCTCGTCGTCATCCGGGGGAATCATGCACATGTGTTCGGCGATCAGGCCCGCGGCGAGGAGCGAGATCGCCCCGACGGCCGCCGCAAACGCCATCGTGACCGAGCCTACCGCTGGCAGCACCGAGCGGCTCAGCAGGTAGCCGCCGATGCCAAGGCCACCTCCGGCAAGCAGCGCGCCGCCCAGGCTCGAGGCCTTCGCGAGCATCACGACTCGCGTCGCATAGAACGGGTCGATGCGCGCATTCGGCACCCCGCGCGAGACACGGCGCACCGGCAGGGCCATCACGACGATGATGACCCCGATGAGCACGAGGGCGACCGCGAGAGTGAAGGGCGGGATGAGCACGGCCCGCCCTGATGCCGCGAGCGCGTTCTCCAGTAACCAGGTCAGGCCGCCGCCGAGCACCGCGAGCAGCACGAGATGGAGCGGCTTCGTGCGGGTCACAGTAGTGGCTCCGCTGGGTACGGGGTCGCGTGCTCCCCCATGACGGCGAGCAGGTCATCCACCCGGCCGAAGCCGGGGAGGATGGCATTCGGCTCGATCTCCAGCCAGGGCTCGAGCACGAAGACGCGCTCCGCTGCGCGAGGGTGCGGGAGGGTGAGCTCGGGCGAGTCGATACGTAGTGAGGCGAAGCTCACGATGTCGATATCGAGGGTGCGGTCGCCCCAGTGGATGTCGCGCACGCGACCGTGGGCGCGCTCGATTCCATTGAGTGCCGCGAGCAGCGCACGCGGGTCGAGCGCCGAGCGGACCTCGACCACCGCGTTGAGGTAGGCCGGGGCATCCGCGTCGACGCCCTCGGGCTTGAGCGCGGGAGTTTCGACGAGGCCGGAGGTCTTCATCACCACGACACCCGGCAGCGCGGAAATGTCCCGGACCGCGGCACGGATGGTCGCTTCCCGGTCGCCCAGGTTGCTGCCGAGCGAGAGCACTGCGGGCAGCTCGACGCGCATGCGGGAATCGCGGATCACGGGCGGCCCTCCGGGTCGATCATGAACCCGGCCGCCTGGAGGCGTTCGGGCCGCCCGCGCGTGATCGTGACCGAAACGTCGTCGAACGGCACGGCGATCGGGGCATGGGGCTTGTGCACCGTCACGCTGACGACAACGGCCGCCCGGT
Source organism: Rhodoglobus sp. (assembly GCA_025463515.1). Classification (GTDB taxonomy): domain Bacteria; phylum Actinomycetota; class Actinomycetes; order Actinomycetales; family Microbacteriaceae; genus Rhodoglobus. The sequence goes on from JAODAQ010000013.1 coordinate 5,505, forward strand.
GAGCGAGCACGACCTGTGCAACGCGCTCGGCGACGGTCTCGATGAGGTCGACCGGGTCGCTCTCCACGGCGGCGACGACCTCTTCGGCCAGCTCCCCATAGTGGATGGTCAGCGCGAGGTCGTCGGCCGCGGCCGCTTCGTTGAGCTTGAGGTGCACCGTGACATCGACGATGAACTCCTGGCCATCGCGGCGCTCATGCTCGAGCACGCCGTGGAATGCCGATGCGCGCAGCCCGGTAAGGGTGATGGTGTCGAGCGGGTTCATGATCGTCCTCCGTTCTGCCAGGCGGTCCACACTCCGAGCGCCCCGAGGGTCGATGGCACGTCATGCACGCGCACCGCCCAGACGCCGGCTTCGGCGGCGAGCGCGCTCACCACGGCGGTCGCCTCGTCACGCTGCGCCGCGCCTTCCGGGGCGAATGGCGCGAGGAACTTCTTGCGGGACGCCCCGATCAGCAGGGGATGCCCGAGCGTAGCCAGCTCGGAGAGATGGCCCAACAACTGCCAGTTGTGCTCCGGGGTCTTCGCGAAGCCGAGGCCGGGGTCGAGTATCACTTTCGCGGGTGAGATGCCCCAGACGATCATCTCGGCCAGGCGGGCCTTGAGCTCGTTTCGCACGTCGGCGACCACGTCGTCGTAGGTCGCGAGCTCGCTCGCGTCAACGGCATGGGCCCATGCCGCCGGGTCCGGGCGACCGGCCGGGTTCGACTGGCCGCGCGGTGGGGAGCCGCGCCAGTGCATCGCGACATAGTGCAGGCCGGTCTCGGCGACGACGCGGTACATGCCGGCGTCGGCAAGACCCCCGGAGACGTCATTGATGACGGATGCCCCCGCCGCCGCCGCCGCGAACGCCGTTTCCGCGTTCATTGTGTCCACGCTCACGGCCACGCCGGCGGCCACGAGCTCGCGGATCACGGGCATGACCCGAGCCTGCTCCTCCTCGACCGGCACGCGCTCGGCACCGGGCCGGGTGGACTCGCCACCCACGTCGACGAGGTCAGCGCCCTGCTCCCGAAGCTGGATGCCTCGGGCGATTGCCGCCTCCAGGCTGGCGAACTGCCCTCCGTCGCTGAATGAGTCGGGCGTGACATTGAGGATCCCCATGACCTGAGGAACCCGTAGGGGGTCAGTCATGCCCCGCGCCGATCAGCGCCATGATCTCCGCGCGGACGACCGGGTTGCTGAGCGTGCCACGGGTGGCCATGGTCACGGTCGAGCTCCTGGCCTGCCGCACTCCCCGCGCGGAGACGCAGTCGTGCACCGCATCGAGCACCACGACCACGCCCTGCGGCGTGAGACCGGCGGTGAGGGCATCCGCTATCTCTTCGGTGAGGCGCTCCTGCAGCTGTGGACGGGAGGCGAGAGTCTCGACGACGCGGGGTAGTTTGCCGAGGCCCACGATGCGGCGGCCCGGCACATACGCGATGTGCGCCACACCCCGGAACGGGAGCAGATGGTGCTCGCACATGGATCGGAAGTCGATGTCGCGCAGGAGCACGAGTTCGCTCAGCTCGTCCGCTCCGGCATGGAACTCGACCGTGTCGGCGAGATGGTCGAGCGGGTCGACATCGACCCCGGAGAAGAATTCACCGTAGGCCTTGGCCACCCGCTGCGGCGTCGTCGCGAGACCCGGCCGCGCCGTGTCCTCGCCGATCGCGGCGAGAATCTCGGCCACGGCCGCCTCGATGCGTCCGAAGTCGATGGCCATGGGTCCGTCGCGCTAGGCGGTCGCGATGCCGGGCGTCTTGCGAGGACGCTGGGCGCGCTTGGGGGTCGACGGCGTCTCGGACTCGATACCACCCTCGGTGATCCCCGAGTCGATGGGGAGCTTCGCAGGCACCTTCACGGGTGGCCGGTCAGACAACGGGCGCGAATCGCTCGAGAGCCACAGCGGGCGCTCCGGCAGCTTCTCGACATCCTTGAAGATCTCGGCCAGCTGCGCGTGATCGAGCGTCTCCTTCTCGAGCAGCGCGGTTGCGAGGCGGTCGAGGGTGTCCCGGTTGGTGTTGAGTACCTGCCAGGCCTCGTCGTGTGCCTGCTCGATGAGCTTGCGCACCTCTTCGTCGATGGTCTCAGCCATCGTGTCGGAGAAGTCGCGCGTGTAGCCCATGTCGCGGCCGAGGAACGGCTCGCCGGCCGCCTGGCCGAGCTTGACCGATCCGACCTTCGTGCTCATGCCGTACTCGGTGACCATGCGGCGGGCGATCGCGGTCGCCTTCTCGATGTCGTTGGACGCCCCGGTCGTCGGGTCGTGGAACACGATCTCCTCGGCGACCCGGCCTCCCATCGCGTAAGCCAGCTGGTCGAGCAGCTCGTTGCGCGTGATGGAGTACTTGTCCTCCAGCGGCAGCACCATCGTGTAACCGAGGGCGCGACCGCGCGGAAGGATCGTGACCTTGGTTACCGGGTCGGTATTGCGCATCGACGCCGCGGCGAGGGCGTGGCCGCCCTCGTGGTAGGCCGTGATGAGCTTCTCCTTGTCGTTCATGAGGCGCGTGCGGCGCTGCGGCCCGGCCATCACGCGATCGACGGCCTCGTCGAGGGCGCGGTTGTCGATGAGCTGCGCGTTCGAACGCGCGGTGAGCAACGCGGCTTCGTTGAGCACGTTCGCGAGGTCGGCGCCGGTGAAGCCCGGCGTCTTGCGGGCGAGCACCTCAAGATCGACGCCATCGGCCATGGGCTTGCCCTTGGCGTGCACCTCGAGGATCTGCCTGCGACCCTGCAGGTCTGGCGAGTCGACGCCGATCTGGCGGTCGAAGCGGCCCGGGCGGAGCAGGGCGGGGTCGAGCACATCGGGCCGGTTGGTCGCGGCGATGAGGATGACGTTGGTCTTGACGTCGAAGCCGTCCATCTCGACGAGCAGCTGGTTGAGGGTCTGCTCGCGCTCGTCGTTGCCGCCGCCGATGCCGGCACCGCGGTGGCGGCCGACGGCGTCGATCTCGTCGATGAAGATGATGGCCGGGGAGTTCTGCTTGGCCTGGTCGAAGAGGTCGCGCACGCGGCTCGCGCCGACACCCACGAACATCTCGACGAAGTCGGAGCCCGAGATCGTGTAGAACGGCACGCCGGCCTCACCGGCGGTCGCGCGGGCGAGGAGGGTCTTGCCGGTTCCGGGAGGGCCGTACAGCAGCACGCCCTTCGGGATGCGGGCGCCCACGGCGAGGAACTTCGCGGGCTCCTTCAGGAAGTCCTTGATCTCCTCGAGCTCCTCGATGGCCTCGTCGGCGCCGGCGACATCCGCGAAGGTGACCTTCGGGGCCTCCTTGCCGACGAGCTTGGCCTTCGACTTGCCGAACTGCATGACGCGGTTGCCGCCGCCCTGCATGCGGGAGAGGAGGAAGTAGAAGATCACGCCGATGATGAGGAACGGCAGCAGGATGCCGATGAGCTGCGTGAAGAAGTTGGTCTGCGGAACCTCGTCGTCGAAGTCCTTGAGGTCGGCGCCGTTGATCGCCGCGACGACCTCCGTGCCGCGCGGGGCCACGTAGTAGAACTGCACCTGCTTGCCGTTGTCGCCGTCGGCCTTGGTGAGCGTGAGGTCGACGCGCTGCTCGCCGTCGACGATCTTGGCCGACTCGACGGTCGAGCCCTTGAGCAGGTCGAGGCCCTCCTGGGTGGAGACCTCCTTGAATCCGCTTCCGGTCAGGAGGGTCGTGCCGATCCACACGGCCGCGATGGCGAGCACGATGTAGACGATCGGGCCACGAAAGATGCGCTTGAAGTCCATGATGTTTCGGGGCTGTCAGGCCCCCGACCTTCCTGCTGGAGAAACGTCCTGTAAGGCTACCGGTACCGCGCTGCGAGCCATCTGGATGTTCGCCGCAGGCGCACCCCCAGTAGCGGTGTGGCGCTAGCCGTCCACCAGGGCCTCGAGCCCCGCGATGATCCGGGCCAGCCCGAAGTCGATGGTCTGCTCGGTCTCGTCCTCGAGCTCGCCGCTCACGAGCACGCGCGAGAGCTGCGGGAACTGCTCCGGGTCGAGCAGCGGCACGAGCCAGGCGGTCGAGGGGGCCGCACCGGAGCGGCCGAGCTCCCGCACCAGGTACGCCGTGTTGCGCGCGTGCCCGTCGACGAGGAGGGCGGCGTCGAGCATCCGCTGCGTATCGAGGCCCGTCGCAGCGAGCACCTGCAGCACGTACTCGAGCCACAGCGCCTTGTTCGGGGTGGCGGGGAATCCGGTGATGGCCGCGTCGATGAGCCACGGGTGGGTGCCGTAGCGAAGAGACATCCCGGATGCCCAGCGCTCGAGCCCCTCCTGCCAGGAGGCCGCGCGGCGGATGTCGGCGGGCGGCGGGCCGAGCGCGACGTCGACCATGAGGATGACCAGGTCCTCCCGTGACTGGACATGCCGGTAGGCGGCCATCGTGCCGGCGCCGAGGTGCTGGCCGAGCTTGCGGATCGAGAGGCCGGCGAGCCCCTCGCGGTCAGCGAGCTCGATCGCGGCCGCGACGATGCGCTCGGTGCTGAGCCCCTCGGTGCGCTGGCCGGAGCGCTGGCCCCAGGCGGCCGCCGCCCAGCTCGGAGTTTCGTCGTTCATGTTGACACGAGCCTAACGGGGTGCGTACGGTGTACGCAACAGGGTGCGTACACCGTACGCACCTGTAACGAGAGGAAGAGATCATGAAGCACCGGCTCGCCGCGACGATCATCCTGATGGTCGCCATGTTCATGGACCTGGTGGACTCCACCATCACCAACGTCGCCTTGCCCGCCATCGGCGCCGACCTGGGCGCGAACCCCGCGCAGCTCGAGTGGACCCTGGCGGGCTACGTCGTCGCGTTCGCCACCCTGCTCATCACCGGCGGCCGCCTCGGCGACATCTTCGGCCGGCGCCGCGTCTTCGTGATCGGCGCGGCGGGCTTCACCCTCGCGTCGCTCGTCGCGTCGTGGGCGGTGACCGGGGACATGCTCGTCGCCACCCGCGTGCTGCAGGGCGCATTCGCGGGGATCATGGTGCCGCAGGTGCTCTCGAGCGTGCAGGTCATGTTCGCGCCGCACGAGCGCGGCCCGGTGTTCGGCATCATCGGGGCGCTCAGTGCCCTCGGCGCCGTCTCGGGCCTGCTCATCGGCGGCTCGCTCGTGACCGCCGATGTCGCCGGTCTCGGGTGGCGCAGCATCTTCCTCGTGAACGTGCCGGTGGGCATCCTGCTGATCATCGCCGCAGTTCTGGTCGTGCCGAACAGCAAGTCGGAGCACCCGCTGAAGCTCGACCCGCTGGGTGTGCTGCTGGGAGCGGCAACCGTCTTCCTCGTCGTGTTCCCGCTCACCGACGGGCGGCAGGCAGGCTGGCCCTGGTGGATCTGGGCGATGCTCGCCGCCGCCCCGTTCGTCCTCGCGCTGTTCGTGCGCCAGCAGCGGCGCAAGCTCGCCGCGGACGGGTCGGCCCTGCTGCCGCTCGCGCTCTTCCACGACCGCGGGTTCAGCAGCGGCCTCGCCGTGCAGGTCGTCTCGTCGGTCGGCAACGGCAGCTACGCGCTCATCCTGATCTTCTACGTTCAGCAGGCGCTCGGCTTCACCCCGCTCGCCGCCGGGCTCACCATCCTGCCGATCGCGGTCGGCTCGATGCTCGCGACGCCGCTCGCGATGTTCACGTCCAAGAAGCTTGGCCGCACAGCGGTGCTGGTCGGCGGGATCGTCCAGGCCGCCGCCTTCGCGTGGACCATGCTGCTCGTCCGGTCACTCGGCGAGGGGCTGTCGGGCTGGCACCTGGTCGCGCCGCTCACGCTCGCGGGCGTCGGGATGATGATCCTGATCATGCCCCAGATGGAGAGCACGCTCGCCACCGTGCCGACCGAGTCGGCCGGCGCGGCATCCGGCACGCTCACGACGCTCGGCCAGGTCGGCATGGTGCTCGGGGTCGCGCTCGCGGGGGCGGTGTACTTCGGCATCCTCGCGGACGGCGGGGCGCCGATCGGCGGTGTCACCGCTGGGCTATGGGTGACGGTGGGCGCCTACGTTCTTGCGGGCGGACTCGCGCTCACCATGCCGAAGGTGCGGGCGCGGGACGTCGTCCTGGCCGCCTAGGCGGCGCTACTGGTACACGTGCGGAGCGAGTACCGCGACCCCTCGGAGGTTGCGGTACTTCTCCGCGTAGTCCAGCCCGTAGCCGACGACGAACGCGTTCGGGATGTCGAAGCCGAAGTACTTCACGTCGACCTCCACCTTCGCGGCATCCGGCTTGCGCAGCAGCGCGAGGATCTCGAGGCTCGCGGGACTGCGGCTCTCCAGGTTCGCCCGCAGCCACGCGAGGGTGAGGCCCGAGTCGATGATGTCCTCGACGATGATCACGTGCCGGCCGGCGAGGTCGGCGTCGAGGTCCTTCAGGATGCGCACGACGCCGCTCGACTCGGTGCTCGCGCCGTACGACGAGACCGCCATGAAGTCGAGGTCCACGTGCATCTTGAGCTCGCGTGCCACGTCGGCCATGACCATGACCGCGCCCTTGAGCACGGCCACGAGCAGCACCCGCTCCCCCGCGTAGTCGGCCTCGATGCGCCGGGCGAGCTCCGCGATCTTCTCCTGGATCTGCTGCTCGGTGATCAGCAGCTCCGTGATGTCGTCCTGCACGTCGCTCAGTTCCATGCGTCCACCCTAAGGCGGGTTGAGTAGTGCGCTCTGGCGCGCGTATCGAAACCGGGTGCCCACTTGGTTTCGATACGGCCATGGACGGCCTACTCGACCACCAGTTCGGCGGAGGCCGCATCCGTACCCGCGGCCGCGAGACGGATCCAGCTGCCCGCGCGCGCCGCCGTGAACCCCGGCAGGTCGATCGGCCCCTGGCCGTGCCAGTCGGTGACGAGCCGAGCGACCTCGAGGGTCTGCGCGCGGCTGAGGGACACGTGGAACTCGCTCGCGACGACGAGCCGGATCAGCCGCTGCCGCAGAGCCGCGGGCTGCACCTCGAGCGAGCGCACCGGCAGCGAGATGCCGGCCTCCGAGTGCTCGGCGAGGTCCTCCGCGATCTCTTCCGCGAAGTGGTCGAGAGCCTCCGCGTCCTCGCGCAGCTGCTCCGCAGTGCGGGCAAGGGCTTCCGGGATACCCGGGCCGAGCTCCTGCTCGAGCACGGGCAGCGCGGTCCGCCGCACGCGCACGCGCGAGTACGCCCCGTCGTCGTTCTGCGGATCCAGCCACGGCTCGAGCCCCGCGTCGGCACAAGCCTGCACGGTGGTCGCGCGCCGGATGCCCAGCAGCGGCCGCACGTAGAGGCCGCTGACCGCCGCCATGCCCTGCAGGCTGGCCGCGCCGCTGCCGCGGGCGAGGCCGAGCAGCACCGTCTCGGCCTGGTCGTCGAGGGTGTGGCCGAGTAGCACGGCGACCGCGCCGAGCTCCGCGGCCACGGCGGCGAGCGCGGAGTAGCGGGCCGTGCGGGCGGCGGCCTCCGGGCCCCCCTCCGCGCCGACGGTGACGGCCTTCACCACGACCGGGTCGAGGCCGAGGTCGGCGGCCTGGCGGGCGGCTCGAGCTGCGGCATCCGCGGAGCCCGCCTGCAGCCCGTGGTCGACGATGACCGCACCCGCGCGGAGGCCGGCCCGGGGAGCCTCGAACGCTGCCGCCGCGGCGAGGGCGAGGGAGTCGGGGCCGCCGCTGAGGGCGACGAGGACGAGGCCCTTGGTTTCGACAAGCTCAACCAGCGATGACCGCACCGCGCGGCGCAGGTCGGCGACTGCCGGGGTGAGCCGTGGGCGATCGGAGGGCATCCGCTAACGTTATCCGGAGTAACCCCGCAGACTTATAGGAGCAACATCATGGCCGCCTACGACGTCATCGTCGAGATCCCCCAGGGGAGCCGCAACAAGTACGAGGTCGACCACGAGACCGGCCGGGTGTTCCTCGACCGCTACCTCTTCACGACCTTCGTCTACCCGACCGACTACGGCTTCTTCGAGAAGACCCTCGGCCTCGACGGCGACCCGGTCGACGCGCTCATCCTCCTGGACGCCCCCACCTTCCCGGGCGTCGGCATCTCGGTGCGCCCGGTCGCCGTGTTCAACATGACGGACGACGGCGGCGGCGACGCCAAGGTGATCTGCGTGCAGGCGAAAGACCCGCGCTGGGCGCACATCCAGGACATCGGCGACATCCCTGAGTTCACGAAGAAGGAGATCGAGCACTTCTTCGAGCACTACAAAGACCTCGAGCCCGGCAAGTGGGTCAAGATCGACGGCTGGGGCGACGCGGCCGAGGCCGAGGCCGTCATCCAGGCCGGTCTCGCGGCGTACGTGCCGCCGGCCGGGCACTGATCTCGGCCGGTTGAGTAGGCCGCCCGCGGCCTTATCGAAACCCGGTTTCGATACGCGCGCCAGAGCGCACTACTCAACCCGCACTAGCCCGTCGGGCGCGCGCCGTAGTACATGAGGTCGGTGTACCGCAGGCTCGACACCTTCACGGGGACGCCCTCGTACTGCGCCTCGATCATCTGCCCACCGCCGATGTAGAGGGCGGTGTGGTACGTCGACGCTCCGCCGTCGTCGGAGTAGAACACGAGGTCGCCGCGCTGCAGCTGGCTCACCGGCACTAGCCTGCCGAGCCCTGCGAGGTAGTTGTACTGGCTCGTCGAGCCGTGCGCGCCGATGTAGACGCCGGCCGCTGCGTAGGCGGCCTTGGTGAGGCCCGAGCAGTCCCAGCTGTCGGGGCCGGAGCCGCCGTACTCGTAGGCGTCGCCGAGCTGGGCGCGCGCGTAGGAGATCGCGGTCTCGACCGCGGACGAACTGGGCGGCGGCGGGTTCGTGGGCGGGTCGGGCGGCGAGCTCGGGCCGCCCGGGTCGCTCGGTCCGGTCGGCGGTGCCGTGGGCGGGTCCGGCGGGTCGGTGATCCCGATCAGGTACTCGCGCTCGACCTCGGCGGTGGTGCCCTTGAGCGCCGCGAGCTGGTCGTAGAGCTGGTCGGCCGCCGCCTGCTGCGCCGCGACCTGCGCGAGCATGTCGGTTGAGGCCTTGTTCGCCGCATCCAGGGCCTGCTGCGCGGATGCCGCGAGCTCCTTCCGCGCGGACTCCGCCTTGCCCGCCTGGTCGGAGAGCGCCGCGGCCACGTTCTTGTCGTGCTGCGCCCGCTCGTAGATCAGCGTGGACTGCTCGGTGAGCTTGGTCATCGTCCCGAGGGTGTCGAGCAGGTTGTCGGAGTCGTCGCTGAGCATCAGGCTGATGCCGAGATCCGATCCGCCGGCCCGCGCGAACTGCGCGACCAGCTGGCCCGCGCGACGGGTCGATTCGCGGGCCTGCGCCGCGGCATCCCGAGCTTGGTCCTGAAGCCTGTCGGCCTTGCTGGATGCCGCGTCGAGAAGCTCGCGGGCGACGTTGTAGGCCTCGCCCTTGACCTGCGCTGCGCGGCCGAGCTCGGCGGCCTTGGACTCGAGGGTGACCAGGTAGCCCTGGATCTTGTCGACCTCCGCGGCCGTGGCGGCCTCGTTGGCGCGCGCGTTCTGCACGTCGTCCCAGGACGGGTAGTCGTCGGCGAACGCAGGGCTGGTGACGCCCAGCGCGAGCAGGAGGGTCGCGAAGACGACGACGGTGAGTGCCCTCGAGGGGCGGACGTGCGCGCGCACTACCGCCTCGAGCCCTCACCGCGGTCAGCCAAGCGTGATGCCCTGCCCTGACATGAAGGGGACGGGGTCGACGTTCGTGCCGTCAAGGATGACCTCGTAGTGGAGGTGGCAGCCGGTCGAGTCGCCGGTGCTGCCGACGTACGCGATGTTCGTGCCGACCCCGACGGACTGGCCGCTCGAGACCAGGATGCCGCCGTCGACGATGTGGCCGTAGCGGGTCACGACGCCGTCGCCGTGGTCGATCATGATCTCGTTGCCGTAGCCGCCGTTCCAGCCGTAGAGGGCGAAGATGACGGTGCCCGCGTGCGCGGCGTAGATGTTCGCGCCGCAGCCAGCGCCGAGGTCGGTGCCCTTGTGGAACTTGCTGCCGTAGTCGGCGCTCCACCCGAACACGGAGGTGATGTAGCCGCCGGCGGGCTTGGCCCACCCGGAGTCGCTGATCTGGCCGCCGTAGTTCACGTCGGCGTTGAACTTCTCCTGGATGCCGGCCTTGTAGTCGGCCTCGGTAGCGGCGCGCTTCTCCGTGAGGACACTGAGCTGCGCCTGCAGCTGCGCCTCGTGCTCCTGCTGGGCGGCGAGGGCTGCGCCCGCGGCATCCGCGGCAGTCTTCGCCTCATTGAAAGCCTTCTCGGAAGCGGCCTTCAGCACCTGCAGCTCGGCCTTGGCGACGTTGGCCTGGTCTGTGAGCGCCTGCGCCGTGTTCTTCGCGGTCAGTGCGCGATCGGTGATGGCCTTGGCCTGCTCGGAGATCTTGCTCGACATGCCGAGCCCGTAGAGGAGGTCGTCCGCATCACCGGAGTTGAGCAGCAGGTTGGTGGCCATGTCGCCCCCGCCGGCGCCGCCGCGCAGCATCTGGGCGGCCATCTGGCCGAAGCGCTGGTCGGAGACCGCGGCCTTCGCGCTGGCCTCATCTGCCTGCTGCTGCAGGGTGTCGGCCTTGGCGTTCGCGGCCTGGAACTTGTTGTCCGCCTCCTGCCAGATGGTCGCCTTCGCCTCGGCGTCCTTCTGGGTGCGGGCGGCCTCGGCCTGAAGACTGGAGATGAGGGCCTGGATCTGCTCTACCGCCGCGGCGGTCGCTGCCTCGTCGTTGCGGGCGGCGGCAACGTCGTCCCACGAGGGGTAGTCGGCAGCCGACGCGGAAGCGGACGCGAGAGTCGTGCCCGCCACGCCCATGCCGATGGCGACGACGAGCGCCACCGCGCGCATGCGCAGCTTCGAAACCGCCGCCCCCCGGCGGCCGGCGTTTCCGCCAGCGTGAATCGTACCCATTGCTCCCCGAATCGTGTCCGCCCGCGTGAAATCACGTTGGTAACACTGTTAACATTGCTAACAGTAGCAACGCGCTGCGGGATTGCCCAGCAAAACCCTCAATTGCAGCTTGAAACTACCTCCGGGTGGGCCGGATGCCTCGGACATCCGCGCACTTTCGCGGATTGCCCGCGCGTTTGGCATTTGCCGCCGCCCCCCTTATGCTTGACCCTCGGTAGCCAAGAAGTCCTGGACCTCGAGGCCCCATCGTTTAGTGGCCTAGGACACCGCCCTTTCACGGCGGCAGCACGGGTTCGAATCCCGTTGGGGTCACGCAGAACTACCAAGTAGCACAATTGAAATAGCTAGGCCCTGTAGCGCAGTTGGTTAGCGCGCCGCCCTGTCACGGCGGAGGTCGCCGGTTCAAGTCCGGTCAGGGTCGCAAAAGTTCGACTTCTCTCGAGCGGTCGCGCTTGGAACGGCTCTGTAGCTCAGTTGGTAGAGCGCACGACTGAAAATCGTGAGGTCACGGGATCGACGCCCGTCGGAGCCACCACTAAATATCCAGGTCAGAGCCCGTTTTTGCGGCTTCCTCACCCCCTCCCGATTGACCTCTCGATTTCGGGCGATAGAAGTCACTCAGGGCGACCGCGCCGCGCTTGGCGGCATCGTTGCGAGTATTGGCGTAGAGCTGCGTGACGGCGAGTGACGATTGCCCCAGGATCGCCTGCACGTCGGGAGCCGAGAGCCCGGCGCGGAAGAGCATGACCGCCGCTGTGTGCCGCAGGTCGTGCCAGTGCAGCTGTTCTTCGTCGGGTGGGAATCGCTTGATCGATTCGCGAATGGTGAACCAATCGAGCGCGCGGCTGAGGTTCTTCGAGTTGATCGTGCCGCCACGAGGGCCGGGAAATAGCCAGCTAAAGGGCTCCTTGCCGTCCTCTGCCTCGCGGACGATGGGCGCGAACGGAGCGGCCAGCGGGACGGCGCGAACGCGGCGACCCTTCGTCGGCCCGATCAGAAGTTGCCCGGTCAAGCCCGGCGAGGCTGTGCGGCTGATGTTGATCGTGTTCGTCGCCCAGTCGATGTCGGCGGGACGGAGTGCGGCTATCTCGCCTAGGCGGCAGCCTGTGTAGAGCATGGCGAGCACGAAACGGCGATAGGGGCCGCTCTGCGGCAGCGCCTCGAGCAGCACGTCGATCTGCTCGAGGTTCAGCGCCCGCGACGTGGGGTCGCTGTCTTGTGTGCGGGGACGCTCGACACCCACGCATGGATTCGTCGGGATGATCCCGCCCTTGATCGCCGTGCGGCAGATCCGCGACAGCAGACTGAGCGCATCGACGCGCGTGGAGTACGCGCCCGACCAGGACGCGACCGCCAGCTCGACCTCGAGCGTGCTGATCTGCTCAATCTCGCGTGCGCCGAACGTCGGCCCCACCCGCTTGCCCCAGGCATAGGTGTAGGCGCGGCCCGTGCCCGGTGAGATGTTGCTGAGGATGAGGGGACGGTAGCGGTCGTACAGCTCCCCCACCGTCGTCACTCGTCCTCATTTCTGTTCACGTTCGCGAACATGTACAAAATGTAGCACGCTTGTTCGCGTTCGCGAACGTGTCGCGTGAGTCGTTAGTCGCGGCTACTCTTGCGGCATGGCGGACAAAGTGGAACCCGAGGACGACGCCCTTGAGTTGGCGGTCGACGGATTGCAGTGGCGCGACGTTGGGATTCGTCTTCGAGAGCTCTCCGAACAGCTCCGAGCTGTGGCCGATTACATCGACGACAAGAAGCTCGAAGAAGTGGGCCGACAGGCCTACGAGCACGGACACGATGAAGTGATCGCGGAATACGACGCTGAAGCCGACCGCAGGTTTCGGCGGACCTTGAGCGGACTTGGTACCTATCGTCGCAACTACCACCGCTGGGAGCGCGTGATCGCAGAGTTCGCCCTCACGAGGATGAACTACACACAGCGCGACACGGCACAACTTCTTGGCGTAGGTCTCAGCACCATTAACCGTTGGGCCCAGAACCCGTTGCCGCTCGAGGACGAGCACTAGGAATTCCAGCATGAGCATCCTTCTCGAGATCATCGGCGGCTTCTTGATGTTCTTGATGCCCGACCTCGCTCCCAAAGGCAGACGCACCGATCGGCGGCTCATCGCCGAGGACAAGGTGAGGTGCGGCATCCGCGCTTTCGATAGTCGCGTGCAGAACATCGGGACCGAGTGGAGCACCGGCGTGTGCAAGATCAGCCCTGGTCATCTGAGGTTCGTCCCCAGCATGGGAATCGTGGGCGACCGAGAGATCGACGTGCTCGGCCTGAGACTTATGGAGGGCGGCCCGTACGAGCGGGTCGTCGTGCCGTGGGGCGAGTCGACTGACCTCGTGATCACTACCGGAACTGGCGAACTCTATTGGGTGGTTCCCGAGCACATCGCCGACGAGGTCATCGCGCGTCTTGCACCACTAACGGTCTGATGAGGCGGGGGCTCCCGAAATTTCCCCTACTAGATCAAGGGCGCGGCTGCGCCGCTTCTAATTCGGCCCAATGCTGGCTAAGACGGAATAGCGCATCACGCACGAGGGTCTGGGCTTCGTGGGGAGACAGCCGCGGGAAGCGGAGCACGGCTTCCAGGCTGGTCATTGCTTCATCGAGGTGCGTGTGCACACCCAGCGGCAACTCCGTGTGGTTCAACCATCGGTGGAAATGAACGATCTCGTGAGCGAGCGCAGTTTGCATCGATAGCGCACTGTTCGGGTCTGCCATGCCTAACCCCGGATAGACGTCACTTCCGATGACCACGATTCCATAGTCGTGCCCGGTGCCGTCGTCCTCAATAACGAACCGAGTATGTCCGTCCGGTTCCGGACGATACGGCACCTGGTCATCCAAGCCGACAAGCGTGCCGACCGCTCGCCGAATGTCTCCTTCGTCGAGGGGTGCGCTGGACCTCCCCGCAAGCAGGGACCGCGTGTCCCGTGTGGAGGTCATTGCTCTACACGCGCGCGCAGCGCACGGGTGGCTTGGGAGCGACTACCGCCGGTATTGACGATGGTTAGCTTCCCGGTATCAGGATTGGGCTTCGTGATGCCGAGGTCCACCCACAGCGGGTTGTCCCGGTCCATGTAGTCGCCGGACCAGGTTCCTTGCTTGTAAACATTCACCGGCGCGAGTTTGGCGAGGCGCTCTTTCCATAGTCGCTTTCCCGCAACCGAACCCGTTTTGGTGAGATCATTCGAATAATCTCGCAGAAGACCGGCGTACGCCAGCATCATCACACCCGACGAAGCAAGTGAACTGTCCCTCTGCGAATGAGGAGTGCTCGTACGAAGTTCGGGCCGAACATCGGTCAGCAGCCCAAGAAAATCTGCTGCGATCGAAGCGAGACCGTCGAGCTCAGTTTCTTCGACTTCGTCAGTCCCGGCGAAAATCCTCATCATTTCGCGGAGGGTTGAGAGTGTCATGAAATGGGGGGCGCTCTTCGAGACGCGATCAGTAACCCGATTGACCCCAGAGTCCAAGTTTGGAGATCGATCCAGAACTCGTTTTGCGAGGGTGGACAGATCATCTTGGGTGGTCAGGTCGTACGCCTTAGACAGTGCTGTCGGCTTAGGACGCTGATTCTTGTCGAAGAAATAGTTTCCCTCGTCTTCTCTGTCTAGAAAATAGAGCTCGACCTTGAACTGCCGATCGAGTGAGAATTTAGGGAAGCTGCTCGGATGCTCCCGGTAGGACCGCACTGCCTTAACTATCGCTTGGTGGCGGTGGTGGGAATCGGGGAGATGAACCTTGCCGCTAAACAGAGAGATCTCGGCGCTGTCATCGTCCCAGTAGGCCTCGAATTCCCTCGGACGGAGGTTCCAGACGAGCGGATTAAGAAACAGCCGCTCTCCGTAAAGCAGCTTCTCTACTATCCGATCCGCATTCGCCGCATCGAAGACGTAGCGCGAATCTGGGTACCCGTCGCCTACTGAGAGTTCACGAGGCGTCGCCGCGTCAGCCGACGGGACTATGCCGCGCTGGACCGACTGGTCCGTCCAAATCAAGTTGGATTCAGCAGCATCAGCGATTTCTTCGATCGTGAGAGTGATAGTGGCGAACGCCTCATCCGCAACTCCTGTCCACTGGACGTCGGGTAGCGTCAGCCGACCTTTGCGAGGCGAGCCTCCCGCTGTACGCTTCGGCTCGGTCAGAAAGCCTTCGATCTCAGGTTGCATGACCACACGTTACGGCCTTCCAGTCGACTCCGCCGTTCGCCTCAACAAGACCAGCCCGGGCATCGCACCGCCGCCGCCAGCATCACCCCTCCGCTACGGGCGTCAACCCTGCTACGCATCCACGGACTACGGGGTTGACGCCCGCCTCTCCCGGGGCGGTGCCTCTGGCTATCGGTGCGATGCCCTCCCTATCGATTCAGGTCAGGTATGCAGTACCCACAGAGCTCACGCCCCGCAGGACTATCGCGAAGGTTCTGCGGGAACACCGGATTCCCGCACACGTCGCACGAGCGGTAGCCCAACGCCTCACACATTCCACAGTCAGCAGCAGCCATATCGATCACCCCCTCTCGACATCACGGCAGCACCGCAGAACGGGCCACATCGATCCGGTGATTCAGGGACGACCTAGCCGAGTCAGCGCCGTCCTGATCGCCTGCCGCCGGCGACGGCTCGGCCGCTGGCGCGTCCTGCGCCCTCGCCGCCGCCCAGGCTGCCCGAAGGGTCCGCTGAATCTTGCGTGTCAGACCAGTGAATGACCATCCCGCGCGGTGCCGAGTCTGACGGGACGCACTCAATACATGAGAGCGGGAACCGTAACGGTCGTGCACGCGACTGCCGCACTCCGAGGGCACGCAGTCCGGGGAACAGCGCATCGCCCGCGCGGCCCGGCCCAGCTCGGTCAGATGCACCCACGCGAGGTTGCTCCCGGCGCCTCCCATCGCCGCCAGAGCGGTGTCCTTCATGACGTAGTTCAGCGCCTTCGAGAGGTACCAAATCGTCTTTGCACCGTCGCCGTCCGCGCGAAATGCTTTGGCGTCAGCCTGGTCACCCCACCCGACGACCGTCCCGTCCACCTTCGACGCCGCCTCCGCTGTGCGCGCGGCCTCCCGCAGCGCGACCGGCTCCGGTGACTCGAGCCGATCGATGCGCACGATGACGTGCAGATGCAGAACCCCTCGCTCTTGCCACTCGCGCACCAGGAAGAACTCGACGGAATCCCAGCGATCACGGACCCGTCTGCGGGTGCGATCCCACAGCACCCCGGCATCACGATTCCAGGCCACCTGCCCCGCGTAGTCATAGGACACCGGATCGAGCGGAACTCCTTTCAGACCCGCGTCGCGCACCGTGTGCGTGGCCCCGCACCCACACCGCTTCAACCGCGACGACTCCGAACGCGGCACACGATGCACCCGCCCGAACGACGGGGCCGTGAGAGTCAGTAGGTAGAAGCGGAACCGCGTGACGTCCGAATCGAACACCCCAGAGCGCGCTATCGCCGCCCAGTCACCCCGGTACAACTCCGCGCACGAAGGGCACGCCGACCGAACGCGAGACTGGCAGCGGACGAACTGGCCCGACTTCGTCTTGTACGGGCGAACGCATCCGGTTGGACGCGAATCGGCAGATTCCATACGCGCGCCGCAGCGTCAACGGCACGCCTGAAAATCGTGAGGTCACGGGATCGACGCCCGTCGGAGCCACTGTCGTCAGCAGAATCGCGAGGACTAGTCACTTCGATAGTATGTCGGCGTGACTCCCGTCTGGTTGGACAGAACCGTGACGGTTGGCGTCGCCGTACTGACCGCCGCGGGAATTGCGGTGTGCGGCTTCACCGGCTGGCAGACGCTGGTGCCGCAGACTTCCCCGAATATCACAGACGGCAACCTCATTGCCCTGGTGCTCGAGCAGAAGGACGGCGCTGGCTGGGGTTGGGTGCAGTCGGACCGGGTTATCGACCCTGCCGTGGATGACACTGTCGTGCTGCGCTTTTGGGCCAGCACCACCGATCCCGATGGCGCCTCTTTCGTCCTCGCGGGACCGATGATCAAGGCTTTGCGCACGTGCTACGGCAACGGTACGCATTGGGACGAATCACCCGTGGCCTTCGATGCGCTGAGCTCCGATGAGCAGACCGCGGTCGTGAGGTTCCAGCTCTACGCACCCTCACATGGCCTGCTCAAGGCCGATGTTGGAAATCAAGTGATGTCGGAGGAGGAAGCGAACCTCGCGGCCTCGGAGCAGACCTACGTGCGGGTGACCTCTGCCTCGTCCGCACCAGACTCGCGCACTCACTCAACGACATCTGGAGCCAAAACAACTGTGGAGGTGGACGCCCGTCAATTCAGCTTCGCGTGCAGTTTCGAACCGGAGGCCTTCTGGCGGATGCAGCAGGGTCAGAGGACTTTCACATTCCCGACAGTCTCGGAGACTTTCTCCTTTGCATCCGATACGAACTACGCCTACATCGATCGGACTGTCACATTCGTGCGGCGCCCCGGGCTGTCCGTCGTCTCTCTCGGCGACCCGCCCGACTACTCAAATTCCGCGTCCACCGAGTTCAGAGATAACTGGTCCGCTTGGAACTACCGCGAGAAATCGACCCTCGTCCTGAACAAGGAGGTCGCGGTCTTCACAGCGACATCGGACGATACCGAGCATCAATCGCAGATGCTCGTTCTCGGGACGGGACTGGCATTCCTCGGAACCCTGGTGCTCTCGCTCGGAAGGCGTGTCACCGACGCTCTCAGCCGTAGGCTCGCGTTCCGTCGTATGGCCGGAGAAGAACCGGCGGACCCATGCACTTCTGGATAAAAACTCTCGGCGCCGCAGTGCTCGGGGTGCTGAGCTGGATCTTCCTCATCGCGCCTGCGCTCGATGCGCTGACAACGAGCGATCCGGCCAACGCATCGCAGCCGTCCCTCCTCGCGATAGTCGACAACGACGCCATGGTCGCTGCCGACGTCGTGACCAAGATTGTGGACGTCGATCCATCCTCTACGGACCTGGAGCGCGTCTACTTCGAACTCACCTTCGGTGTTGCGCAGGAAGGTGCGGAACAAGGAGACAGGAAGACGGTCAACTTCGAGACGACCGCAATCGATCGAGCAGCGGCAGAAACCGCCGAGCGTCGGGCAGACGAGAACTCCAGGTACGGTCAAACGGTTGTGCTGCTCGGCCCGCTCGCAGAGGGCCTGGAGTCTTGCGATGAGCCGTCGATCTCCATCGATCGCAACCTCGACTACTCGGCACTCACCGATGCCGAGAAGGCCGCCGTCTTGAACTACCTCACAGGGAGCGTCAGCGAGGCCAACGCGGACAGGGTGAGCCCGTCAAGCGGAGATCAGTACGCGACTCCGGGAGACGTGGCCTATGGGTTGCGGTACACAACCCTCCAGCCCCGAGTCTTCTACCCGCTGGCCCCAGGGTCCGAGTCAATAAAAAGTGACGACGGCGAGACGCGGACATACGACGCCTTCTGGAACTCGTTCACGTGCGACTTCGACGGATCTGCTTTTTGGTCCGAAGGCGACGATCGGAGAACGTTCACTTTCCCCGATATGAGCATCATCTCGACGAGCGCGAACGCCGAGACTGTGGTTCGGGTGCGGAGAACGATTCAGGACGTCAGCACGGTGAACTCCGAACGGCTGTCGACTGAGGGGAGCACGTCGAAGCTCCCGGGCGGGATAGATCAGGTAGAGGATTCGAGGGTGCTGTGGAACTCACCCAGCGCTCAGACGTCCTTGCCGTCGGTCGCCGTCCAATACGGCGACATGAGTGCCAGCCAGCATCGAGAGCTCCTCATCTTCTTGGGTGGAGTCGGCCTGTCGGTCGCGGCCGCTTCGGTGGTGTCGTTGGGGAGATCGTTCCTGCTGCTCGGCTTGCCGGGACTACTGCTCCATCTGGCCCGATGGAGGTCCAGGAGACTTGTTGAACCCGATACGGACGGAAATGAGGCTCGGTGAGAACAGTTCTGCGAATTTCCGCGCGCGCAGCGGTTCTTGCGAGTCTGATTGCGTCTCTGTCCGCCTGCACGCAACCGCTCGTGTTTTCGAGCAGCGTCACCTGCGCCGAGTTTTTGGACTTATCTGCGACAGACCAACAAGAAGCCACCGGCAGCCACGCCGAGAATCAATTGATCCTCGACCTGACTCCATCGGGAGCGAAGCGGGTTGCTCCCGTCGACTACCTCAGGACCAGGTGCAGTGCAGGCCAGCTCTCTGAGATCGGTGTCGGCTACATTCTCTCCGCAGCGAGTCGGCCAACCTGCGATGGGTTTCTCTCATCACCCCCAAATGTCAGGCTCGAGTGGCTTTCGGCCATGATCCCCGACGACGAGGACGTCGACCGCGGATTCTCACTAGATGTGGCCACCGCCTGCCTCGGCGGCGGCGAACTCAAGGAGGCTGTGGGCCGCGTTCGCACCGGGACGGAATCGCCGGATCTCATCCTGCCGATTGCCGACTTTCCCCACTCACTCACTTGGACGACCACCAGCAAGTCGGGAAATCTGGTCGGAGGAGTTCTCGAAGTGGGCGATGTGATCGAGACAGGGGAGAATCCGCCGTGGAGCACTGCGGGTAGTTCGATCACGGCCGGCGATGGATGCGGCTACGACCCCGCAAAGGACGCTGTAGTTCCCGCACGCTTGGTGGCGATGAATAGATCGAGCGTACCCGTTCGAGTGTCCGTGGCCATAAGCATCACGCGGTCCGAGCAACGAGGGATCATGCTGGCGATCGATTCGGGAACGTACTGCGATCTGGAGGACGAAGCCGGAAACCTCGGCCTCACCATCCGGTCGAACAGCACGACCGTTCAGCCCGGCCAGACTTACCCGATCGCGTTTTTTATCATGCTCAAGAACTACGTCGGATCAGACGACGCCGCGAACGCTCTGGCCGGCTACACGGTGGAGCCCTTCCCTGCCTGGATCGATGGTGACAATCCTGTCGTGGATGGGCCGCAGGATGTGGCCCTGGATCTTTCCGTGGTGGGGAGCGGGTCACGAACAAGTCCAACTGGCTAGAAGGCTCCTTGAGGTCGAGGTCGAGGTGCCCCTCGATCGTGCTCGGCAATTCGGACGAGGACGCCGACCGGGAGGCCTAGTAGCTAAAGACTCTGCGGACTCTGTCCCAGCCCGATGTCACTGAAAGTCGTGAGGTCACGGGATCGACGCCCGTCGGAGCCACCATGTTTGCGCAGCTCACCGATAATTGACCGGTGGAGCCCTGGGAGATGCGCGAGTGGTTCGCCGACTACCTCGAGGCCTGCAATCGACACGACCTCGATGCGCTGAGGTCCCTGATCGATCCCTCTGTTCGTCGTGCGCACCTGCCCGGTGGTGTCGACGCCTGGCTCTCGGATCTCGCCGACCTGTACGCAGCGTTCCCCGACTGGCGGGTGCGCCGCATTCTGCTTGTGGTCGAAGAAGACCGCATCGCCGCCCACCTGCGCTCGAGCGGCACCCACACCGGCGCCTTCCGCGGCATCGCGCCGACCGGCCGGCACGTCAACGTCGCCGAGTTCGCCTTCTACCGTGTGGCAGACGGCCGGATCATCGAGTTCACGGGCAGCGCCGACGCCGAACTGCTCGCGCAGATCTCGGCCTCGGTCTGAGCCGGGTCGTGCAAGGGCCAGAGGCAATCTCCACCGCAGGTCGAAGCCGAGCGCTTCTCGGTCCTGTCTAGTACGGTGAGCGCGTCGAGCCGCTCCCGCGGCCGCAGTCAAAGGAGACGCGCATGGCGAAGGTAGCAGCGGGCTGGTACGACGACGGATCCGGCCGGCAGCGGTGGTGGGACGGCCAGAACTGGACCGACCAGTACCAAGAGGCAACAGCCGTGAACAGCCCCGCCGCTCTCGTCGAGCACATCAGAGCAGAAGCAGTCTCGGGCAGCCTGCCGAGGCCTGCGGCCAAGGGCATGAGCTACGTGGTCCTCCAGGTGATCCTCAAGGAGAAGCTCTGGGGCACGGGCTCGGGCAACCTCACGGAGCTAGAGAAGGCGATCAACGGCCAGGCCGCGCTGGGCTACCGGCTCCACACCATCACGACGGCGTCCTCAGGCAGCAAGGGCCTCGGCGGCGGCGACCGCATCCAGGCGACGCTGGTCTTCGAGGCGCTGTAGCGAAGCGGGTAGCGCCCTTGCCCCGACCTCGACCAATCGGCGTAGCGTCAGGCGTATGAGCATTCCGACTTTCACCCTCAACAACGGCGTAACGATCCCGGTACTCGGGCTCGGCGTCTTCCAGAGCAAGCCGGAGGAGACGTCGGCCGCCGTCGAATCCGCGCTGAAGACCGGGTACCGGCACATCGACACCGCGGCCGCGTACGGCAACGAGCGCCAGGTGGGCGAGGGCATCCGGGCGTCCGGCGTCCCGCGCGAGGAGATCTTCATCGAGACGAAGGTCTGGGTGAGCGACTACGGCTACGACAAGACGCTGCACGCCTTCGAGAAGGCGGCCGGCAAGCTCGGCGTCGACCAGCTCGACCTGCTCATCCTCCACCAGCCCGCTCCGCACGCTTTCGACCGCACGCTCGAGGCCTACAAGGCTCTCGAGCGGCTGCTCGCAGACGGCCGCGTGCGCGCCATCGGAGTGAGCAACTTCATGCCCGACCACCTCGCGCGGCTCCTCGCCGAAGCCGAGGTCGTGCCCGCGCTCAACCAGGTCGAGCTGCACCCGTACTTCACCCAGCCCGAAGTGCAGTCGGCGGATGCCGCGGCCGGGGTGCTCACGCAGGCGTGGTCGCCCATCGGCGGCATCACCTTCTACCCCGGCTGGGGCGGCGACGAGCGCAAGAGCGTGATGGATGACCCGACCATCGCCGCGATTGCCACGGCGCACGGAAAGAGCCCGGCGCAGGTGATGCTCCGCTGGGGGATCCAGGAGGGCCGGTCGGTCATCCCGAAGTCCATCAACCCGCAGCGCATCGCCGAGAACTTCGACGTCTTCGACTTCGAGCTCAGCGGCGACGAACTCGTCCAGATCGACTCGCTCAACACGGGGGCGCGCAGCGGCCCCGACCCCGACGCGAAGCGCGACGACTTCTTCGACCGGGTGATCCCTGAGGCGTAGCGCGCCTCAGCGTCCGGGCTCGCCGCCCTACGCCCTCAGCGCCTGCTCGAGGTCTGCGATCAGGTCGTCCACGTTCTCGATCCCCACGGAGAGCCGCAGCAGATCCGGCGGCACCGGAGAGCCGACGCCCTCGATGCTCGCGCGGTGCTCGATGAGGCTCTCGACGCCGCCGAGCGAGGTGGCGCGCTTCCACAGCTTCGTGTTCGCGGCGACGGCGATCGCGGCCTGCTCGCCCCCGGCAACGCGGAGCGAGAGCATCCCGCCGAATCCACCCGACATCTGCCTCTTCGCCGCCTCGTGCCCCGCGCTGCTGGGGAGCCCGGGGTAGAGCACCTCGGCGATCAGCTCGTGGCCGTGGAAGTGCTCGGCGACCCGCTGGGCCGAGGCGCTCGCGGCTCGGACGCGGAGGTAGAGCGTGCGCATCCCGCGCAGCAGCAGCCATGACTCCATCGAGCCGAGCGTGCCGCCGCCCTGCGCGCGCACTGCGCGAACCCGCTGCCAGTGCTCGTTGTCGGCGCGCGTGGTGACGCTGCCGGCCGTGAGATCCGAATGGCCGTTCAGGTACTTGGTGGCGGAGTGCATGACCAGGTCGGCGCCGAGGTCGAGCGGCTGGGTCAGCACGGGAGTCGCGGCCGTCGAGTCCACGGCCAGCAGCGCTCCGGCCGTATGAGCGATCTCCGCGGTCGCGGCGATATCGGTGATCGTCCACAGCGGGTTGGCCGGCGTCTCGATCCAGACGAGCTTCGTCGAGCCGGTACGGATGGCCGCCTGGACGGCTGACGGGTCAGTCATGTCGATCAGCTCGACATCGAGCCCCCACGAGGTCGCGAAGCCCATCAGCCAGTTGCGCAAGCTCCAGTACATGACCTTCGGCGCGAGCACATGGTCGCCGGGGCGCAGCCCCTGGAACACGGCCGTGGCCGCTCCCATGCCGCTGGCGAACAGGAGCGTCTCGTGGCCGTGCTCGAGCTCGGTGATGAGGGCCTCGGGCTGGTCGAATGCCGGGTTCTGGTCGCGCATGTACACGCGCCCGGAGCTGTACCCGTTGTCCGCGTCGCGCAGGTACGTGCTCGACATGTGGACCGGAGGACTGATCGCGCGGGTCGACTGGTCTATCCAGCCGAGGCCTTGAGCGGCACGGCTTTCGGGATGCAACGGTTCGCTGGCCATCCGCCCATGCTAGTTAACCCCGACCCCGTATCCTGCCCTCATGTCGACCTCCCCCGCCCTGCAGCGCCGCCTCGGGACGGCCGACGCCGTCTTCATCGGCCTCGGCTCGATGATCGGGGCTGGCGTGTTCGCGGCGTTCACGCCCGCAGCGCAGGCGGCGGGCAGCGGGCTGTTGATCGGCCTCGTCGTGGCCGCCATCGTCGCGGCGTGCAACGCCCTCGCCTCGGCCCAGCTCGCGGCCGCGTACCCGACCTCGGGCGGCACCTACGTCTACGGCCGCGAGCAGCTCGGCCCGTGGTGGGGCTTCCTCGCCGGCTGGAGCTTCGTCATCGGCAAGACGGCGAGCTGCGCGGCGATGGCCCTGACCTTCGCGAGCTACGCCGCCCCCGCGGGCTGGGAGCGCCCGGTGGCCGCGGTCGCCGTCATCGCCCTCGCGGCGGTCAACTACCGCGGCGTCACCCGCACGGCCCAGCTGGCGCGGGTCATCGTCGTCCTCGTGCTCGTCGCCCTCGCCGTGGCGGTGGCCGCGACGACGAGCACGGGGCTGCCCCGCCTCGCCGAGCTGGACACCTCGAGCATCATCGCGCACGGGCCGTACGGCATCCTCCAGTCCGCGGGCCTGCTGTTCTTCGCGTTCGCCGGCTACGCGCGCATCGCCACGATGGGTGAGGAGGTGCGCGACCCGTCGCGGACCATTCCCCGCGCGATCGTCATCGCCCTGTCGATCACGATCGTCGTCTACGCGGTAGTGGCGGTGAGCCTGCTCGGCGCGCTCGGCTCCGACGCCCTGGCGGAGTCGACCGCTCCCCTTCGCGACGCGGCAGCGGCCTGGCCGTGGACCTCCCCGGTCGTCACCGTGGGCGCCGCCCTCGCGTCACTCGGCGCCCTGCTCGCCCTCATCGCGGGCATCGGCCGCACGTCCCTGGCCATGGCGCGGGAGGGGGATCTGCCGCGATGGCTGGCGGCCGTGCATCCCCGGTTCCACGTCCCCCACCGCGCTGAGGCTGTGCTCGCCGCCGTCGTCGTCGCCCTCGTGCTCACGGTCGACCTGCGCGGTGCGATCGGCTTCTCGTCGTTCGGGGTCCTCCTCTACTACTTCGTCGCGAACGTGTCGGCCTTCAGCCAGAAGAACGAGGCCCGGATGTTCCCGCGCGCGCTCTTCGTCGTGGGCGGCGGCGCCTGCCTGCTGCTGGTGGCGACCCTGCCGCTCGCCGCGATCGTCGGCGGCCTCGTCGTCCTCGCGGCCGGGATCGGGTACCGCCTCATCATCCGCGCGAGGGCGTGACGGTACCCTCCCTGTATGGGTAGCACTCAACTCGTCACGCTCGTGGTCGTCGGTGTCGTGCTCGTCATCGGCCTCGTCTCGTTCTTCGCGGGGCGCATCGGCGTCGCCGCGCCCCTGGCCCTCACGCTCGTGGGCGTCGGGGTCGGGGCGATCCCGGCCGTGCCCCACTTCGAGGTCGAGCCAGAGCTGGTTCTGACGGTCATCCTGCCGCCGCTGCTCTACGCCGCCGCGCGGCAGGTGCCGTTCGTCGACTTCCGCCGCAACCTCCGAGTGATCGGCTTCCTCGCGATCGTGCTCGTCGTGGTGTCCGCCGTGCTGGTCGGAATCGCCGTCCACCTGCTCTGGGCCACGGTGCCCATCGCCCTCGCCATCGCGCTCGGCGCCGTGGTCGCGCCGCCCGACGCGGTGGCCGC
This sequence comes from Rhodoglobus sp., assembly GCA_025463515.1. GTDB lineage: Bacteria > Actinomycetota > Actinomycetes > Actinomycetales > Microbacteriaceae > Rhodoglobus. The sequence continues at coordinate 30,235 of JAODAQ010000013.1, forward strand.
GACGAGCCTCGGCAAGCGGCTGGGGCTGCCTCCTCGCATCGTCACGATCCTCGAGGGCGAGGGGCTGGTCAACGACGCGACCGCCCTGGTCCTGCTCGCCACGGTGCTCGGGATCGTGACCACGTCGACCCAGGGGCTCAATGGGTGGATGATCGGCCTCACCTTCCTCTGGGCGGTGGTCGGTGCCGTCATCATCGGCGGGATCCTGGGTGCGGCATCCGTCGCCCTCCGCCGCCGCCTCACCGACCCCGTGCTGGATGCGGCCCTATCCCTAGCCGTGCCCTTCGTCGCGTACCTCGTCGGCGAGGCAGTGCACGCCTCGGGAGTCGTGGCAGTGGTCGTCGCCGGGATCCTCGTCGGCAACCAGGGCGCGTACCGCATCCGCGCGACCTTCCGCCTCGCCGAGGCCGGCACCTGGCGGATCGTGACGCTGCTGGTCGAGAACGCCGTGTTCCTGCTCATGGGCTTCCAGCTGTGGCCGATCGTCGGGGAGGTCGCGGCAGGCGGTGAGCTGCTCGGGACGCTCGGGGTCGCGGGTCTCGTGATCGTGCTGCTCGTCGGCATCCGGTTCGCCTCGATGCCGCCCCTGCTGTGGTCGATCCGCCATCGCTATCGCAAGCAGGCCGCCCGCGCCGATCAGAGCAACGGGCGCTTCGACAACGTCACGGAAGAGGACTTCCAGAAGCGCGCCGCGAGCTTCCAGCAGCTCGGCATCAAGCAGTCGCCGATCAGGAGCATCACCCGCGGGATCAGGGCCGGCCTCGGAGTGGCCACCAAGCGCGACAAGGCCGCACGAGACCGCATCGGTGCGCAGCTGGCCGAACTCGAGAAGAGCCCGCTGCCCGTGGCCGAGGTCGACGAGACCACGCGGGCGCGGTTCTCGCAGGCGTTCCAGAACTTCCGCAAGCGGCTCGACCAGCAGAACAACGACCTGAGTGCGGAGCGCGACCAGGCGCTCAGTTGGCGCGACGGCGTGATCCTCGGTCTCTCGGGGATGCGCGGCGTGGTCACGGTCGCCGCGGTGCAGACCATCCCGGAGGGGCAGCCGATGCGCGAGTCGCTCGTGCTCGTCGCGTTCGCGGTCGCGATCGTCACACTCGTCGCGCAGGGGCTGCTGCTCCCGCCCGTGGTGCGACGGCTGCGGCCCGCCGCCGATACCCCCGGCGATGAGCGGGTCGAGGTCTACGAGCTCCGCAAGCTGATGAAGGAGGCCGGAGATGCGGCGGTGCTGGCCGCTGTCAGTAGCTCCGAAGCATCCGGAACGCCTGTGCAGCCGCACGTGCTGGAGGAGGTGAGGGCTCAGGGCGAGACCTGGCTCGGCCGCCTGCAGATCTGGGCGACCGCAGACCTCACCGACCCGGCCAACGAGGTGGCGCAGTTCCAGCGCCTCCGCCGCGTGCAGGTCGTCGCGGAGCGCGATGCCCTTCGCGACGCGTACGAGCGCGGCGCCTACTCCTCCGAGGCGATCGACGTGCTGCGCGGCGCCCTCGACTCCGAGGAGATCTCGCTCGACGCCGGCGACAGCCGCACCGGGAACGCATGAGCTGACGCGTCGAAAGGCACGCGCGGAGAGGCACTAGAGCGGGCAGGCGCTAGAAGGGTGGTGGGTCTGCGGTGTGGGTGTGGCCGGTGGGGCTGGTCCAGTGGGAGGGTTGGCCGGGTGGTTTGTGGACGTGCCATCGGGTGTTGTGCTTGATGGTGTGGTGTTTGCGGCAGAGGTGGGCGAGGTTGTCGGCGGTGGTGGGGCCGCCGTGGGCCCAGTCGGTGACGTGGTCGAGGTCGCAGGTGGCGGCGCGGCGGCCGCAGCCGGGGAACGTGCAGGTCACATCCCGCAGGGCGAGCCACCGCTTGAGGGCCTTCGAGGGGCGGTACTGCTTCTGGTCCATGGCCAGCACGGCCCCGGTGACCGGGTCGGTGAGCAGGCGGGTCAGCGACGGGGCGCCCGCGCACAGGGCGCGGGCGGTGCCGATGTCGATCGGGCCGACGCCCTCCAGGATCGCGGGCTCCGCTGAGGCGCCCAGCAGCGACATCACCGGCACGGTGAGCGCCACGGTGACACCAGCTGCTGGAACGCCAGCCGCGGTGGCGGGGGTGTTGCGGCCGGTGAGCAGGTCGGCGAGGACGTCCGCGCGCAGCTGCGCCATGGTGCGGGTCTCGTGATCGGCGGTCAGCAGCTCGAAGGCGAGGCCGTCGATCCGGGCCTGGGCCAGGGCGATGTCGGTCGAGGACAGGTGCGCGGTCAGCCACCCCATCCCGTCGCGGCCGTGCTCCGCCCACACCGCCCGCGCCGCCATCGCCCGCTCGTGGCGCTCGGCCGCGTCCTGCGCGAACAGCCGCTCCCGCAGCGCCCGCGCCCGAGCTTTGAACCGGGCGGGCGCCAGGGTCTTCGCCGGGCCCAGCAGCCGAGAATCGAACTCGGCCCAGAACTGCTGCGGCAGGTCCAGGACCAGGGCGGCGGCCTCGACCGCGTTCGGCGTCGACACCTCCCCCTGGCAGAACCACGCCCACAGCCCCGGCAGCCGCTCCCGAAGAGTCCGGGCAGTCTGCGCGTTGTTGCGCACCGCAGCCTCCGACAGGCTCAACCGCACCGCCAGATCCGCCACCGCCGCCCGCACCGCGAACTCGACCGCGTCCCGCTCGGACAGCCCGCCCGGCACGAACACGGCCGGGTGCTCTACCGCCTCCCGCAGCGCCTCGTCGATCGACCGGAACACCACCGCCGACGCCCGCCACTGCGCCTGCTGGGCGACCTCCGCCTGCGCCATCGCGAACTCCGCGCGCACCCCCGCGCGCGCCGGGTCAAGCAACGTGTCCATACCTGTATTAGACCAACAGCCACCGACATTCGAACGCCCTGAGGTCGGTGCTGGGCATCACCCCGACGGACCGGGACTGGGGAGGACCAGTCATGGCGTTCGCGACCGGCCCGGGACGGGGCTCGGAGGACGCGCGATCGTCACAACCGGCTGGGCTCCGCCAACCAGCCCGAACGAGACTCCAGCCCCACAGCACGCCTACGCCCGAAACGCCTCGATCGCCAGTGCCGCGAATCGGCGCGCCCGCGCCACCCGGATGTCGGCAGTCGCGCCCGACAGCCCGCGGCCCGCCATCAGCACCAGAACCAGGTCGTCGATGCCCACTCCGGCCCGGAGACTGCCCGCCCGCTGAGCCCGCCCGCAGAGGGCCGCCAACTCTCGCAGCATGTCGGCGCGGTGCGAGCCCAGCGATTCAGGACGACTCGACAGCACCGCGTCGGTGAAGCCCTGGTTGCGCGCGTTGAGCTCGCCCACACGCACGAGCACGTCGCAGAGGCCGCGCCAGGGATCCGGTTCGGCGCATCCCTCGCTCACGATCGAACGGCAAGCGTGCAGCTCGTCGGCGAACGCCTCGTCGATGAGGTCCTGCTTCGTCGGGAATCGCCGGTAGAGGGTCGCGGGCCCAACTCCGGCCGCGCGTGCCACGTCGCGCATCGTGACGGTGAGACCGTGCTCGGCGAAGAGTCGGCGGGCCGCGTCGAGCAGACGCTCCTTGTTGTCTTCGGCGTCCGCGCGCAGCATCTGAGGCAGTTGATCGGCCATGGCTCTCACTTTAGTCAAGTGGACGCCTGCGTCCGTTACCGTGGGGCGTATGCGAGCAGTGACAATCCAGACCTTCGGCAACCCTGACGGCATCACGGTGGTCGAGGTGCCCGACATCGCCGCCGCTCCTGGGCAGCTCCTCATCCAGACCGAGGCGATCGGAGTCGGCGGCGTTGACGCCGTCATCCGCCGCGGCACGCTCGGCTCGAGCTTTCCCGCGGGGATGATCCCCGGGAGCGAGATCGCCGGCCGGGTGGTCGGCGTGGGCGACGGGGTCGACGGAACCTGGCTGGGACGACGGGCGTGGGCGTTCACCGGCACGAGCGGTGGCTACGCCGAGCTTGCCGTAGCCGCCCTGGACGACGTGACCGCCCTGCCCGACGACCTCTCTGCGACCGACGCCGTCACCCTCGGCAGCGCCGGGCCCGTGGCGCAGTTCGCCCTCGAGCACGCGCGCTTCACTGCCGGTGAATCAGTGCTCGTCCGCGGTGCGTCGGGGAGCATCGGCATCCTCGCCGTGCAGCTCGCGGCGCTCGGGGGCGCGGGCGAGATCGGCGTCACCACGTCGTCGCCGGAGCGGGGTGAGCGACTTCGCGAGCTCGGCGCCACTGTCATCCTCGACCGCTCCGGCGACACCGACCGCGATAGGGACACCCATACCGACACCGAGCGCGACTTCGACATCGTGATCGACGTCGTGGGCGGCGACGAGGTGCCCCGCTTCGTCGACCGGCTTGCGCCGAACGGCCGCTACGTGTCGGTGGGCGTCGTCGGCGGCTACCCGCCGGCAGACTTCGGGATGTCGCTGATGCGGTCGTTCCAGCGGTCGCTGTCGTTCGCCACCTTCAGCCTGAACACCGTGCCCGTCCCCGAACGGAACCGCGTGCGTGCCCAGCAGTTCGCGGCAGCAGCCCGCGGCGAGCTCACGCCCGTCGTGCACGGCGTGCTGCCTCTCGCCGATGCCGCGGACGCCCACCGGCGCATGGACGCCGGCGAGGTGTTCGGACGATTCGTGCTCTTGCCGTAGGGGGTCAGCCCCGCCGCCACCCCTCGTCGTCGCGGATCGCCCGCGCGATCCGCCGGCTGATCTCGCGCAGCTGCTTCGCCTGCGCCGCGGTCAGGGCATCGAGCACGAGCCGGTGCACGGTCTCGACATGGCCGGGGGTCGCGAGGCGGTATCGCTCAGCGCCTTCGTCGGTCAGGCTCGCGAGGGTGTACCGCCCGTCGAGGGGATCCGTCGCCCGGCGCACCCAGCCTCTCCCCTCGAGCCTCGTCACGGCGCGCGAGAGGCGCGTGAGAGTGCTGTTCGCGTAGCCCGCGAGCACGCTCATCCGCAGCGTGCGATCCGGCGCATCGGCCAGGGCGAACAGGATGCCGTACTCGAAGTGGGTGAGCTCGGCGTCCCGCAGCAGCTGCGCATCGAGGGCCGGCGGCAGCCACTCGAGCACGGTGGCGAGGGCCGACCAGGTGTCGAGGTCGTCGCCGCTCAGGTCAGTGGAGTCGCGCATCCCTGCAGCGTACTTGACTTGCTCGGGAAAGTCATTCGTGACACAGTTCACTTGACTGAGCAAGTGATGGAGAGGGCAATGGAACTGCAACTGGCAGGCAAGACCGCGTTCGTGAGCGGGTCGACGCAGGGTATCGGTTTCGCGATCGCGAAAGCCCTGGCCGACGAGGGCGTCTCGGTGACGGTCAACGGCCGCGACGAAGGCAGGGTGCGCGCGGCCGTCAAGCGGCTGGGCGCGGGCGCGAAGGGCCTCGTCGCGGACTTCGGCAATCTCGAGCAGGTCAAGCGGCTCCTCGCCGAGCTCGGGGATGTTGACATCCTCGTCAACAATGTCGGCCTGTTCGAGGTCGCACCCTTCGATGCCGTGACCGACGACGCGTGGCAGCGCTACTTCGACGTCAACGTGATGAGCGGCGTGCGCCTCTCGCGGCACCTGCTGCCGGGCATGCTCGAGCGCGGCTGGGGCCGCGTGATCTTCATCAGCAGCGAGTCCGGCGTGAACGTCCCAGCAGACATGGTGCACTACGGAACAACGAAGGCCGGGATGCTCGCGCTCGGCAACGGCCTCGCCAAGCTCACCCGCGGCACCGGGGTGACCGTGAACTCGATCCTCGGCGGGCCGACCTTCTCCGACGGGGTGGCCGGCACCGTGGGCCAGATCGCGGAGGCCCAGGGCATGGATGCCGACGCGCTCAAGGCCGCGATCATCCGTGGCAACACCACCTCCCTGTTGCAGCGGTTCATCGAGCCGACGGAGATCGCGAGCCTCGCGGTCTACCTGGCGAGCCCGGTGTCGTCCGCGACGAACGGCGCCGCCCTCCGCGCGGACGGCGGCGTGCTCACGGGGATTCTCTGAGGCAGTCGCCCTTGCGCAATCTCGCAACGCGGGGTAACGTACAACCAAATGGTTGTACTTGAGCTTTCCGACGACGACGTGAACCGCATGTTCCGCGCCCTCGCCGACGCGACACGACGCGACATCGTGCGACGCACCCTGGTCGCGGATGTCTCGGTATCGCAACTGGCGGAGGCATACGACATGTCGTTCGCGGCAGTTCAGAAGCACGTCGCGGTACTGGAGGAGGCGAGGCTCGTGACGAAAGAACCACGCGGTCGCGAGCGGATGGTGCGGGGAAACCCCGACCGGATCCGCCAGGCGCAGCGTCTGCTCGACCGATTCGAAGAGCTCTGGCGGTCGCGTATCGACCGCCTCGACGCACTGCTCGCAGAAGATCCATCCGAGAACTGACAGAAAGGCACATCATGCCCATCACCTCCGTCGAGAAGGATCTCGACCAGCTCACCATCACGATCGTCGCCGACTTCGCGGCGCCGCTGCGCCGCCTGTGGGACGCCTATGCCGACCCGCGCCAGATCGAGCGGTTCTGGGGTCCGCCGAGCTACCCGGCGACCTTCCTCCGCCACGATGCCGCAGTCGGCGGGCGCAGCATCTACAAGATGACCGGCCCCGAGGGCGACGAGCACTACGGATGCTGGGACTGGACGGCCGCGGAGGCCCCGAGCTCGTTCGAGGTCATCGACAGATTCGCCGACGAGACCGGCGCCCCGAACACCGAGCTGCCTGCCACGCGCATGGACTTCGCCTTCACCGCCACCGCCGACGGCTCCCGGCTCACCACCACCTCGCGCTTCGACTCCCTCGAGCAGATGGAGCAGCTGCTCGAGATGCAGATGCTAGAGGGCACCAAGGAGGCGATGTCGCAGATCGACGGCGTGCTCGCCGACCTCGCGGCCTTCGCCACCGAGCGCGCCGCTGAGGCGGAGCTGCTCAGCGACACGCAGGTGCGGGTTGCCCGTGTCATCCGGGGCTCTGTCGACCAGGTCTGGCGCGCCCACAACGAGGCCGATCTGCTCAAGCAGTGGCTGCTGGGGCCGGACGGCTGGACCATGCCGGTCTGCGACGTCCCCGCGAAGGTGGGCGACACCTACCGCTACGAGTGGGAGCGCGAGGGCGGCGGAGACCGCTTCGGATTCACGGGCGAGCTGCTCGAGGCCGAAGCGCCGTACCGCTCGGTGACCACCGAGTCGATGATCGGCATGGAGGGCTCCACTCTCAACGAGCTAACCCTGACCGCCGTCGAGGGCGGCACCCTGCTCTCGCTCGTGATCACCTACGCGAACGCCGAGATGCGCGACATGATCCTCGCCACCGGGATGACCACCGGCATGGAGACGAGCTACGCCCGACTGGAGGGCGTGCTGGAGTCCACGTTCGCGCGCTGAGCCACTCCGGGGGTCGAGGAGATCGACCCCCGGATCCCGCGCCCTAGTCGAAGAGCTCGCTGAGCCAGCTCTCCTTCTTCCGGCGCTGCCCGTACTGGTTGGTGCCGCCGTACTGGTCGTTCCGGCCGACCAGCGGCACTCCCCGCGGCTGCGGCTGCTGGCCGGCGGCCGGCGCGGGCGCGCCGAGCGAGCGCTCGACGATCTTGTCCAGCTCGCCGCGATCGAGCCACACTCCCCGGCACTGCGGGCAGTAGTCGATCTCGATGCCGGATCGCTCCGACATCACCAGTGGGGTTGCGTCAATGGGGCAGTTCATCTCTCTCCTTGGTCCTGTGGGGTGTCGATGGCGCGAGCGCGCCAGTAGGTCCGCCGAGGCGGATCCAGCCGTCGACGGATCAGGTTCGACTGATGGAGAGGAGCTCGAGCGACACCCCGGGCCACGGAAGCCCACTGCGCGCCAGCGGCAGAGTCGGCCGCGCGCCGCGCGCGAGCTGTCCGAGGCGGGAGCCGAGTGCCGGCAGGACGAAGAACAGGCCGACCGCCAGCGCGAACACGCACGCGAGCGTAGCCACGTCGTGAAGGGTCTCCCCGGATGCCACGGCCGCCCCCTCGGGCGCCGCCAGGGTCTGCACGACCGCCGGCGACTCAGCGGCCACTGCCGACTCGGAGCTCAGGGCGTGCATCGCCATGAACCCGAGGAGCAGGGCGGGGATCCCGACGAGAGCCAAAAGCACTCGCCTCCACAGGGAGCGGCGAACCGACGAACTCACCCGGGACAACGACACGGGTCGAGGGTAACAGCCGGGCATTGGGGCATTCTGGGAAGCGTCGGTGCTCAGCCGGCGCTGATCAGCTCGAGCATCCCCGCGAAGTCACGCACCTCGTTCGCCGGGCGACTGCGGAGCAGGTCGCGCAGCCGATCCTGCTGACGGGCCTGCGCGGCCCGCACGAGGGCGACGGCCGACGGGGTGGGCGACAGCACCCGCGCCCGGCCGTCCTTGTCGTCGGCGCGGCTGACCACGAGCCGGGCATCCTCGAGCATTCGCACCTGGCGGCTGACAACGCTCTTGTCCGTCTCGAGGACGTCCGCGAGCACGTAGGCGTTGGTCTCCTCGAGGCGCACGATGGTGCTGAGGATCTTGTAGCCGACGGGCTTCAGCTCCGGATGCACCTGCGCCGCCGCATCCTTCCAGAGCAGCCGCGCCCGGCCGAACAGCACAGCGAGCTGCTGTTCGACCTCGGCGATGGCCTCGTCGACCCCGCCCTGGGCTGCGGCATCCGGCACGCTACCGCTCGCCGTCCCCGGCACGCCCGCCGCCGACGGTGACGACCGCGATCGAGCCGGTGGGCGTGGCGCCGATCTCCGCCTCGGCGATGTCGATCACCGACTCCTCGGCCTGCTGGGCCAGGGTCTCGGCAGCCGTCTTAGTGGACAGGGACTTGTTCGGCAGGAAGATGATCGCGAGCAGGCTCAGGAAGGCGAGCGGGATCGCGACGATGAACGCGTCGGCAATGCCGTTGCCGTAGGCCGACTCGACGATCACGCGGATCGCGTGGGGCAGCGAGCTCACGTCGGGCAGGTTGCCCGTGCCGAGCGCCTTGAGCGCGTCGACCTCGTCAGCGGAGCTCGGCACGAAGCCGTCCAGAGAGCTCTTGATGTGGCTCGTGACCTGGCTCGCGAGGATCGACCCCATGATCGTGACCCCGATGGCACCAGCGACCGAGCGGAAGAACGCGACGTTCGAGGTCGCCGCGCCCAACTGGGCGGCAGGAGTGTCGTTCTGCACGACGAGGCTGAGGTTCTGCATCACCATGCCGAGGCCCGCGCCGAGGATGACCATGTAGACCGAGACCCACAGGAAGTCGGTGTCGTAGCGGAGAGTGGACATGAGGGTCACGCCGACCAGCACCAGCACGGAACCGCCGACCATCCACCGCTTCCACTTTCCGAAGCGGCTGATGAACTGCCCGATGATGATCGACGCGAGCATCTGGCCCAGCACGAGGGGGATCGTCATGAGGCCCGACTGGGTCGGGTTGGCGCCGCGCGCGAGCTGGAAGTACTGGGCGAGGAACACGCTCGTCGAGAACATGGCGACGCCGACGGCGATGCTCGCCACCACCGAGAGTGTGAACGTGCGGTTCTTGAACAGGGCCATCGGCACGATCGGCTCGCTCACGCGGAACTCCGTCACGACGAAGCCGATGAGCGAGAGCACGGATACCCCGACGAGCGCGTAGCTCATCATCGAGTTCCACTCGAACTGGTTGCCGCCCATCGACACCCAGATGAGCAGGAGCGAGACGCCGAGGGCGAGCAGCGCGGCGCCGACGAAGTCGATGCGCACCTTGCGGTTCGCGCGCGGCAGGTGCAGCGTGCGCTGGATGATGATGATCGCCGCGACCGCGATCGGCACGCCGATGAAGAAGTTGGCGCGCCAGCCGAAGGCGTCGGTGATGATGCCGCCGAGCAGCGGGCCGCCGATGGTCGCGACGGCCATGACGCCGCCGACGATGCCCATGTACTTCCCGCGCTCGCGCGGGCTGATGATGAGGGCCACGGCCACGAACACGAGCGATGTGAGGCCGCCGGCGCCGATGCCCTGCACGACGCGAAGTGCGATGAGCATCGCGGTGCTGGTCGAGAAGCCGGCGATGACCGTGCCGAGCACGAAGAGGCCGAGCGAGAGCTGCAGCAGCAGCTTCCGGTCGAGCAGGTCGCTCAGCTTGCCCCAGATCGGGGTCGAGACCGCGGTCGCGAGGAGGCTGGCCGTGATGACCCACGTGTAGGAGGCCTGGTCGCCGCCGAGGTCGGCGATGATGCGGGGCAGCGAGGTCGACACGACGGTCCCCGAGAGGATCGCGACGAACATGCCCATGATGAGCCCGGAGAGGGCGATGAGGATCTCGCGCTGCGAGCGCTTCTGATCCGGCAGAGGAAGTGAAGTAGACAAAAGAAAATCCCTAACAAAAGTTGATGTAAGTCAACTATATACAGATAGATGACCTTAGTCAACTATCTGGGCGTGGAAGGATCGGACCATGACGGAGACGCAGAGCGCAGCCGAGTACTGGGAGAACCGCTACCGCGAGAACGGCAAGTCGTGGAGCGGCAGCGCGAACGCCGCACTCGTGCGCGAGATCAACGGCGTCGCGCCCGGCTCGGCGCTAGACCTCGGCTGCGGCGAGGGCGGCGACGCGCTCTGGCTCGCGCACCTGGGCTGGTCGGTGACGGCGGTGGATATCGCGCCCTCCGCCCTCGCGATCGGCGCCGCCGAGCAGCAGCCCGGCGATGACATCACCTGGATCGCCGCGGACCTCTCCGACTGGTTGCCGCCGCGCAGCTACGACCTGGTCTCCTCCTGCTTCCTGCACTCCACGGTCGACCTGCCGCGCGAGCGGATCCTCCGCCGGGCCGCGACCGCAGTGGCGCCGGGCGGGCAGTTGCTCGTCGTCGGGCACTCCGGCGCGCCGCACTGGGACGCGCCCGAAGGCCACCATCACCACGCGCCGGAGGAGCTCCCGACGCCGGACGAGGTGCTCGCGAGCCTCCAGCTGGAGGACGGCGACTGGGACGTGCTGACGAACGAGCTCGTCGAGCGCCCGGACGCGAGGCTGGGCACGACCATCGACGGCATTCTCAGGCTGCGCCGGCGGGTTGAGTAGGGCGCTCTCGCGCTCGTGTCGAAACCTGGTTTGATACGGCCCCGGCGGGCCTACTTAACTCGCTACGCCGCTAGTTGGCGAGCTGCTCCTCGCGGTGCGGGAGCTTCCAGCCGGGCCGCACGTAGTGGCACGTGTAGCCGTTGGGGAGCTTCTCGAGGTAGTCCTGGTGCTCCTCCTCGGCCTCCCAGAACTCGCCGGCGGGCTCGACCTCGGTGACGACCTTGCCGGGCCAGAGGCCGGAGGCGTCGACATCCGCGATCGTGTCGATGGCGACCTTGTGCTGCTCCTCGTTCGTGTACGAGATGAGCGACCGGTAGGCGCGGCCTACGTCGTTGCCCTGGCGGTCACGGGTCGACGGGTCGTGGATCTGGAAGAAGAACTCCAGCAGGTCGCGGTACGAGATCAGCGAGGGGTCGAAGACGATCTCGACGGCCTCGGCGTGGTCGCCGTGGTTGCGGTAGGTGGCGTTGGGGGTGTCTCCACCCTCGTAGCCGACTCGGGTCGAGATGACTCCGGGGCGGCGGCGCAGCAGCTGCTGGGCTCCCCAGAAACATCCGCCAGCGAGAATCGCGGTCTCAGTTGCCATGATCAGGCCTCCTTCGTGGTGAACAGGCTCCGGTAATCACCGTAGCCCTGGCTCTCGAGATCATCCACCGGGATGAACCGCAGGGCCGCAGAATTGATGCAGTAGCGCATGCCGCCGTCGGCAACGGGGCCGTCGTCGAACAGGTGCCCGAGGTGGCTGTCGCCGTTGGCGGAGCGGACCTCGGTGCGCTTCATCCAGAGCGTGCGGTCAGACTTCTCGACCACGTGCGCCTTCTCGATGGGCCGGGTGAAGCTAGGCCAGCCCGACCCGCTGTCGAACTTGTCGGTGGAGGAGAACAGGGGCTCGCCCGAGACGATGTCGACGTAGATCCCGTCATCGTGGTTGTTCCAGAACTCGTTGCGGAACGGCGGCTCTGTGGCGCTCTCCTGGGTGACCGCGAACTGCTCTGGCGTGAGCTGGTCGATCGCGGTAGAAGACTTGCGGTACTCGGTGGTGCTCATGGGATCGGCTCCTCTGTGGGCAGCTGGCTGCGGCCCTCGGTGGGTACAACAGGGAGGTCGTCCGGAACGTTCCCGCGGCGCGTGACCAGCCAGGAACCTGCCAGGACCAGGGCGAAGCCGAGCACCGTCCAGACCGTCACGCGCTCGCCCAGCACGATCACGCCGGCGAGGATCGCGACCGCCGGGTTCACGTAGGTGATGGTCGTGGCCTTGACCGGGCCGATCTCCGCGACGAGGCCGATCATGAGGAGGAAGGCGAGCCCGCTGCACACGACCGCCAGCACGATGATCGCGATCGTGACCGGCGCGGACGGCCAGACCGCCGGCCAGCTCCCGGTGAGCACGACGAGGGGGATGTAGGCGATAGCCGCCCCGGCAAGGGAGACGGCGACCACCCCGACGCCGGGGAGATCGGGCATCCAGCGGGAGAGGATCGCGGGCCCGAGCGCGTAGCCCACGACCACGACCGCCATCTCGGCGACGCTGAACAGGTCGGAGCCGCCCACGTCGAGGCCGACGAGGGCGGCGACCCCGAGCATCCCGATCGCGATGCCCAGCCAGTTCACCCCCGACAGCCGGGCGGGCCGACCGAGGAGGAATGCGACCCCCACGCCCGCGAGCGGCACCGCGGCCAGCAGCAGGCCCGCCGTGGAGCTGGGCAGGTGCTGCTCGGCGGAACTCAGGAAGTACCACGGGATGACGATCTCCACGATCGTGTACGCGAGCATCGGCTTCCAGCGGCGCAGCACGGGCCCGACCTCCTTGCGGAAGAAGGCCAGCGGCAGGAGCAGGACCGCCGCGAGCCCCGACCTGGCGAGCACCACCATCCCTGGCTCGAGCTCGCCGACGGCGATCTTGATGAAGAGGTAGGGGATGCCCCACGCCAGGCCAAGGGCAGCGAAGAGCAGGATTCCGCGTCGAGTCACCTACACATTGTGGCCGCCGGAGCCGACCCCCGTCGCGGCGGCGCCGAAAGCGGCGGGTGTTCGACGGTCGCTGGCGGGAATGGGCCTGGCGTGTCCCCTTTGGCGCGTTCCCCTTGGCGCGTTCCCCTTGGCGCGTCCCCTTGCGCCCTCCCTTTGCGCCGTCCCTTTGGCACTCACCGAATTCAGGACATCGCCGGCCAGATCGCGACCCGTGAAACGTTCCAAAGGGGAGTTGTTGCGGCCGCCCGAGTGTCTTTCGTAAGAACTGGCCTTTGGATCGTTTCAGCGGCACGGGCTCGCGCGGCAGCGGCAGCGGCACGGGCTCGCGGGATGGCGGCGCCGCGAGAAGGGCACCGCGGTAGGCCGCGCGGGGCAGGTCGCGGCCTGTATGAGGGACCGCTCGCGTTGGCAACCCGCACTTTGGGAGCGGGACCCTCGCGGGGTGGGCGACACTCATGTCCTGAGTTCGGTGAGCGGCGAGAGGGTCCGCCCCCGGGCGCCCGAGCTCGACCCCTAGCCGAGGCGCTCCCGCAGGAACGCCACGACCCGTTCACGCGCGGCGAGGGCCGGGTGATCCGGCACGTCCCGCACCTCGCTCGTGAGCACGGAATGCGCAGTGGAGGCAAAGCCGCCCGCGTTGCCCGGTGAGGAGTCGAGCTCGATGACCTCGAAGGCGTCGCCGAGCCGCGCTGTGAGGGTGTTGAACCTGGCGCGCGGGGAGTTGGAGTCCTCGCTGAAGCGCAGTCCGATCGCGCACAGCTCGCCGGCGGAGGCGCGCGCCGCGACCCGGTCGAGCTCGGCGGACGACAGGCCCGGGTCCAGGCGGCGGGCGCCGCCGACCGGGAACGGCACCGAGGGCTGGCTCGCCACCGCCGCCAGAACCGACTCCTCCACAGCGACGGCGAGCGCGAACCCTCCCGTGAAGCACATGCCGATGACCCCGACACCGCTGCCGGGGGTACGGGCTGCGAGGTCCGCCGCCACGGCGCGGAGGTAGTCCGCGATCGGGCGGTGCGCGTCGGTGGCGAACGCCCGGAACTCCGCCGAGACGCAGATCCGCGCGAGCGTGCGGACCGTGTATCCGGCCGTCATGGACCGGCCCGGCTCGCCGAACGGCGACGGGACGACCACGGTGAAGCCCTCGTCGACGAGATGGTCGGCGAGCCCGAGCACCTCCGGAGTGATGCCCGGGAGCTCCGGGATCAGCACCACGCCCGGGCCGCTCCCCTTCTCGAAGCAGTCGTAGGTGAGACCGGCACCGGTGAAGGGCGCGCGGGTCCATCCGGTCAACGTTGAGACGGGGGCGTCGGACATGCACCCATTGTCGCCCCTGCGCGGTACCGTCGGAACATGGCCGATAACCCCGCGAAGGACGTCCTGCTCCACTATCTCCGGCAGTCGCGCGAGGCCCTCCTGTGGAAGCTCGACGGCGTCTCTGAGTACGACGTGCGCCGCCCGCTCGTCCCGACCGGCACCAACCTGCTGGGCCTGGTCAAGCACGTCGCGAGCACCGAGTCGCAGTACCTGGGGGATGTCTTCGGCCGCCCATCCCCCGAGTCGATGCCGTGGTTCGCGGACGACGCCGAGGCGAACGCCGACATGTGGGCGACTGTCGAGGAGTCCCGCGAGGAGGTCACCGGGCTCTACCGCCGCGTCTGGGCCCACTCCGACGCGACAGTCGCGGCGCTCGACCTCGACTCCCCCGGCGTCGTGCCGTGGTGGCCGGAGGAGCGCCGCGATGTGACGCTCGACCGAATCCTCGTGCACATGATCGCGGAGACGAACCGGCACGCCGGGCACGCGGACATCGTCCGCGAGCTCATCGACGGCGCGATCGGCCACCGTGCGGACAACGACAACCTGCCCGAGGTCGACGAGGACTGGTGGGCAGGCTATCGCGCACGGCTCGAGGAGACCGCGAGCCGCTTCCGCTAGGGCTTGCCGACCGGCACGTCCTGCGCCGGCGTCCCCGCGGTCGGGGTCACCGCCGCCGCCTTCTGCGCGGCCTCGAGCTCCTCGGCCTCGGCCCCGCCGATCGCCTCGCCGCGGGCGACCAGGCCCGCGACATCCGACAGCGGGATCTCCTTGAGGAAGAGCGAGAGCACGAAGGCGATCGCGATGAACGGCAGCAGGTACCAGAACACCGGTGCCAGGGCGTCGGCGTACGCGGTAACCACTCCGTCGCGCAGCGCGTCCGGCAGCTGGCCGAGCGTCTGCGGGTCGAGCGTCGCCGTCGAGTTCGCGGCATCACCGGCCGTTGCCCCGGCCGCGGTGAAGACGTCCTTGAGGTTGTCGGTCAGGCGGGTCGTGAAGATCGTGCCGAACACCGCGACGCCCAGCGAGGCGCCCACCTCGCGGAAGTAGTTGTTCGTGCTGGTCGCGGTGCCGATCTGGGCGGCGGGCACCGAGTTCTGGGTGACGAGCACGACGACCTGCATGATGAGGCCGAGGCCGGCGCCGAACACGAACAGGAACACGCAGATCAGCCAGATCGGAGTGCTGGCCGTGAGGGTGGTCATCGCGACCATCGCCGCGCCCGTGATGAGCGTGCCGATGATCGGGAAGATGCGGTACTTGCCCGTGCGGGTGATCAGGATGCCCGAGGCGATCGAGGTGCCGATGAGGCCCACCATCATCGGCAGCATGAGCAGGCCGGATGCCGCGGCGGAGGTCCCCGATGACATCTGCAGGAACGTCGGGACGAAGCCGATCGCGGCGAACATCCCGAGGCCGAGCGTGAGCCCGATGGCCGTCGCGTTGACGAAGATCGGGTTCTTGAACAGCGAGAGCGGGATGATCGGGTCTTTGGCCTTGGACTCGACGAGCACGAAGAGCAGCGCTGCCACGATCATCCCGATGCCGAATGCCCACGTCTCGATCGCGCCCCACCCGTGGCTGGAGTCGCCGCCGAAATCGGTGAAGAAGATGAGGCACGTGGTGAACGCCGACAGGAGCACGACACCGAGGATGTCGATCGGCTGGGTGGCCTTCTTGTTGGGCAGCTTGAGGGTGAACCACGCGATCGCGAACGCCGCGATGCCGACCGGGATGTTGATGTAGAACGCCCACTGCCAGGTCAGGTGGTCGACGAAGAACCCGCCGAGGAGGGGGCCGCCGACCGCGGAGAGGCCGAAGATGCCGCCCAGCGGGCCGAGGTACTTGCCGCGCTCGGAGGCGGGCACGATGTCGGCGATGATCGCCTGCGACAGGATCATGAGACCGCCGCCGCCGAGGCCCTGGACCGCGCGCCAGACGATCAGCTGCGTGAAGTCGGTGGCGAGCGAGGCGCCGAGCGAGGCGATCGTGAAGAGCGCGATCGCGATCAGGAACAGGCGCCGCCTGCCGAGCACGTCGCCGAACTTGCCGTAGACCGGCATGACGATCGTCGTCGCGAGCAGGTAGGCCGTGGTGAGCCAGACCTGGTGCTCGACGCCGCCGAGCTGCCCGACGATCGTGGGCATGGCCGTCGAGACGATGGTCTGGTCGAGGCTCGAGAGGAGCATCCCGGCGATGAGCGCGCCGAAGATGATCCAGATTCGCCGCTTGGTGAGCAGCAGCGGCCCCTCGGTGGTGCTGGTGGTGGTCATGATGATGCCTTTCCTGGCGCGAGGACCTCGCGCAGTGCCGTGAGTGAGTCGAGGAGCGCGCCACCGAAGTCGGCAGCCACGCGGGGGTCGGAGAGGCGGTCGGCAGTCGACCGCATGATGGTGGTGAACAGGTCGACGGATGCCCGCGCGAGCGGGTCGCCCGTCGCGACCCCTTCGCGCAGCGCGACGAGCTCGAGGAGCTGTGCCTCCCGCTCGCGGCCGAGGCCGACGAAGCGGGCCAGGAGCTTGGGCTCCCGCTCGAGCATCATCATGAACTGGGTGTGCTCGGTCATGTCGTGCCCGGTGTCCCTTACGTAGTCCGCGATGAACCGGACCAGGTCGTCGACCACGGCGGGCCAGCCGCGGGAGCCGAGCGCGAGGAAGTCCCCCGAGAAGCGGCGGAGCTCGTCGCTCTCGTCGACGCCGAACACCGCCTCCTCCTTGGAGGGGAAGTAGTTGAAGAAGGTACGGCGCGAGATGCCGACCTCGCCGCACACCTCTTCGATGGTGAAGCCGTTGAGGCCGCGCTCGGCGGTCAGGGTGCGGCAGAGCTGCGTCAGGCGCGCGGCGGTCGCCTGCTTCCGCTCGGTCGCGCGGCTCGCGGTTGCACTCTCAGTCACATAGTGCAGTATTGCACTCTGGCTCGCTGAGTGCAATTCGGGCGCTCCCCTGGTCCGTTCACCTGCGCGGAATAGGATCGCCCCCACCGGGGCCGCGGCGCCCCGAGACGAACAGGATCAGGACCATGGCATCCAAGAAGTCGAAGAAGAACGACAAGGGCTCGGGCAAGGCGGGCAAGGCGGAGGACAAGGCCGTGAAGAAGGCCGCCGAGAAGGCCGCGAAGCTCGCCAAGAAGGCCAAGGAGGCCGCCAAGGCAGAGGCCGAGAAGGCCCGCAAGAAGGCGAAGAAGGAAGCCAAGAAGGTCCGAGAGGCGACCGAGAAGGCGGCCCGCAAGGCCAAGGAGCACGCCAAGGATGCCGCCGCCGACGCCCCTTCCGACGACTGGTCGGTCGTCGCCCTCCGAGCCCGCGCCCGCGAGGTCGGCCTCACCGGCTATTCGAAGCTCACCAAGGCCGAACTACTGGCCGCCCTGCGAGGTTAACCCTTCCTGTGAATCGCGTCGGGCCATTGCGGTTCGGCGATCGCGGGAGGACGCTCAACCCATGACGACTGACATGAGCGACGACGAGGTCATGGCGCAGGTCGCCCAGAAGCTGAGCGAGAAGAACGCCGACATCCCGCGGGACGTCATCGACGGCGTGGTCCGCGAAGAGTACTTCGCGATCGCGGGCCGGCCCGTGCGCGACTACCTCTCGGTCCTCACCGAGCGTGCCGCGAAGAGACGGCTCAAGAAGCTCGCGAAGGCCTCCTGACGGATCTGTTCATCTCGCGTTTCACCGCAGGGGACAGGATGACCGGATGCAGCCCGCCGGAGTCCTGAGCGCCGGTGACCGGGCGCCCGCGCCCCGGACGCTGCTCGACATCCTCCGCGAGACGACGGCGCGGCATCCCGAGGCCTCCGCCCTCGACGACGGGTTCGGCGCGCTCAGCTACCGCGAGCTCACGGCACGTGTCATCCGGACCGCCGCCCGGCTCAACGCGGCCGGGGTGCGCCGCGGCGACCGCGTCGGCATCCGGATGCCGTCGGGCTCGCGCGAGCTCTACATCTCGATCCTCGGCATCATGGCGGCGGGCGCCGCGTACGTGCCGGTCGATGCGGACGATCCGGATGAGCGCGCGGACCTGGTCTTCGGCGAGGCCGGCGTCCGCGGGGTGATCGGTGCTGACGGCGTGCTCAGCCTGTCGGCACCGGACCTGAGCGTGGTCTTCAGCGATGCCCTGTTCGACGGCGCGCCGCCGCATCCCAGCACCGCCTCCCGCTCGATCGTGCAGCCTCCCACCCCCGCCGACGACGCCTGGGTGATCTTCACCTCGGGCTCGACGGGCACGCCCAAGGGCGTTGCGGTGAGCCATCGCTCAGCGGCGGCGTTCGTCGATGCCGAGGCCCGCCTGTTCCTTGCGAGCGAGCCGCTCGGCCCTGAGGACCGGGTGCTCGCCGGCCTCTCGGTGGCATTCGACGCGTCGTGCGAGGAGATGTGGCTCGCGTGGCGCAACGGCGCCTGCCTCGTGCCCGCGCCGCGCTCGCTCGTGCGCAGCGGGATGGACCTCGGCCCCTGGCTCACGGCGCGCGGCATCACGGTCGTCTCGACAGTCCCCACGCTCGCCTCGCTCTGGCCCGCAGAGTCGCTCGAGAACGTGCGGCTGCTCATCTTCGGCGGCGAGGCCTGCCCGCCCGAGCTCGCCGAGCGGCTCGCGGTCGACGGCCGCGAGGTGTGGAACACCTACGGCCCCACCGAGGCGACGGTGGTCGCGTGCGCCGCGCTGCTCGACGGCTCCGACCCTGTGCGCATCGGGCTGCCGCTCGACGGCTGGGACCTCGCCGTGGTCGACGCGAACGGCCAGCCGGTCGCCGAGGGCGAAGTGGGCGAGCTCATCATCGGCGGCGTCGGGCTCGCGCGCTACCTCGACCCCGCCAAGGACGCCGAGAAGTACGCCCCGCACGAGCAGCTCGGGTGGGCCCGCGCCTACCGCAGCGGCGACCTCGTGCGGTTCGAGGCCGCGGGGCTCGTCTTCCAGGGGCGCGCGGACGACCAGGTGAAGGTCGGCGGCCGGCGCATCGAGCTGGGCGAGATCGAGTCCGCGCTGCAGGAGCTGCCGGGCGTCTCCGGCGCCGCCGCGGCCGTGCGGCAGACGGAAGCCGGCAACCAGGTGCTCGTCGGCTACCTCGCCGTCGTCTCTCCGGAGAGTTTCGACCGCGCCGCGGCGATCGCCGAGCTTCGGGAGCAGCTTCCCGCCGCGCTGGTGCCACTGCTGGCCCTTGTCGACCAGCTGCCGGTGAGAACCTCCGGAAAGGTGGACAGGGCTGCGCTGCCATGGCCGCTGCCGGGACTGCTCGACAGCTCCTCGGGCCTGGACCCGGCGGCGGAGCGACTGGCGCAGCAGTGGCAGGCTGTGCTGGGCATCCCGGTCGCCGACCTCTCTGCCAATTTCTTCGACCTGGGCGGCGGCTCGCTCGCGGCCGCCCAGCTCGTCGCGCGGATCCGGGAGGACGACCCGGAGTTCACCGTCGCCGAGATCTACACCCACCCGCGGCTGGGCGCGATGGCGGATGCCCTCGCCGCCCGCGTGCCGGAGACCCCCGTCGAGCCCCGCGAGTTCCACCGCGTGAAGCCCACCCCGGCCCGCATGCAGTGGCTGCAGACGCTGCTCGGCATCCCGCTGTACGTGCTGAGCGGAGTGCGCTGGCTCGTGTACCTGCTCGTCGCGGGAGCGATCCTCGTGCCGCTGGGCGGGTTCGGCTTCATCCCCGTGGTGGTGCCGGCACTGCTCATCCCCGCGATCGTGCTGTTCGCGACCCCGCTGGGCCGGATGGCGGTCGCCGTCGTGTGCGCGCGGCTCCTGCTCCTCGGCCTCAGGGCCGGGGACTACCCGCGCGGCGGCAGCGTGCACCTGCGCCTGTGGCTCGCGGAGCAGGCGGCGCACCTCATCGGGGCCGTGAGCCTCGCCGGGGCGCCGTGGATCACCTACTACGCGCGGGCGCTCGGCGCGAAGATCGACCACGAGGTCGACCTGCACACCCTCCCGCCCATCACCGGGATGCTGACCGTGGGGTTCGGGGCCTCCATCGAGCCCGAGGTCGATCTGTCGGGGTACTGGATCGACGGCGACATCCTGCGGATCGGGGCCATCCGCATCGGAGCGCACAGCTCGATCGGCGCCCGCAGCACGCTCCTGCCCGGCACCCGCGTGGGCAAGCACGCCGAGATCGCCGCGGGCTCTGCGGTGTTCGGGCGCGTGCCGGCCGGGCAGCTGTGGGCGGGGTCGCCCGCGCAGCGGGTCGGGCGCAGCACTGCCTGGTGGCCCGATCAGCGCCCGCCGCGCGCGCGGCGCTGGCTCGCGGCGTTCGGGGCATCCTCGATCGCGCTCTCACTGCTGCCCCTCATCGCCCTCGCGAGCGGCGGCGTGGTCGTCGCACTCGCTGTCCGTGGCTCCGCGACCGCGTGGGATGTCGCCTGGCGCGCGCTCGGCGCGCTCACTCCCGCGACGCTCGTGGCCGGGGTCGTGCTGGCCGGCCTCGTGGTGATCACGGTCAGGCTCCTGGGGCTCGGGCTGCGCGAGGGCACCTTCCCCGTCCGCAGCCGCATCGGCTGGCAGGTGTGGAGCACCGAGCGAGTGCTCGACCTCTCCCGTACCGTCCTGTTCCCGCTCTACGCGAGCCTCTTCACCCCGGTCTGGCTGCGGATGCTCGGGGCAAAGGTCGGGCGCGACGTCGAGGCCTCGACGGTGCTGCTCGTGCCGTCGATGACCACGATCCGCGACGGGGCCTTCCTCGCCGATGACACGATGATCGGCTCGTACGAGCTGGGCGGCGGCTGGCTCCGGCTCGGCAGGTCCGACATCGGCAAGCGCGCCTTCCTGGGCAACTCGGGCATGGCCGCGGCAGGGCACACCGTTCCGAAAGACGGCCTCGTGGCCGTGCTCTCGGCGGCGCCCGCCAAGTCGAAGGCGGGGTCGTCGTGGCTCGGCTCCCCCGCGGTCCGGCTGCGGCGCACGGTCGCGGCGGCCGACGAGGGCCGCACCTTCCGCCCCCACCCGGGGCTGCGCGCGGCCCGCATCCTGTGGGAGCTCGGGCGGATCATCCCGGTCATCGTCACCTGCGGCATCGGCCTCGGCGTGCTGTTCGCGCTCGCGGTGCTCACCACCGAGTTCGGCGTCGTGGTCGCGGTGGCGCTGAGCGGCGTTGTCATGCTCGCGGCCGGCGCGGTCGCCGCCGCGATCAGCGCTGCCGCGAAGTGGGTGATCTCGGGCCGCATCCGCGTCGGCGACCACCCGCTGTGGTCGTCGTTCGTGTGGCGGACGGAGGTCGCAGACACCTTCGTCGAGATGGTTGCCGCGCCGTGGTTCGCCCAGGCGGCAGCCGGGACGCCCGCGCTCGTGATCTGGCTGCGGAGCCTGGGCGCCTCGATCGGCAAGGGCGTGTGGTGCGAGACCTACTGGCTGCCCGAGGCCGACCTCGCCCGCCTCGGTGACGGTTCGACGGTCAATCGCGGCTGCGTTGTGCAAACCCACCTGTTCCATGATCGAATCATGAGCATGGACACGGTGACGCTCGACGCGGGGGCGACGCTCGGCCCGCACAGCGTCATCCTGCCCGCCGCCCGCATCGGCGAGCACGGCACCGTCGGCCCCGCCTCGCTCGTGATGCGCGGCGAGCTCGTGCCCGTCGGCAGCCGCTGGAGCGGCAACCCGATCGGCCCGTGGCGAGAGGTCACCTTCGCGGACTACCACGCGAAGAACTCCTGATGCCGGCGAAGTACGTCTCCGGAAGCGGCAATGCCGGCTACGGGGTCGACTCGTACGACCTCGACCTGCGCTACCGGGTGGCGACGAACCGGCTGGATGGCACGGCAGTCGTCACCGCGACGAGCACCCGCGCCCTGCCGAAGCTCACGCTCGACCTCTCCCGCCTGCAGGTCGGCAAGGTGAAGCTGCAGGGAGCCCGGGCGGTGCGCTTCAGCCAGACGGCGAACAAGCTCACGATCATCCCCGCCGCCCCGATCGCCGCCGGCACCACCTTCGTGCTGACGATCGAGTACTCGGGCGCGCCCGTGCCCCGGCCGAGCCCGTGGGGGCCTGTCGGGTGGGAGGAGCTCGAGGACGGCGTGCTCGTCGCGGCGCAGCCCACCGGCGCCCCGTCCTGGTTCCCGTGCAACGACGACGTCGCGGACAAGGCGAGCTACAGCATCCGGGTCGCCGCCGAGCAGGCGTACACGGTGGTCTGCAACGGGATGCTCGTCGAGCACCGGGTGCTCGCCGGCCGCAGCCATTGGCACTACGAGCAGAAGGAGCCGACGGCGACGTACCTGGCGACGCTGCAGATCGGGCGCTACCAGCTGAGGGCGACGACCTTCGGCACCGTGCCCGGCGTGCTGGCCTTCCCGCCGGCCATCGACGCCCGCGTCACCGCCGACTTCGCCGCGGTCGGCCCGATGATGACAGCGTTCGAGGGGATGTTCGGGCCCTACCCGTTCGGCAGCTACACGGTCGTCGTGACCCACGACGACCTCGAGATTCCGCTGGAGTCGCAGGCCCTCGCGACGTTCGGCGCCAACCACGCGGACGGCCACGGCGGCTCCGAGCGGCTCGTCGCCCACGAGCTGGCGCACCAGTGGTTCGGCAACAGCGTCGGCCTCGCGTCGTGGAAGGACATCTGGCTCAACGAGGGCTTCGCGTGCTACGCCGAGTGGCTCTGGTCGGAGAGCAAGGGCGGGCCATCGGCGGATACGTCCGCGCGGCAGTTCCGCCGCAGCCTGGTCTCCCAGCCGACCGACCTCGTGCTCGGCGACCCCGGCCCCGCGCTCATGTTCGACGACCGCGTGTACAAGCGCGGCGCCCTGACCCTGCACGCGCTGCGGCTCGTGCTCGGCGACGGGCAGTTCTTCGACCTGCTGCGCGCGTGGACGTCGCTGCACAGGTTCGGCACTGCCACCACCGACGACTTCCGCGCGCTGGCGGCGACGTTCGCCGACCGCCCGCTCGACGCCCTGTTCGAGTCGTGGCTGTTCGGCGCCGCGGTCCCGCGCCTCAGCTAGGCCCGGCCCGTTCTCGGTCCCGCTGGCTTCAGATGCCCACTGCGACGCTGACGCGCACGTCGGGCGCGAGCTGCACATCTGCGACGCGGTATCGGGCAGGCGAGTCGGCGATCGAGGCCTCGTCGCCCGTGAACGAGACGAGCGCCGGATCCACCCGCAGCCCCCTCCCGTCGGCCTTCAGTACCGCCTCCACCCGCGTCCAGCGCACGAGCGACGCCTCGCCCGCGACCGACCCGACCGCGGCCAGCGCGGCGGCGGACTGTTCGAGCGGCTCGACGTCGACCCCCACCGGGCCGTCCCAGGAGGCGGCCGCGACCACGGCCACCGCGCTGTGCGACAGGCTCACGTGCAGCGCCGAGCCGGCGACCACGGGCCTGCCGTGCGGCCCGCCGCAGTCCGGGCAGACGGCGGCGAGCGGGACGTCCTCGGGCGCAATACCGGTCAGCTCGCCCACCAGCCGCCGGAGCACGAGCCTGCCGAGGAGGAACGAGTCGCTCGGCGACGCGTCGTACCGGGCGCGCTCGAGAGGGGAGAGCACCCCCAGGGCCGCCGCCCTGTCGTCCAGATTCCGTGCCCAGCGCAGGATCATCAGCGCAGCGCGCGCTCGAGCATCCCGACCTGATGGCGGTGCCCGACCGTCTCGTAGCCGACCACGATCACCGCGGGCGCGAGCGTCACGACGATGAGGCACCAGCCGAGCGGCACGCCCTGGCCCGCGAGGAAGACCGCGAGGGCGAGCACGGCGACGGTTCCCGCGAAGAGCGCGACGTGGAGGTTGTCGAACTCGCGCAACAGGTACCAGTGCACTGCGAACAGGGCGACCGAGAAGATGAAGACCGGCACCGCCACCGCGAGCACGGCCCGACCATCCCGATGGCCGCGTGGCCCTCGATCACGTAGGCGGCGACGTGCAGCCCAGCGCCGGTCGCGGCTATCGCGCCGTAGATGAAGACGTGGCCGTAGCCCCAGATGAACGCACGACCGCGGAACCGCGCGAGCACGTCGCCCGAGGGGATGATGAAGTAGTTCCACCACAGCCCGAAGGTCAGGCCGATGCCGGCCACGACGATGAGCACCGCCTCCGTGCTCCAGCCCTGCTCCTGCACGAGCGCCGACACCGCGGTGACCGTGCCGAACACACCCTCGCCGAGCGCGATGATCGCGAGCAGCCCGTAGCGCTCCGCGATGTGGTGCGGGTGCCACGGGGTCCCCGAGCTCTTCCGCTCCGAGAGCACCGGCCCGACGCACTCGTACACGAAGAGCACCACGGTCACGAGGAAGAACACCACGAAGGGCAGGTCGAGGAGGGTGACGATCACCCAGCCCACCTGGGCGGTGCCCACGAAGAACGCGTAGCTGAGCGCTGTTCGGCGGCGGGCCGGATCCTGCTTCGCCGCCCGCAGCCACTGCGCGACCATCGCGACCCGCATGATGATGTAGCCCGCCAGCAGCACGCTGTTGTCGATGTGCCCGCCGTGCTCGAGGGAGGCGAAGAACACCGGCATGCCGAGCGCGTAGACGACGACGCCGATCATCTGCACCATCGTGGTGAGCCGGTAGAACCAGTCGTCGGTGTCGTAGGCCGAGGCGAACCAGGAGAAGTTGATCCAGGCCCAGCACGCGCCGAACACCGCGAAGAAGAAGCCGGTGATGCCCGGGGCGAAGTGCCCGGTCGACACGAGGTGCGCGAACTGGTCGCCGGCCTGCGCGAACGCGACCACGAACGCGAGGTCGAAGAGCAGCTCGAGCGGAGTCGCGGAGCGGTGCTGCTCGGCCGGGTTGCGGCCGGTCATCCGGGCGAGGCGGTGCCCGCGGTCGGTGGTCGGCGCGGTCTCAGACACGCGCTCATCATTCCACGGCGGGCGCCTTGCGCACAGGCAGCAGGAGGGGCAGTGCGAGCACGATCGTGCTCGACAGGCTCACGATCGCGAACGGATGCCGCGTACGTCGACCGCCACCCAGGGGCCGAGGCCGAGCCCCGGGAAGGACTCGTAGAACTCGGTGGGCAGGAAGGCCGCCCAGATCCCCACGACGGTGCCGATGAGGGAGGTGATGACGAGGAAGATGCGCCGCAGTGGCAGGTTCATGCCAGCGAAGACGGCACAGGGCTCCCGAACGTGACAGCTAGGGAGCGACATCCTCGGGCTCAGGAATCAGCTGGAGGCCGCCGGGGGAGTTCGCCGACTTGCTGAGCGCGTTGACCCAGTTCTTGTTGATCAGCGGGGTCTTGCCGCCGAAGTACTCGAACGCGAGCGAGATGTTCGGGCTGATCCAGATCGACGTGCGGCCGTAGCCGTTGCGCGAGGGCTCGGTCCAGGTGAACGAGAAGGGCTCGCCGCGGCGGATCTTCGCCCAGATCACGATCTGCAAGTGCGCTAGCACGCGGTCGTCGAAGGTCGCAGTGAGCTTCGAGTCGTAGGTCAGCGTTCCCACCGTGTGGTCCCTTCGTAATGGTGCGAGTCGAGCATAAGACGGCTAGCGGGCCAAGAAGGACACCCGGTCCTTGCCCGCGCTCTTCGCGAGGTACATCGCGCTGTCCGCGAGGCTCAGCAGCTCGTCGTTGGAGGGCTGCGGGCCCTCGGTCGGCGAGTACACCGCTACCCCCACGCTCGCGGTCACCGAGTAGCCGGGCGGGATGCCGTCGAGCGGCGCCGCGACCAGCTCGCGAATACGGTCTGCGATGGATGCCGCGGCCTCCCGGTCCGCGTCCTCGCACACGGCCACGAACTCGTCGCCGCCATAGCGCCCCACCGCGTCCTCCCCGCGGACGCCGTTGCGGATACGCGCGGCGACCTGCTCGAGCACCGCGTCCCCCACGGCGTGGCCGAGCTGGTCGTTGATGCCCTTGAAGCCGTCGAGGTCGAGGAAGACCACCGAGAGCGGCCGGCCCGTCAGCACCGAGCGCTCGATCGCGACCTCCACCGTCTCGAGCAGCAGCTTGCGGTTCGCGAGGCCGGTGAGCTGGTCGTGCAGCGCCAGCCGCTCGAGCTCGCGCTGCAGTCGCACGCGCACGATCGCCTGGGCGGCCTGGCGCGAGAGCGCGGCCTGGAGGTCGGCGAACTGCGAGTCGAAGTCCTGGGCGCGCGCGAAGAAGCACGCGAGCACCCCGATCGGCTGGCCGGCGCGCAACAGCGGGATGACGCTCACCGAGTCGAGCCGGCGCTGGCGCAGTCCGTTGACGAGGGCCGTGTACGGGCCGTCGCCGTCGCGCACCGACACCGTGATGGTCTTCTCCTCGATCAGCGCGGCGTCCGATGCGCGCGGCGCGCTGCGCGGCAGGAGGCCGTCGAGCGGGTGCGCTCCCGCCATGAGGATGTACTCGCCCTCCTCGTCGAGCAGGAAGACGCCCGTTGCGGTCGCGGAGAAGGCCTCGGTCGCGCTCGCGAGGAGCGCGCCGCAGATCTGCTCCTCGGTGGTGCTGCTCACGAACGCGCTGGACGAGGCCTGCAGCACGCGCACCCTGATCTCGGACGCCTCGGCGATGCGCCGGGCGCCCAGCAGCTCCCGCTCGTACTCGGCCCGCTCGCTCGCGTCGAAGATCGCCGTGTGCACGTCGCCCGCGTCGCCGCGGACCGTGGAGTTCAGAAGCACGGCGAGCGAGCTGCCGTCCGCGCGCACCATCGTGAGCGAGACCTCGCGCACCTCGCCCTGCAGCGCGAGCACGGGCGCGTGGCGGGTCTCGTAGAACAGCCGGCTGCCGGGGTCGAGGCGGTCGGCGAGCTTCGAGCCGACGAAGCTCTCGCGGTCGGTGCCGAGCCAGGCGATGATCGTGTCGTTGGCCTCGGCGATGACGCCGTCCGCCGTGCTGACGATGAGGCCGCACGGCGCCAGGCGGTAGAGGTCTTCGAAGGGCGCGACGAGCGTCATGGCAGATTCGCCAGGATGACCGCGGCGAGTTCATCCGGAGACGACAGGTTAGGCAGGTGCCCGGTCGCCGCGAGGTGCACCAGCGTGCTGCCCGGGATGCTCGCGCGCACGTACTCGCCCACCGCCGTCGGCGCGATCACGTCGTCGCTGCACTGCAGCACGACCGTGGGCACCGTCACGAGCGGGAGGTCTGCGCGGTTGTCGGAGAGGAACGTCACTCGCGCGAAGTGCCTGCCGATCGCCGGATCGGTCGCGCAGAACAGGCCGGTGAGCTCCTCGCCGACTTCGGGCCGATCGGGGTTGCCCGCGATGATCGGCGCCATCGTCGCCGACCAGCCGAGGTAGTTCGCGTCGAGCGAGTCGAGGAGGGCGTCGATGTCGGCCTGGCTGAAGCCGCCGAAGTAGTCCCCGTCGTCGACGTAGCGCGGTGAGGGGCCGACGAGCACGAGCCTGCCGAATCGGGAGGGGTCGGTCACGGAGGCCAGCACGCCCATCATGGTGCTCACGGAGTGCCCGACGAACACCGCGTCGTGCAGGTCGAGCGACTCGAGGATGTCGAGGATGTCGTCCGCGTAGCCGTGCAGGGAGTCGTACTTGCCGCGGTCGTAGGCCGACAGGTCGGAGCCGCCGGCGCCCACGTGGTCGAACAGGATGACGCGGTAGTCGTCCGCGAAGTGGGGCACGACGGTGCGCCAGACCTCCTGGCTGCAGCCGAACCCGTGGGCGAACACCACGGGGCGTCCAGCCGGGTTGCCGAGCTCGCGCACGTTGTTGCGGGCCAGCACGTCTGTCACGGCAGGGGTCGTCGGCACGAGCGTCTCCTGGGTCTGGGGAAAGTGTCCTGCATAGGGGAGCGTCGAGGGGGCCCGCGAACTCCTAGCCGGAGTATAAGTGTCTCGACCCGAAAATTGTTGCGGTAGATTTCGGGGTTGCCAAGCGGGTGAGATTGGTACATGCGTTTGCACGAGACAGGGCGGGTGAGCACCGGTGGTCGGTGAAGAGCGCCTGGCAAGTGATCTGCACGGAGCGGTTGCCCGCGGCGAGATAGTTGCCCACTACCAACCCCAGATCGATCTCGCGACCGACCGCGTCGTCGCGGCCGAAGCTCTCGCCCGCTGGCGGCACCCGGAGCTCGGGCTCATCTCGCCCGCGGTCTTCATCCCGATCGCGGAGGAGACCGCCGTCATCCACTCGCTCGGGCGCTTCATGATCGACAAGGTGCTCGAGACCCTGGCTGGCTGGCGGGCCGACGACATCGACCTCGAGGTCTCGGTCAACGTCTCTGCGACCCAGCTCACCGCGCTGCAGTTCTTCGACCGGCTGGACGCGGACCTCGAGCGGTTCGACCTGGCCCCGAACGCGCTCACGATCGAGATCACCGAGAGCCATCCGGTGCTCGACACCCCCTCGATCGCGCGGCGTCTCGAGGACTTGCGGCGGCGCGGCCTCGGGATCTCGATCGACGACTACGGCGTCGGGCACTCCTCGCTCAAGCAGCTCGAGCGCATGCCCGCCACCGAGTTGAAGATCGACCAGAGCCTCGTGCAGGACGACTCGGTGGAATCCCTCGCCCTGATGACCGCCGTCGTGGAGCTTGCGCACTGGCGCGGGCTGCGCGTCGTCGCCGAGGGCGTCGAGACTCCCGAGCAGCTGGAGCTCATGCGCGAGCTCGAGTGCGACCGCGCCCAGGGGTTCCTGCTCGGCCGTCCGATGGCGGCCGAGGAGTTGGCGGCGCTGGTCCGCTAGGCCTTACAGGCCGTCGAAGTCGTCGGTGCCGGCCGAGCGCGGCTCGTCGGCGGAGGAGTCGGTGTCGCCGCCGACATCGATCTGCGTCCACACCACCGGCATGCCCGGCGAGAACAGGATGTCGATGCCGGGCCCCGTGCGCAGCGGGGGAATGTTGACGTACCCGCCGCCCGCCTTGATCGCCTCGAGGATCTTGTTCTTGAGCTCGGTGACCGGGTCGGGGAGGAAGTAGTCGCGGCCATCGACGGTAAGCCTGTTTACAATCGCCATGGACACATCTTGACACCCGCCACCGGAAAGACGATCACATGGGCCAGCTGCTGTACGGAACTCCCCCGGAGTCCTTCGAGCTCGACGACCGCACCCTCGCCCACGTCGAGGTCGTGACTCTCGCCAAGCTGCGGCGCAACGAGAGCTTCGCGATCTCGCTGGATCGGCCGGAGGGCGGCCGCTGCACGATCTGGATCGGCACGAACGCGACCCTGCAGTTCCGCTTCGACCAGGGCCGCCAGGAGATCAACCGCGCGTGGCTCGACCAGCTCATCGACTCCGCGAACACCCCCGGTGGGCTGCGCATCGAGCCGGAGCCGACCGCGGGCGACTAGCGCGCCGGCAGCACGTAGTTGTAGATGCCCGGATGCAGCGGCTCGAGCACCTCTGAGCCGTCCGAGTCATCCGGCTCCCGGCCCTCGACGGGCCCGCTGCGCATCCCGTGGTTCGTGAACGAGCCGTAATTCGTGACCGGACCGGCGAGGCGCCCGCCCGCCTCCACCGCCAGAGTGCCGGCAATGCGGATCTCAACCTTGCCCACGAGGTCGCCACTCACTGTCGCTGTCGCGAGGCTCCCGACCTCCACCGCCCCGCGCAGTGCGCCCTGCACGAGCAGCGTTCCGCCGCCCTCGACGACGACCGAGCCGTCATGCGTGCCGCCGACGATGAGCGTCCCGCCGTCGAGCACGGTTACCGAGCCCGTGGTCGTGCCCGCGAGGGTCGTGTATCCGGTGACGGTGCTGGGCGCTGTGGTGTCCATGGTTCGAGCTTAGGGACGGGCCTCCGGGCCCCCTACCCCTTGCGCCGCGGCGCTCGGGTGCTCTCGCGGGGCGGCGGGCTCCGGATGACCCCTCGAACGTTCACCGTATTCAGGACGTTGCCGGCCAGCCGCCGTGCGCACCGCGCGCCGCGCCACCAGCCCGCGCGACCCCCTGCACGACCCGTCGCGCGCCGCCTGCCGAGCCCCAGAGGCGCCACCTCGCACCACCATCCCCGCGCCCCGCCACCCCGCACCACCAGCCCCACGCGCCACCCGACCCGCCCGGCCCTCTGCCCGGCGCCCCGCCAACCACCACGTCCCACGCTGCGCCGCGCCATCTTCCCCCGCACGGCGCCGTTGAATCGGTCCAAAGGGCAGTTTCTACGGCATGCTGCCCGGGATCCGTAACAACTGGCCTTTGGATCGTTCCAGCGGCGCCGTGGGATCTGGACGACAGCTCGAGACCGGTGGCCGGTCGGCCTCGACCGATCGGCGGACCGATTGGGGACGCGGGCGGTGTCGACGGCAGACACGAGACCGAGCACTGTGGGGCGCGCCTACCGGACGCAGCACTACCGGACGCAGCAGCGGAGGCAGTCGAGCGGCGGATGTCCTGAATACGGTGAACGACTCGGGGCCATAGTCGCGGGCCCGATCATCCCGCCTGCTCGGGGCGGGCTCGCGAGCAGGGGCGCGCGGGCAGGGCGGCAGGCGGCGCGGGCGCGCCGTCGGGGGCGCGACGTACCCTGTCCGCATGACGAGGGCGTGCGACATCCGGGGCTGTCGTGGTGCTGCCGACCCGGGCTCGCCGCTCGCGCTGTGCCCCGCGCACCTGATCGAGGCGCACGACTGGGTCGCGGGCGAGGTCGGGGTCACCGACCTGCTGCCCTCGCCGTGCCTCGCGTGCGGCAACCGGGTGGGAGTGCGGTACCCGTCGGGCTGGATCTGCGCGCGCTGCGAATGGCGCGTCGGCGACATCATCGAGGAGACGGCGCTCGTCGACGTCGTGTACTACATCCGGCAGCGGGAGCGGATCAAGATCGGCACCTCGGCGAACCCGCGCGGCCGGCTCGCGGCTCTGCACTACGACGAGGTGCTCGCGTTCGAGCGCGGCGACCGGCGCGTCGAGCACCTGCGGCACGAGCAGTTCGCGGCGCACCGGTTCCCGCGAACCGAGTGGTTCGCGATCCACGACGAGCTGCTGGAGCACATCGCCGAGATTGCCGCGGGCGTCGACGACCCCTGGCAGCGGCACGCGCTGTGGGTGAGTCAGGAGCTAGCGCGCCGAGGGTGACCGCGCAACCCCGGGCGGCAGTTTCAGGGCTGTGCCTACAATCGGGCACGACGGAGGTTCTTCCATGCACACCACCACGCCCGCTCCGCGCGCCAGCGACATTCGCCTCGACCTCATCTCGATGAACGAATGGCGCGTCTGCGACCGCCGGTTCTCCGAGCGCGACTCCCGCAGCGTTCTCGGCTTCATCGAGCGCCGCGAGTTCGAGTACGAGGTCATCTCCGTGCTCACCCCCGGCCCGGTGCGCAGCTTCGGCTCGCTCGCCTCCGCCACCCTGTCGTTCTCCGAATGACCGACGTCGACTTCTGGCCGGGGTCGGCCTACCCGCTCGGCGCGACCTACGACGGCAACGGGACCAACTTCGCCCTGTTCAGCGAAATCGCCGACCAGGTCGAGCTGTGCCTGTTCGACGACGCGGGCACCGAGAGCCGCGTGACGTTCGCGGAGTCCGACGCGTACGTGTGGCACGCCTACCTGCCGGGCATCCAGCCCGGGCAGCGCTACGGCTACCGCGTGACGGGGCCGTACGATCCGTCGAAGGGGCAGCGGGCGAATCCCAGCAAGCTGCTGCTCGACCCGTACGCGAAGGCGACCTGCGGCGATATCGACTGGGACCAGTCGCTGTTCTCCTACGACTTCAACGATCCGGATGCCCGCAACGACGACGATTCCGCCGGGCACATGATGTACGGGGTGGTCGTCGACCAGGACTTCGACTGGACAGGGGACGCCCGTCCGCGCATCCCCTACAACCGGACCGTCATCTACGAGGCCCACGTGAAGGGCCTCACCGAGCTGCACCCCGACGTGCCCGAGGCGGAGCGCGGGACCTACAGCGGCGTCGCGCATCCGGCCATCATCGAGCACCTCCAGAGGCTCGGCGTCACCGCCCTCGAGCTCATGCCCGTCCACCAGTTCGTCAACGACTCGACGCTGCAGGAGAAGGGCCTCTCGAACTACTGGGGCTACAACACGATCGGGTTCTTCGCGCCGCACTCCGGCTACGCGGCGCACGGCGATCGCGGCCAGCAGGTCGACGAGTTCAAGTCGATGGTGCGAGCGCTGCACGAGGCCGGTATCGAGGTGATCCTCGACGTCGTGTACAACCACACCGCGGAGGGCAACCACCTGGGCCCGACCCTCTCGTTCCGCGGCATCGACAACGCGGCCTACTACCGGCTCGTCGAGGACGACCCGCAGTTCTACATGGACTACACCGGCACCGGCAACTCGTTCAACGTGCGCCACCCGCACTCGCTGCAGCTCATCATGGACTCGCTGCGGTACTGGGTCACCGAGATGCACGTCGACGGCTTCCGCTTCGACCTCGCGGCGACGCTCGCGCGCGAGTTCTTCGACGTCGACAAGCTCTCGACCTTCTTCGAGCTCGTGCAGCAGGACCCGATCGTCTCGCAGGTGAAGCTCATCGCCGAGCCGTGGGACGTCGGCCCCGGCGGCTACCAGGTGGGCAACTTCCCGCCCCAGTGGACGGAGTGGAACGGGAAGTTCCGCGACACGGTCCGCGACTTCTGGCGGGGGGAGCCGGCCACAGTCGGCGAGTTCGCCGAGCGCCTGGGCGGCTCGGCCGACCTGTACGAGGGCGAGGGGCGGCGGCCCGTGGCATCCATCAATTTCGTCACAGCGCACGACGGCTTCACGCTGAACGACCTCGTCTCGTACAACGAGAAGCACAACGAGGCCAACGGCGAGGACGGCAACGACGGCGAATCGAGCAACCGCTCGTGGAACATGGGCGCCGAGGGCCCCACCGACGACGCCGCGATCAACGAGCTGCGCGCGCGGCAGAAGCGCAACTTCCTCGCGACGCTGCTGCTCTCGCAGGGCGTCCCGATGATCGCGCACGGCGACGAGCTGGGGCGTACCCAGCAGGGCAACAACAACACCTACGCGCAGGACTCCGAGCTCAGCTGGATCCACTGGGAGGAGGCCGACCACGACCTCGTCGAGTTCACGGCCGGGCTCACGCGGCTGCGGGCGAAGCACCCCACGTTCCGGCGCGTGCGGTTCTTCAACGGACGCCCGGTCACCCGAGGAGCTGGCGAGCCGCTGCCCGACATCGAGTGGCTGAACACCGAGGCCGCGCCCATGACCGACGAGGACTGGGACACCGACTTCGTCAAGGCCGCGGGCGTGTTCCTCAACGGCCAGGGCATCAGGGGCCGGGATGCCCGGGGCAACCGCATCACGGACGACAACGTACTGCTCTACTTCAACGCCTCCGAGAACGAGGTCGACTTCCAGCTGCCCCCGGAGGAGTAC
The DNA here is from genome assembly GCA_025463515.1 of Rhodoglobus sp. Lineage (GTDB taxonomy): Bacteria > Actinomycetota > Actinomycetes > Actinomycetales > Microbacteriaceae > Rhodoglobus. The sequence continues at coordinate 63,660 of JAODAQ010000013.1, forward strand.
GGCGCGAAGTGGGAGGTCGTGGTGGACACCGCCGCCGGCGCGAGCGACGAGCACGTGCCCGCCGGCTCGCCGCTGCACGTGGTGGGCCGCTCGATGGTCGTGCTCGTGGCGCGGACGTGAGCGTCCCGGTCTCGACCTACCGCGTGCAGGTGCGCGCGTCCTTCGACCTGTTCGCGACCGCGGCGATCGTGGACTACCTGCACGACCTCGGCGTGGACTGGATCTACCTCTCGCCGCTGCTGCAGGCCGAGAAGGGCTCCGACCACGGCTACGACGTGACCGACCACTCGCGCATCGACGAGTCGCGCGGCGGTGCTGAGGGTCTCGCCGCACTGTCGGCCGCGGCCCGCGCGAAGGGCATGGGCGTGCTCGTCGACATCGTGCCGAACCACATGGGGGTCGCGACTCCCGCCCAGAACGCATGGTGGTGGGATCTGCTGCTGCGCGGACAGGAGTCGCGCTACGCGGAGGCCTTCGACGTGGACTGGTCGTTCTCGCCGAAGCTGCGCATCCCCGTGCTCGGCGACTCGCCGGAGCTCACGGTCGTCGACGGGCAGCTCGACTACTTCGGCCTGCGGTTCCCGGTCGCGGAGGGCACCCTCGGCGGTACGGCAGAGGAAGTCCACTCCCGGCAGCACTACGAGCTGGTCGACTGGCGGCGCGCCGATGCCGAGCTGAACTACCGGCGGTTCTTCGCGGTGAACTCGCTCGCGGGCATCCGGGTCGAAGTGTCCTGGGTGTTCCAGGAGTCGCACGCCGAGATCGTCCGCTGGTTCGACGAGGGGCTCGTCGACGGCCTGCGCGTCGACCACCCGGACGGGCTGCTCGACCCCGGCCGGTACCTCGACGACCTCGCGACGGCGACCGGCTCCGCGTACGTGCTGGTCGAGAAGATCCTCGAGGGCGACGAGCGGATGCCCGCGCACTGGCAGGCCGCTGGGACCACCGGGTACGACGCCCTCGGCGATATCGACCGGGTGCTCGTCGACCCGCGCGGACGGGTGCGGCTCGACCGCCTCGAGAGCGCCCTCCACGACGACGAGCACGCTCCCCGGTGGGCGGACCTCATCCACGACACCCGCCGCGGGATCGCGGACGGCATCCTCCGCTCGGAGATCCTGCGCATCGCCAGGCTGGTTGAGCCCGTCGAAACCACGACAGCATCCGATGCCATCGCCGAGCTCACCGCGTGCTTCCCGGTGTACCGCAGCTACCTGCCGTACGGCGTCGAGCATCTCGATACCGCGGCCTCGGACGCCGCGCGCCGGCGGCCCGACCTCATTCCCACGCTCGACGTGCTCGTGCCGCTGCTGAGCGACCCCGCGCATCCGGCAGCCCAGCGCCTGCAGCAGACCACGGGCATGGTCATGGCGAAGGGCGTCGAAGACACGGCCTTCTACCGGTACTCGCGGCTCGCCTCGCTGACCGAGGTCGGCGGCGACCCGGCGGAGTTCTCGATCACCCTCGAGGAGTTCCACGCGCGGCAGGAGACCCGGCACGCGGTGTTCCCGGCCTCGCTCACGACGCTCAGCACGCACGACACCAAGCGCGGGGAGGACGTGCGGGCCCGCATCGACGTGCTGTCGGAGCTCCCCGACGAGTGGCGCGCGACCATCGGGCGACTGCGGGAGCTCGCCCCCCTCGGCGACGGCCCGCTCGAGAACCTGCTGTGGGAGTCGCTCGTCGGCGCGTGGCCCGCCTCCCGCGAGCGCCTGCACGCCTACGCCGAGAAGGCCGCGCGAGAGGCCGGCAACTCCACGGGCTGGGCAGTGCCCGACGACGACTTCGAGCGCCGGATGCACGCGCTCATCGACTCCGCCTTCGACGACCCGGCCGTGGCCGACGTGGTCGGGGGAATCGTCGCCCGCGTCTCGGGCCCCGGCTGGTCGAACTCGCTCGCCGCCAAGCTCATCCAGCTCACGGCGCCGGGCGTACCGGACGTGTACCAGGGCAGCGAACTCTGGGAGGACTCGCTGGTCGACCCCGACAACCGCCGTCCCGTCGACTTCGACCTCCGGCGAGCGCTGTTGGCCGAGGGCGGGCAGCCGGCCGTCGACAGCACGGGCGCCGCGAAGCTGCTCGTGACCGCGAGGGCGCTCCGCCTGCGCCGCGACCACCCCGAGCTGTTCACCCGCTACACCGCGCTCGCGGCGCTCGGCGAGGCCGCCGACCATCTCGTCGCGTTCGACCGCGGCGGTGCCGTGACCCTCGCCGCCCGGCTGCCGGTCGGGCTCGCGGCGGAGGGCGGCTGGCGCGACACCGTGGTGCTCCTGCCGCAACGGCCCGTCGTGGACGTCATCACCGGCCGCGAGTTCGCGGGCGGCGAGCTCCTGGTCTCCGACCTGCTGCGGCGGTACCCCGTCGCACTGCTGAAGTCATGACCTTCGAGGTGTGGGCGCCGCGCGCCGACTCGGTGGCGCTCCAGCTCGACGGCGTCGGCTACCCCATGACCGAGCGCGACGGCTGGTGGTCGGCGAACGTCGACTGGCGTCCGGATGCCGACTACGGCTACCTGCTCGATGGCGAGAGCGTCCCCGTGCCCGACCCGCGCTCCCGCCGTCAGCCGTCGGGCGTGCACGGACTGTCGCGGACCTATGCGCCCGTGCATCCGGCCGCCTGGCCCGGTCGGGAGCTCGCGGGCGGCGTCATCTACGAGCTGCACGTCGGCACCTTCACGCCCGCGGGCACGCTCGACTCGGCGATCGAGCGGCTGGGGCACCTCGTCGACCTGGGTATCGACTTCGTCGAGCTGCTGCCCGTCAACGGCTTCAACGGCACGCACAACTGGGGCTACGACGGCGTGCTCTGGTACACCGTCCATGAGGGTTACGGCGGGCCCGCCGCCTACCAGCGGTTCGTCGACGCGTGCCACTCGAGGGGGCTCGGGGTCATCCAGGACGTGGTGTACAACCACCTCGGGCCGAGCGGCAACTACCTGCCCCGCTTCGCGCCGTACTTCGTGGAGGGCCACTCCAATACGTGGGGCGACACGATCGACCTTGCCGCGCCCGAGGTGCGCGAGTACATCATCGGCAACGCCCTCCTGTGGTTGCAGGACTACGGGGTCGACGGGCTGCGCCTCGACGCCGTGCACGCGCTCGTCGACGACTCCCCGAAGCACCTGCTCCAGGAGCTGGCCGAGCGCACGGACCCGGCGATCCTCATCGCGGAGTCGGACCTCAACGACCCCAGGCTCATCACCCCGCGGCCCGAGGGCTACGGCCTCACAGCCCAGTGGAGCGACGACTACCACCACGCCGCGCACGTGAACCTGAGCGGCGAGACCACCGGCTACTACGGCGACTTCAACTCGCTCGCAGCGCTCGGGAAGGTCATGACGAAGGGCTTCTTCCACGACGGCACGTACTCGTCGTTCCGCGAGCGCAACCACGGCGTGCCGATCGACCTCGGCACCATGCCCACCTGGCGGCTCGTGACCTTCACCCAGGACCACGACCAGATCGGCAACCGCGCGGTCGGCGACCGGCTCAGCGCGACCCTCGACGACGACCTGCTGGCGATCGAGGCGGTGCTGACGCTGCTCGGCCCGTTCACCCCGATGATCTTCATGGGCGAGGAGTGGGGCGCCTCCACGCCCTGGCAGTTCTTCACGTCGCATCCGGAGCCCGAGTTGGGCAGGGCCACGGCCGAGGGGCGCATCGCGGAGTTCGCGAAGATGGGGTGGGACGCGGCATCCGTGCCCGACCCGCAGGACCCGGCCACCTTCGACCGCTCGAAGCTCGACTGGGCCGAGCTGAGCGACCCCCGGCACGGCCGGCTGTTCGGGCTCTACCGCCGACTCGTGCGACTGCGGCGGGAGCTGCCCGGCCTCACCGACCCGCGGTTCTCCACGATCGCGGCGGAGTGGGACGAGGAGAAGTGCTGGTTCCGGCTCGACCGGCCGGGGGCGAGCGTCGTGATCAACTTCTCCGACACCGAGCGCTGCGTGCCGGTCACCCTCGGCGAGGTCGCGCTCGCGACGGGCGAGGCTCGCATCGAGGAGGGCCTGTTGCGGCTCTCCCCGGCGAGCGCCGCGGTGCTGCGCGCCTAGGCGACGTGAGAAGTGGCCGCCGAAGAGCCTGAGTCGTGCGGCTTGGCGAGCTCCGCAGTGAGGTGGTCGACCACGCGGACGTGGGCCAGTAGCGCCGCCGCCGCGACGTCGAACACGAGCGACTGCGAGACCTCGACCGCGCGGTCGTAGCGCGGGCCGTGCAGGGCGACGTACACCGGCCCTGCCGACTCCACGAACCCGACCACCACGTCGCCGATCGACACTTCGACGAGTTCCTCGGTGAGCCGCTTCGAGGTTGCCAGCTCGCCTTTGACGCATTCCACACTTCGACGATATGCATCGGGAACGTTCCACAACACCGGTTGACTTCCCAGCCTTTGCCTGTCAGGCGCGAGCTTGTCAAGGCCATCCGGATGCCCGGCGCCTCTGCTTAGCGTGGAGTACATGCGCATCACCGACACGAGTGACCTCTGGTGGAAGACCGCCGTCATCTACTGCCTCGATGTCGAGACGTTCATGGACTGGAACAACGACGGCATCGGCGACTTCGAGGGCCTCGCGCACCGGATGGACTACTTGCACGAGCTCGGCATCACCTGCCTGTGGCTCATGCCGTTCTACCCGTCACCGAACAAGGACGACGGCTACGACATCTCCGACTTCTTCGGGATCGACGAGCGCCTCGGCGACTTCGGCGACTTCGTGGAGATGATCCGGATGGCGAAGGACCGCGGCATCCGGGTGATCATCGACCTGGTCGTCAACCACACCTCCGACCGGCACCCCTGGTTCATCGAGGCTCGCAAGGACAAGACCAACCCGTACCGCGACTACTACGTGTGGCGCGACCACCCGCCGCGCAAGAAGGAGCAGCCGGTCTTCCCCGACCAGGAGACGGGCGTGTGGATGCACGACCCGCAGACCGACCAGTACTACCTGCACCACTTCTACCGGTTCCAGCCCGACCTCAACGTGACGAACCCGAAGGTACGCGACGAGATCGCGAAGATCATGGGCTTCTGGCTGCAGCTGGGGGTATCCGGATTCCGCGTGGACGCCGTGCCCTTCCTCATGGACGAGAGCGGGGTGCAGGCGCCGGAGGCGGGGCTCAAGCATCCGCTCGACTTCCTCAAGTCGCTCAAGGCGTTCCTCGGGCGGCGCTCCGGCGAGGCGATGATGATCGGCGAGGCGAACCTTCCCCGGGGTGCGCAGGTCGACTACTTCGGCGGCGAGGACGGCGACGGCCTGAGCATGCAGTTCGACTTCATCACCATGCAGAGCCTCTACCTGTCGCTGGCCCGCAACGATCCGGCGCCCGTCGTGAAGGCGCTGGAGTCGCGGCCGGCGATCGCCATCGAGTCGCAGTGGGCGAACTTCGTGCGCAACCACGACGAGCTCACCCTCGACAAGCTCACGGACGAGGAGCGGCAGGAGGTCTTCGCCGCATTCGGGCCCGAGCCGCGGATGCAGGTGTACGACAGGGGGATCATCCGTCGCCTGCCGCCCATGCTCGACGGCGACCCGCGCCGCGTGAAGATGGTCTACAGCCTGATGTTCTCGCTGCCCGGCACGCCCGTGCTGTTCTACGGCGAAGAGCTCGGTATGGGCGAGAACCTGTCTGCCGGGTCGCGCCTGGCGGTGCGCACGCCCATGCAGTGGACGGACGGCCCGCACGGCGGTTTCACGCAGTTCGAGCGGCCGGTGCGGAAGGTCGTGACCGGCGGGTACTCGCCCGAGCATGTGAACGCGTCATCCCAGCGCCACGACGCCGAGTCGCTGCTCGCCTTCATGCGCACCCTCGTCGCCCGCTACCGCGCCTCGGCGGAGATGGGCTGGGGCGAGTTCACGGTTCTGAAGCAGGACCAGCCGAGCGTGCTCGCCCACTCGCTCGTCGGCGCCGAGGGGCACATGATCGCGCTGCACAACTTCAGCGGGGAGCCTGCGACCGTGACGTTCCCCGTCGAGGACGCCGGGCCGGACCACCAGGTCGTCGACCTCCTCGTCGACGGCGTCGTGCTGCGGGTGGAGGACGGCACGGTCACGCTCCCCATGGACGGATACGGGTACCGCTGGTTCCGGGTGATCGGCCCGGACGACAAGAGATTGGGATGATCATGGATCCGCGAACGCGCTACAAGCACGACGGCTTCCCGAAGCAGGAGCAGGAGCAGCCGGGCCTCACCGGCGCGACCGACCCCGCGCCCGACCACGGCGAGTCGACCTACGTCGGCGCCGGGCGGCTCACCGGCCGGCGCGCGCTCATCACGGGCGGCGACTCCGGCATCGGCCGGGCGGTCGCGATCGCCTTCGCACGGGAGGGGGCGGATGTCGCGATCGTGCACCTGCCCGAGGAGCAGGCGGACGCCGACTCGACGCTGTCACTGGTGCGGGAGGCGGGGCGGACCGGCGTCTCGATCCCGGGCGACGTGCAAGACGAGTCGTTCTGCGCGTCCGCGGTCTCTCGGGCCCTCGACGAGCTCGGCGGCATCGACATCCTCGTGCTCAATGCCGCGTACCAGAAGAACCGCGACGGCATCGAGACGATCGAGACCGCAGAGTTCGACCGGGTGTTCCGCACGAACCTGTACTCGATGATGTGGATCACGGGCGCGCTCGTGCCTCACTTGTCGCCGGGCGCGGCGATCATCTCGACGACCTCGATCCAGGCGTTCAACCCCTCGCCCGGCCTCATCGACTACGCCATGACCAAGGCCGCGCAGGTCGCGTTCACGAAGGCGCTCGCCGAGGAGCTCGGGCCGAAGGGCATCCGGGTGAACGCCGTCGCGCCCGGCCCGATCTGGACCCCGCTGATCCCCGCGACCAGCTGGCCGGACAAACTCCCGTCGTTCGGGCAGGACACCCCGCTCGGCCGCGCCGGCCAGCCCGCAGAGCTCGCCGCCGCGTACGTGCTGCTCGCCTCCGACGAGGCGTCGTACATCTCGGGCGCGATCCTGCCGGTGACGGGCGGCAAGGGGCTGTAGTCGTTTAGGGTGGTGGCATGAAGTTCTTGGCAGTCGTCGCCGTCCTCGGTCAGCTGGCCCTCGCGGCGATCGCCGTTGCCATCACGCTCACGGCTCTCACGCTGCTCGCGAGCCTCGCGTACCCGCCGCTGCTGTCGTTCCTGCGCTAGGGAACCAATCGGCCCCGTCCGGACACTACGGGGTATGACGAGCGACGCGGACGACTGGACGCAGGCACTCGCCGGAAGCGGTGAGGCCTTCGGCCGCATCTTCGACCGGCACCGCGACCGCCTCTACCGGCACAGTGTCCGGCTGGTCCCGAGCCCGACCGACGCGGACGACGTCGTCGCCGTCGCCTTCCTCGAGGCGTGGCGCAAGCGGGCGGCCGTGCGGTTCGTGGACGACTCCCTGCTGCCCTGGCTGCTGGTCGCCGCCACTCACTCCGCGCAGAACGTGAGCCGGGGCGCGCGGCGCTACCGGGCGCTGCTCGCGCGGCTGCCGGCCGAGGCATCCGTCGCCGATCATGCCGAGACGTTCGGGGAGGGCGACGCCCAGCGGGAGCTGCGCACGCTCTCGCTCCCCGACCGCGAGGTGATCGTGCTGTGCGTGCTCGAGGGCCTTTCCGAGCGGGAGGCGGCGACCGCGCTCGGGGTGCCGCCCGGCACCGTCAAGTCCCGCCTGTCGCGGGCGAAAGCGCGCCTCGCACGTCGGCTCGAGGCATCCACCCCCACCACTCTTGCGGAAGAAGCAGGCCATGACTGATCGCACAACAGAACTGCGACGGGCCCTCGTCGCGACAGTGGATGCCGCGCCCTACGAGAAGCCGCGGCCGAGGCGCTGGGTGGCCGTCGCGGCGATCGCCGCGTTCGCCGTCGCGGGGTCGGTGACCGGATTCGCGACCGCGACGGTCTCGCAGGCGTCGACCGGCGCTGCGATCGACGAGCCCGACGACGCGACGACCGCCTGGGTGCTCTCGTTCGCCGGGCCGAAGTCCGAGCTGCTCGGGCCCATCCTGCACGTCGACAGCACAGAGAGCGTCGACCTCGCGCTGGGGCCTGCCCCCGTCGGCGCGACCGGCTTCGTCACCGCGCTCTCGTGCGAGACGTTCGGCACCGCGAATGAGTTCCTGAACGGCAAGTGGCTCGGTTCTATCGGCTGCAACGGCGACACGGGAATCGGCGGAGGCGGCGGCGGCGTGTTCGCGGTGTCGGAGGCCGGCAACCAGACATTCCGGGTCGAGCCGAGCCAGGGCATGCGGTACCAGGCGTGGATTGCGTGGGTCAGGGAACCGCCACAGCCCGAGCCGTCGGCGCAGCAGCTGCTCGAGCTGTCCGACGGGGTGGTCACCCGCGACGAGTACATCGCCGCGTTCAACCGCTTCATCGCGTGCATGGCTGCCGGCGGCTACGACATGGGCGAGCCGACCCTGACCGACACCCCGACCAGGTTCATCTACGCCATCCCGGGCGCAGCGCACACCGACGGCACCGACGAGTTCTGCTACGGCACCGAGTTCAACCAGGTCGACATGGAGTGGCAGATCTCCAACCCGTAGCTACGGCGTCGCCACCTGGAAGGTGTTGCAGGCATCCGGACCGCCCTTGTAGCCGATCTGGAACCACTTCTGGCGAGACTCGCTCGAGCCGTGCGTCCAGGTCTCGGGCGTCACCTGCCCCTGCGTCGACGACTGGATGCGGTCGTCGCCGACGGCGGCCGCTGCGCTCAGCGCGTTCTGGATCTGCTCCTGTGTCACCGGCTCGAGGAAGGCGACGCCGCTCTCGTCCTTGATAGTCGGCGCAGCCCCCACCCACGCGCCCGCGAAGCAGTCGGCCTGCAGTTCGAGGCGCACCGAGTCGGAGGCCGGGCCGGTCGCCTGCAGGTCGAGGCCGTTCATGATCCCGGTGATGTTCTGGATGTGGTGGCCCCACTCGTGCGCGACGACGTACATCTCGGCGAGCGGGCCGTCAGACGCTCCGAACCGGCTCGTCAGCTCGTCGTAGAACGCGGTGTCGATGTAGATGAGCTCGTCGGCGGGGCAGTAGAACGGCCCGACGTCGCTGGTCGCGCCGCCGCATCCGGTGTCCGTCGACCCGGTGAAGAGGGCGATATCGGTAGTGCGGTACGTCTCCCCGAGCGTCGGGAGCTCGCTCGCCCAGTACGTGTCGAGGGACGTGGCGGCGCCGCGCATGAGGCAGTCGATGCTGTCGTTGGCCTGGCCGCCGGTGTCGCAGTTCGCGATCGGCTCGGCGGGCTGATCGGGCGAGGTGCCCCCGCCGCCCGCGAGGCCGGTGAGGTCGACGCCCAGCAGCTGCGACACGATGAAGAGCCCGATGACGAGGAGACCGCCACCGCCGCCCACGGCGATGCCGGTGTTGCGGCCCCGGCGACTGACCTTGTTCTGGTCGAGCTTCGCGTTGTCGTTGAACGTCATGGGGACAACGTTACTTCCAGCGGTCCTCCGCGGAACGACGGATGATCTCCAGTAGACCCGCGCGCATCCGGTCGCTATCCTCCAGCGGCGGGAACACCTCGGATTCGAGCGTGCGAATGGATGCCCAGGCCTCGTCGCCCCCGGGCGTGCGGGTCACGATCTGACGTCGGCGGTCGGCCGGGTCCGCCCGCCGCTCCACGAACCCGGAGCGCTCGAGCCGATCGACGGTTCGGGACATCGTCTGGTTCTCGACCTTCGCCAGCCGCGCCAACTCGGACTGGCTCAGCGGGCCCGCATCGAGGAAGTGCAGCGCGATCATCCCGGCGTGCGTGAGGCCCCGGGCCTCGAGCGCCTCGACCCACGCGTGCTCCACGAGCCGGGCTGCCGTGGACAGGAGCCGGCCCGTCGGCCAGTGCTCCATAGGGTCTGTCACGCGACAACTCTACGTGCTACGGTCGAATAGTAAGCTGGCTGATCAATTGGAGGCGGGGCATGCGCGAGGCGCGGGACGTGGTTCGGCAGATCACAGTGGCGGCGAGCGCCGTCATCGCGGTCGTGGGCTCCTTCATCGGTTCCGGCGCCGCGGGCGGAACGCCGATCCAGGAGGCCTCGGGCGGGGCGCTGAGTGCGACGGCCACGCCGATCGCGCCGGACGTTCCGGCGTTCTCGATCTGGAGCGTCATCTACCTCGGGCTCGTCGCGTACGCGGTGTGGCAGTTCCTGCCCAAGCAGTCGGGCGCCGAGCGGCACCGTCGCCTCGGGTACTGGGTCGCGGCATCCCTGCTGCTCAACGCCGCCTGGATCCTCAGCGTGCAGTTCGACCAGCTCTGGCTGAGCCTGCCGGTGATCGTCGCACTGCTGGCCGTGCTCGCGCGCGCGTTCGTGCTGTGCCTGCGGTATCCGCCGGCCGGCACGATCGATGCGGTCGTCACGGATGGCACGCTCGGCCTGTACCTCGGCTGGGTGAGCATCGCGACAGCGGCCAACGCGACGGCGCTGCTCGTGGCATCCGGATTCACGGGCTTCGGCCTGTCGTCCGACGTGTGGGCGGTGGTCGTGCTCGCCGTCGCCGGAGCAGTGGGAGTCGTCCTGGCGCTCGCCGGTCGCGGCCGGATCGCACCGGCGCTCTCGCTCTCGTGGGGGCTCGTGTGGGTCGCCGTCGGGCGGCTCGGCGGTGAGCTGGTCTCCGTTCCCGCCGGAGTCGCCGCCCTCATCGCCGCCGTCGTCGTGCTCGCCGTGACCGCTGTGGCGCGAGTGCGCGCATGAGGCGCTGGCTCGGGCTGGTCTTCATCAGCATCGCCGTCGCGCTGATCATCGTCGACTCGACGATCGTCAATGTCGCGATCCCGTCGATCGTGGACGAGCTCGGCATCTCCTCCACAGAGGTGCAGTGGGTGCAGGAGACGTACACGCTCGTGTTCGCCTCCCTGCTGCTCGTCTTCGGCACCCTCGCCGACCGCTTCGGCCGTCGCCGCCTGCTGCTCATCGGCGTCGTGGTCTTCGCGCTCTCCTCCGTGCTCGCGGCGCTTGCCTCCGACGGCACCCTGCTCATCGCCTCGCGCACGCTGCAGGGGCTCGGTGGCGCGATGATCCTGCCGGCCTCGCTCTCGATCATCAACGCGACGTTCCGTGGTCGCGACCGGGCTATCGCGTTCGCGGTCTGGGGCTCCACGATCGGCGGCATGGCCGCGGTCGGACCGCTGCTCGGCGGCTGGCTGACCACCTACTTCTCCTGGCGCTGGGCGTTCGGCATCAACGTGCCGCTCGGCGTCATCATCGTGATCGGCGTGCTCGTGTTCGCGCTCGAGTCGCGCGAGGAGCCGCGCCGCATCGACCTCGTGGGCGCCGTGCTCTCCGTGCTGCTGTTCGCCTCGCTCGTGTTCGGGCTCATCGAGGGGCGCACCTACGGCTGGTTCCTCTCGAACAACCCGCCCTCCTTCTGGACGCTCGACATCTCCCCCATCCCGTTCGCGTTCCTGGTCGCACTGCTCGCCCTCGTCGCGTTCGTGGCGTGGGGCCTGTGGCGCCAGCGGCGGGGCGAGAGCACGATGCTCGCCTTCGGACTGCTGCGCATCCCGTCGTTCCGCAACGGCAACATCGCCGCGCTCATCGTCTCGCTCGGCGAGTTCGGCATCATCCTGTCGCTGCCGCTCTGGCTGCAGAACGTGCTCGGATACGATGCGCTGCAGACCGGGTTCGTGATCCTCGCGCTCGCGATCGGCTCGTTCGTCGCCAGCGGGTTCGCCGGGGCGTTCGGCAACCGGATCGCCCCCGTGCTCATCGTGCGCGTGGGCATCCTCGCCGAGATCCTCGGGCTCGTCGCCGTCGCGCTCGCGATCAGCCCCGACGCCGAGTGGTGGCACATCGTCCCCGGGCTGTTCGTCTACGGCTTCGGTGTGGGCTGCGCGACCGCGCAGCTCACGGGCGTGGTGCTCAAGGACGTGCCGGTCGACCAGAGCGGCCAGGGCTCCGGGACGCAGAGCACGTCCCGCCAGATCGGCTCCGCGCTCGGGATCGCCATCCTCGGGACCGTGCTCTTCACCTCCCTCGGCGCCGGGCTACAGGCCCGGCTCGACGATCGGGCTGAGATCCCGGCATCCGTGCGCTCGCAGATCGTCGAGCTCGTCGTCGACTCCTCGGGCACCGCGATCCCCGCCCTCGCAGAACGGTCGCCGGATGCCGCGGCCGACGCCCGCGCCGCATTCAGCGACGCGACCCGCTACTCGGCGCTCGCCGCCGCCGGATTCCTCGTGCTCGGCTTCCTCGCGACCCTCCGCCTCGGTTCCCGGCGGGTTGAGTAGGCCCCGCCCAACTCAGGACCCTACGTGACCAGTGACGCCTGTGGGCTCGTTGCGGCCTCACTTGACTCACAGGCCACACGCCCCACATAGACTCCTGAGTTCGGGGGGGGACAGGCCCGCGGCGCGGCTAGTGCCGGCCGTCGCGGCGGAACGCGCGCCGCAGCCGCTCGCGGATCCGGCGCCGCGCGCGGCCCGCAGCAGTCGCGGCCGGGGGCTCGTTGTACTCGTCGGCGAACTCCTGGCCGCTCATGCGCTGGATCGCCTCCATGATGTCGTCCGTGACGTTGCGGCGGTCCTTGCCCGAGGCCGCGCTGCCGACCACGGGCACCGGGATGCCGAACTCGACGGTCACGCGGACGAGCCGGATGCGGCGGGAGTCGGGGGGCTGGATGTTCTCCGTTCCGGTGAGCGCGACCGGAATCACCGCGGCTCCGGAGGTGAGGGCGAGCCAGGCCACCCCGGTGCGGCCGCGGTAGAGCCGCCCGTCCCGCGACCGCGTGCCCTCGGGGTAGATCGCGAAGGCGTCGCCGCGCTCGAGCACTCCGAGACCGCTGTTGAGGGCATCCTGCGCGGCCTGCCCGGCAGAGCGCTCGACGGCGATCGCGCCGATGCCCGTGAAGAACAGCCGCGACACGAGACCCTTGAACCCCGTGCCCGTGAAGTACTCCGACTTGGCCAGGAACGACACCGACCGCGGCGCGACGAGCGTGATCACCACCGAGTCGATGAAGGAGAGGTGGTTGCTCGCGATCAGCACCGCTCCCGTGCGCGGCACGTGCTGCTTGCCGATGATCTTCGGCCGGAAGACGAGCCTCGCCAGGGGCGCCAGGAACGCCCGGGCGAAGAACTTGATCATTCGCTAAAGGTTACTTGATCGCCTTGCTGGGCCTTTCAACTGCATGCTTCTCGTCGACCGGCGCGGTGCCGGCCTCGCGGAGTCCGCGGTAGTAGAGCATCGCCTCATCCTGCCGCTCCTTCTCAGCGCCGAGCGCGATCGGGGCGCCGATGAGCTCGGGCGTGAACTCGAACGCGGCGACGAGCGGGAGGGCGTGCTCGCGCAGGCGCGGCAGCAGGCGGTCGTCGATGTAGGCGGTGATCGCCTGCGCGCGCTGCGCCGAGATGCGGCCGTGGATGAGGTACCAGGCCGCGTTCTTCTCGATGAGGCCGAGGCCGAACAAGTCGCGCAGCCACGTCAGCACCTGCTTGGTGCCCTGGTCCTCCATGGCCTCCACGCCGTCGGTGAAGGCCTCCCACTGCAGCAGCTCGCCGTGGGCACGGGCGGCCTCGATGAGAGCGTTCTGGTTGCTGTTGAACAGCTGCGCCGCCTCCATCTTGGGCAGCTTCCCCGCGTTCTTGAGGCGCCCGGCGATCTCGGCGACCATGGTCTGCACGCGGTCGGTGAGCAGCTGGCGCTGCGAGTCGGTGTCACGGATGTACCCGACCGACCGCGCCGTCGAGCCGAAGTCGACCACGCTCTGGGCGAGGCGGCGAAGACCCGTGCGGTTGATCGCGGCCTCGGTGACCTGGCCGGCCACATAGCCTGCGAGGGCCCCCGCGTCCGCGTGAGCAAACGCGCGGCTGTAGTCGGTGAGCAGGCGCTTCGCGACGAGCTGCAGCAGCACGTTGTTGTCACCCTCGAAGGTCGCGTAGATGTCCATGTCCGCGCGCAGGCTCGTGAGCCGGTTCTCGACGAGGAATCCGGAACCGCCGCAGGCCTCGCGCGCCTCCTGCAGGATGTCGAGCGCTGCCCACGTGCTGAGGGGCTTGAGCGCGGCGGCCAGGGTCTCGAGGTCCTGGCGGTCGGCATCCGTGTCGGTGCGGCCGCTGAAGACGCCGTCGAACTTGTCGAGGAACACCTCGTGCGCGAACGACATCGCGTAGGTGGTCGCGAGCCGCGGAAGCAGTCGGCGCTGGTGGCGCTGGTAGTCGAGGATGACCTCCTCCTCGGTCTCGCTCGCGGCCGTGAACTGGCGCCGCTGCGATCCGTAGGAGAGCGCGATCGTCAGGGCGAGCTTGCTCACCACGGTGGCCGCCCCGTCGAGGGAGACGCGGCCCTGCACGAGCGTGCCGAGCATGGTGAAGAAGCGGCGGCCGGGGCTCGCGATAGGCGAGCTGTAGGCGCCGTCCTCGGTGACGTCGCCGTAGCGGTTGAGCAGGTTGACCCGCGGAACGCGGACGTCGGTGAAGTGCAGTCGGCCGTTGTCGATGCCGTTGAGGCCGCCCTTGAGGCCGTCGTCCTCGCCGCCGATGCCGGGGAGGAACCCCTTGTCGTCGCGGATCGGCACGTAGAACGCGTGCACGCCGTGGTTCACACCCTGGGTGATGAGCTGGGCGAAGACCACGGCAGCGCGGCCGTCCACCGCAGCGTTGCCGAGGTAGTCCTTCCAGGCCGCGCGGAACGGGGTGTTCAGCACGAACTCGCCGGAGTCGACGTTGTAGGTCGCCGTGGTACCGATGGCCGCGACATCCGACCCGTGTCCTGTCTCGGTCATGGCGAAGGCTCCGGGGATGTCGAGGCTCATGATCCCGGGGAGGAATTCCTTGTGGTGCCGCTCGGTGCCCAAGTGCATGACCGCGGCGCCGAACAGGCCCCACTGCACGCCCGACTTGATCTGCAGGGACGGGTCGGCCAGCACGAGCTCCTCGAAGCCCGCGATGTTGCCGCCGTGGTTCTCCTCGCCGCCGACCGACGTCGGGAACGCGCGGTGGACAGCGCCCTCCGCGACCAGGAGGTGCAGCTGGCCCATGACCCGCTCGCGGTGCTCGGTGAGGGTCTGGCCCTCGACGCGCCGGAGGTCAGGGCGCTCGGCGAGCTTGCGGGAGGTGCGGCGGATGTCTCGCCACTGGCCCATGAGCTGCTCCCCGAGGGCTGCCACGTCGACGACAGGGGCGGCGGGCTGGGTTGCGGGGGATTTTGCGGTGCGGTCGACGGTCTGGCTCATGGTTTCACGGTACGTCCGACGGGCGCGGGGCGAAAACGCTCAGTGCGGAGCGTGCAAGGGGGCTACGCGCGGCCCGCTCGCACTTGGTGCAACCCTACAAGTTACTGGTATCTGCCTTGTGGGATTAGGCGCCTGACGGAGCGCTGATCAGGGTGATCGCCGTGGAGTCGTTTTCAGCGAGCAGGTACACGATCGTCGACTGCCACGAGTAGGGCGGCTCGAAGTAGCCAGTCGAGGTGCCCATGCCCTCGTGGAAGTTCGGCGGGTAGCCGTAGACGGCTTCCGTGTCGGCGATGGGGTCTCCCACGGCGAAATCACCGGGCGCGAGAAGGGCGACCCCGTTGACCGACGGTGCCGTGGCAATCAGCCGGTATCTCCACCCCGCATAACCCTCGGGGCCTTGGTCTACCAGCAGCAGCCCCCCGAAGTCCCAGCCCTTGCCCACCCCGATGTAAGGGGATAGCGGCTTGCCCTCCATGGGGTAGTCCACGGGGGTGACGCCGAGCACGTCCTTGAGCACCGACAAGACCGAGCCGGCGTCGTAGTAGTAGGTCATCATGTTGACGACGACGCCGCCGGCGCCTTCGAACACGACGCCCTTTCCGGTGATCCGCACGGTGACGATCTCGATCTCCGGCGCCTCCTCGGGGGTGGCCGTGCGCGTCGGGGCCGGAAGGGGTCGCGGAGTACTGGTCGGCGTCGCCGTCGGGGTAGTGGTGGGAGGCGAGAATTGCGTGGCAGTTGGTGCTGGCGTCTCGTCGGCGGCGGTTTCGACGGGCACGCCCGCGCAGCCCGTCAGCACGAGGAGAACAGCGACCGTTGCGATGAACCTGATCTTCACTCGCAAAGCGTAGCCCCCCGAGACGCTGCCCTGTTGGTTTAGCCGCCCGTGGGCGCGATGATGAGCGAGATGATCGTCGACCTGCCCTCGGCCACGACGCTCACTTTCGGGTTCTGCATTGTGTAGGTGCCGTCGGAATAGGAGTTCTGCGTGCCCGTGCCCGCGTAGTCGTTGTCGTAGAAGTGCGGCGCTTGCCCGAAGAACGAAGTGGTGTCGGCGATGGGATCGCCAATGGTGAAGCCGCCGGATGTCACGATGGCCACGCCGCCGATCGAGGGAACAGTCGCGATGAGCTTGAACGCCCGGCCACCGTAGCCACCCGACCCCTGGTCGGCCACGATGAGTCCTCCGAAGTTCCAGGCTGTAGTCCCCGACTCGACGTACAGGTAGAGCGGTTCCGACGTCGGGTAGGGCACCGGCGCCACCCCGAGAACGTCCTCGAGTTCAGACACCAGCAGGTCTGCGTCCTGGAACGACGAGACGAAATCGACGACCGTGCCGTCAGCTCCCTCGAACACGATCCCCGCGCCAGTTACCCGGATCATGGTGACCTCGATCGCCGGGACGACTTCCGGCGGCGCGGTCGGGGTCGGCGAGGAGGTGGGAGCGGGAGTGGCTGTGGCTGTGCTGGGCGCGGCGGGTGAAGCAGATGGCGTGGGCGAGCGCGTCTCCCCCGCGGAGGGCTGCGCGTTACCGGTGCAGCCCGACAGCAGCAGCATGGCTGCGACCACAGTGGCGAACCTGATCTTCACTCGTGAAGCGTAACTCCTAGACGCTGCCGGACGCATACCGATCCGGTAACTAGCCGAGCAGCTCCTTCATCTGGGTGGCGATCAGCAGGGTGGCACGGCGCGGCGACAACCGAGCGAGGCGATCCATGAAGCGCGCATCGCCGCCGATCAGCGTGCGATAGGCGCCCTTCTCCATCGCCTCGATGATCTGGCGAGCGGCATCCGGCGGCGTCGTCGTCTTGCGGGGCTTCGCGCCGGCCGACGCGGCCTCCATGCGCGACGTGTCGACACCGGAGTTCGCGGTGATATTGGTGCCGACCCCGCCCGGGAACACCACGCCCACCGAGAGGGACGTGCCCTGCGACTCGGCGAAGAGCGCCTCGGTGAAGAGCTTCACCGCGGCCTTGCTCGCGCCGTACGCGGCTTGGCCGGGGACCGGGAGGAATCCGCCCATGCTCGAGACGTTGAGCAGGCCCGACTCGGGCCGCGCCATCAGGTGCGGCAGGAACGCCTTCGACAGGTTCACCACGCCCCAGAAGTTCACGTTCATGACGCGCTCGATGACGTCGAAGTCGAGCTCGACGATCTTCACGAACGGCTGGATGATGCCCGCGACGTTGAACAGCCCGTCGACCTGGCCGTGCGCGGCGATAACGGCGGCCGGCAGCGCGAGCACGGCCTTGCGGTCGGAGACGTTGAGCGCGTGGGTGGTCAGCCTGTCGCCGCCCTTCGCGAGCGCGGCGGTCTCGGCGAGGCCGGCCTCGTTGAGGTCGACGGCCGCGACGCGCGCACCGCGCTGGATGAGCTGGAGCGCGACCTCGCGCCCCATTCCGTTGCCGCCTCCGGTGACGACGAAGACCTTGTCGGTGATCTGCATGGCTGAGCCTCTCTCTTCGGGTAGCGGACAACACTGTCCGGTTACCTCCAGTATGACACTCAGCCCAGCCGGATGCCCATCAGCCGCCAGCCCTGATCGATGACGGACGCCCGGTCCTTCGCAAGGGCGATCGACGCCCCGCCGGCGACGAGCTGGATCGCGAGCATGACATCGCTGGCCGTGAAGTGCGCGGGTATCGTGCCCGTCTGGCGGCCCTCATCCACCACCGAGTCGATGATCCCGGCGATGCGCGACCCGAGGCGGGCGCCGTGCGGGTCGTCCGGATGCCGCGCGATGAGCTCGATGAAGGCGACCGAGCTGCTCGCCTGCTCCGAGACCATCGTGAGCACGTCGGCGAGCGTGCCGCCGCGCGCGACGACCGCCTCGATCTCGCCGAGGTTGTTCTCGAACGCGACGAAGGCGAGCGACTGACGGGTCGGGAAGTTTCGGTACAGGCTTCCTTGCCCGACCCCGGCCCGCTTCGCTATCGCGTTGAGCGGGGCGTCGAGCCCCTGCTCTGCGAAGATCTCGCCCGCGGCCTTGATGATCGCCGCACGGTTCTCGGCGGCCGCGGCGGGGCCGCGGTTGGCTCGGGGACTCGTGCTCACCCGGTGCAGTCTACGACCGCGGCGCTAGGCCCCCGAGGGAGAGAGGATCCCGGTGACCGCGTTTCCATCGTCGGGGCCCCAGATCGACAGGTGGTAGGGCATGCCGTCCAGGTGGTAGTAGTACATCCGCCACGTGCCGCCGGGCGACGATGGCCCGTACAGCGCATCCATCTCTGCCCACGAGGCGCCGACTTGAGCGCCGCCGGCGCCGACTATCGCGATTCCGCGCACTTCTGCGGTTGTGGCAAGCGCGGCGAACTGCCACCCCCGGTAGTCTTCGGGATTCGGGTCAACGAGCATGAAGCCTTCGAAGTCAACGACCCCTAAGCCAGCATCGACGGGGAGGTCGTACGACCGCAGCCCGGGTGTCGGCGCGAAGCCGAACACCTCGGTGAGAGTGGCTATGGCGACCTCTTTCGACTCGTACATGCTGACCGACGCGATCAGTTCACCGTTGGCCCCGAGCACGCGCAGGTCGGATTGCGTGATGCCTACCGATACCGGCGTGATTGCTGGCAGTTCCTCGGAAGCCACCGCCCCCGAGGATGCGCCGGTTGAGGCCGGTGTCGGAGTGGGGGTCTGAGTGGCGTCTCGCGTGGACGACGTCGGAGCCGCGGTGGGGCTCGATGACGGAGCAGCGCCGACAGTGCCGGTGGCGCACCCGGCCAGCATGATGGCGACGCCACCTGCCAAGGCGAGCGATGTGAGCTTCACTCGCTCACCATAACTGACGGGTGTCACACCTCGTGATATCGATCGGGTAACTGCAGCGACGGCTCACACCCCAGCCGGCGCCAGGATGCTCGTGATCACGGTCGACGGATCGTCCGCGAAGATGGCGACGCCGTAGCCGCTTCCGTCGGGGATCGCGATCAGCAGGCGCGAGCCGATGCGGCGGGCGTACGGAGCGTACGCGGACTCGAGGGACGGGGCATCCGCGCCGACCTGGATGCCGTCGACTGTTGTCACCGGGATGCCGCGCACCGCTCCGACGTAGATACCGAGGCGGTAGGTCCAGCCAGCGCCGCCGTCCATGGGCGGCCCGAGCACGCGCAGCCCCTCGAAGTCGAAGTACGCGGCGGGCACGTTGTCGGAGTTGGGCGTGCCCTCGGTGGTCATGGGCTGCGGGGCGAAACCGAGCGCGTCCGTGAGGGCCGCGATTGCGGCATCCTGCGGCTGGAAGTAGTCGAGGTAGGCAATGGTCGAGCCGTCCGTGCCGAGCAGGGTCATTCCGTCGGCTGTCGCGGCAATGGCGGCGAGCGCGATCTTCGGCACGACGGTCGGAGTGGGGGTTGGCGTCGGAGTTGCCGACGCGGTCTTTGTGGGCGCCAGTGTGGGCGGTGACGAGGTCGCCGCAACGGTGGTCGGGGTGCAGGCCGAGAGCGCGAGGATGCCCGCGAGGAGCGAGGCCAGGACGAGCTGTCGGCGGATCACGCGGTCAGCCTAGGGTGCGCCACCGCCGCGCGGAGGTAGGGGAACCGCGTAACTATTCGGCCGCCGCCACCACTCCCAGCAGCGCATCCCCGTACTGCTCGAGCTTCTTCTCGCCGACGCCCGTAATGGTTCCCAGCTCTTCGAGGGTTGTCGGTTTCGTGACAGCGATGCCGCGCAGGGTGGCGTCCCCGAACACGATGTAGGCCGGCACGCCCTGGGCAGTCGCCTCGCCGGAGCGCCAGGCGCGCAGCGCCTCGAACAGCGGCAGCGCGACCTCGGGCAGCTGGGCGGCGACCGCCTTCTTCGCGGCCTTCGAGCGCTTGGGCGCCTCGCGGCGGAGCAGGACCGTGCGCGAGCCCGAGAGCACGGTCGACGAGGACTCGGTGATCGCGAGGATGCCGTACTCGCCCTCGACGGCGAGCAGCCCCTGGGCCAGCAGCTGGCGGACGACACCCCGCCACTCCTGCTCGGAGACGTCCTGGCCGATGCCGAACGTCGCGAGGGAGTCGTGCCCGTACTGCGAGACCCGCGGGGTCTGCTTGCCGAGCAGGATGTCGACGAGGTGCCCGGCACCGTAGCTCTGATTGCGCTCGCGCTTGAGCCGCACGATCGTGGAGAGCAGCTTCTGGGCCGGGACCGTGCCGTCCCACGTCTCGGGCGGCGAGAGGCACGTGTCGCAGTTGCCGCACGCCTCGGAGACCTGCCCAAAGTAGCCCAGCAGCTGCACCCGGCGGCACTCGACCGTCTCGCACAGCGCGAGCATCGCGTCGAGGTGGGCGCCCATCCGCCGCCGGTGCGCGAGGTCGCCCTCCGACTGGTCGATCATGCGGCGCTGCTGCACCACGTCCTGCAGCCCGTACGCGAGCCAGGCGGTGGAGGGGAGGCCGTCGCGGCCCGCGCGGCCCGTCTCCTGGTAGTAGCCCTCGACGCTCTTCGGCAGGTCGAGGTGGGCGACGAAACGCACATCCGGCTTGTCGATGCCCATGCCGAACGCGATGGTCGCGACCATGACCATGCCGTCTTCCCGTAGGAACCGGCTCTGGTTGCGCGAGCGCACGCCCGCGTCGAGGCCCGCGTGGTACGGGAGCGCCTGGATTCCGTTCTCCATCAGGAAGTCGGCGGTCTTCTCCACCGAGGCCCGCGACAGGCAGTACACGATGCCCGCATCGCCCGCGTGCTCGGTGCGCAGCAGCGAGAGGAGCTGCTGCAGCGGCTGCGCCTTGCCCTCGATGCGGTACTGGATGTTCGGCCGGTCGAAGCTCGAGACGAACTGGCTCGCGCCGGTGAGGTCGAGCCGCTGGGCGATCTCGCGCCGGGTCTGCTCGGTGGCCGTGGCCGTGAGGGCGATGCGCGGCACCGTGGGCCAGCGCTCGTGCAGCATCGAGAGCTGCAGGTACTCCGGCCGGAAGTCGTGGCCCCACTGGGAGACGCAGTGCGCCTCGTCGATGGCGAAGAGGGCGATGGTGCCGCGGTCGAGCAGCCCGGCGGCGGCGCGCAGGCGCTCGGGCGCGAGGTAGAGCAGGTCGAGCTCGCCCGCGAGGAACGCGGCCTCGACTCGTGCGCGCTCCTCGGCCGACTGGGTGGAGTTGAGGAACGCCGCGCGCGCCCCGACGGCGGAGAGCGCATCCACCTGGTCTTGCATCAGCGCGATGAGCGGGGAGATAACCACGCCCGTTCCCTCGCGCACCAGCGCCGGGATCTGGTAGCACAGCGACTTGCCGCCGCCGGTGGGCATGAGCACGAGCGCATCGCCGCCGTCGATGACGGTCTGGATGATGTCGGCCTGCTGGCCGCGGAAGGAGGAGTACCCGAACGTCTTCTCGAGGACGGAGAGTGCGGGGGTCATCCGTTAACAGTAAGCGGCAGGGCCGACGTGGTGCCGACCCTGCCGCTCATCCTGTGCACCTGATCAGAGCTTGAGCACGAGGGAGGGCCAGCTGGTGGAGCCCGCGATCTGCTCGTTGCCGAGGTACTTCGCGGTCAGCAGGTGGATGCCGCGGCCAAGGCCCGTGATGGGCACCGTGACCTTCCCGTCGGCCCCGAGCGCCACCGTGGTGAGCTTGCGGGTGCCGTCGTAGACCGCGACCTCTCCGGTGGGCACCGCGCCGCCCGCCGCCGTGACCGTGATCCGGTAGTCGAGCGACTGGTTGCCGAGCACGAGCAGCCTGCTCGTGGACGCCGAGGTGGAGCTCGTCGCCTTGCGCACCTCGACGGCCTCGGAGGTGGCGACGCCATTCGCGAAGCCGTCCTTGCTGGCGGTGACCGTCACCGTGAGCTCGGCGCCCGCGTCAGCCGCGGTCACCGTGTAGGTCGCCGCGGTGGCGCCCTCGATCGCGGTGCCCCCGCGGTTCCACTGGTACGCGAGCGACGGCTCGTCGACGCTCCACGTGCCGCCGTCGGTGCTCAGCGTGCGGCCCACCCGCGCCTGGCCCGTGATGGTCGGGGCCGTCACGCTCTCGATCGCCTCCTGGTCGGAGGTGACCTCGATGGGCACGTCGATGGCGGTGCCGGTCTCGGGCACGGTGACCGTGAGCACGAGCGTTCCGGCGGGAGTGCCCTCCGGGATGGTGATCGACACGGATGCCCGGCCGACCTCGTCCGTGGTGTCGACGATCGCGGGGTCGATCGCGGCTTCGCCGAGCGCCGTGTCACCGGCGCTCACCACCGCGGTTCCCGCGTTGGGCTCGCCGTTGCTGAACAGCAGGGACGAGAGCCCCAGTGTCACCGTGTCGCCTGCGCTGTACCCATCCGCATCCGGTGCCGACAGGGTCACACCGACCGCGCGCTGGGCGTAGTCGGGGCTCGCGGTGGGGTTGGCCTCGAAGTAGTCGACCATGCTCTGCAGGTCGACCTTGCCCGAGTCCGCCTTGTCCGTGCCCTCGGCGAGGGTGAGGAAGTTGTCACCGCCCGAGGCCAGGAACGAGTTGACCGTCACGATGTAGCTCGCGGCTGCGTCGAGGGGCACGCCATCGAGGTAGATCGCGTCGATCCGGTCCCCCGCAGCTCCCGCCGGGTCGTAGGTGTACTCGAACCCCGCCGAGACGCCGAGCTTGAGGAACGGACGGCTCGCCCCCGCGGGCTGCCACTGCTCCTCGAGCACCTGCTTGAGCTGGGCCCCGGTGAGGCTCATCGTCACGAGGGTGTTGGCGAAGGGCTGGACGGCGGCCGCTTCCGCGAAGGTGAGGTTGCCGTCCGGATCCGTCGCCCCCGTGCCGGTGTACTTCAGGTCGGCTCGGAGGCCGCCCGGGTTCATCAGCGCGATCTGGGCTCCGGCATCCTGCGTCGCCGAGAGTTGCACGTCGGCCACGAAGTTGCCGAGCGTCGACTCACCGCCCCGGTTCTCCGAACCGGCCGCGGTCTGCTTCGCCCGGTTGAAGTCGGCCGTGATCTCGCCGACCTTGACCGCGCCGAGCTCCTTGGCGACGGCCACGGCGTCCGCGACGATCTGCGCGACCTCGGGGTCGGGCGGGAAGGCGCCCGCGAGCGGCAGCACCTCGGCCGAGATGCTCAGCAGCTCGCCGGACTCTGGGTCGACCGAGAGCGCCAGGTGGCTGTACTTCTCGCCGTACTGGCCGGAGGAGATCACGGGGCGCACCTTGTCGGTGCCCGGGATCGGGATCTCGTGGTCGTACGCGAGGTGCGTGTGGCCGGAGATGATCGCGTCGATGTTCTGGTCGGCGCCGGTCACGATCTGGCCGAACGGCGAGTCATCCGTCGCGCTCGCGATGTCGGTCGTGGTCGCGCCCTCGTGCACGAGCAGGACGATCACGTCCGCCTCGCCGTTGGAGTCGTCGCCGTCGCTGAGCTGGTCGGCGACGCGGTTGACGGCGGGCACGACCGGCCCGACGTCCAGGGAGGCGATGCCGTCGGGGCTGACCAGGCTCGGCAGCTCCTCGGTCACCGCGCCGACGAAGCCGATCGTGACATCCCCGTACTGCTTGAGGAAGTACTCGTGGAACGCCGGGGTGTCCGTGCCCTTCTCGTACAGGTTGGCCGCGAGGTAGTCCCAGTCGGCGAGGTCGGCGATCCGGCCGTCCACGTCATCCCGGCCCTGGTCGAACTCGTGGTTGCCGAAGGCGCTCGTGTCGAGGCCGATGGCGTTGAGGGCCTCGATGGTGGGCTCATCCTGCTGGATGAACGAGGTGAAGGTCGAGGCGCCGATGAAGTCGCCCGCGCCCACGAACAGGGTGTTCGGGTTGGCGGCGCGGTAGGAGTCGACCATGCCGCCGAGCACCGCGGCGCCCGCGATGGGCGGCGCTGCCTCGAGCCTGCCGTGGAAGTCGTTGACGCTCACGAGGTCGATGTCGACCGGGGTCGGCGCCGAGCTCAGCCCGACCTTCACCGGGTCGTGGTCGCTCGAGCGGAACGGCGTGCCCGATTCGGCGGCGCCGAACTCGTAGCCGCGGTCGGACCACTCGGGCGAGTTGATCGTCCAGACGTCGGTGCCGGTCACGCTGGCGGCGAGCGACGGCGACGCGAAGGCGTGGTCGAGCGAGCCGAGCTCGCCGTCGAACGTGTACGTGTACTCGTCGGTGTTGTCGGGCACGAGGTCGACGAAGCCCGCGCCGGTCAGCACCTGGGCCGGGTCCTCCTCGTGGTACGAGTTGAAGTCGCCCAGCAGCATGACGTCGGGGCCCTTGGCCGGGTCGGCCTGGATGCCCGTGACGAAGTCGAGGAGGCTCGTGGCCTGCTCCACCCGCTCGGCGTTGAAGAAGCCCTGCAGGTCGGCCGGCTCCGTGCCGCCGCCCTCGGGCGGGCTCTTCGACTTGAGGTGGTTGGCGACGACGGTCAGCACCTTGCCGTCGACGTCGAAGGTCTGCGCGATCGGCTCGCGCGCGATGTCCCAGACGGTCTCGTCGCTGTCCGCGGTGCTCTCGCCCACCGGGGTGGCGACCGCCGGCTTGTAGATGATCGCGTTCGTGATGAAGTCGGTGGTCGCGGCATCCAGCAGCACCTGGGGCGTGGGCACGTACGCCCAGGTGCCCTCGCCGGCCGCGGCGTTCAGGGCGTCGACCAGGTTGCCGAGCGCCTCGTCGGGCGCCTCGCCGAGCTTGACGGAGTTCTCGATCTCCATGAGGCCGACGATGTCGGCGTCGAGGGAGTTGATCGCCGCCACGATCTTCGACTGCTGGATCGCGAAGTGCTCCGCGTCATCTGCACCGCGGGCATCCCCGCCGAAGGTCGTGAAGTAGTTGAAGACGTTGAACGCGCCGACCGAGAAGTCGCCGCCCACGTCCTCTGGGGCGTCGGTGCGCGGGTTGAGCGACTCCCAGGTGGGCTCGTAGGCCGCGTACTCGGCGGGCGAGGTGTCGCTCAGCGGGCGCTGCGGCTGCAGGCGCCAGTCGTCGAAGCCCCAGCCGAGGATCATGCCGGCGGCGGGCGAGACGAAGCGGTCGCCATTGCGCACGACGGTGCTCGTGTCGAAGTACGGCTGTCCGCCGGGGTGGGCGCCGTTGCTGACCTGGATGCTGTAGCCGTCATCGACGAGCAGCCGGTTGGCGCGGTTCGCGGCGGCGATCGCGAGGGCGTCGTCGCCGGCATCCGTGGTCTCTGTCGCCTTCACGGCCAGGCCTCCGACGTTCAGCCACAGCGTGCCGAAGTTGAAGAGCTGGTGGCTCGAGCTGAGGTACGCGTTCTCGGGCGTGACCAGCATGCCCTCGTAGGCCTCACGCGCGCTGCCGACGGCACTGTCGGGCAGCACGGTGACCGGGGGGACGCCGACTCCGGCCGTGACCACCGCGTATGCGTCGTTGGTCGTCGCGGTGATCTGCGTCTGGCCGTTGAACTCGCCCGCCGTGCCCGTGACCGTGACGAGGTCGCCGAGCGCGACGGCCGGGTCGGCGTTGGCCGAGAACACGAAGATGCCGTCGGAACGGGCATCCGTGGAATCACCCGCCGGGTCCTGCAGGTAGAAGCCGCGGTAGCCGCTCGCGGTCGAGTTTCGGTAGTCGCCGGTGACGACGCCCTGGACCGTCACGACCGCACCGTTGAGCGGTGTTGCCGGGCCATCGCCCTGCACGTCGGCGATGGTGTTCGTCACCACGAGGGCGTTCGCGGCGGTGGCGGTGAGGGCGGTGAATCCGAGAGCGAGGGCCGTCGCCGCGGCGATGGCGGCGAGGCTGCGGGGGATGCGCTGAAGTGACATGACTCGGTGGTCTCCTCTGTAGGAAAATCTCTAGGGGAAGAACAAGGCGTCGGGTGTACCCCCTATGGGGGTCAGGTCCACCATAGGCACGCCCCCCGATGAAAGTCGAGGGCGGATACCGAAGCTTCACCGGCTGGTCATCCTTCCGGGCGCTCGAAGCCGTCAAGAACTGGGCGCTGCCCCCGGGCCGCCTCTCGGCCTACCTCGTCGGCGAGCAGGGGCTCGCGACGGGCGCGCGGCGCTGGCTCGTGAACGAGCTCGGTGTGCCGAAGAAGGCGATCCTGTTCAGCGGGTACTGGAAGATCGGGGTGTCGAACTAGCCGTCACAGGAAGCGCACCCCGGGCGCGGTGCGCATTGCGTCGTCTGCGGTGACCACCGTGAGGTTTCGCTCACTCGCTTGGGCGATAAGCATCCTGTCGAAGGGGTCTTTGTGGACCCAGTCCAGTGAGCCCGCCAGCGAACCATCCGCCGGCGAGATGTCGAGCAGAGAGAAGCCGTTCTCGTCCGAAATCTGGATGATCGTGGATGCGAACGTCAGCTTCCCTGTACGTTTCTTCAGCTCGCTCTCCCAGACGCTGGCCGCGCTCACGAACATCTCGTTGGAAGGGTCACTGATCGCGTCTGCCCACGACGGTGTCACCCGGCTACTGCCCCGTGACCACCACAGAACGACGTGAGTGTCGAGAAGCAGCCTCACTCGCGCATCCCGAAGAGCCTCTCGATCTCCTCATCGGGAGCGAACCAGTCGTGCTCGTCGAGGCTCTTCTTCTCCTCATCGGTGAACCTCGATGCAAAAGCTCCGGGCGCCGGGCGCCGCTTCGGCTCTTCGAGCGCGACGATCCTGAACCTCGGCTTGCCGTGTTTGGTCACCACGATCTCTTCCCCTCCTGCGGCCCGCTCGCCCAGTTCGGAGAGGTGGGTCTTGGCCTCGTAGAGACTGACGATCTCACTCATGCCGCGATTTTAGTCGAATTGACCAAATTCTGTGGAGAACTAGTCGCCTCGGCGCCCCCACGCTCGGACTACGAGCACGATGCCGGCCCCGACCAAGTACCCGATGCTGTTCGACAGCACGTCGCGCCACTCGCCCACGCGGCCCGGGAGCAGTAGGGACTGGTACAGCTCGACAAAGCCCGAGAGCGCCGTTCCCATGGGCAGCACCCACCACGCGCGCCAGAGGAGCACTGCGAGCACACCCAGCGGCACGAACATGCCGATGTTCGCGAGGAACTCGATGTCGTCGTATCCCACGCCGATGAGCAGGCCGCGGTCGTGGAAGTACCCCAGCGCGGAGTTGACGAGGATCGCGACGGTGCCCGTGCCGGGGATCCGCGGGGTCAGGGTCACGAAGAGCACGAACGCGATGTAGACGGCGAGCGCTGCGACGAGGAGGCGGCGGGCCGTCGAGCCCGAGATTCGCCCAGAGTCGCGACGTCCGTGCACATTTTCGGGCATCTCGCCATTCTGCCCGCAGAGTGGAGAAACGACGAAGGCGCCCACCCCCGAGAGGATGGGCGCCAGCAGTCGAGACCTACAGCGCCGCGAGCTCGGCGAGCAGTGCGTCGCCGGGTGCTGCGTAGTCGGACTTCGCGTCGATCTCGGCGCGGCCCAGCAGCTCGTCCATCTTGCGACGGCGGTTGCGGTTGATGAGCGTCACGACCGTGCCCTGCTTGCCGGCGCGGCCGGTGCGGCCCGAGCGGTGCAGGTAGGTCTTGTACTCCTCGGGGGCGTCGGCCTGGATGACCAGCGAGATGTCGTCGACGTGGATGCCGCGTGCCGCGACGTCCGTCGCGACGAGCACGTTGACCCGGCCGCTGGTGAGCAGCTGCAGGTTGCGCGTGCGGCGCGACTGGTTGAGGTCGCCGTGCAGGCTCGTTGCGGGGATGCCGGCATCCTCGAGGTAGTCGCTCATCTCCTCGGCGAACGCACGCGTGCGCGTGAAGATGAGGGTCTTGCCGTCGCCGGCCGCGAGCTCCTCGATGATGGCGCGCTTGTCGCGCTGCTCGATGAGGAGCACGCGGTGGTCGATCGTCGAGGACGCCTGGTCCTCCCCAGCGACCTCGTGCACGGCCGGGTCCACGAGGAACTCGTTGACGAGCGTCGCAACGCCCTTGTCGAGGGTGGCCGAGAACAGCAGCTTCTGGCCGCCCTGGCTGGTCTCCTTGAGGATGCGCTGCACGGGCTCGAGGAAGCCGAGGTCGCACATGTGGTCGGCCTCGTCGAGCACGGTGACGATCACGTTGCTGAGGTCGAGGCGACCCTGCTCGATGAGGTCCTCGACGCGGCCCGGGGTCGCGATGACGATGTCGACGCCGCGCTGGAGTGCCGAGACCTGCTTGTACTGCGGGACACCGCCGACGATGGTCGTCGTGAACAGGCCGACGGAGCGGGCGATGGGCTGCACCGTGCGGTCGATCTGCTGCGCGAGCTCGCGCGTGGGGGCGAGGATCAGCGCACGGGGCTTGCGGCCCATCTGGCGGTCCTTGCCTCCGTTGTTCTCCATGAGGCGCTCGACGAGCGGGGCGCCGAAGGCGATGGTCTTGCCGGAGCCGGTCTTGCCGCGGCCGAGCACGTCGCGTCCGGCGAGCGTGTCGGGCAGGGTGTCGACCTGAATCGGGAACGCCTCGGTCTTGCCGTCCGCCGCGAGGGCGGCGACGATCGGGGCGGGCACGCCGAGCGTGCTGAAAGTAGGTGTAGTCAAAGCTGGTGCCTTTCGGGCATCGGGCTGTCGGGGGGAGTTTCCGCACTGCTGGCAGTGCACGACCATGTGGCCGTCATCCGGAAGCCAAGGCGAAGGTGCCGAGTGGCACATCCGTTCGCCGAGAAGAATTTCAGCCGAGCGGAGCCTTCAAGGATCCGCGGCGAGGGAAGCGTTCTACGACGCGAGAAGCGCGAGAACGCGCTGCAAGTACCTCGAGTCTAGGTCATTCCGGGCTTCCGCGTCGAATGACGGCGAGCAGACGCCATCCGCGCCACTGCCAGAACGCCCAGAGGACCGGCCAGGCGAGTAGCGCGCCAGGGCC
>JAODAQ010000064.1 GCA_025463515.1 Rhodoglobus sp.
ACACCGTCGCCGTGGGTGAGCGCGCGATCCTGGCGGAGTACCTCGACCCCTACCGGACGTCGTTCGAGATGAAGTGCGACGGGCTGACCGCCGAGCAGCTGGCCCGCCGCTCGGTGCCGCCCTCGACGATGTCGCTGCTCGGGCTGGTCCGGCACCTCGCCCGCGTCGAGCACCACTGGTTCCGGCGTGCCCTCGAGGGGCGCATGGAGCTGCCGCGGCTCTACCGCACCGACGAGGACCCCGACCTCGACTTCAACGCGGTCACGGACTCCGACGCGATGGTCGCGGACGCGTGGGAGGCGTGGCATCGCGAGGTGACCCACGCGCGCGAGGTCTACACGCGGTACGCCGACCTGGGCGAGACGTTCGACTACGCGGGCCAGCAAACCGAGGTCCGCGACATCATCGTGCACATGATCGAGGAGTACGCGCGCCATGTCGGGCACGCGGACCTGCTCCGTGAGTGCATCGACGGCCGGACCGGGCAGTGACCCCAGGTCGCAGTCTCCTAGGGTGACCGGGTGACGAACGCTTGGGGCTACGGCCTGGCCACGACCGCCACTGACGGCACCGTCCTCGACGTCTGGTTCCCCTCCCCCGCCCTGGGCGGGAAGCCGTCGGACGCCGCGGCACCGGACGACCTCTCGGCACTGGAGGGCAAGGACGCCGAGCGCGCGGTGACCCGCCAGGTCCGTCTGGTGGAGATCGGGGACCTGCAGGCCGCCCCGTCCACCACCGAGGACGTCTGGTTGCGGCTGCACCTGTTGTCGACGCGGCTCGTCGTACCCCATTCCATCAACCTGGACGGCATCTTCGGGCTGCTCAGCAACGTCGCGTGGACCTCCGCCGGGCCGTGCGCGGTCGAGGGGTTCGAGGCCACCCGCGCCCGGCTGCGCGCCGGTGGTCGGCACGTCACGGTCTTCGGCGTGGACAAGTTCCCCCGGCTGGTCGACTACGTGATGCCGACCGGGGTCCGGATCGCCGACGCCGACCGGGTACGGCTCGGCGCCCACCTGGCCGAGGGCACCACCGTGATGCACGAGGGCTTCGTCAACTACAACGCCGGCACGCTCGGCACCTCCATGGTCGAGGGCCGCATCTCGCAGGGCGTGGTCGTGGGCGACGGCGCGGACATCGGCGGCGGCGCGTCCATCATGGGCACCCTGAGCGGGGGCGGCACCACGCGCGTCTCGATCGGCGCGCGGGCCCTGCTCGGCGCGAACTCGGGCGTGGGCATCCCGATCGGCGACGACACCGTGGTCGAGGCCGGCCTCTACGTGACGGCCGGCACGAAGGTGCTCGTCGTGGACGGCAACCCGGTGCCGCGCACCGTCAAGGCGATCGACCTCGCGAACGTGCCGGGGCTGCTCTTCCGCCGGAACTCGCTCACGGGCGCCGTCGAGGTCCTGCAGCGCAGCGGGACGGGCATCGAACTGAATAGTGCGCTCCACGCGTAGCAGGGTCCTCCTCGCCGCGGCGGCCGCCGTCGCGCTGCTCGGCCTCGGCCTGCTCGTGGGCCTCTGGTTCGCGCCCGGCCACTCGACCGGGCGGCTGTTCGCCGGCGCCTACACCTCAGACACCGACCTGCGGGTCTCCAACCTGACGATCGGGGGCGGGCACGTGAAGGTGCGCTACGCCTTCGACGTGCTCTTCGAACCCAAGGGTCCGGATGCCGACACCGGCGTCCTGCGCTGCGGACTGGTCGACACCAGCGGCAGGCTCGACTTCTTCGAGAGCAGCAGGCGCAACGCCCTCACGGGCGAGTGGACGCACGTCGAGTACGAGGCGAACTACGACCTGCCCGAGCTCACCCTGGGGATCCGCTGCTCGCCGAGCATCGACGGGGTGATGTCGATCGCGTTCCGCAACATCATCCTCACGGTCACCCAGCTCGACTAGAGCTCCCGCTCGAGCCGCTTGAGGTCGCGGCTCAGCTCGCGCAGCCGGTCGATGCGCTCGATCACGTAATCGGGCTCGTCAGCGATGGTCGCGGCCCGGTGCAGCCTCGCCTGCACGGAGGCGCCGATCTCGTCCCAGGCGGCCTCGTGGGCCCGCGTGGCGGCATCCTTGGCGAAGTCCTCGTCGCCCGCGACCTCGCGCAGTCGTGCGGCGAGCTGGCGGGAGTACTCCTCGCGGCGCTCGAGGGTCGCGGCATCCCCGGTGCGGTAGTCGTGGAAGTGCTCGGCGTGGCCGCCGCGCTTCTCGGCGCCTGCCCGGTCGGAGCGGATGCGGTCGGCGTCGGCATCCCGCTCGTCCGCGAGCGCGCGCAGCTCGTCGGCGACCGCCGCGACGTACCGGGCCTGGTCGAAGTCGAGGTCGTCGCGCAGTGAGCCCGTGATGATGCGGTTCTTGATCGCGAGCCGCACGGCCGCCGCCGAGATCAGGACGCCCTCCTCGAGGAGCTCGTCCATGGTCGCCTCCGGGCGCGGCTCGGGCGCGACGAAGGTGCCGAGGTCGACACGGCGCGACCTCCGGAACCACGGCACGGGCTTGAGGCTAACGGCCCGCCGGCCAGTCGCGCACGGCCGAGCCCGTGTACAGCTGCTGCGGGCGGCCGATCTTGGTGTGCGGGTCTTCGTTCATCTCGCGCCAGTTGGCGATCCAGCCCGGAAGGCGGCCGATCGCGAACAGCACGGTGAACATGCGGGTGGGGAATCCCATGGCCTTGTAGATGACGCCGGTGTAGAAGTCGACGTTGGGGTAGAGCTTGCGCTCGATGAAGTAGTCGTCGGCGAGCGCGACAGCCTCGAGCTCCTTGGCGATGTCGAGCAGGTCGTCCTTCACGCCGAGGGCCTCGAGCACCTCGTCCGCGCTCTCCTTGACCAGGCGCGCGCGGGGGTCGAAGCTCTTGTAGACCCGGTGGCCGAAGCCCATGAGCTTGACGCCGTCTTCCTTGTTCTTGACGCGCTCGACGAACTTGCCGACGCCGCCGCCCGACTGCTTTATCTCTGCCAGCATCTTGAGAACGGCCTCGTTGGCGCCGCCGTGGAGCGGGCCGTACAGCGCGTTGATGCCGGCGGAGATCGACGCGAACATGTTGGCCTCGGTGGAGCCGACGAGGCGCACGGTCGAGGTCGACGCGTTCTGCTCGTGGTCCTCGTGGAGGATGAGCAGCCGGTCGAGCGCCTTCGACAGCACGGGGTTGATCTCGTACGGCTCGGCCATCGTGCCGAAGTTGAGCTTGAGGAAGTTGTCGACGAAGCTCAGCGAGTTGTCGGGGTAGAGGAACGCCTGGCCGAGCGCCTTCTTGTGCGCGTAGGCGGCGATGACCGGCAGCTTCGCGAGGAGGCGGATCGTGGAGATCTCCACCTGCTCGGGGTCGTGCGGGTCGAGCGAGTTCTCGTAGAACGTGGAGAGCGCCGAGACGGCGCTGGAGAGCACGGACATGGGATGCGCGTTGTGCGGCAGCGCGTCGAAGAAGCGGCGCAGGTCTTCGTGGAGGAGGGTGTGGCGGCGGATCTTCTCGTCGAACTCCCCCAGCTGGTCGGGAGTGGGCAGCTCGCCGTAGATCAGGAGCCAGGCGACCTCGAGGTACGTGGAGTTCTGCGCGACATCCTCGATCGCGTACCCGCGGTAGCGCAGGATGCCCTGGTCGCCGTCGATGTAAGTGATGGCGCTGCGCGTCGACGCCGTGTTGACGAAGCCCTGGTCGAGGGTGGTGAACCCCGTCTGCTTGGTGAACGTGGAGATGTCGATGCTGTCGTGGCCGTCGGTGCCCCGGATGACCGGGAACTCGGCTGAGCCTCCCGGGAAATGGAGGGTGGCCTTCTCGGTGTCAGGAGCGGCATCGTTCACGCCTACAGCTTACGCAGTCCCCACGACCACTGGCGCAATGGCCAAGGGATCGGATCGCCCGTTGGAGGGTTATGCCAACAGCTCGAGCCGTGCGACGGTCTCTGCGATATCGGCATCCGACGCGGTGAGCGCGACGCGCACGTGCTGCGCAGGGCTTTCGCCGTAGAACGTGCCCGGCACGACGAGTATCCCCGCGTCCGCGAACTCGGAGACCGTCTGCCACGAGTCCTGCCCCTTGGTCACCCACAGGTACAGGCCCGCCTCGCTCTCGTCGACGGTGAAGCCGGCGTTCTCGAGGGCGGGCTTGAGGCGCGAGCGGCGGGCGCGGTAGCGCTCGCGCTGCTCCGCGACGTGCGCGTCGTCGCCGAGGGCGGCGATCATCGCCTCCTGGACCGGCGCCGGCGGGATGAGCCCGATGTGCTTGCGCACCCCGAGCAGCTCGGTGATGAGCTCGCTGCAGCCCGCGACGAGCGCCGCGCGGTAGCCCGCGAGGTTCGACTGCTTGCTGAGCGAGTAGAGGGCGAGCACCGAGTGGCGGTCGCCCGCGATCACGCGCGGGTCGAGGATCGAGGGCGTCGGCTCCGAGCCGCCCCAGTTGAGCTCCGCGTAGCACTCGTCGCTCGCGATCACGGCGCCGAGCTCCCGCGCCCGCGCCACCGCGGCCTTCAGCTGCTCGACGTCGAGCACCCTGCCGTCGGGGTTGCCCGGGCTGTTCACCCACACCAGGCGGGTGCCCTCCGGCCAGTCGGCGGGGTTGTCGGACGCCACGACCGCGGCGCCCACGAGAGCACCCCCGATCGCGTAGGTGGGGTAGGCGACCGACGGGTGCACGACGACGTCGCCCTTGCCGAGCCCGAGCAGGAACGGCAGCAGCGCCACGAGCTCCTTCGAGCCGATCGTGGGCAGCACGTTGGCGACGGTCAGGTCGTCAACTCCGCGGCGCCGTGCGAACCAGTCGACGATCGCCTCGCGCAGCGCGGGGGTGCCCGACGTCTGGGGGTAGGCGTGGGCATCCGTCGCGGCCGACAGCGCCTCGCGGACGATCGCGGGCGTCGGGTCGACGGGCGAGCCCACCGAGAGGTCGATGAACCCGTCGGGGTGCGCCCGCGCGCGCTTCGCGTAGGGCTCGAGCGCGTCCCAGGGGAAGTCGGGGAGGGCCAGGGGCGTGCGAGGCACTACTCGCCGGAGCCGACGGGGATGGCCATGATCAGCGCGTGGTCCTTGTGGATGACACCGACCTTGCTCGCGCCGCCCGGCGAGCCGACCTCGTCGAAGAACTCGACGTTCGCCTTGTAGTAGTCGGCCCACTTGGCCGGCAGGTCGTCCTCGTAGTAGATGGCCTCGACCGGGCACACCGGCTCGCAGGCGCCGCAGTCGACGCACTCGTCGGGGTGGATGTAGAGCATCCGGTCGCCCTCGTAGATGCAGTCGACCGGGCACTCGTCGATGCACGCGCGGTCTTTGAGGTCCACGCAGGGCTGAGCGATGACGTACGTCACGTTGGATCGGGACCTTTCCGGGCTGGTTCTTCAATATTACTTCGCGCTGCCCGTGCAATCGGACGGGTGACCTTCGGCCACGCCAGCACGATCGCACCGACGAGCACGGGCCCGAAGGTCCACGCGTAGCCCACGGCGTTGTCGGGCACGAGCACCGAGCCGCCCGCCGACTGCAGCGCGAGCAGTGCGGAGGCGCCGAGGAAGCCCACGCCGGCCGCGAGCGCGACGGCCCGCGTCTCGAAGACGATC
Source organism: Rhodoglobus sp. (assembly GCA_025463515.1). Classification (GTDB taxonomy): domain Bacteria; phylum Actinomycetota; class Actinomycetes; order Actinomycetales; family Microbacteriaceae; genus Rhodoglobus. Next base: position 5,544 of record JAODAQ010000064.1, read on the forward strand.
CGCAGGCCGATGAGCAGCGCGGTCACGATGAGCAGCCCCGCGACCAGCCCCCATGGCACCGGAACGCCCGCGACCGCCACCGTCGCCTGGTGCGAGGCGGTGAGCAGGGCGCCCGCGAACAGCCCGAGCGCGCCGGCGATCAGCAGGGTCACGATGCGGGCGACGATCCCGTAGTCCTTGAACGACGGCTCCTCGGTGCGCAGGCGCGTGAACGACTCTCTCGCGCCGATGGGCTTCGGCCCGCCCGACGACAGCGCGTACTCGTCCCCCGTGACCGTCACCTGCGTCGCGTAGGCCTCGAGCGCGCGCCGCTTGCGGTCGACTACCGGCGCCGGATCCACGACGACGGGCCCGCGCCGCGCGCCCTCGCTGTCGACGACGTAGAACGGCACTCCGAGCACCTCGGCGGCCGTGCGGGTCGCCTCGTGCGCCCTGACATGGTCCGGATGCCCGTAGCCCCCGTCAGCCGCATAGCTCACGACCACGTCCGGGTCCACGGCGAGCATGACCGCGGCGATGTCGGCAGCGACCTCGCCCGGCTCGGCGGCGGACAGTGACCGCCCGTCCGCCGACTCGAGCGGCTCGGCCCCGTCAGCGCCCCACCGCATCCCGGAGTCGAGGTACTGCCGCGGCTCGCGGCCCTCCCAGCGGGCATTGCGATCGCCGAGGACTCGGTGATCGACAACACCCAGAATCGCGAGCGCCGCGCCGAGCTCCCCCAGCCGGTAGGCACCGAGAGCCTCGCCGCTGAGCCCCTGCAGCGACTCCGGGATGACCTCCCCGAGCTCTCCGCGCGTGCAGGTCAGCACCGTGACGTGCGCGCCGCTGTCGACGAGGGTCGCGATGGTGGCCCCCGTGGCGAGGGTCTCGTCGTCCGGATGCGCGTGCACGAACAGCACCCGCTCGGGTCCTTCGGCCATCGGCAAGCCCCCTTCTACGTCAAGTAGACAGGATACGCGGCGCCGGGTAGGGTCGACTCGGTTAGGTAAGGCTTACCAACCTCCCATCGTCGAAAGCCCAGTGTGCTCGCAAACTTCCTGATCGGCCTGCGTGAAGGCCTCGAAGCCGGCCTCATCGTCGGAATCCTTGTCGCGTACCTGAACAAGCTGCAGCGGCGCGACATCCTGCCCCGCCTCTGGGTGGGCATCGGCGCCGCGATCGTCATCTCCCTCGGTGTCGGCGCGATCCTCACCTGGGGCCCCTACGGGCTGAGCTTCCAGGCGCAGGAGATCCTCGGCGGCGGCCTCTCGATCCTCGCCGTCGGGCTCGTCACGTGGATGATCTTCTGGATGGGCAAGCACGCCCGCGCCCTCAAGCACGAGCTGCAGGGCAAGCTCGACGCCGCGATCGCGGGAGCGGGCATCGGCATCGTCGTCATCGGCTTCGTGAGCGTCGGGCGCGAGGGAGTCGAGACCGCGCTCTTCATCTGGGCGAGCGTCGCGTCGAGCGGAAGTGCCGTTGTCGGCACGATCAGCGCCGTCGCGGGCATCCTCGTCTCGATCGTCATCGCGTACCTGATCTACCGCGGGCTCGTGCGCATCAACCTCTCGCGCTTCTTCACCTGGACCGGCCTCTTCCTCGTCCTCGTCGCGGCCGGCGTGCTCTCCTACGGCATCGGCGACCTGCAGGAGGCCGGCGTCATCCCCGGCTTCGGGCAGGCGGCGTTCAGCGTCGCGCACATCATCCAGCCCTCCACCTGGTACGGCACCGTGCTCGGCGGGCTGTTCAACTTCACCCCTGAGCCCACGTGGGCCCAGTTCGCCGCGTGGCTGCTGTACCTCCTCGTCGTCACTCCCCTCTTCCTGCACAGCGCTCTCGCCAGGCCCCGCACGACGGACCTCCAGCCCACCGACCTGCAGCCGGCGGAGCCCGTCTCCGCCGAACGCACCGCCTGACCACCAACACCCGCAGCACGAGACCAGGAGACAGCTATGCGCAACCGCATTCTTGCCGCCGCAGCCGGAGCAGGGGCGCTCGCCCTCGCACTCACCGGCTGCGTCCCGAACAGCACCGCCGGGGGCGCCGCCCTCACTGTGGCGATCACCGATGACACCTGCGCCGTCTCGGAGGCCACCACGGCCGCCGGCAACGTGACCTTCTCCATCACCAACAACGGCACCGACGTCAACGAGTTCGAGATCCTCGCCGACGACAAACTGCGCATCGTGGGCGAGAAGGAGAACGTCACTCCCGGCCAGACCGTCTCCTACGTGGCCCAGCTCGGCCCGGGCACCTACTACACCGCGTGCAAGTTCCAGCTCATCGGCGCCCCCACCGGGGTTGCCGAGTTCACCGTCACGGGCGAGGCATCCGCCGTCTCCGCGGACGAGCAGGCACTCACCGACCAGGCCGTCACGAACTACATCTCCTACATCAAGTCGCAGGTCGCAGAGCTCGTGCCCCAGGTGCAGGCGTTCGCCGACGCGTACGCGACCGGTGACGACGACACCGCGCGCTCGCTCTTCGCCTCCGCCCGCGTCTCCTACGAGCGCATCGAGCCGACCGCCGAGGCGTTCGGCGACCTCGACCCGAAGATCGACTACCGCGAAGTGGATGCCGTCGCCGAGGGCCTCGACTGGACCGGCTTCCACCGCATCGAGAAGGACCTCTGGCCGCCGGCCGAGGGCGCGCTGAACTCCGATGGCGAGTCCGCCTTCCTGGACTGGGCGCCGTCCACGGACGAGGAGCGCCAGGCCTACGCCGACGGCCTCGTCACCGACGTCCAGCAGCTCTCCGACCTGGTCAACGCGAAGGACTTCACCGTCTCGCTCGCCGACATCAGCAACGGCGCGATCGGCCTCCTCGACGAGGTCGCCGTGGGCAAGATCTCGGGCGAGGAGGACTGGTGGTCGCACACCGACCTGTACGACTTCTACGCGAACGTGCAGGGCGCGGAGGTGGCCTTCGGCAACGTGAAGGACATCGCCGCGGGCAAGGGCAAGGAGGGCGCGGCCCTCGTCAAGGACATCGAGACGGAGTTCGCGGCCCTCGAGGGCCTGCTGGCCCAGTACGGCAGCCTTGACTCCGGATTCGCGGACTACAGCACTGTGACCGAGGCGCAGCGCAAAGAGCTCTCCGACCAGGTGAACGCCCTCGCCGAGCCGCTGTCGAACCTCACGCACACCGTGCTGGGCCTCTCCGAATAGCATTGCCGGATGACTGAGCCCGAGGAGACCGCGCCGACAGGTCTGTCGCGCCGCGGCCTCCTCGGCCTCGTCGGGGCCGGCGCGGCGGGCATCGCCCTGGGCGGCGGGGCGGCGGCCGCGATCGCCCTCAACACCCCCAATGGCGTCGGAGTATCCACGGTCTACCCGTTCTTCGGCGACCACCAGGCCGGCATCACGACGCCTGCCCAAGACCGTCTGCACTTCGCCGCCTACGACCTCTCCGCCGGCACCACGCGCGACGACCTGATCGAGCTCCTCCAGGACTGGACCTACGCGGCAGCCCGCCTCACCGCGGGCCAGGAGGTCACCGAGGGCGGTGCCGTCGACGGCTCGCCGCTCGCTCCCCCGGACGACACGGGCGAGGCCCTCGGCCTTCCCGCGAGCGGCCTCACCATCACGTTCGGCTTCGGCCCCACCCTCTTCACCACGGACGACGGCACCGACCGGTTCGGCATCGCCGCCAAGAAGCCCGACCTGCTCGCCAAGCTCCCGAGATTCAGTGGGGATGCCCTGCGCCCCGAGTCCGGCGGCGGCGACCTGTGCATCCAGGCCTGCGCCGACGACCCGCAGGTCGCGGTGCACGCGATCCGCAACCTCAGCCGCATCGCGTTCGGACGGGCGTCCATCCGCTGGTCGCAGCTCGGCTTCGGGCGCACCTCCTCGACCTCCACCGCCCAGGTCACGCCCCGCAACCTGTTCGGCTTCAAGGACGGCACCGCCAACATCAAGGCGGAGGACCCGACGACCGTCAAGGCCCAGGTCTGGGTCGCCGAGGGCGACGGCCCCGAGTGGATGACCGGCGGCAGTTACCTCGTCACGCGCAAGATCCGCATGATCATCGAGGCGTGGGACCGCACCCAGCTGCAGGAGCAGGAGAACGTGATCGGCCGCAGCAAGGGCGAGGGCGCTCCCCTCTCCGGCGGCAGGGAGTTCACCGAGCCCGAGTTCGCCGCGACCGGTGCTGCCGGGCAGGAGCTCATCCCCGCGGACTCGCATGTGCTGCTCGCGCACCCGACGAGCACCGGCGGGGCGCAGCTGCTGCGCCGCGGCTACAACTTCGTCGACGGCAACGACGAGCTCGGCCGCCTCGACGCCGGCCTGTTCTTCATCTCGTTCCAGCGGTCGCCGGAGCAGTTCATCGCCGTCCAGAAGAACCTCGCCCGCGACGCCCTCAACGAGTACATCAAGCACGTCGGCTCCGCGATCTTCGCGGTGCCCCCCGGCGCGACGAAGAACGGCTACGTCGGCTCGGGCCTGTTCGCCTGACGGCTACTGGGCGGCGACTTCGCTCACCGTGTAGTTGGCGACGAACCCGTCGGAGTCCTTCGTCACGACGACGAGCACGGAGTACTTGTCGTTGCCGTAGATGAGGGTCGCGCCGTCCTCTGTCGTGCCGCCCACTCCCGCCTCGTTGGCGGCGAAGCCCGCGCCCTCGAGCTGCGACTTGATCTCGTCGGCGGCGTCGATGCCCGGAACGCGGATCGTCACGTTCCACGCCTTGCCGTCGTCGTTGCCGACGCCCATGCCGAAGGCGACCTCGCCGTCGTAGAGCGGCACGTCGGCAGGGAAGTCGTCGGGAACGCTCGAGCCCGGCAGGCTCACGTCGCCGCCGGTGGCGCCCTCCACGATCTGCTCGATCGGGTTGCCGAAGCAGCCCGCGAGGGACGGCGTGATGGCCAGTGCGAGCACGAGGGCGAGCGGGATGGTCAGTCGCTTGGAGTTCATGGTGCCTATCCTTTCAGCACGACCAGGTAGGTCACGCTAGGGCCGTAGTCGGCGGTGTCGGTCGCGGTGACCTGCACCGTGTACTTGTCGTTCTCGAAAGAGCCGAACGATCCGTCGTCGGTGGTCGACGAGAGCTGAGAGGTGAATCCGGCGCCCGTGAGCCGGCCCTCGGCGTCCTGGTAGGCGGCGGCGATGTCGTCTGTCGCGACGATGACGGTCCAGCCGGTGCCGAGGTCCACTCCGAAGGGGACGTCCCCGTCGATGATGGGCACGTCGCCGGGGAAGGTCGCGGGCTTGCCCTCGTAGCCCTCGACGCCGGTGCCGGCATCCGTGCCCGGGTCTGTGCTCGTGCCGCCGTCAGAGCCGCCGTCAGACGCGCCCGACTGCCCGTTGCCGCTCGTGCCGCCTCCGCCGAACACGCCCGAGCACCCGGTGAGGGCGAGGGATGCCGCGAGCACGAGGCCCACGAGCGCGCTGCCGCGCTGCTGAATGTGATTCACGGGCACAGCGTATAGCCCCGCGGTCCGCGGGGCCATAAGGGATTAAGCTACGCGTTCTGCTTCTTGCGCTGCGAGTAGGCGCGGGCGCGGGCGTTCGAGTCGAGCTCGACCTTGCGGATGCGGATCACCTCGGGCGTCACCTCGACGCACTCGTCCTCGCGGGCGAACTCGAGGCACTCCTCGAGCGTGAGCCTGCGCGAGGGGGTCATGCGCTCGAACACGTCAGAGGTGCTCTGGCGCATGTTGGTGAGCTGCTTCTCCTTGGTGATGTTCACGTCCATGTCGTCAGCGCGCGAGTTCTCGCCGACGACCATTCCCTCGTAGACCTCCTGCGTGGGCTCCACGAAGAACGACATGCGCTCCTGCAGGGCGGTCATCGCGAACGGGGTCGCGACGCCGGAGCGGTCGGCGACGATCGAGCCGTTGGTGCGGGTCTCGATGGCGCCGGCCCACGGCTCGTAGCCGTGCGAGATCGCGTTGGCGATGCCGGTACCGCGGGTGATGGTGAGGAACTCGGTGCGGAAGCCGATGAGGCCGCGCGACGGGATGATGAACTCCATGCGCACCCAGCCGGTGCCGTGGTTCGTCATGGTCTCCATGCGGCCCTTGCGGGCGGCCATGAGCTGCGTGATGGCACCGAGGTGCTCCTCGGGCGCGTCGATGGTCAGGTGCTCGAACGGCTCGTTGAGCTTGCCGTCGATGTGCTTGGTGACGACCTGCGGCTTGCCCACCGTGAGCTCGTAGCCCTCGCGGCGCATCTGCTCCACGAGGATCGCGAGCGCGAGCTCGCCGCGGCCCTGCACCTCCCAGGCATCCGGGCGGCCGATGTCGACGAGCTTGATCGAGATGTTTCCGACGAGCTCGCGGTCGAGGCGGTCCTTGACCATGCGGGCGGTGAGCTTGTGGCCCTTGACCTTGCCGATGAGCGGGCTCGTGTTCGTGCCGATGGTCATCGAGATGGCGGGGTCGTCGACCGTGATGGTCGGCAGCGGGCGCACGTCGTCCGGGTCGGCGAGGGTCTCGCCGATGGTGATGTCCTCGAAGCCGGCGACGGCGACGATGTCGCCGGGGCCCGCGGACTCGGCCGGGAAGCGGTCGAGCGCTTTCGTGATGAGCAGCTCGGTCACGCGCACGTTGTGCACGCTGCCGTCCCACTTCACCCAGGCCACGGTCTGGCCCTTCTTGATCGTGCCGTTGAAGACGCGCAGGAGGGCGAGGCGGCCGAGGAACGGCGAGGCGTCGAGGTTGGTGACGTGCGCCTGGAGGGGCGCCTCGTCGTCGTAGGTCGGTGCAGGGATGTGCTTGATGATGGCGTCGAACAGGGGCTCGAGGTCGTCATTGTCGGGCAGCTCGCCGTTGGCGGGCTTGTTCCAGCTCGCGGCGCCGTTGCGGCCGGACGCGTAGACGACGGGCACATCGAGGACGGCGTCGAGGTCCATGTCCGGGAAGTCGTCGTGCATGTCGCTCGCGAGGCCGAGCAGGAGGTCCTGGCTCTCCGAGACGACCTCGTCGATACGGGCATCCGGACGGTCTGTCTTGTTCACGAGCAGCACGACGGGCAGCTTGGCCTCGAGTGCCTTGCGCAGCACGAAGCGGGTCTGCGGCAGCGGGCCCTCGCTCGCGTCGACGAGGAGGACGACGCCGTCGACCATGGACAGGCCGCGCTCGACCTCGCCGCCGAAGTCGGCGTGGCCGGGGGTGTCGATGACGTTGATGGTGATGGGGCCGCCGTCGCCGTTCGCCGCCGCGTGGATGCCCTTGTACGAGATCGCCGTGTTCTTGGCGAGGATCGTGATGCCCTTCTCGCGCTCGAGGTCGTTCGAGTCCATCGCGCGCTCTTCGAGGTGCGCGTGCTCGGCGAACGAGTTGGTCTGGCGCAGCATGGCGTCGACGAGCGTCGTCTTGCCGTGGTCGACGTGGGCGACGATAGCGACGTTGCGCAGGTCGGAGCGAGTGGCGATAGCCATGGGGATTTCCTTTGATAAGAGCGGGGGGCGCGAGCCTCATGCGCGGTGCTTGTGCAGCACAGCGCGGCCTCGCGGGAGAAGAGTCTCTGAGTGCAGGATCTCGTCTCTGGTGACCTGCGGCCTCAGTCTACCGCGATCCGCCAAAAACCTAGCTTCCGCCTACTCTGCAACAGCCTTCCAGTCCCAGACATTCCAGAAGACGGTGGGACTCAGCACCGACCACGAGATGCCCGAGACCTTGTCCTGGTCGTAGGCGTAGAGGCTCGGGTACTGGAACAGCGGCATGCCGTAGGCGTCGGCCCACAGCTGCGCGTCGACCTGCTCCTGGATCTCGACCTGGCGGTCGGCGTCGAAAGTCGTCGAGAGCTTCGCGAGCAGGCCGTCGACCTTCTCGCTGGAGTAGTGGCTCAGGTTGGTGCGCCCGCCCGTCGAGAACGCCTCGATGACCGCGCTCACGCCCACGTTCGAGGGCTGCCAGCCGTACAGGGCGGCGTCGTACGCCCCCGGGGCGCCGAGCAGCTCGCGCCAGTCCGCGGAGGAGCAGTCGGTCACGGTGATGCCCGCCAGCGCCGCGGACTTCTGGATGAGCGCGAACTCGCCCACCCGGCGGGGGTTGGCAGGGGCGTACAGGATGCACACCTGGGGGTTCGGCACGCCGGCTTCCGCGAGCAGCGCCTTGGCCCCCTCGATGTCCACCTCGGCGTAGTCGGCTGACCCGTTCGAGGCCACCGCGTCGGCATAGGCCTCCGACCCCGGCATGAACACCTGCGAGTCGCGGGTCGTCGCGTCCTCCTGCAGGCCCGCGACGAGGCTGGAGACGATCTCCTGCCGCGGAACGGTCTTGAGGAACGCCTGCCGCACGAGCGGGTTCGAGAACACGCCGCTCTTCGACTCGTCGAACTGGAGGTCGAGGTGCTCGAAGCTCCCGCCGGAGGTGCTCACGACGGTCTTGTCGACGGTCTTCAGCGCGTCGGCCACGTCCTCCGTGGCCTGCGGGACGATCACCTGCACCGAGCCGTTGAACAGCGCCTGCACCGCCGCCAGCGGGTCGGGGATGACGCGCACGTCGATCTCCTCGAGGCTGGGCATCCGGGCGCCGACGTACTCGGGGTTGGCCTTGAGGGTCACGTACTCCCCCGCCACGAAGTCGCTGATCACGTACGGGCCGTTGCCGACGAGCAGGTCCGGATCATCCGGCATCCCGTCCACGTTGAACCCCGTGTTCCAGAACGCCGAGAGCTCCGCCAGCGCGGCCTTGTCGTCGGACGTGATCGCCTTCACCACCGCGTTCTTGGCCTGCTGGTCGTCCTTGAGGCCGAGTGCGTTCTTGCCGACGACGTGGGCGGGCAGGCCCGCCGAGGTGAAGGCGAGCTCCCAGTCGACGAAGGGCTTGTCGTAGCGCATCGTGATCGACTTCATGTCGTCGCTCACCACCGGCAGCTGGCTGACCAGGCCCAGGCCGCTCGGGTGCGAGGGGTCTGCACCGGAGTCGAAGTACACGGCGTCGGAGGGGAAGTCGTCGGTGAACTGGCCGGTGTCCGGGTCGACGTAGGCCGACTTGTCGAAGTCGGGGTCGTTGAGCGCGCCGGAGAGGGCGGCCCAGTTGAGCAGCAGGTCGGCCGCGTCGACCGCCGTGCCGTCGGACCACTTCACGCCGTCCGCGATCGTGTACTGCACCACGAGCGGATCGTCGGAGATCTTGCGGTACGTCCCGAACGAGTCGTCCATCACGAGCTTCGGGGTGTTGTCGTAGTAGTTGAAGCCCGAGTTCGTCGCGTAGACGATGTTGCTGTTGGCGGGCACGGCGCCGTAGGACGTCGAGGCGTTGTAGGAGAAGAACGACTGGTCCCAGCCCACCGACACCGAGGAGCCGGCAACCACTTCGGACTCGTACCCGACGCAGCCCGAGAGGACCAGCGCGGCCGCCGCGATGACTGCTACCGGGGCAAACCTCATGTGTCTCACTCGCCCCACCCTATAACCCTGCTACTTGCGGCGGCCCTCGCTCGCGAGCAGCTCCGCGCGCGCATCACGGCGCTTGCGCTGCTCGTCCGGGTCGGGCACGGGCACGGCCGCGATGAGCCGCTTGGTGTACGGATGCTGCGGATTGCGCAGGATCTCGTCCGCCGGTCCCTGCTCGACGAGCTCGCCGAGGTTCATCACGAGGATGCGGTCCGCGAGCCGGTCGATGACGGCCAGGTCGTGGCTGATGAAGAGGCAGGCGAACTGCAGCTCCTTCTGCAGGCGCTCGAGCAGGTCGAGCACCCGGGCCTGGACGGAGACGTCGAGCGCGCTCGTCGGCTCGTCGGCGATGAGCAGCTTGGGGCTGAGCGCGAGCGCGCGGGCGATGCCGATGCGCTGCCGCTGACCGCCGGAGAGCTCGTGCGGGTAGCGGTTGCGGAACGAGCGCGGCAGCTCGACCTGGTCGAGCAGCTCCTCCACGCGCGCGCCGATCGCCGACCTCTCGATGGCGTTCGCGAGCTCGAGCGGCTCACCGATCGACTGGCCGACCGGCCAGCGCGGGTTGAGCGACGACCCCGGGTCCTGGAAGACGATGCCGATGTCGCGGCGCACCTCGCGCAGCTTGTCCGGCTTGATCCCCACCATGTCCCGGCCGAGCAGCTTCGCACTGCCCTCCGAGAAGGGCAGCAGGCCCACGATCGAGCGGCCGACCGTCGTCTTGCCCGAACCGGACTCGCCCACGAGGCCGACGACCTCGCCGGGGCGGATCTCGAACGAGACCGAGTCGACCGCGCGGAACGCGGGCACCCGGCCGTGGCCCGGGTAGTCGACCGAGGCGTCCGTGAGCTTGAGGACGGGCTCCTCGGTGCTCGTCATGCGCTCGCCGCCGGCCTCGAGGCCGAGGTGGGGCACTGACGAGAGCAGCTGCTTCGTGTAGTCGTGCTGGGCGTGGTTGAACACCTCGTCGACCGTGCCGCGCTCGACGATCGCGCCCTCGCGCATGACGATGATGTTGTCCGCGATGTCGGCGACGACGCCGAGGTCGTGCGTGATGATGATGATCGCGCTCTTGAGCCTCGTGTGCAGGCTGCGCAGCAGGTCGAGGATCTCGGCCTGGATCGTCACGTCGAGCGCCGTCGTGGGCTCGTCGGCGATGAGCAGTTCGGGGTCGCAGCTGATCGCCATGGCGATCATGGCCCGCTGGCGCTGGCCGCCGGAGAGCTGGTGCGGGAACGACTCGAACGCCTTCTGCGGGTTCGGCATCTCGACGAGCTCGAGCAGCTCGATCGCGCGCGCGGCCGCCTCGGCCGGGGTGAGGGCGAAGTGGGTGCGCAGCGCCTCGACGATCTGGAACCCGACGCGGTACACCGGGTTGAAGGCCGTCATCGGCTCCTGGAAGATGACCGCGATCCGGTTGCCGCGGATGCGGTGCAGCTCGTCCATCGGGATGCCGAGGATCTCCTGGCCGTGCAGTCGCACGTGCCCGGTCGAGCGGGAGTTGCCGGGCAGCAGGCTGAGCAGCGACATGGATGTCACGGTCTTGCCCGACCCGGACTCGCCCACGATCGCCAGCACCTCGCCCGGCAGCACCGAGTAGTTGATGTCGCGGGCGGCGTTGACCCACTTGCCGTTGACCCAGAAGTCGACCGCGAGGTTCTCGACCTCGATGATCGGCTCGTCGTCGCCGCGCTGCACGAGCTTGCGGCCGAACCGGCTGCTCGCGAAGCGGTCGCTCGGCGCCTTCGCCGGCGTGGTCTTGTCGTTGGGTTCTCTGGTCATCGAATGCCGCCGATCTTGGCGTTGGAGTGCCTGTGGGACGATGGGGGCATGAGGACGCCCATCGTGTTCCGCCCCTGGACCGGGATCGCAGTGACGGTGCTCGTCGGAGCAGTAGTGGTGGTGAGCCTCGCGGGCCTCGCGATCGCGGGCGACTTTGAGTCGCTGCGGCGGTTCGGTCCCGCGTTCGTCGCGCTCGCGGTCGTGACCGCCGCGCTGTTCGTGTGGCCCGCCGTGATCGTGGGGCCGGAGGGCGTGGTCGTGCGCAACCCGTTCCGCACCGCCGTAGTCCCGTGGAGCCGCATCGACGGCATGGAGACGCGCGTCGGGCTGAAGCTCCTGCTGCTGCCCTCGGGGTCGGTCTCGGCCTGGGCGGCGCCCGCACCCTCGCGCCGCACGAGCGCGAGGCTGCTGCGGTACTCGAGGCTCACGGGCTCGAAGGGCGCCAACGACGCGCTGGACCGCGAGGCGCTCGCGCGCGTCGACGGGCCGGCCGGGACCGTGATCCGACGCGAGCTCACCCGGCTCGAGCGCACGCCCTCGGCAGTCTCAGCTCCGGGCGTCGTGGTGCGCCGGGCGAACATCCCCGTCATCGCCGTCGTCGTCGCCGTGGTGGTTGCCGCGGTCGTCTTCTCCCTGACGTAGCTCAATCCCTCGTCTCCTCGGGGGAGTCCGCCGCGACCGTGCTCGTGCGGCGGCGGAACGGGGTTCCGATGATCTGCGCGAGCTCGCGGTAGGGGCCGGGCCTCGCGGGCATCCGGCGCTGGCGCGGGTCGAACGCGTCGCGCAGGCCGTCGCCGATGAAGTTGATGGCGAGCACGATGATGATGAGCAGGATGCCCGGCCACCAGAACAGCCACGGCCGCGTGGCGAACGCCGACTGGTAGTGCGCGAGGATCTGGCCGAGCGAGACATCCGGCGGGTTGATGCCGAAGCCGAGGTAGCTCAGGGCCGCCTCGAGCAGGATCGCCGCGCTCATGGTCAACGAGACGTTGACGATGAGCACGCCGGCCGTGTTCGGCAGGATATGGCGGAAGATGATCCGCGCGTTGGAGGCGCCGGCGACGCGGGCGGCGTCGACGAACTCCCGCTCGCGCAGGCTCAGGAACTCGCCGCGCACTAGTCGGGCGAGGATCGCCCAGCCGAACGCGCCGAGAGTGAGGGCGAGCACGAACACGCCGAGGCTGCCGTAGGTCCGGCCGATAACGGCGCCCAGGAGCACGACGGGCACGATGATGATGACGTCGGTGAGGCGCATGAGCACCGCGTCGACACGGCCGCGGAAGAAGCCCGCAACAGCACCGACCGCAACACCGATGACCCCCGACACGCCGCCGTAGATGACCATCAGGATTATCGACTGCTGGGTGCCGCGCATGACCTGCGCGAACACGTCATGGCCGATGTCGTCCTGCCCGAAGGGGTGGCTGCCGAAGCTGAACGGCAGGTCCCAGGTGGGAGCGCCGCCCGGGCGCTCGATCGGGAAGTAGTTGGTGTAGTCGTACGGCCACCAACCGGGGATCTTCCAGCCGAAGATGTTGAACCCGACCGAGCTGAACGCGATGATCACGATGAGGAGCACGACGCCGAGCGACACCATGGCGCCGACGTGCCGGAAGAACCGGCGACGGACGATCGCGCCCTGGCTGAGGCCGGCAGTCTCCTGCTGCTCGATCGTGATGATCTCGCCCGAGCCCTCGGGCGGAATTGCTGCAAGTGGATTCGTCATGTCAGCTCACTCGAATTCGAGGATCGAGGACGGAGTACGTGATGTCCGCCAGAAGGTTGAACAGGAGCGCGAAGATGCTCGTCACGAGGAAGACGCCCATGATCGAGTTGAGGTCGACCACCTTGAGCGCCTGGACGAACATCGTTCCCATCCCCCGCCAGGCGAAGACCGTCTCCGTGATGACCGCGCCGCCGATGAGGCCGCCGAGGTCGAAGGCGACGATGGTCGCGATCGGGATGAGCGCGTTCCGGAACGCGTGCCGCATGATCACGGTGCGCTCGTTGAGCCCCTTGGCCCGGGCCGTGCGCACGTAGTCCATCGACATCACCTCGAGGAGGCTGCCGCGGGAGTACCGGCTGTACGACGCGAGCGAGATCAGCATGATCGTGACCGTCGGCAGCAGGATGTGCGCGAAGCTGTCCACCGAGGTGAGCCAGATGCTGCCGTTCAGGCCCGGCGTCTCCGATCCGATCGTGGAGATCGGCCTCCCGCCGGTGTTCGACACGTAGTCGGGCCAGGCGCCCAGGATGCGGTCGACCAGCACGAGCAGGCTCGAGATGAACGCCGTGATCATCGCGGCACGGATGGACACGCCGCGGTCGTCACCGCCCCACAGCCAGCCCACGAGCGCACCGATGGCGAGCGCCACGAGCAGCAGGCCGAACATCGCCCACCATTCGGCAAGGTAGTAGAAGGCGAACTGCACGGGCCACCAGAGGATCGCCCCGAGCAGCGCCACCGTCAGCGCGGAGAACAGCGCCCTCCGGTTCGACAGGCCGGTGGTCAGCTGCGTGATGACCACGGCGGCGGCGATGCCGATGATGCCGATCCAGATCGGACCGAGGTTCGGATGCCGGATCGAGTCGGTGAGGTTGACATAGATCAGGATGCCCGCCGTGAGCACTCCGGCCAGGCCGAAGTTGATCGCGAACCGCTTGAGCTGCCCGCCCATCGCGCTCGCCCAGACGAAGGCCGCGACGAGCGCTATCACCGCTATCCAGACCGGTGGTATCTGCGGACTCGCGAGGAAGTCGTTGAACGCGATCGCGATGTTGAGCTTCAGGAGCTGGCCGACCCAGAAGGTGGGGAGCGCGAAGAAGAAGAACGCGATCAGGGTGACCGAGTAGTCGAAGCCGCTGTACTGGCGCAGCGCCGAGATCATGCCGATGGAGACGCCGAACAGGATCGCGAGCACCGTCGCGATGCTGACGAGCTGGAGGGTCGACCACATTGACTGCGACAGCACTGTCGTAACCGCGGACCCGGTGAGCGTAGCTCCGAGGTCCAGTTGGCCGATGAAGATCTTGAGCACTCCGCCGAGCCAGATGAAGTAGCGCAGCGGGGGTGCGATGTCGAGGTGGAGCAGTTGGATCCGGGCCGCGATCAAGGCTTCCTTGTTCGGCGCAGTGGATCCGCGCAGCTCCTCGAGTGGGTCACCGGAGTTGGCGGCCAGCACATAGACGAGGAAGCTTGCGGCGAAGATCACGAGGATGGCGATGAGAACTCGCCTCAGCACATAACTCCACATGGAGATGCCCTTCTGGTGGTGGATTGCAGCGGCACGGGTGCCGCATATCGCGTGCTAAGGGTGCCGGGGCAATGCCCCGGCACCCTTCACACTCTGCCGGACGTTGGCTACTTAGCCAGCCGCAACCGGCGTCCACTCCCAGAAGTTCCAGAAGTACTGCGGCGTGAGCGGCGATGCCGTCACTCCGGAGACCTTCGACTCGTCCCAGGCGGTGATGCCGGGGAACTGGAACACGGGGACCGACCAGTACTGCTCGCCGATGGCCTTCTCAGCCTGGACGAGGAGCTCGTCGGCCTTGGCGCCATCGGTCTCGGTGTCGATCGCCTTGAACGGCTCGTCAACCGAGTCGGCCGACCATCCGTAGTAGTTGTTCGCGCCACCGGTGATGTAGTTCGGAGCGTTCTGCGTACGGCCGGTGTTGTTGAGGATCCAGGCGAACAGCGCGGCGTCGTACGACGTCTGCTTCGTGTCCAGGTCGCTCGACCACGTGGTCGACGAGGCGTTGATCAGGTTGAACCCAGCCTCGGCCGCGATCGGAGCCCACAGGGTGTACTCCGAGTTGCGACGCTCGTTGGTCTGGCTGAACAGGAGTCGCACGTCGACCGGAGTCGTGATGCCGGCGTCGGCGAGAACCTGCTTGGCGCCCGCGACATCCGGGACCTCGAGGTCCGGGTAGCCGTTGACCTTGGCAGCCTCGTTGGCGACGTCAGTGCCGGGGAAGGACACGAGGGTGTTCATGACCTCGGCGTTGTCCTGCAGCGGCTTGACGAGCTTGTCGATGATGTCCTGGCGCGGAATCGTCATGAAGAGCGCCTTGCGCACTGCGAGTGCCTTGTCCGCGTCGCCGCCGTAGGTCGCGGGGTCGAAAGGACCGCCGTTGGTGACCTGGAGGTCGATGTGCTCGAACGAGGACTCCGAAGCGCCCTCATAGGCGACATTCGGGATGCCGTTCGCAAGAGCGGTCGCGATGTCAGGCGTCGGCTGGCCGGACGCGATCTGGATGTCGCCGTTCTGGAGTGCCGTCAGCTGCGCCTGCGAGTCGGGGACCGCGCGGACAGTGATGGACTCGAACTTCGGCGACGGGCCCCACGTGTAGTCGGGGTTGGCCGTGAGGGTGACGTACTCGTCAGCCTTCATGTCCGTGATCGTGTAGGCGTAGTTCGACAGCAGCGCGGGAGATCCCTCTTCCGGCATGGTGTTGAACGTGTAGCCGGTGTTGAACGCCTTCGAGACCGGGCCGAGGAAGTCGAAGTCCTGGTCCTGGATGGCCTTGATGAGGTCAGCCTTGGCGGTCTTCGCGCCGTCGTCACCCGTGTACTTGTCCGGGAAGGCGAGTTCGACCGTGCCGTGTCCGGAGACACCGATCGGGCTCACGAGCTCCCAGTCCGCGTAGGGCTTGTCGTAGACGACAGTCATGCTGCGGTTGTCGTCGCTCAGGGTCGGAGTCTTCGACACGAGGTCGAAACCGATGCCCTCAGCGGCGCCGGTGTTCCAGACGGTGCCGGTCTGGTCGGTGACCGCGCCGGTCTCTTCGTCGACAGTCGCCTCGCCGTTGGTGGCGTGGGTGGTGACCGCGGCCCAGTAGAGCAGCATGTCAGCAGCATCGACCTGGGTGCCGTCGGACCACTTGACGCCCGAGTTGATGGTGTACTTCACCGTCAGCGGGTCGTCGCTGGTCTTCTCGTACGTGCCGAAGTCGGTGTTCTTCACCAGCTCGGACTTGTCGTTGTAGTACGCGAACGTGTCCTGGGCCATGTAGACGACCTGGGCGTTGTAAAGGCTGTTGAGGTTCGTCAGCAGCGTGTTGTAACCGCTGTAGACATCGTTCATGGCCACCGTGATCTTGGTGCCCTCGACGACTTCGGACTCACGGGGCGGCGTGCACCCTGCGAGTACGAGTGCCCCAGTGGCTACCAGCGCGACGCCAGCAGCTAGGCGCTTAATCTTCAATTTTCCTCCTGTGCAAGATGAGACCGCGGCACACCGATTCCTAGCGGTATGACGGGCTTGATATTTCACACCCTAAACGGGGGTAAAGCCCCCGCAAAACTGTAAGCGGAAACGTTACATAGTGGTAACGCAGTTATGAATTCATTGCGCGTAATGACGAAAAGTTGCGCCCATCGTGCGTCTCACGCCGAATTCTTGCGAGGAGGATGCTTTCGTGCGCCGAACCGGCGTGGGCATCGGCGTAGTCTCGAGAGGTGAGCAGAACCGGACTGTCGGAATCGTCCAACGTCCCCCTCCTAGTCTTCGACGGCGATTGTGCGTTCTGCACGACGTGGGTGAATCGGCTGGAGAAGATTCTTCCCGTGTTCCCCGCCACCTCCCCCTGGCAGTGGCTCGACCTCGACGAGCTCGGGCTCTCCGAGCACGATGTGACCCACTACGCGTGGGTCGTGACATCCGGCCACCACTACGCCGGCCACCTCGCCGGCTCGGCCCTCCTGCGCATGCAGCCCGGCTTCGGCTGGCGCTTCCTCGGCAACCTGATCGCGACTCCCCCGGTCTCCTGGGCGGCCGCTATCGCGTACCACTTCATCGCCAAGTACCGCCACAAGCTGCCCGGCGGCACCCCCGCGTGCGCGATGCCCCCGGCGGGAGCGGCGCATCACTGAGCTGCCCCTCACGCGCCGCAGGGTGGGCGCTGAGGTCCTCATCGTCCTCGGGCTCTCGCTCGGGGCATCCGCCGCGTACTCGATCGTGTCGATCACGAACAAGCTCACGCAGCCGGTCGCCATCTCGCAGCAGACCGCGACACTCAACTCGTCGCTCAGCGACCGGCCGACCTTCGACCTGATCTACCAGCTCATGGCCGTCTTCTTCGACCTGGTGCCCGTGGCCCTGGTCGGCTTCCTGCTCTGGCAGGCCGCACGGCCGCACCTCGGGCGGCTGGGTGTCGACTTCACAAGACCCGGCCGGGATGCCCTCACCGGCGTCGGCCTCGCACTCGCGATCGGCATCCCGGGCATCGGCGTGTACCTGGCCGGCCGC
Source organism: Rhodoglobus sp. (assembly GCA_025463515.1). Classification (GTDB taxonomy): domain Bacteria; phylum Actinomycetota; class Actinomycetes; order Actinomycetales; family Microbacteriaceae; genus Rhodoglobus. Next base: position 22,892 of record JAODAQ010000064.1, read on the forward strand.
GCACTCGGCCTCTCGGTCAACGTCGTGCCCACCGCGCTGGACGCCTACTGGTGGACAGTGCCCGTCCTCATCCTGTCGGCCGTGCGCGCGGGGGTCACGGAAGAGGTCATCGTCATCGGCTACCTCTTCGCCCGCCTGCGCGACCTCGGCTGGAGCAAGTGGCAGATCATCTTCGCGACCGCGGCTCTGCGCGGTACCTACCACCTGTACCAGGGCTTCCCGGCGTTCGTCGGCAACTTCGCGATGGGGATGCTCTTCGGGTGGCTGTACAACAGGTTCGGGCGAGTCCTGCCCCTGGTGATAGCCCACGTGCTCATCGACTCGGCGATCTTCGTGGGCTACCCCTGGGCGGCAGCGGCCTTCCCCGCGCTGTTCAGCTAGAGCTAGTCCGCGAACGCCTCCACCGGCGGGCACGCGCACACCAGGTTGCGGTCTCCGTACGCGTTGTCGATGCGGCGCACCGGCGGCCAGTACTTGTGGCTGATGAGCGACCGCAGCGGGTACACGGCCTGCTCGCGGGAGTAGGGGTGCGCCCAGTCCCCGGTGCTCGTTTCAGGCGCGATCACCGACTGCGCGGTGTGCGGAGCGTTCACGAGCGGGTTGTCGTCGGCCGGCCAGGTGCCGGCGGCAACGGCATCCGCCTCGCCCTTGATCGCGATCATCGCGTCGATGAACCTGTCGATCTCGGCGAGGTCCTCGCTCTCGGTCGGCTCGACCATGAGCGTGCCGGCGACGGGGAACGACATCGTCGGCGCGTGGAACCCGTAGTCGACGAGCCGCTTGGCCACATCGTTGTTGTCGATGCCCGTGGCCTCCTTGAGCGGCCGCAGGTCGAGGATGCACTCGTGCGCCACGAGCCCGTTGTCGCCCGCGTACAGCACCGGGTAGTGGTCGCGCAGCCGGGTGGCCACGTAGTTCGCCGCGAGCACTGCGGCACCCGTGGCGGCCTTGAGCCCCTCCGAGCCCATCATGCGCACGTAGGCCCAGGAGATCGGCAGGATGCTCGCGCTCCCGTACTTCGCAGCGCTCACCGCGTGCGGGTCGGAGAAGTGCGAGGTGCCCGCCGCGCCCGGCAGGTACGGCGCGAGGTGCGCCTTGGCCGCCACCGGACCGACTCCCGGCCCGCCGCCCCCGTGCGGGATGCAGAACGTCTTGTGCAGGTTCAGGTGGCTCACGTCGCCGCCGAAGTCTCCGAAGCGCGCGTAGCCGAGGAGCGCGTTGAGGTTCGCGCCGTCGACGTAGACCTGCCCGCCGGCCTCGTGCACGGCATCCGTGATGGCCCGCACCTCGTGCTCGTAGACGCCGTGCGTCGACGGGTAGGTGATCATGAGCGCCGCGAGGTTCTCGGCGTGCAGGGCGATCTTGGCGCGCAGGTCGTCGAGGTCGACGTTGCCGAGGTCGTCGCACTCGACGACGACCACCTTCATGCCCGCGAGCACCGCGGAGGCCGCGTTCGTGCCGTGCGCGCTCGAGGGAATGAGGCACACCACCCGCGCGGCATCCCCGTTGGCCCGGTGGTAGCCGCGGATGGCAAGCAGCCCCGCGAGCTCGCCCTGGCTGCCCGCGTTCGGCTGCAGCGAGACGGAGTCGTAGCCCGTCACCTCCGCGAGCCAGCCCTCGAGCTGCCCGATGAGCTCGCGGTAGCCCGCCGAGTCGCTGTCCGGTGCGAACGGGTGCAGCGACGCGAACTCGGGCCAGGTGACGGCCTCCATCTCGGTGGCGGCGTTGAGCTTCATCGTGCACGAGCCGAGCGGGATCATCCCGCGGTCGAGCGCGTAGTCCTTGTCGGCGAGGTACTTGAGGTACCGCATCATGCTCGTCTCCGAGCGGTGCGTGTTGAACACCGGATGCACGAGGTACGAGCTCTTTCGCGCGAGCGAGGGCAGGTACTCGTGCTGGTGGGTCGCATCGAGCTCGTACCACCGGTCCGTCTTCGTGAAGACGCCCTGGTCCTGCTCCGCGGCCCGGTCGCCCGCGCCGAAGATCTCGAACAGGACGGGGAGCACGTCGGGGAGGTCCTCCGCGGTGACCTCGTCGAACGAGACCGTGACCGTGCTCTCGCCCGCCGCGTGCAGCAGGACGCCGAGCTCGTGGGCGCGCGCGACGACGGCCGCGGCATCCGGCACCGTGATGCTCAGAGTGTCGAAGTAGCTCGTGCTGTCCACGGCGACGCCGCGGGCGGTGAGCTCCTTGGCGGCCAGGACTGCGCTCGCGTGCACGTTCTGCGCGATGCGCTTGAGCCCCTGCGGGCCGTGGTAGACGGCGTACATCGAGGCCATGACCGCGAGCAGCACCTGGGCGGTGCAGATGTTCGAGGTGGCCTTCTCGCGGCGGATGTGCTGCTCGCGCGCCTGCAGCGAGAGTCGGTAGGCGGCGTGGCCGGCGGCATCCTGCGAGACGCCGACGAGGCGGCCCGGCAGCTGGCGCTCGAGGCCGGCGCGCACGGCCATGTAGCCCGCGTGCGGACCGCCGAAGCCCATCGGCACGCCGAAGCGCTGCGAGGTGCCGACCGCGACGTCCGCGCCGAGCTCGCCCGGAGCCTTGAGCAGCGTGAGCGCGAGCAGGTCGGCGGCGACGACCGCGAGGCCGCCCTGCGCCTTGACGGCGGCGATGACCGCACTGGGGTCCCACACGCGTCCGGAGGCACCGGGGTACTGCACGAAGGCGCCGAACACGGCCGGGATCTCGGCAGGCTCGATCACCGACAGGTCCGCCTCGTGCAGCGTGATGCCCACGGCCTCCGCGCGCACCGCGAGCAGCGCCTTGGTCTGCGGCAGCGCGTCGGCATCCACCAGGAACACGGTCGACTCGGCGCCGGAGGCGCGCCGCGCGAGCAGCATGCCCTCGACCACGGCCGTGCCCTCGTCGAGCATGGAGGCGTTGGCGGTCGTCATCCCGGTCAGGTCGGAGACCATGGTCTGGAAGTTGATGAGCGCCTCGAGCCGGCCCTGGGAGATCTCGGGCTGGTACGGCGTGTACGCCGTGTACCAGCTCGGGTTCTCGAGCACGTTGCGCGTGATGACGGCGGGCGTGACGGTGTCGTAGTAGCCGAGCCCGATCATCGACCGGTTGACGGTGTTCTTCGCGGCGAGCGCCCGGAGCTCGCGCAGCGCCGAGCGCTCGGACGCGGCATCCGGGATCACCGAGTTCTCGATCGGCCCCACGTGGATCGCGGGCGGCACCGCCGCGTTCACGAGGGTCTCGACGCTGTCGTAGCCGACGGCCGCGAGCATGGCCTGCTGGGCGGCGGAGTCCGTTCCGATATGTCTGTCTGCGAAATCCATCAGTCTCCTGTGAGCGCGGTGTACTGGTCGAACGTGAGCAGCTCGGGCAGCTCGGTGAACTCCACCTTGATGAGCCAGCCCTCGCCGAACGGGTCGCTGTTGACCAGCTCGGGGCTCGACGACACCGCCTCGTTGGCCTCGACCACGGTGCCATTGACGGGGGCGAAGAGCTCGCCCACCGACTTTGTCGACTCGATCTCACCGACGACCTTGCCCTCGGCGACGGCCGAGCCGGCCTTCGGCAGGTCGACGAAGACGATGTCGCCCAGCTTCTCGGCGGCATAGGCCGTGATTCCCACCGTCGCGACGGTGCCATCGACGAGCACCCACTCGTGCTCGGCGGTGTACTTGAGGCCTTTGATGTCAGCCATG
>JAODAQ010000011.1 GCA_025463515.1 Rhodoglobus sp.
GGTTGCCGAAGTGGTCGATGTCGTCCACGTCGAGGCGCACGTCGACCTTCTTGCCATCGCGGAGGCCCGTGATGGTCTGGAAGTTGTTGTCGTGCGTGGTGACGTAGGACGAGGACGTGTCGTGCAGGGCGACCAGGTACTTGATCGTCGCGATGATGTCCTCGATGGTGAGCACCGACTGCTTGATGTCGGTGTCGAGGCCCAGCTTGCGGTTGATCTTGTAGCGGCCGACCTTCGCGAGGTCGTAGCGCTTCGAGTTGAAGTAGAAGTTGTCGAGGAGCGCGCGCGCTGCCTCTGCGGCAACCTGCTCGCCCGGGCGGAGCTTGCGGTAGATGTCCTTGAGGGCCTCTTCCTTGGTGAGGATGGAGTCCTTCTCGAGGGTGAGCTCGATCGACGGGAAGCCCTTGAACTCCTCGAGGATCTGCTCGCTCGTCAGGCCGAGGGCCTTGAGGAACACGGTGACGCTCTGCTTGCGCTTGCGGTCGATGCGCACGCCGACCTGGTCGCGCTTGTCGATCTCGAACTCGAGCCAGGCACCGCGCGACGGGATGATGCGGGCGGAGTAGATGTCCTTGTCGGACAGCTTCTCGGGGGTGCGGTCGAAGTAGACACCGGGCGAGCGGACGAGCTGGGACACGACGACACGCTCGGTGCCGTTGATGATGAACGTGCCCTTCTCGGTCATGAGCGGGAAGTCGCCCATGAAGACCGTCTGGGTCTTGATCTCACCGGTGAGGTGGTTCATGAACTCGGCGTTCACGTAGAGCGGCGCGGCGAACGTCTTGCCGCGCTCCTTGCACTCGTCGATCGAGTACTTCGGCTCTTCGAGCTCGGGGCCCGTGAACGAGAGCTGCATGGTCTCGCCGAGGTCTTCGATCGGGGAGATCTCCTCGAAGATCTCATCCAGACCGCAGCGCGAGGGCAGGTCGGTGCGGCCCTGGGCCACACCCTCCTCCACGCGCTTCTTCCAGATCTCGTTGCCGACGAGCCAGTCGAAGCTCTCGGTCTGCAGTGCGAGCAGATCGGGAACCGTCAGGGTGTCGGTGATCTTGGCGAACGAGAGCCGCGAAGCTGCGCGGCCGTTCTTGGGGGACTTTTTGGTGGACGCAGTGCGCGCAGCAGCCAAGGAAACAACCTCCGTGGGCCCGTGGATAGGACCATAACTGTCGGTAATGAAATGCTCACCAGAACCCAAGAGAGATCTGCCCCGCCGCTATACTCGGGGCGCGCCAGCTGTCCACAATATGACGGCATGAGTTGTCTGGGAGCGCAAGGATCAACTATAGGACGTAACAACACGCCTATGCAACTTATTTCTTGACCTGATTCTGAGAATGGGCTATAAGCGCTGATGGACTGGCAGACACTCCCCGCCGACGAGCGCGCCGCGCTCACCCAGCGCGTGGTCATCGTGGGCTCCGAGTCCACCGGCAAGACCACTCTCGCGCGCGAGCTCGTCGCCCACTTCCGGGCGATCGGCGGCATCTGGGCCGACACCAGGTGGGTCGCCGAATACGGCCGCGAGTACACCGAGGTGCTGATCGACCGGCAGGGGGTGCGGGATGCGGACCCCGACGCCGAGGTGCACTCGGCGCAGTGGACTGCGGCGGACTTCGCCGTGATCGCGACCGAGCAGCAGCGCCTCGAGGATGCCGCCGCGGCATCCGGCTCGCCCGTGCTGTTCTGCGACACCGACGCCTTCGCAACGCAGTTGTGGGAGCGGCGCTACCTCGGCGAGGGCTCGACCGCGGCGCTGGACGCGGTGCCGGTCTCGCCCGCGCGCGGCCTCTACCTGCTCGCCGACCTCGCCGGCGTGGACTTCGAGCAGGACGGAATCCGCGACGGCGAGAGCTACCGCGAGGAGATGCAGCGCTGGTTCATCGAGGAGCTCACCCGCCGCGGGGAGCACTGGCTGCTCGTCACGGGCTCGCGCGCCGAGCGGCTGGCCGGCAGCATCGCCGCCGTCGACGAGCTGCTGTCCCGCCATTTCCCTACCCTCGCCTGACGACCGGCGCGCTTAGCCTGAGGGGATGAAGCGCACCGGACTCGCCCTCATCAGCCTCGCCCTCCTCGCCGGGTGCACCGCGTCGCCCGCGCCGACAGCGGACCCGACGGATGCCGCACCCTCCGCCGCGCCGGAGACCGCGGTCGAGAGCATCTACTACCCGGTCGCCGAGGGCAACACCTGGGTGTACTCGATCGACTACGGATCGGGCACGACCGTGACAGACACGGAGGTCATGTCGTCCGTGGTCCCGGAGGGCGACGGCGCGCGGGTGACGATCGAGCGCACGTTCCACTGGGAGGACGGCTCGCAGCCCGACCTGGAGGACAGCGTCGACTACGTGTTCGCGGCGGACGGCTCGCTCACGGTTCCGTTCCAGTCGATCCCCTCGGCGGGCGGCACGGTGACCGTGAAGAGCGGCACGATGGTGTGGCCGACAGTGGCGGAGTTCGAGGCCGGTACGGCGAAGACCGGGCGGATCGAGGCATCCGTCGATGCCGGCGGCACGACCACCAACGAGACTGTCGACTTCACCATCGCGGGGGCGGGCGTGGAGGACGTGTCGGTTCCGGCGGGCGACTACTCGGCGCGGAAGCTGAGCCAGGCGCTCGTGATCGGGCTGCCCGACCTCGGGGTGGAGGGGATCACCGTCAACGCGGTCACCTGGCTCGCAGAGGGAGTCGGACCGGTGAAGACGGAGGTGCCGGATATGAGCGGGACGACGATCACGCAGGTGCTGCTGAGCTTCACGCCCGGGCGGTAGCCGCCCGGGCGCTGCCCAGCTGCACGACTAGCGGCCCGCGGCGATCAGCGAGCCGGTGGTCTGGCCGGCCGGGTCGAAGATGATGCACGAGACGGCGTGGTCGTCGTAGTCGTTCCAGCCGTCCTCCGTGGGCACGTAGTACGTGTAGTCGAGGGTCGAGTCCTCGAGGGCCAGGCCAACGTACGCCGTGAAGGGGCCGTAGCAGCCCTGGTCGGCGAGCTCGAACACCTCGTCGTCGCCGGGCCAGTCGGCGCGGTCGATGTCGAACTCGGCGTAGACCTCGTAGTCGTGCGGCAGCGCGCAGTCGATGGTCGGGACGTCGGAGACGATCTCGTCGTCGGTCTCGTCGAAGCAGTCGCCGACGGTGATCCAGGTGTCCTCCTCGTTGACAGCGTCGACGATGGGGCCGGTGACGTCGATGACGTCCTTGATGGTGCTGCAGCCCGTGAGGGCGGCGCTCGCGACGATGAGGAACGCGGCGATCGTGATGGTCTTCTTCATGGGTGTTCTCCTTGGTGTTGGGGGCCTTCGCGGCCGGTAAGTACAGGTTCCCGGCCACGGCCCGCGCACGGATGGGCAGCGACTACTCATTCCCGTCGGGGCCGTTACCTAGGTCGGCTAGCCTCGAACCATGAGCGAGATCGTGCTGTCGGGAAGCGGGCACGTGGCGACCATCACCCCCGACCGCTGGGTGCCGGGCGCGTTCACGCTCACCGTCGACGGAACCCCGCAGTCCCACGTCAACCTCGAAGACCCCACCGAGCTGTTCTTCGAGTACGTGCAGCGCATGGGCCACGTGATCGACCAGCTCGGGATGCCCGGCGAGCCCATCACGGCGGTGCACCTCGGCGCCGGGGCGCTCACGCTGCCCCGCTACGTCGAGGCGACCAGGCCGGGCTCGCGGCAGCAGGTCGTCGAGCTGGAGTCCGACATCGTGGACTTCGTGCGCGCCGAGCTCCCCTGGTCGAAGAAGGCCTCGATCCGGGTGCGCCACGGCGACGCGCGCGCGGTGCTCGGCAAGCTCCCGCCGGGGCTGCACGGCACCGTCGACCTCGTCGTCGTCGACGTGTTCAGCGGCTCGCGCACTCCCGCGCATGTGACGAGCATCGAGTTCTACCGGATGGCCGTCGAGCTCCTCTCCCCGCGCGGCATCATCCTCGCGAACGTCGCCGACGGGCCCGGCCTCGCGTTCGCGCGCTCGCAGGCCGCGACCGTCTCTGCCGCAATCGGCAACGTGGCAGTGCTGGCGGAGACGCAGATCCTGAAGGGCAAGCGCTTCGGCAACCTCGTGCTGGTCGGGTCGGCGTCCGAACTGCCCTTCGAATGGATGCCGCGGCTCCTGGCCGCGGGGCCGCACCCCTCCAAGGTCGTCATGGGGCCGGAGCTGCGCGAGTTCGTGGCCGGCGCGCCCGTCGTGACCGACGGGACGGCGATCCCGTCCCCGCCGCCCACGAAGAACATCTTCCAGGCGCGCCCGGGCGCCGGTTGAGTAGCGCGCTCTGGCGCGCGTATCGAAACCCTGTCCGCGGAGGTGAGGTTTCGATACGGCCGCGGGCGGCCTACTCAACCCACCGGGTTTCGATACGGCCGCGGGCGGCCTACTCAACCCGCAACTTGGGCAGGATGGGTGCATGAGACCACTCGGAGCCCTCGTCGCCATACTCCTGCTCGCCGGATGCACGGCAGCGCCCGCACCGGCGCCGTCGCCCGCTCCCACCGAGACCACCGACGTGGTCACCGGCCTCGCGGCCCCGTGGTCGATCGTCCGGCTCGAGAGCGGCTCGACCCTGATCAGCGAGCGCGACAGTGCCACCGTGAAGGAGCTCCAGGCTGACGGGACCGTGCGCGACGTCGCGACGATCGAGGGCGTGGTCCCGGGCGGCGAGGGCGGCCTGCTCGGGCTCGAGTACGGCGACGGCGAGCTGTACGCGTACTACACGGCGGCCGACGACAACCGGGTGGAGCGGTTCGACCTCGAGGGGGATGCCGGCGGCTACCGCCTCGGCGACGGCGAGGTCATCCTCGACGGGCTCGCGAAAGCGGGCAACCACAACGGCGGCCGGATCAAGCTCGGGCCGAACGGCGACCTCTACGTGACCGTGGGCGACGCGGGCGACCCCGGCCGCGCACAGGACCTCGGCAGCAACAACGGCAAGATCCTCCGGATCACGACGGACGGCGGCATCCCGGCCGACAACCCGTTCCCCGGCTCCCCCGTGTACTCCTACGGCCACCGCAACCCGCAGGGCATCGCGTGGGACGCCGACGGCCAGCTCTGGGCCGCCGAGTTCGGGCAGGACACGTGGGACGAGTTCAACCGCATCGAGCCCGGCGGCAACTACGGCTGGCCGGTCGTGGAGGGCATCGCCGGCGATCCGGACTACATCGACCCGGTCATCCAGTGGACCACCGACGAGGCGAGCCCGAGCGGCCTCGCCTACGCCGACGGGCACTTCTACCTCGCGTCGCTGCGCGGCGAGCGGCTGTGGGTCATCGACGGCACGACGGCCGCGCCGGCCCTGGTCGGCACCTACGGGCGACTGCGCGACGTGGTCCCCGGCCCCGACGGCACACTGTGGATCCTCACCAACAACACGGACGGCCGCGGGGATGCACGGGCAGGTGACGACCGCATCCTGCAGGTGCCGGCCGATGTCCTACTGAGGGGTTAACCTCGACGGGTGGCAGATCTGGGCAGGGTGACGACGTGGGCGAACGCCCTCATCGACCTGCACCTCGACCGCAGCTGGACCTTCCGCTTCGACAACGCGAAGACCCGCGCGGGGCTCTGCAACTACACGGACAAGCGCATCTCGGTGTCGAAGTACCTGGCTGCCCGGTACGAGGACGACGAGATCCACCAGGTGCTGCTGCACGAGGTCGCCCACGCAATCGCGGGCACGCGAGCCGGCCACGGCCCGAAGTGGAAGGCCGTCGCGAAAGAGCTCGGGTACGAGGGCAAGCGGCTGCACGACGGCGCGATCGCGAACGAGTTCGCGCCCTGGGTCGGCACCTGCCCGGCGGGCCACCTGCACTACCGGTACCGCAAGCCGGCCCGCGCCCTCTCGTGCGGGCAGTGCTCGAAGACGTTCAGCCCGGCCAACGCGATCAGGTGGCAGGAGCGCGCCGTCAGGCGAAGTGCTTCTCGATAGCCGCCGCCACGTTCTTCCAGTGGCCGAGCATCATCTTCCGCTCCTCGCGGTTGGCGAGCTTCTCGTGGTGGAAGCCGATCGTCGTGCCCGTCGCCGACTCCTTGAGCGTGACCTGCAGCGTGGTGTCGTGCGGCCAGTCGTCGGGCTGCCAGCCGAGCCGCACGCGGTACCGCTCGGTATAACTCCGGATGCTGCCGCGAACGCCGTCCGCAGTGACATAGCCCGCGCCCTTCTCGGTGGGCAGCCTGTCGATCTCGCCGAGCCAGACCGGCAGCCCCTCCCCGAGCAGGAAGTCCCACACCGCGGGCAGCGGGGCGGCCACCGTCTGGCGCACGCCCATCTCCCAGCCCGCGTCCTTGGTCAGTCCTGTTGTGTCGTCGCTCATGTAACCAACTATAGTGGTTACCGTGCGACATTCAACAGACGCCCACCCGACGGGCCAGTGGTTCACCTCCGGCGACGGGCACCGCTGGTGGTTCGACTCCGGCGCCCTCGCGCTCGACTTCGCCTACACCGGCGCGATGGGCGACAACCCCGCGTGGGAGACCCTGCACGCGGCATCCGATCTCAGCGCCTGGCTCGATGACCGCTTCGACGACGTCGACACGACCTCCTCCGACCGCGAGCTCACCGACGCGCTCGCCCTCCGCGCGGCGATAGCGCGCACCGCCACCGCTTTCAGTCGCGGCGAGGATGCCACGGCCGACGACGTCGACATCATCAACCTGTTCGCCGCCACCCCCGACATCCCGCCGGTTCTCCCCGGCGGCCGCCGCCAGGCGGGACGCGGGCGCGCCCGGGTCGGGCAGACCCTCTCCGCGATGGCGCGCGAAGCTGTGGAACTGTTCTCGTCCGAGGGGCGGGAGCGCATCCGCGAGTGCGCCGCCTCCGACTGCGCGATCGTGTTCTACGACGAGTCCCGGTCGAACAACCGGCGCTGGTGCTCCATGCAGCGCTGCGGGAACCGGGCGAAGGTACGCAAGCATCGAAACAAGGAGGAAGCATGACCATCACCCATGTCAACCCCGACACCATGCACAAGAACCCCTACTTCTCGCAGGCGGTCCTCGTGGAGGGCGGGCGCACGCTCTACATCGGCGAGCAGAACGGGGTCGACGACGAGGGCGCGATCGTGCCCGGCGGTCTTGGGCCGCAGACCGTGGCGGCCTACGGGCAGATCAAGAAGATCCTCGCGGAGGTGGGCGGCGACCAGAGCAATGTGGTCCGTCTGGTCATCTACCTGGCACCGGATGCCTCGATCCAGGAGGGCCTCGCCGCATCCGGTGAAGCGTGGGGCGACTACCCCACTGCCATCACCGTCGTGCATGTCGCTGCCCTCGCCCGCGCCGACGCCCTCATCGGCATCGAGGCGGTCGCGGTCGTGTAGCTACTCGACGACCTGGACTTCCTTCCAGAAGGCCACGTAGTTCGAGAAGTCCTTGCCGACGCGGTCGAACGCGGTCGGGTACGGGGTCGGGTAGCTCCACGCGCGGTCCTGCAGGAGTGCGTCGCCGTCCTTCACGGAGAAGTACTGGCACTCGCCCTTCCACGGGCAGGTGTAGGGGGTGGCACTCTCGACGAGGAGGTCGCCCTTGACGCTCGACGGCGGGAAGTACCAGTTGCCCTCGATGGAGATGAGATCTTCCTTGGGTGCTTCGGCGATAACGGTGTCGCCCAGAACTGCCTTCATGATGTTCCTCCGTAGGTCTTCTGCTGGAGGCAACGCTACGCGGGCAGGCTGAATTCCTTGAGGATCGTGAAGTCGGCGCCGTCGTTGTGCTTGCGGGCCGCCTCGATCGGCTCGCGGCCCTCGGCGGCGATGATCTCCTGACCGGTGACGCTCGCGGAGAGCACGTGGCCGGTCGCGTTGCGCAGCCCCGCGTAGGCCCCCACGGCGGCGGCGGCCTCCGGGGAGATGTAGTCGATTCCGACCTCGGCGAGCGCGTCGATCACGGCGCCGGCTGCGAGCAGGTCCTCCACGGCGAACCGGCCGTCCGGTCCGCCGGCGGCCACGACGGCGACCGTGGCGCGGTCGCCGAGCTCCACCTGCCGGTCGAGAACCCAGGCCGCGATTGCCGCGCGCGACCCGACGCTGCCGGTGATGATCGCGCCGTCATGGTCCAGGTCGGGCTCGGTGCCGCCCAGGGCGTCCGCCCACACGAGGATGTGCGCACCGGGGGCAATGGCCCTAGCGCCCTCGACTCCCCAGTCGAAACGGATCTGGTACTGGGGCTGGTTGCGCGGCGAACTCACCGTACGAGGCTACCGGCCTCCATCTCGCGGGCGATCACGTCGAAGTCGTGCTGGGAGATCTCGACCTGGCCTCGCCGCATGATGAAGCCCCAGTTCTTGTTGCCGCGGGTGAGCTGGAGCACGTCCAGCAGCGGCGCGATCGGCGTGGCCATGGCCGACTTCTCGAAGTGCACCTTGCGGCGCCAGGGCTTGAACTCCCCCTCGTCCTCCTGCCACGGCTCGCTGTCGGCCACGACCCCGATGCCGGTGAACTCTCGCAGCGGGTCGCCATCGGGGTAGGCGGTCTTCGGCGAGTAGAACACGAGGCCGTCTCCAGGGGACATCCGTTGGATGCCTGAGCGCACCCCGTGGTTCGTCTGCACGATACCGAGCGTCACGCCGCGAAGCACGTGCTCGCGCTGGACGACACACAGCCAGTTCTTCATGGCCTATTCCTAGCCCACACCCCCGATGATGGACACATGCACGTGATGCTCAAGCAGGTACTGGAGTGCGAGCCGGATGCCGCGTGGCGGGCGATCCGCAGCCCAGAGGTGTTCCGCGCCGTGGCCGGGCCGCTCATGGCCTTCGACTCTGCCGAGACCCTCGGCGCGACGTGGGCGCAGGGGGAGCATCCGGTGGCCGCCCGCCTGTTCGGGGTGATCCCGGTCGGCGAGCAGGTCATCGACCTCACGTTCACCGAGCGGGGCGACGTGCGGTTCGTGCACGACACCGGCGAGGCGACATCCGGGGCGCTCTCGATCGTCAGCTACTGGCACCACACCATGGCGGTCTCGCCGACGAAGGACGGGCGCACGCTGTTCCGCGACCGGCTGCTGTTCGACGCGGAGCCGCTGAGCCTCGCGGTGTGGCCGGCGATGTGGGCGTTCTGGCAGTGGCGGGGGATCCAGCTCAAGCGGCTCGCGCCCACCTGGACGTAACGTGGAGCTATGACAGCCCTCGAGGTCGCCGACTGGCGCCGGCGCGTGTTCTCCGTCTACGAGCGCGTGCGGGAGTCCGACGACCCGGTCGCCGCGCACGACCTGTGGCGCCGCGAGCGCGACGACCTGTTCGCGAACCACCCGTCGACTCCCCTGCTCCCGGAGGACCGGGCAGGGTTCGCCGGGCTGCCGGTGGAGCCGTACGACCCGGCCTGGCGCTTCGACGTCTCGCTCTCGCCCACTGACGAGCGCCGGATGGAGGTCGAGACCGGCACGGACGGCGTCGTGCCGTTCGAGCTCATCGGCATCGCCGACGTGCCCGGTGTCGGCCCGCTCGACGTCTGGCGCCTCGCCTCCTACGGCGGCGGAATCTTCGTGCCTGTGAAGGATGCCCTCCACGGCAAGCACGGAGGAACCTACGGCGGCGGCCGCTACCTCCTCGACACGGTCAAGGGGGCCGACCTCGGACCGGGCCGAGAGCCGAACTCCCTCGTGCTCGACTTCAACTTCGCGTACAACCCGTCATGCGCCTACGACCCGATGTGGGCGTGCCCGCTCGCGCAGCCGGGCAACACCGTGGCGGTCGACATCCCCGTCGGGGAGCGGTACTCCGGCGCGTACTAGCGCCGGGCCTCGACGACCGCGTTCAGCTCGCGGAGCAGTTGCTCCCCGGTTGCCTCCGGCACATCCGCGGCAATGTCGGAGCGACCCACCCACCCGCGAGTCAAGAGCGCACGGACAATGTCGCCGGATGTATCGGGCAGCCCGTGCTCGCTGAGCACGCGCGCGACCTCCTGGACGATCGCCGTCGTCGAGCGCGGCCCCGGCACAACAGGCGCGGGCCCGACGAGTGCCGGCTCCCCAGAACGCACGGCGGAGTTCAAGTAGAGGTACGCCAGCACCGCGTACCAAAGAAGGTTGACTAGAGCACCCGGCACAGTGATGCTCTCTAGCGAGCGTGCGAAACGGGCGTTGCCCACAGCACCGGCGACTAGAACGACTACTGACGAGGCCGCGCCCAGCACGGCCAGGGTGCCGAGCACGACACTGAGCGGTCGGCGGGCCGTCATCCGCCACCACGGGCGTGGAGTCACGAGCAGCTCATTTCGCCCCCGGAACACCCGCGCCCCCAGCAGTATGCCGCTGAGTGAGAGTACCGAGCCCACGAGGCTCACGGCCGCGGCGGGCACGTCGACCAGCTCGAGGAGTCTCTGCAGGAGACAGCCCACAAGCCACACACCGGCCACGTACGCGAGCTTGAAGTACCACTTCACGATCCGCGCGCCCAAGATTCGCTGCATCGCTCGACAGTACTGGCTCACGGTTCGCGCGGCGGGTTCCCTCTGCGCGACGTATGGCACAGTGCCATACGTCGCCCAAGCGAGGAGCCCGGCCCCGGGTGGGAGCGGGAGCGGGAGCGGGAGCGGGGCGAGAGCGGGGCGAGAGCAGGAGCAGGTCGCAGCGCTACCGGCGGTGCCGCGGCACGCGCCGCCACGCGATGAGGATGCCGCCGAGCAGCAGGAGCAGCGCCCCGAGCTGGAGCGCGAGGCCGGGTTCGCTGCCCGTGGAGGCGAGCTGGCCCGCGGTGAGCACCATCGCGGAGTCGTGCAGTGCAAGGGTCGGGAGCACACCGCCGCCGCGGCCGCCGAGATGCGGGGCGTCCTGTGCGGTGACGCGGGCGGTGTTCACGATCGGCCCGGCGGCAGCAGCGGGGTCGAGCTGGACCGTGAGGAGGACATCCGGTGTGACCTGCTGATAGCCCAGCGGCCGGTCGAGCTCGCACGTGATGGTGCCGCCGAAGCCGTCGCGACCGCGTGACGCGATAGCGCACGACACCCACTGCGGGCCGCCGGTGCTGCCCGCCTGCGGAGCCACGGTGATGAGCTTGAGGCTCGACGGGATGTTGTCGACGAGGACCACGGAGTCGACGGCGCCGAGCCCGTCGTTGCCCATGGTCATCCGGTAGTCGAAGGTGTCGCCGGGGTCGATGGCCGCGACCATCGCCCTCTTGGTGAACCAGATGTCGGAGTCGCGGTCGTCGGGCGTCTCGGCGCAGCTCACGGTCGCGGGCGGGTACTGCACAGTGATCGTGGTGTGCGGGTTGATCGCGAGCGTCACCTGCGCGCCCGTGCGCAGCCCGTAGCCGTAGGCGGCGGGGTCGAGCACGAGGTTCTCCCAGTCGGGCGCCTCACCCGGCAGCGCGTCGCGCCAGCCGGGCCAGGCGATGCCCTCGCCGTCGGCGTTCACGGCGGCACCGGGCCACAGGAGTGATCCCGTGACGGGCCCGTTCGCGGCGATCGGCACCGAGTCCGTGTGGATGACCGTTCCGAGCGCGTCGGCCCAGGTGACCGTCATCGTCCGGCCCGCGACGTCGACGTTGTGCGCATCGACGGAGTACCCCAGCCACGGCGCATCCTTCACGCAGGTCGGTGTGGCGACCACGTCGAGCCACTTGACGTCCACGGTCTCGTCGTCGCTGTCGCCGTCGACCACGGGCGTCGTCGAGGTGACGGCCGCGGTGTTGGCGATCTGGTCCTGTGCGATCTCGGGGAGCACTCGCACGCTGAGCGTGATCGGGTCGGCCGAGTCGGTCGCGCCGAGCACAGGGGCGTAGACGCACTCGAGGTCGCCGCCGTAGCCGTCGACGTCCTTGCCCGTGACGGCGCAGCTCGTCCACAGGGCGGTGTCGACTGTCACCGCGGTGACCTTGAGCGTCGCCGGGATGGCATCGGCTACGGTCACGCCGGCCGCCGCGACGGCGCCCGCGTTGGTCACCGCGAGCGTGTAGTCGAAGGCGCTGTCGCCCTGCACGAGCGGCATCGAGGCCGTCTTGGTGATCTCGAGCTGGCCGATGAGGAAGGTGTTGGTGACCGTGACGGTCGCGGTTCCGGATGCCGCGATCGTTGCCTTGCCGTCGACCGGGGTGAGGGCGCTCGACACGGCGAGGCCCGCATCCGTCTCCTCCACGCTGCAGACGGCGCCGGCGAGCAGGCCGTCGATGGTCGCGCGGTAGTCCTTGTCCGGGTCGACGTCGGCCTGCAGCACCTGGGTGGCGTCGGAGCCGAGGTCGATTGCGACCATGCTGCCGTTGCTCGGGTACTCGCAGTCGACGGAGACTTCGAAGGGCCCGGCGCCGAAGCGGCTCGCGCCGGCCCCGATGCGCTGCTTGTCGATCTCGAGCGACCCGGTCTGGAAGTCGTTGGTGATGGTCACGGTCGATGTTCCGCCGGCCGGGACGGGCGAGACGGTGCCGACCGTGGAGGTGGTCGCGCCGCCGGTCTTGGTCTCGCTGACCGTGCAGTCCGCGCCGGCGATGAGCCCGGAGACGGAGGCCGCGTAGCCGTTGCCCGACGACAGCTCGACCACGCCCGAGTGGGGCAGCGGGATGGTCAGCGGAGTGCCGCCGGCCGTCTTCGTCCACGTGCAGTCGACCTGCGCCTCGAACGGGCCAACACCGTAGTCGTCCTTGCCCGGGCCGGTGAACGCCTTCTCCACCCGGAGGGTTCCGGTCGTGAACGTATTGGTGATGCCCGCGGAGGTCGTTCCAGCGACGATCAGGACGCTCGAGGCCGCGGTGTGACTGGTCGCGCCGCCGGCATCCGTCTCGTCCAGTGCGCACGAGGTGCCGACCGGGAAGACCTCGGCGAGCGCCTTGGTCTCGCCGCCCAGGATGACGAGGTCGCCGTCGAACAGGGTCTGGCCGTCGTACGTGCACGTGATGTCGATGGTGAACGGGCCGTCGGCGTAGCTGGCGTCGCCCGCGATGGTCTTGGTGATCTCGAGCTCGCCGCCGGCGTAGTGGTTGGTGATGGCCGCCGTGTACTCCGCGCCGGTGCCGAGCGGGATCGTGATCGCCTGGTTCTGCAGCACGGCCGTGCCTGCTCCCCCGTTGACCTCGGCGCTGATCGTGGTCGCGCCGTCGGCGTCCGTCTCGCGCAGCTCGCAGGTGGCCGTCACGGGCAGGTCGGTGATGATCCGCTCGTCGCCGTCGGCCAGCGTGAACGCCGCGTCGCCGGCCGCGAGCGGAACGGTGAGCGAGTTCGCGGTGCACCCGAGCGTGTAGTCGAAGGGCCCGAATGCGCCCACGGTCGAGTCGGTCGTGACCGTCTTGCCGATCCGCAGGCTGGTCGTGCCGTAGCTGTTGGTGACGGTGGCGCGCTGGTCGGCCGGAACAGGCGCGCCGGATGCCGCGGCAGCCCCGATCACGATGGCCGCAGCCGTTCCGCCCGCGTTCGACGGCGAGTAGCTCGTCGAGCTCGCGCCGCCGGTGTTCTCGACGGTGCTGCACACGGAGCCGACGGGGATCCCGTCGATCCGGCCCGTGTAGGGCACCGCGTTGCCGACCGCGAGGGTGAGCCTGCCCGCCGCCGGCAGCGTGATGGTCGCGCCGGCGACCGTGCAGCTGACGGTGACCTGGTATGAGGTGGGGGCGAAGGCCGCGGCATCCCCGGAGATCGCCTTCGCGACCTGGACCGGGCCCGTCGCAAGCTGCACGCCCGCCTTGAGGGGCTCGACCGCGCGGGAGGCGTTGCCGACCCCGAAGGTCGCGTAGACCCCGAAGCTGTTCCACGCGCGGGCGCTCGTCACGGGAACGCTGACCGGCGCGCGGCCGTCGCTCCCGCTCGTGCTCGGGGTGTTGACGGTCTCGTAGGTGAGGGCGAGGCTCGCGGCCGGCGGGAGGGTGTCGTCGATCGGGTCGATCGCGGTGAAGTCGAAGACCACGCGGATCGCCCTGACCGCGGCATAGCCCGAGGTCGGGTAGGTCGGCCCGTCGAGCCAGGTGACGCCCGTGGAGCAGGTCGAGTCGCTCGTCGCGAAGTTCGGGCACGGGTTGGCGCTGGTCGTGACCTGCCAGGTGTACGTGGTGCCGTCCGAGAGGTCGTCGGTTGTGAGCTGCAGGCCGCCCGCGAAGACGGGGGCGTAGGTCGTGGCGCGCGTGGCGCCGGTGCGCAGGTAGGTGTCGCCCGACCTCGGCAGCACGTCGACCACGGTCGCGGTCTGGGCGGGGATGTTGCCGCCGTTGGTGAACTGCAGCTTCCAGAGGTCCGTGCCGCCGATCACCGTGTTCGCCGCGCACGGGCTGCGGTAGAAGCCGCCCGCGTCGGGCACGCACGCGGTCGCGGCGGAGTTGACGTTCGTGGCTCCGCGAGTGGAGAGGCCGCCGGCATCCACATCGCCCTTGACGCCCTTGAACGAGCTGATGGCCGACGCGGAGATGGTGCTCACCGAGTTGGTGGTCGTGCACGCCTTGTTCGCGCCGCCGAGGCTCGCGCCCTTGCCATTGCCGGAGGTGTTCGTGCAGGCCGCGAGGGTGCGGTCGCTCGACACCGTCATGGTGTTCGTCGCGGCGCCGTAGCCCGAGGTGAGGCCGGGCGCGACCTGCAGCGGGACGACGATCGTGTACTTCTCGCCGGGCGCGAGGCGCGAGCCCGCGGGCCAGGTGACGGTCACTCTCCGCGTGGCGTCGTCGTAGGCGACGGCCGCGCCCGTGGTCGGCAGGATGCCGCCGCTCGATGTCGAGAACGTGAGCTCCGAGGTCGGGTCGAAGAGCAGCGGGCCGCCATTGCGGAGGGCGGCGTCGACGGGCAGGGAGTCGACGACGACGGGGTTGTCGAGGTATCCGGTGCCCGTGTTGGTCATGATGAGCGAGAACGTGACGGTCTCACCGGCCGGCGTGGTGCTGACCGAGGGGCGCTTCTCCACGTCCACGCGGAAGGTGCCGGTGTCGAGCAGGATGCTCGTGGCGCCGGTGGCGGTGGCATCCGGGTAGTCGTCGTTCGAGGATCTCGCCGCGACGGGCGCGCTCACGGTCGACGGGAACGGGATCGCCGCGCCCGAGCTGCGGACGGTATCGCGAAGCCGCACGACGTACGCGGCCGAGGCGGTCCAGGTGGCGGCGGGTGCCGCGCTCGAGAAGATGCCGGCGCCGGTCTTGGTGAACACGAAGCGGATGCCCGTGACGTGCGACGCGGTCGCTCCCGCCGGCAGGGCCGCCGTGGCGGAGGAGGCGCCCTGGGTCCAGGTGGACGAGCCGTCGAGCTGCACGTCGACGCGGACGAGGTCGGCGCCGGCGGGCTTCGTCACGGTGCCGAGCGAGCGCAGGGAGAACGCGTCCCAGAAGTCGGCGCCCGTGTCTTCGACCACGATCTGCCGGCTGGCCGCGGTCGAGCCGTTGTGAGCAGCGGACAGCGTCGCGGTCAGGTCGCTCGCGCGGTTGGACTCGAGGATGCTCGCCGCCGACAGCGTCTTCGCGGCGGAGACCTTGAGCGTCGCAGCGACGAGCGAGATGTCCGCGTACTTCGAGTCGTAGCGGCTCTCGTCGTCGAGCACGTTGTCCCAGACCTGCGTGAAGGCCGTGTTTCGCACGCTGCCCGCGCTCACGAGGGTGGTGGGCTGGCTGCGCAGCATCTGCCGCACCTGCACGTCGATGCGCATGTCCACGTACGCGCCGCTCGCGATGGTGCCGCCGCCGGAGGTGTCGGTGCCCGTGTAGAGCACGCTCACGCCGATCACGTCGGCCCAGGTTGCCGCGGAGTTCAGCGCCGTCGTGTTGTTGGCGTAGAACGGCACACCGCCGACGAGGTTCGTCGCGACCGGGCTGCCGCCGTTGTAGAGCCAGCGAGTGACGAGCGACTTGGAGAGGTCGATGCCGGTGCCGTTCGGCGTCAGCACGACCTTCGTGACGAGGAGCCGTTCGAACGGGTTCGTCGCGGGGTCGTACACGGCACCGGTGTAGGGCGCGACCTCGTAGCCGTTGCCGCCCGCGTCGGTGTCGTGCACCGAGCCGACCGCCGTCGCGGCGGGCATGACGTCGGAGACCCGCAGGAACCAGGCCCGCGCATTCGAGTCGTTGGTCGCCCGCACCGTGAACGAGCTCGTCGGGTAGGAGCCGACCGCCACGTCGTCGGGGTTCGGGATGACCAGGCTCGAGTTCGCGGCGGACTTCGCCATCGACACCTGCGGGAGGTCGTCGAGGATCATGAGCTCGTCAGAGTCGGACGCGGTGGTCGTCGTCCCGCCGGCCACGAGGGCGAGCGAGCCGGTGTTGAGCACAGAGCCGTTGTCCACGTTGTTGTACACCCGGAACTGGGTGACCCAGGGCGCCGAAGGAGTTCCTGTCGTGTCCCTGAGCTGGTTGCGCACCTGGAAGACGAGGTCGAGGGTGCGGGCATCCGGGCCGCTGGCCACACCGGAGCCGACGGGCGGGGCGAGTGGGTCTGTGGTGCGGGCGGCGTCGTTCGGCGCGAACGTGACGCGCACGCCGATCGTCGACTCCTGCTGCGCCGCGCTGAGGTTCTGCACGGGCAGGCCGCCCTCGCAGGGGTGCGCGGGCGTGCAGGTGCCGATGGGCTCCCAGGCCTGCGTGTTCTTGTTGAAGAGCTCGACGGCGGTGACCCTGTCCCAGGCGATCTGCGGGTCGGTCGTCGTCGTGACGGCCTTGATCTGGGTCAGGTTGAAAGCCTGGAACACGGTCTGGTCGACGGGGGTCGCCGTCGAGACCGGGTCTTGCACGGTCGCGCTGTCGTAGCCGGTCACCTCGGTGCCCCACGCGAGTCGCGCGACGCGGGTCTGGCCCGACTGCGAGTCGACCGCGGTCGAGCCGCTCACCGCCTGCCAGGTCTTGTCGAACAGCGCGCCGCCGACTCCGGGAGCGATCGCCTTGACGGCGCCCGTCGCGGTGTCGGTGGCCGTCGAGTCCACCGTGGTCGTGACTCCGGCGACGACGATCGAGCCGGATGCCACGGCCGACGCCGCGTTCGTGTAGGTGACGGGCGTGCCGATGGCCGCCGTCGGGTCGGTCGTGCCGCGCACCTCCGACCGCGCCTGGAAGCTGATCGTCGGCCGCACCACGGAGCCGAGGGCGTAGCCGCCGGGCTTCGTGAACACGAACTTGAGGCCCGTGATGGCGGTCGGAGTCGGCAGGGCACGGCGGTAGGTCTGGGCACTCGCGGTCGCGTCGACGGAGTCGAGCACCACCCAGCCGCCGGTCGTCTTGTAGCTCACGACGAGCGTGGAGCCCACGGAGACCGCCGTCGAGCTGATCGCGACCGCGTCGAAGCCGGCCCAGTAGTCGGCGGTCGAGCCGGTCCACTCGTCGATCACCGTGATGGCGTCGGGGGCGACGTAGCCCGTGTCGGAGCTCGCGCGGGCCGTGAGCTGCACGAGAGAGCGGCCGCCCGCGGGCACCGCGGCGGAGGGAGTGATGACCTTGTCCAGCGTGATCGCCACTGCGGGCGCGAGCACCTCGAGGGCCGCGGTGGGGGTGGCGGGAGCCGCCGAGCCGGCGTCGTTCGTGCCGCCGATGCTCGGGGCATCCGTGAGGAAGACGCTCGAGCCGGCGCCCGCCGCCTGGCCGTCGACATCGACGGCGAACGCCGCCCTGGCGAGCGCGTTGACCGCGATGTCGCCGGAGTACTCGATCGAGAAGCCGATGATCCGCTGGCCGCCCACGAGGGCCGGGGTGGACGGCACGCCCGACGTGTAGACCTGCGCCGACGGAGTCGTGCCGCCGTCGACGACCCACGTCACCGTGGCGGAGCTGGCACCGCTCGGCCAGGCCGAGCCCGCCGACCGGAAGCCGTCGAACGCGAGTCGCGAGTCGGCGAGCAGGCCCGTGCTGGGCTCGGTGATCGTGAGGGTGTCGAGCGTGCCCTTGGACGCGTTCTGGCCCGTGACGGAGACCAGCGACTCGGTGCCCGCCGGGATGCGCGCGGGCGCGAACACGGTGGCGCCGGTCACCTTGGAGTCGAGCGAGTCGATGACGTAGCTGTCGCTCGTGACCGCGTCCTTCGCGGGCTGGCCCGGCACGAGCACCGTGCCCGTGACGCTCGCGACGGCCGTGGTCCCGGTGACGAGTGAGGCGCCGCTCGTGCGGATCGTCGCGCGCTGCGCGAGCTGCACCACGACCGAGCCCTCTAGCCCGTTGGCGGTGAGCTCTGAACCGCTCGACGAGGTGAAGCTGAAGCGCAGACCCCGGATGCTCGGCTCGACGACCCCGCCGGGCAGCACCGGCGCGGTGTCGGGCGATCCCGCCACCCATGCCCCCGCGACGTACGCGTCGACCTGCACGCGGTCGGCCCCGCCCGGGAACGTGACAGCACCGAAGCCGGTGAAGTCCACGGCCTCGAACGGGTTCGTCACGGCGGTCGGGTCGGTCGGCACGACGAGCGTGAGGCTGGTCGCCTTGGCGTTGGAGGTGTTGCGCGTCGTGAGCAGGAGAGCGGAGGCCTCGCCGACCTTGAAGCGGGTCGAGGCGGGAGTCCAGTCCGCGGCGGCGGTCGTGCTCACCGTGACGGGAACGTTGATCGTGACATCGCGAGAGGCGTCGGCATCGGGCGCGTTCACCGAGCTCGCGCGGGCGGTGTTCGTGATCGGGGTGCCGTTGTACGCCCAGTCGGGCGAGAGGCCGGCGGGCACGCTCAGGGCGACCTGCACCGAGTAGCCGGAGCCGCTCGCGATACCGACGCCGCCGTCGGTGAGCGGCTTCTGGAAGTCGACGGTGAGGGTGCGGCTGTCAGACCCGCTCCAGGTCGCCGTGGAGGGTCCGCCCGTGACGATGACGTTCGGGCTCACCGTGAGGTCGGCGAACTCGTCGGGGAGGTCGTCGACCAGGCGGGCATCCGGGCAGTCCTCGGGCGAGCAGTCGACGGTGATCGTGTACGTGAAGGTCTGGCCGGGGAGCACGACGGCCTTGTCGACCGACTTCGTGATCGTGAAGAGCGAGCCGGGGTCGGCGTGCGCGGCAGCGGGCGCGAGAGTGGACAGGCCGATAACGGCGATGACGAGCGCGGCGAGCGCGCCGGCCAATCCCCGCCGGCGCGCGCCACGATGCACGAATGACACTGTGTTTCTCCCCCAGAGTGTCGAGCCGGGCTCAAAGGACCGGGTGACAACACCTGACGCTATTTGGAGGACCGAGCGGGGTACATTCCCCAGAAGGGGTCGGCCTTGATCGGGGGGGTAGGGCGGTATATCGGAGGCCTCTGCTAGGGTGGAGTCACTTGCGAGACCATGACGGTCTCCCTGCGTCGTAGAACGCTTCCCTTGAACCTCAGGTTCAATAACTTCTCCGGCGAACGAGTGCGGCTTTCCCGCCTTCGCCATTCAGCAGTCCATACGACTGCGCTTTTCAAGAAATCACTCATGACTGAAAACATGTTCAGCACGCTCGGCGTGCCCGCCCCGATCGTTGCCGCCCTCGGCGCCAACGGCATCACGGAGCCGTTCCCCATCCAGGTGGACACGCTCCCCGACACACTGGGCGGCAAGGACGTCCTCGGCCGCGGCAAGACCGGCTCGGGCAAGACCCTCGCCTTCGCCATCCCCATGGTCGCCCGCCTCGGCGGCGCCCTGGCCGGCGGCAAGCGCCGCTCGGGCCGCCCGCTCGGGCTCGTCCTCGCACCGACCCGCGAGCTCGCCACCCAGATCACCGCCGCCATGGAGCCCCTCGCCACCGCGTACGGCCTCACCATCACGACGATCTTCGGCGGGGTATCCCAGAACCGCCAGGTCGCGGCCCTCAAGTCGGGTGTCGACATCGTCGTCGCCTGCCCCGGCCGCCTCGAAGACCTCATGAAGCAGGGCTTCGCCCACCTCGACGCGATCGAGATCACGGTGCTCGACGAGGCTGACCACATGGCCGACCTCGGCTTCCTGCCGGTCGTCACCCGCATCATGGACAAGACGCCGCAGACCGGCCAGCGCCTCCTCTTCAGCGCCACGCTCGACAACGGCGTGGACAAGCTCGTGCGCCGCTACCTCCACAACGAGGTGCTGCACTCCGTCGACGAGGCGAACAGCCACGTCGCGGCAATGACCCACCACGTCTTCGAGGTCGCCGGCGTCGACGAGAAGAGCGAACTGGTACGGATGCTCGCCTCGGGCACCGGCCGCCGCATCCTGTTCATGCGCACCAAGCACCACGCGAAGAAGCTCGCCAAGCAGCTCACCGACGCCGGGATCCCCTCCGTCGACCTGCACGGCAACCTCTCGCAGGTCGCCCGCGACCGCAACCTCGCGTCGTTCGCCTCGGGTGAGACCCGCGTTCTCGTCGCCACCGATGTCGCCGCTCGCGGTGTTCACGTGGATGACATCGAGCTCGTGATCCACGTCGACCCGCCGGCCGAGCACAAGGCGTACCTGCACCGCTCGGGCCGCACCGCCCGCGCCGGCAAGGAGGGCGAGGTCGTCACGATCGTGCTGCCCGCCCAGCGCAAGGACACCGCTGCGCTCCTCCGCAAGGCGGAGATCACCGTCACGCCGCAGCACGTCACCGCCACGTCGCCGGCCGTCACCGCCCTCGTGGGCGACGTCGCCGCGTACGTGAAGCCCGCGCCCCGCGCTGCCGTCGCCGAGAACTACGGCCGCGGACAGTCGCAGGGCGCCAACGCCCAGCGCAAGCGCGCCGGTGCTCCCCGCGATGGCGCTCCGCGCCGCGACCGCTCGGGACGCCCGGCAGCGTCCGGCTCCGGCCGGCCCGCCG
>JAODAQ010000041.1 GCA_025463515.1 Rhodoglobus sp.
GGCGCGGGACCGCCGGGCGGCGCGCGGCGCGGCGCGGGCGGCGCGCGGTCAGCCGTTGAACCGGGGCTCGCGCTTCTCGATGAAGGCGCTCATCCCCTCGGCGCGGTCGTCGAGCGCGAACAGGGCGCCGAACGAGCGCTTCTCGAAGCGCAGGCCCTCGGCGAGGGTCGTCTCGAAGGCCACGTTAACGGCCTCCTTCGCGGCGTAGAGCGCGGCGAGCGACTTCGAGGCGACGAGCTCCGCGGTCGAGAGCGCCTCGTCGAGCAGGCCGGCCGGCGGGACGACGCGCGCGACGAGTCCGGATGACAGCGCCTCCGCGGCATCCATCGTCCGGCCGGTCAGGATCATGTCCATCGCCTTCGCCTTGCCGACCGCGCGCACGAGCCGCTGGCTGCCGCCGATGCCCGGGATGACCCCGAGGTTGATCTCGGGCTGGCCGAACTTCGCCGTGTCGGCGGCGATGATGAAGTCGCACATCATCGCGAGCTCGCACCCGCCGCCGAGCGCGTAGCCGGAGACCGCGGCGATAGTCGGCGTGCGCAGCGACGCGAAGCGGTCCCACCCGCCGAGCAGCCCGTCGAGGTACACCTGCTGGTACCGCAGCGACACCATCTCCTTGATGTCCGCGCCCGCCGCGAAGGCCCGCTCGGAGCCGGTGATGACGATGCAGCCGATGTCCCGTGAGGAGTCGAACGCGGTCGCGGCCTCCACCACCTCGTTCATCAGCTGCGCGTTAAGGGCGTTGAGCGCCTCCGGCCGGTTGAGCGTGATGATGCCGACGCGCCCGCGCGTCTCGACGGTTATTGTGTCCACAGTTCCCTCTCCAGCGGCGCGAAGAACGAGTCGACGCCGGTCACATCCTCGACCCGGGCGGGGCTCCACCGCGGGTTCCTGTCCTTGTCGACGACCTGCGCACGGATGCCCTCCGCGAAGTCCGGCGAGGTGAGATTCCGCAGCGACACCCGGAGGTCTTGGGCGAGCCCCTCCTCGAGCGTCGGCAGGGATCGCGCCCGCCTCAGTGCCGCGAGCGTGACGACGAGCGCCGTGGGCGACTTCGCGGCGATCACGTCGGCGATGGGCCGGCCCTCGATGCGGCGGAGGATCGCCGCGAGGTCGTCGCCGGCGAAGGCCTCGTCGATCCAGGCGCGCTCGGGGAGGAGCACGGCGGCCGGCGGGGGCTCGACGAGCTCAACCAGCGGGGTGGTTTCGACAAGCTCAACCAGCGAGCCCGACGGCACGTAGTAGTCCGCGAGCCCGAGCGCGATCGCGTCCCCCGGCCCGACGGACTCGCCCGAGAGCGCGAGGTAGGTCCCGAGCTCGC
This sequence comes from Rhodoglobus sp., assembly GCA_025463515.1. Classification (GTDB taxonomy): domain Bacteria; phylum Actinomycetota; class Actinomycetes; order Actinomycetales; family Microbacteriaceae; genus Rhodoglobus. Next base: position 1,322 of record JAODAQ010000041.1, read on the forward strand.
CGGGGGCCCTCGCCAGCAGCCAGAGCCCGCCGACGTCGGGGATGTAGCCGATCGTCGTCTCGGGCATCCCGACCCTCGACCTCTCGGTCACGACCCGGTGCGATGCGTGCGCGGAGATGCCGACGCCGCCGCCGAGGGTGACGCCGTCCATGATCGCGATGAAGGGCTTGGGGTACCGGGCGATGCGCGCGTCGAGGTGGTACTCGTCGCGCCAGAACGACTCCGCCTCGGTGCCGTCGCCAGCCGTGGCATCCCGGTACATCGCGACGACGTCGCCGCCCGCGCACAGGCCCCGCTCCCCCGCGCCGGTCAGCAGCACCCGCTCGATGGCGGGATCGACCGCCCACTCCTCGAGCCGCGCCGCGATCGCGACGACCATGTCATGCGTGAGCGCATTGATGGCGCGCGGCCGGTTGAGGACGATGTGCCCGAGCGGGCCTTGGGCGTAGAACAGGACCTCGGCGTCTTCCACTCGTTCAGTTAACTACACAGCACGCCCATCGCGACCAGGCCGAGGGCGGTCAGTCCGCCGGATGCCGCGGCAGCCCGCCGCGCGACGCCCGAGCCGTGCATCCCGAGCCAGACCCGCACCCCCGCCCACGCGGTGACGACCACGGCGAACGCCCACCCCACCGGGACCGACACGGCGTGGTGACCGACCGGGTGCGACGGGACGAACGCCAGGAGCACCAGCGCCATCGCCCACAGGTCGACGACGTGCGCGCGGAAGTAGGTCCGCGAACGGGAGAGCGCAGCGCACGGCACTGACACCACCACGAGCAGGGCCGCGCCCGCGATCGAGGCGAACGGCGAGTGCGAGAGCATGGCGCCGGCCATCACGCCCAGCATGAGCGCGTGAACCGGCGCCTCGCGGCGCAGGTGGGCTAGGCCGTCCACACCGTCTTCGCGTTCACGAACTCGCGGATGCCGAACTGGCCGAGCTCGCGCCCGTAGCCCGAGTCCTTCACGCCGCCGAAGGGCAGGCCGAAGAACGAGGCGGTGTTGCCGTTCGCGAAGACCGCGCCGAACTCGAGACCGAGCTGCAGCGCATCGATCTCGGCCTGGTCGGTGGACCAGACGGAGGCCGCGAGGCCGAAGTCCGAGTCGTTGGAGAGGGCGATGGCCTCCGCGACCGACGAGACCTTGTACACGCACGCGACCGGGCCGAAGCACTCCTCGCGGTAGATGCGCATCTCGGGCGTGACATCCGTGAGCACGGTCGCGGGGTAGAAGAAGCCGGGGCCGTCGGGGAGTACGCCGCCGGTGTGCACCGTGACTCCCTTGTCGATGGCATCGACAACGAGCTCGTGGGCCTCGGCGCGCACCGAGGGGGTGGCCATCGGGCCGAAGGACGTCTCCGAGGAGAACGGGTCGCCGGGCACCATCGCACCCATGCGGGCGGTGAAGGCCTCGAACCACGCGTCGTAGACGTCCTCGTGGATGTAGAACCGCTTGGCGCAGATGCAGCTCTGGCCGGAGTTCTGCGTGCGCGAGTTGGCGCCGAACTCGGCCGCGCGGGCGATGTCGGCCGAGGGCATGACCACGAAGACATCCGTGCCGCCCAGCTCCAGCACGCTCTTCTTGATGTTGCGGCCCGCCGCCTCAGCGACAGCCGAGCCCGCACCCACGGATCCGGTGAGGGTGACGGCGCGGATGCGGCGGTCGTCGATGAGCTTCGAGGCAGCGGCGCCCTCGATGAGCAGGGTCTGGAAGGCGCCGGCCGGGAAGCCCGCGCGCTCGAACAGCTCCCCGAGGTACAGGGCCACCTGGGGCACGCTCGAGGCGTGCTTGAGCAGGCCGGTGTTGCCGGCCATGAGCGCGGGCGCGGCGAAGCGGATGACCTGCCAGAACGGGTAGTTCCACGGCATGACGGCGAGCACGGTGCCGATGGGCTGGAACACGACCCGGGCAGCGGAGGCGCCGACAGTGCCCGCGGGCACGGGGGTCTCGTCCGCCAGGTACTCCTCGGCGTGGTCGGCGTAGTGGCGCATGCCGTTCGCCGATTTCGTCACCTCGTACTTGGCCGTGCCGATGGTCTTGCCCATCTCGGTCGAGGCGAGCGCGGCGACGGTCTCGAGCTCGGCGTCCATGAGATCGGCGGCCTTGTGCATCCAGGCCGAGCGCTGCGCGAACGTGGTCGCGCGCATCGCGGCGTTCGCGCGGGATGCGGCGTCGAGGATCGCCTCGACCTGTGCCGCGGTGTGCGGCTCGAAGGTCTTCTCGACCTCTCCGGTGGTGGGGTTGACGGTTGCGATCGCCATGATCAGAACTCCTTCGTTTCGTACAGGCGGCGCGCGAGAGCGAGGGCTCCCACGACGGGTGGATCGGTGAGTAGTACGACGTCCAGCTGCGGCTGCGCTTCGGCGAGGCCGCGCACGAGCCCGTCGAACAGCCGGGGCTGGCCGACGATGACACTGCCTGCCGCGACGACGGTCGAGCCGACGGCGCCGCGCGCGACGAGCTGGCCCACGAGGGCGACGAGGTTGGCGGCGGCCGCCTCGATGACGGATGCCGCGAGCGCCGAGCCCGCGTCGGCAGCAGCGAAGACCGCAGGGGCGCGCGGGCCCCAGTTGTCCATGGTCGGCTCGTCGTTGACGGCGCGGGCGAGCCGCTCGGCGTCGGCCACGCCGAACGCCGCGCACAGGGCTTCGAGCAGTCCGTCATCCGGAAGAGACGAGTCGTGCGCCCACAGGGCGGCCTTCGCGGCCTCGCGCACGATGCCCGCGGCGCCCGCCTCGTCGCCGATCACCCAGCCCCAGCCGCCCGTGATCACGTAGTTGCCGTCCGCGCTGCGGCCGACCCCGATCGAGCCGGTGCCCGCGATGAGGCCGAGCCCCTCCTCGAGCCCGGCGGCGGCGGGCAGGAGGGCGGCGTCGTTGACCGCGACCGCGGGATACCTCACCGCGGCCGCGAACTCGCGGGAGATCTCGTTGCTGTCCAACCCCTGCGCGCCGATGCCGACCGCAACTACCTCGTATCCGGAAGGTACCACCGATGCGATGCAGCGCTCGATCCAGGCCACGCCGTGCTCGAGCGGCTCCGCGTCCCAGTCCTCGGAGGGCACGACGGTGTCGACGACCTCCCGACCGGTGAGCGTCTCGACGATGACAGCGGTCTTGGTCCCGCCGACGTCGAGCCCGACAAGGACTTGCGTCACTGCGGCGCCTCGACCTTGGTATCGGAGTTGTGGAACACGAACTCCTCGATCTCCACGTTGTGGCGGTGGGCGACCTCGCCGACGAGGATCTGCATGACCAGTGCCTCGAGCACCGCTCGCTGCGAGGGCGCGACCTGCGGCAGCTTGACCGTCTGCAGGTTCGGCCCCTCGGGCACGGTCTGGCCGGAGATCAGGATGACGCGGTGCCCCGCCGCGCTGAGCGTGGCGGCAACCTCGAGCTCGCGGTCGTCCCCGAAGAGCACGTGCACGCCGTCGCCCGCGGACTCCATCGAGCCGTGCAGGTACTGGCGCGTGCTCATGCCGGCCGCGTGGATCCGCGCGACCTCGCGGAACAGCAGCGCTCCGGCCTCGGCCGACCCCACCGAGGGGCCTGCGCCGACGAAGTCGGCGGTGGAGACGCCGTCGAACGTCGTGGCGAGCTCGGCGGCGCGCGCGCCCACCGTCTCCTCGGTCCAGCGGAACAGCTCCGGCAGTTTCGCCCAGCCGGGGTCTACCTCGCCGCCGCCCCACGCGTCGGCGATCATCCCCAGCCCGGTTACCGTCGCGGTGTAGCCGATGGTGGAGGCGTAGCTGTCGGGGATGTTGCCGAGCGAGAGCACGTGGTCGCTGAGGTCGGACATGGGCGACGGGTCGCTGTTCACGACGGCGTAGCGCAGGGCTGGGTCGATCGAGTCGAGCACCGCGATGGTCTCGGTGCTCTTGCCGCTCTGCGAGATCCCGATGATGGGATGCACGTCGCTCGGGAACGGCAGCGGGAAGTCGCCGGAGCCGAGGCGCCAGGCGTGGATGCCGCGCTCCCGCAGCGTCCACACCGGGGCGCAGGCTGCCGCGAGGCTCGCGCCGATGCCCACGAAGATCGGCCCGGGGCCGGTGAAGGCACCGCCCGCCTGCTGGCCCCGCACGTCGTCCGCGATGGAGGCGATTGCCGCCTCGAGAGCTTCAGCCTGCGTCGCCCTCGCGCTCGCGAAGGTGATGTAGCCGCGCATAAGTTCCGCCGTTCTCGTTCAAGTGCTGTAGTCCAAGCTGAACCACAGCCTAGCTTTGGTCTATAGATGTATCAACAGGTATGTCTAGTGTTCATGGTGGTCATGCGCACCATGGCCGCCGTGATCGTGATGGCCAGGGGCACAGCGGTCGCTCATGGTCTCCGGGATGTCCATCGCCGGGTTGCGGCCGAAGAAGCCGTGCGGCTTGAGCACGAAACCACAGGTGTCCACCGGCATGATCGGCCAGTCCTCCACGCGCGGGAAGTGGGTGAGGCCGAAGGTGTGCCACAGCACGATGTCGTTGTCGTCGACGTTGCGGTTCGCCGCGGTCCAGGCCGGAAGGCCCGCGCCGCCCGGGTGCAGGTTCACGAAGTCGCCGGCCGGGTAGAGCTCGCTCGGCTCGTACTCGGTTACCCAGAGGTGCTTCGTCGAGAACGTCGCGCGCTTGTGGATGTCCGACTCCGAGTCGGCGAGCAGGACGGGCTTGCCCTCGGGGAGCAGCACCCAGCCCACGTCGTTGCCGAGCCGGTTCTGCACGGAGGGATTGGTGACCAGCCACGCGCGGCCCTTGGCGTTGTCGGCCAGGCGCTGGGCATCCGTCTCGGTCTTGAGCCTCGTCACGAGCTGGGTGAAGCCGGTGCCCGTCGGGTTCTCCGGGCCGCGCGGTACGAGGGCCGCCTCGAGCTCGTCCACCGAGTTGCCGAGGCCGTCGACCATCATGTCGAGTCGCGCGCTGAACAGGTGCTGGTGGTACGGGGCGCCCAGCCCGGGAGCCAGCTCCGACGCAAATTTGTAGCCCGCCCCCGGGTAGGCCGAGGTGAACACCACGCCCGTCGCCTTGACCTCGAACTCGATAGTGCCGTCGAGCCCGAAGTACCAGTAGAAGCCGTAGTCGTAGTTGCCGACCGTCACGAAGAAGGAGACCACGAGGCGCCGGTTGCGGCGCGAGACACTGGAGCCGTTCCAGTTGTCGGTGTGCTTCCAGAGGATGCCCGTGTCTTCCTCGTGGATGCAGATCGCCTGCGGGATCACGTGCACGTTGCCGTCGTTGCCCGCCACGACCGCGTCGAGGTAGGTGATGTCGCCGACGCAGTCGCAGCCGAGCTCGAGCGAGTTCGCGTAGCCGCCGAGCAGGTACTCCCCGCAGTCGAAGAAGTTCTGGAACCAGCGCTGGGGGCTCGGGTCGCCGTACGGCACCATCATCTCGGCGATGGATGCCCGGTAGATGACCGGTCGCGCCACGCCCTCGTCGTCGATCGTGACGTTGTGGAAGACGAGCCCTTCACGCTGGTCGAACCCGACCTGCAGGTTCCAGCCGAGCCACGAGAGCGTGCCGTCGTCGCCGAAGGTGAAGCTCGGGCCATCCGGCTGGGTGATCTCGATCGGCTTCACTCCGGGCCGGTCGGGGCCGCGCCACGACTCCAGGTGGAAGTTGCCGTCCTCCTGGGGAACCGGCAGGTCGACGTAGTCGATGACCTCGAGCACCTCCTTCGTCACGACGTCGAACATCACCGTGACGCCGTCGACCGGGTGCGCCCAGCCGAGGTCCTCCGGCGAGTTCATCACGAAGGTGAAGCAGCGCTGGATGCGGCGGCCGGTCTCGGCGTCGCTCAGCACGCCGGCGGAGAGCGGGTTTATCACGAGCTTGTCGAAGTCGGTGAGGCCGCGCTTGGCCATCGCCGCCTGCCACTCGGCGTTCTCCTTGATCACCTCGACGACGTGGAACTCGTCGATCACCACCGGCACCTGCCCGTCGACCGCGTGGTCGAGCTTGTGGGTGGAGACGACGCGGTCCTCGGCGATCGAGACGACGACGTCCCACGAGTCATTGGTCGCCATGTCGACGAGCATGCTGCGCACCCGCCGGTCGGATGCCCCCTCCTTCAGGAGCAGGCGCTTGTCGGGCTCGACCAGCCCCACATAGGAGAAGTGCACGTCGGCGCCGGCGAGGCCCTCGCGCTCGAGGATCGTGCGGTTCGCGGCGATCTCCGCGGCGGTGAGCGTCGCGAGGGAGGCGCTGATCGACATGAAAACTCCTTGTATCTACTGGGCTAGGCGGTGCGGGAGAAGAACGTGCGCAGGCGGTAGCGGTCGCCCGCGTACCGGATGCTCGAGGAGAAGATCGGTCGGTCGGCGCCGTCCACGACCACCTGGTGCATGACGAGCACGGGTGTTCCGGGCTCCACCGCGAGGTGGGTGGCGAGGTAGGCGTCCGCCGACTTGGCCTCGATGGTCGACTCGGCGCGGAGCAGGTCGAGGCCGGCACGGGTCAGCGACTCGTAGAGCGAGGCGTGCGTGAAGTCGATGGCGTCGAACCCCGGCACGAGCGCTGCCGGCACGCGCGAGTCGTCGAGGGCGATGGGCACCTGGCTGAGCATCCGGACCCTCTCCAGGCGGAAGAGCGGGGTGCCGGGCGCTATCGAGAGCTCCTCGGCCTCGTCGATCGTGGCCGGGGCGATCTCGGCGCGGAGGATCCGCGAGGAGGCCACCAGCCCCATGCGCTCAGCGGTCTCGCTGAACGACTCGAGGCTGTTGGGCCAGTCCTTCTGCTGGCCGGCGGCCACGAACCAGCCGCGGCCGTGCGAGGAGCGCAGCACGCCGTCATCCACGAGCTTGAGCAGCGCCTTGCGCAGCGTCACGCGCGAGATGCTGAGGTCGGCGCACAGCTCGCGCTCGGGCGGCAGGCGGGTGCCCGCGACGAGCCGCCCCTCGGCGATCTCGCGCGTGATGTGGTCGACGGCCTGGATCCAGAGCGGGTCGGCGCTGTTGGCAAGCACCGTGTCGGCCCGCGGCGCCGTCGGCGCGATCGTCATGTGAGCACCGGCTCCCAGACGCCGGTCTTCATCGAGCGGTAGCAGGCGTCGAGGACGCAGTTGACGATGTAGCCGTCCTCGAAAGTCTCGTCGGGCTCCTCGCCCTTCTCGAACGCGGTCACGAAGTGGCGGAACTGCTGCGAGAACCCGTAGGCCCGGGCCTCCTCCGGCACCGGGTACACCCAGCCCGTCTCGGCGTCCGACTTCTCCACCAGGTAGCCGACGGGGTTCTGGATGAAGCCCCAGACCGGAGTCGCGGAGCTGTCGGTCACGAGCCGGCCCGCTGAGCCGACGAACTCGTGGCGCAGCTGCATCCCGCCCTTCTCGATCCAGGACGACTCGACGGTGGCCATCTGGCCGCCCGCGAACTTGAGCATCGCGACCGCGGTGTCCTCCCCCGTGGTCTTGTCGCCGTGGACCAGCGTCGCCCCCCAGGCCCAGACCTCGGTGATGGGGTTGTCCTTGCCGAAGAAGTGCCGCGCGGACTCGACGGTGTGGCAGCCCATGTCGAGCAGTGCGCCGCCGCCCGCAGTCTCGGCGTCCCAGAAGTGCGCGGCGTGCGGGCCCGAGTGGCCCTCGCGGGCGCGCATCGTCAGCAGCTCGCCGATTCCCCCGGCCTGCACCATCTCGTAGGCCTTCACCACGTTGGGCGAGAACACGGAGCACTCGGCGTAGGCGGCCCAGACGCCGGCATCCTTGACGATCTCGAGGATCTGCTTCGCCTCGGCCCCGGTGCGGGCGAGGGGCTTGGTGCAGATGACGCCCTTGCCGTGCTTGGCGGCGAGGCGCACCGCCTCGACGTGCACCTCGTTGGGCAGCGCGATGATGACGAGCTCGACGGCGGGGTCGGCGCACAGCGCCTCGATGTCGTCGTACTGGTTCGGGATCGGGCCCCACGGCTCGGCCCACTTCTGCGCGAACTCCACGGCGCGGGCCTTGGTGCGGGAGTAGTTGGCGACGAGGGTGGCGTTGCGCACGTCCTGCAGACCGTCCACGTACTGGTCGCTGATGAAGCCAGACCCGAGGATTCCGATGCCGACCACGTGGTGCCCTTCTGTCCGCGAGCGTCTCTCGCACGCAAACCACATGATAGCTAGTGGCTCACACTTGGTCTACCAATAGCAAAATAATAGATACCTCTTGCTACCTCTTGTAACTGCCCCCTATAGTCGCTGATACAACGCGTCGCCCTAGCGGCACAGCCGTGTTGAGCTTCATCCCGAAGCACGAAGTGTTGAGAGGAGACACCATGCGTTCCAAACTTGCACCGCTTGCGGCCCTGACCGTGGCGGCACTCGGCCTGACGCTCGCAGGCTGTTCGACCGGCGGAGACGCCGGAGACAGCGGCGACGTCACGACGATCACGTTCGGCAACTGGCGGGTCGAAGACCAGGCCCTGTGGGAGGAGAACGTCATCCCGGCGTTCGAGGCCGCCCACCCGGACATCAAGGTCACGTACCAGCCCACCGGCACCGATGACTACAACGCTGCGATCCAGTCGCAGATCGAGAGCGGCACCGGCCCCGACGTGATCATGTGCCGCCCGTTCGACGTCAACCGCGCGTGGATCGACGACGGCTACTTCGACGACCTCACCAGCCTCGAGGGCATCGACGGCTTCACCGACACGGCACTTGCAGCGTGGCAGGGCAACGACGGCAACCCGTACTGCGTGCCGATCGCCTCCGTGCTCGCCGGCTTCTACTACAACAAGGCGATCTTCAAGGAGCTCGGCCTCGAGATCCCCACGACGATGGCCGAGTTCACCGACGTGCTGCAGGCCATCAAGGACGACGGCAAGTACACGCCGCTCGCCCTCGGCTCCGCTGACGGCTGGCAGCTCTCGTACAACGTGCTCGACAGCATCGGCCCGAACTACTGGCAGGGCGAGGACGGCCGTCTCGGCCTCATCGACGGCACCAAGAAGCTGACCGACCCCGAGTTCGTCGACGCCTTCCAGGCTGTCTCCGACCTCAAGTCGTTCATGCCCGACGGGTACCAGGCCCTCACCTACGAGGACCAGATGCAGCTCTTCACGCTCGGCAAGGCAGCCATCATGCCCGACGGCTCGTGGGATGTCACCGCGGCCACCGCGAGCGGCCTCGACGTGGGCGTCTTCGCCCCGCCGGTGGTCAAGGACGGCGACCAGCGCTACCTGCAGGAGATGCCCGACCAGGGTGTCGGCCTCAACGCCGACAGCAAGAACAAGGACGCCGCGAAGACGTTACTGTCCTGGCTCGCCTCGAGCGACTTCCAGAGCATCTACGTCGACAAGGTCCCCGGATTCTTCTCGATGGGCTCTGAGCCGGTCACCTACACGAACGCCCTCGCACAGGAGTTCGCCGACCTGAAGACGGACGCGCTGCTCACGCCGCGCCTCCAGCTCGACCGCCTGAGCGCCGGCACCCCGCCGCTCGACGACAACACCTGGGCCGTGCTGCAGACCGTCTTCAACGACGGTGTGTCGGCGACGGATGCCACGTCGAAGCTCCAGACGGACCTCGACAGCTGGTACACCCCCGCGGGTTGATCCACCCCAGCGGCCCGCGCCAGCACCATCGGCGCGGGCCGCTCCCCTTTTCCACCATCACAATGGGAGCACCATGATTCGCACCGGCACCCGCTACCGCCTGCTGGCCATCTTCGTGCTGCCGGCCCTCCTCGTCTACGCCGGGTTCTCGGTGTACCCGCTCCTCAGCTCGGTAGCGCTGAGCTTCTTCGACTCTGACAACGGCGCCTCGACCTTCACCGGCTTCGGCAACTACGTCTACCTCTTCACCGATCCGTACGTGAGCGAGCGCTTCTGGAACGCGCTGCGCAACAGCGTCGAGTTCTTCGCGATCCACCTCGTGGTCGAGCTGCCCATCGGCCTGCTCATGGCCGCCCTGCTCACCTCGAACTCGATCCGCAAGTCGCGCGGCGTCTACCGCACCCTGCTCTTCATCCCCGCGACCCTCTCCGTCGTGATCGTCGGCTTCCTCTGGCGCCTCATCATCAACCCGCTCTGGGGCCTCGTGGGCTTCCCACTGCTCGGGGATGCCACCACCGCGCTGCCCACGATCTCGCTCATGTCCGTCTGGCAGTACATCGGCATCCCGATGATCTTCCTGTTCACGGCCCTCATCGCGATCCCCGACGATATCCTCGAGGCGTCCCGCATCGACGGAGCCCGCGCCTGGGCGACCTTCTGGCAGATCAAGTTCCCGCTGATCCTGCCCCAGTTCGGCCTCATCGCGATCCTCACCTACATCTGGACGTTCAACGGGTTCGACATCGTCTACGCGCTCAACGGCTCGGCTCCCGGGCCGAACTACTCCACGGACATCCTCGGCACCATGTTCTACCGGACCTTCTTCGGGTCGAGCGGCCAGGTCGCCGACACCGACCTCGGCGCGACCATCGCCTCCGTGGTGTTCTTCATCATCCTCGTGACCACCGCCGCCTACTTCGTGGTGCTGCAGCGCCGCCTGAAGACCTACGAGCTCTAGGACCCCCCGACTGTGACTACCGTTCCGTTCAAGCAGCGCCGAGCCCGCCTCCAGAAGGGCGATGCCGCCTCGGCGACCCTCGTGCACGTCCTGCTCATCGTGTTCGCGATCATCGCGATCGTGCCGATCCTCGTCGTCGTCATGAACTCGTTCAAGACCACGATGGGCATCTTCGGGGCACCGTTCGCCATCCCGACCCCCGACACGTTCAACCTCGACGGCTACAAGAACGTCTTCACGCGCGGCAACTTCGCGGCGAACTACGCGAACAGCATCATCGTGACGGTCGCGACCATCGCGGCGACGATCGTTCTCGCCACCGGAGCGGCCTGGGCGCTCGTCGAGTACAAGGTACGGATCTCGCCCCTGCTCACGGGCTTCTTCATCATCGGCATCATGCTGCCGATCCGCCTGGGCACCGTGCCGATCATCAAGATGATGGTCGCCACCCACCTCATCGACACCCTCGCCGCGCTCGTGCTCGTCTACACCGCGATGCAGCTGCCGCTCGCGATCGCGCTCATGATGACGTACTTCCGATCCGTGCCCGGGGAGCTGAAGGAGGCCGCGCGCATGGACGGGGCCGGGGAGTTCCGCGTGCTCGGGATCGCGCTGCCGCTCGTTCGGCCAGGGCTCGCGGCCGTGGCATCCATCACCATGCTGCCCGTGTGGAACGACCTCTGGTTCCCGCTCATCCTCGCCCCCTCGAAGGCCAACCAGACGGTCACGCTCGGCGTGCAGCAGTTCGTCGGCCAGTTCCAGAGCGACTACCCCGCGTTGCTCGCGGCCCTCACCCTCGGTGCGCTGCCGCTGATCGTGCTGTTCACGGTGTTCTCGCGGCAGTTCATCCAGGGCCTCTCGGCGGGCTACGGCAAGTAGTCCCCGGCTGGTGGAGTAGGCCGCCCGCGGCCGTATCGAAACCGGTTTCGATACGTGCGCCAGAGCGCCCTACTCAACCCGCCCTAACGGCGGGTACCGCGGGCGAAGAACGTGCGGAGGCGGTAGCGCTCGCCGCTGTACTGGATCTTGGAGGCGAAGAGCGGCTTGTCCGCGGCGTCGACGACGAGCTGGTTCATGACCAGCAGCGGCTTGCCGACCTCGAGGTCGAGGTGCTGCGCGGCGTAGGCGTCCGCCTCGCGGGCCTCGATCGTGGCATCCGCCCGCACCGGCGCCAGACCCGCTCGTAGGAGCACGTCGTAGAGCGACGCGGTGCGGAAGTCGGTCTGCTCGAAGTCGGGAACCAGATCGGCCGGGATGCGCGTGAAGTCGATCGCGATGGGAACATCCCCCAGGTACCGCACGCGGTCGAGGGCGAAGAGCCGGGTCCCGGGGGCGATCGAGAACTCCTCGGCCTCGTCGATGGACGCGTGGCGCACCGCCGAGGTGAGCACCGTCGAGCTCGACGTGAGCCCCATGCGGGCCGCGGTCTCGGTGAAGGACTCGAGGCTGTTGGGCCACTCCTTGTTGGAGCCCGCCGCGGCGACGTACCACCCGCGGCCGTGGGAGGCGTTGAGCAGGCCGTCCTGTACGAGCTGGTTGAGGGCCTTGCGGAGGGTCACGCGGGAGATGCTGAGCTGCTGGCACAGCTCGCGCTCCGGCGGCAAGCGCATGCCCGGTTTGAGCACGCCGGAGTCGATCTCCGAGGTGATCAGGTTGACCGCCTGGATCCACAGTGGTTCGGGGTAGTCGGGGCGGATCGAACCGCTGGTTTCCAGTGCTGTCGACACGTGACCTGTATACCACCCACACCAGTGTTTATCGGGGACACGCGGCCGATCTGACCCCCTCCGGAGGGCGTCTGGTACTCTGTTAAACGCTTGCTTGCGTGACCCGTGCATTTCCGGGCCGCGTCGGAGGTCAGTGTCCGGTTGGAGGCACGTGATGTTTGCTAACGCGAATCACGTCGCAACTGAGGCGAAACCAGGGGGTTTCAACTGGCCGGTTCGCCGTACAAGAAGACCCGAAAGAGACTTTTGAAACGCTCACTGACGCTGTGTGCTGTCACGACCCTGATCATCGGTGTCAGCATCCCCGCCGCCGCTATTGCCGGCAACAACTCCTCGTTCACCGCGGCTCCTGCAGCGACCGCCCGGCCGGTTGAGGCGCAGAGCTTCGCCTCCGGCTACTTCGACGCCCCCGCCCCCATCGTGCGCGACGCCTTCGGTGTCGAGACGATCCAGGAGGAGCCGGCGCTCGCCTTCTCCATCACCGGCACTCTCGTCATGTGGCCCGCCAACGCCGGCATCAACGACGGCTTCGGCTACCGCGACGGCGGCGAGTTCCACGGGGGCGTCGACATCATGGCTCCGGGCGGCTCGACCATCGTCGCCGCCTCCCCCGGCACCGTCGTGACGGTCGCCGAGGACGACGGCTGGGGCGCCTACGTCAAGATCGACCACGGCGGCGGCATCTACACGCTCTACGCCCACATGATCTCCGGCTCGCAGACGGTCTCCGTCGGCCAGTTCGTCAACGCGGGCGACGGCCTCGGGCTCGTCGGCCAGACCGGCTACGCGTCGGTCCCCCACCTGCACTTCGAGGTCTACGCCGGCGGCACGCGCGTCGACCCGATGGGCTGGCTGCCTTGAGCTTGTTCGCGCCTGGTCCGGCACCGGCCGTCGCGCGCCAGGTTTCGCGTCGCGCTACAGAAACAAGTGGCGCGTCGCGCAAAACCTGTAGCGCGTGGCGCGGCATCGGCCTCTCAGGGCAGAACTAGAGCACCCGGCCGGGCAGCGCCGACGTGCGCACCCCGTTGTCGATCACGAGCTCGCCGTTGACCAGCACGTGGCTGATCCCGCTCGCGGGCAGGCGAGGCTGCTCGAAGGTCGCGTTGTCGATGACAGACTCCGGATCGAACAGCACGAGGTCGGCGGCGTAGCCCTCCTTCACGAGGCCGCGGTCGGTCCAGCCGAGCCTGCGCGCCGGCGTACCGGAGAGGTGCCGCACGCACTCCTCGAGCGTGAACAGCCCGAGCTCGCGCGCGTAGTGCCCGAGGTACCGCGGGAACGTCCCCCACGCCCGCGGGTGCGGCCGCTCCCCCGTGAGCAGCCCGTCGCTGCCGCCGGAGTGGTGGGGGTGCCGCATGATCGCGAGCAGGTTCTCCTCGTTGCCGACATGCATGAGGATGCCCGTCGACAGCTCGTCCGCCACCAGCAGCTCGAGTACCGTCTCGACGCGCGACCCGCTGCCGGCCAGCTCGTCGATCGTCCGCCCGATCGCGGCGGCGGACCGCGACCCCGACACCTGGATCGTCGCCCAGTCGACGACCTCCCCGTGCGCGCCGTCCGACCCCTCCTCGTCGAGGGCGACCCGGACCGCCTCGCGCACCGCCGCGTCCCCGAGCCGCTCGAGCATCGCGTCGGGCCCTCCGGCCGCGACCCAGGACGGCAGCAGGGCGGCCAGGGTGGTGCTGCCCGGCAGGTACGGGTAGCTGTCGAGCGTGACATCCACCCCGCTCGCCAGTGCCTCGTCGACCAGCGCCAGCAGCTCGTGCGCGCGCCCGCGATTGGCCGGGAAGTTGAGCGTCGCGTGCGTGAGGTGCAGCGCACAGCCGGTGCGGCGGGCGATGCCGATCACCTCCGCGTAGCCCTCGAGCGCGGTGCCGCCGTAGCCGCGGATGTGCGGCTCGTAGAACCCGCCGGACTCCGCGACGACCGCGCACAGCGCCTCCAGCTCCGCGGTGTCGGCGAACATCCCGGGGGTGTAGCTGAGCCCGCTCGACATCCCGACCGCTCCGGCAGCAAGCCCCTCGCGCAGCAGGCCGCGCATGGCGTCGAGCTCCGCCGCCGTCGCGGGACGGTTCTCGTTGCCGATCGCGAGCATGCGCAGGTTGCCCTGCGGCACGAGGTAGGCCTGATTGAGCGGGATGCCCTCCGCGAGCCGCGCGAGGTACTCCGCCGTGCTCCGCCAGGTGAACAGCTCATCGGGGAACGAGCCGTGCCACCCCGCGATCTGCCGCCGGATGACCGACAGCGTCCCGTCGGAGACCGGGGCGAACGAGAGGCCGTCCTGCCCGGTCACCTCGGTCGTCACGCCCTGGCTGAGCTTCGCCTCGTGGCCGGGGTGCGCGAGAACGGCGAGGTCGGTGTGCGAGTGCATGTCGACGAAGCCGGGCGCGAGCACGAGACCGGTGGCATCGACGCTCGGGCCGTCGAAGCGCCCCAAGCAGATCCGCCCCTCCCGCACGAGCACGTCGGAGACATAGCGGTCAGCGCCGGTGCCGTCGACTACCGTCGCGTTCCGGAACAGCACTAGAAGTAGGTCCGCACGAGGTCGACCACCTGCGGGTCCTCGGCGTCGGCATCCTCGACGACCGGGATGAGCCGCCACTTGTCGAACGCCGTGCAGGGGTGCGACAGGCCGAGGCGGAGCACGTCGCCGACGGCGGGGCCCCGGTCGGCGTACTGCAGGTAGCCGTGCTGGTCGTTGAGCTTGGACAGCTGCCCGAACGAGGACGTCGGCAGGTCGAGGTCGTAGGGGAAGTCGCGCTTGCCGCCGTCCAGGATCGCGAGCCCGGCGGACGGCCGCGAGATCACGCGCGCCCAGCCGTGCATAGCCGAGCACAGTCCCCGCAGCGGGGTGATCCCGCGGTAGAAGCCCTCGTCGTGCAGCTGGTACGCGCCCGAGCGCAGCACGACGGTCGCCGATCCGACGAGCGGGACGAGCGCCTCGGCGACGAGGTCGAAGTACGCACTGCCGCCCGCGGTCACGATGGGCCGGTGCTCCCAGTAGATCGCGGCGTGGAGCTCGACGATGCGGTCGAGGTACGAGCGCACCGCGTCCACATCCGCGGAGGAGCGGGAGCTGCCCGCCGACCCCTCATAGCCGCCGACCCCCACGAGCCTGAGCTCCGGGGCGGCCCCCACCGCCGCAGCCACCGCAAGGGCATCCTCGACGCTCGCAGCTCCTGCCCGACCGGAGCCGAGCTCGATCACGACGTCGACCGGGCGGGCAGCGCCCGCGAGGCCCGCGCGCATGAGCTCGACGGCCTCGACGCTGTCCACCCAGCAGGTGAACTCGAACGCGGGGTCGGCGAGCTCGACGCCCAGCCAGTGCAGCGCGACGGGGTCGATGAGCTCATTGGCGAGGATGATCCGCCGCACGCCGAACGACCGCGCGAGCTGCACCTGCCACGCCGTCGCGAGGGTGAGGCCCCACGCGCCGCCGTCGAGCAGCTGCTGCCAGAGCTGCGGAGCCATCGTGGTCTTGCCATGCGGTGCGATCTCGAGGCCGCGCTCCACGAGCCAGTCGGCCATCACGGCGACGTTGTTGGCGGTGGCGCCGCGGTCGATGGTCAGCAGCGGGGTGGCGAAGGCGGAGAGCCGGGGCTCGGTGGCGAGGAACTCGCGCTGCGTCATCCCCCAGCTCGACGCCGGGAGCGACTTGGCCCACGGCCCGAGCACGACGTCCTGCATGCGTTCAGGCTAGCGTTGGCAGCATGAAAATGAGGATCGTCACCGACGCCGCGCCCGCCCCGATGCCCGTGTTCTCGCAGGCCGTCCGCAAGGGGCCACTGCTCGCGGTGAGCGGCCAGGGCGGTGCCGACCCGGCCACGGGCGCGTTCTCGTCCGATGTGGCCGAGCAGACCTGGCAGACCCTCCACAACCTGCGGGCGATCCTGGATGCCGCGGGCTCGTCGTTCGAGGACGTCATCATGCTGCGCGTCTACCTCACCACCCGCGACGACTTCGCCGCGATGAACGCCGTGTACGCCGACTTCATGGCGGAGTTCGTCCCGAGCGGCATCCTGCCCTCGCGCACGACGGTGTTCCCCGCCCTGCCGCTGCCCCAGATGCTTGTCGAGATCGACGCCCTCGCGGTCATCGAGTAGCGCCGTGACCCGCCTGGGCATCACCGTCGACTACGCCGACGACTTCGCCAGCTCCGCAACCGAGGTCGTCGAGTTCGAGCGCGCCGGCATCGATGTCGTCGCAGTCGCGGAGGCGTACTCCTTCGACGCGGTGAGCCGCCTCGGCTACCTCGCGGCGATCACCTCGCGCGTGGCCCTCCTGTCGGCGATCCTGCCGATCTACTCGCGCACCCCCGCGCTGATCGCCATGACGGCCGCGGGGCTCGACTCGGTCTCCGGCGGACGCTTCGAGCTGGGGCTCGGCTCCTCTGGCGCCCAGGTCATCGAAGGATTCCACGGGGTGCCGTTCACGGCCCCGCTCGGCCACCTCCGCGAGGTGGTGGAGATCTGCCGCGCGGTGTGGCGGCGGGAGAAGCTCGAGCACGCGGGCAAGAACTACACGGTGCCTCTCCTCGGCGGGCTCGGCAAGCCGCTCAAGCTCATCAACACCCCCGTGCGGGAGAGCATCCCGATCGCCCTCGCGTCGCTCACGCCGAAGGCGGTCGAGCAGACCGCGGAGATCGCGAACGGCTGGCTGCCGCTGTTCTACCACCCCACGAAGAGCGCCGCCGCGTGGGGGGATGCCCTTGCCGCCGGTGCCGCGCGACGAGACCCCGCCCTCGGTCCCCTCGACGTGATCGTGACCGCTCCCTTCCACATCGGACCGGGCGCCGACCAGGCCCTCGACGCACACCGCCAGCGGGTCGCCCTGTACGTCGGCGGCATGGGCGCCCGCAACGCGAACTTCTACAACGACCTCGCGGTGCGCTACGGCTACGGCGACGAGGCCGCCCGCGTGCAGGAGCTCTACCTCGCGGGCGAGAAGGCGGCTGCGGCCGAGGCGCTGCCCGAGGAGCTCATCCGCGAGACCGCCCTCATCGGCACCGAGTCGGAGGTGCGCGCCCGCGTGGCCGCCCTCGTCGAATCTGGCGTGACGACGCTCATGATCGCGCCGCTCGCCCCCACCCGCGATGGCCGGATCGCCGCGATCGAGGCGGCACGCGCACTGCTCTAGCGCCCGCCCGCCTCGCCCCGCCCCGCTCTTCGAGATTGCAAAAAGGGCTCTTCCCCGCCTCCCGAAGAGCAGTTTTCGCGGACTCGCGTCTGCCGCCACTGGCGAGACGTCAAAAGTTGCTCCAGATGCGCGCGCGCAGAGCAACTTTTGGCGAGTGGGCGAGCGCGAGTGGGCGAGCGCGAGTGGGCGAGCGCGAGTGGGCGAGTGGGCGAGCGCGAGTGGGCGAGTGGGCGAGCGCGAGTGGGTGAGAGGGGAGCCGCGCGCGACGGGCTAGGCGCCTGCGAGCATCCACCCGCCCGCACCCACGACGTGCACGAGCGGCTTGCGGTCGCTGTTGACGAGGGTGCGCATCCGGTCGAGCATGCGCTGGGCGAGCTCGCGCGGCACTCGGGTGCCGCGCACCGCCAGCGACCGCAGCACCTGGCCGAGGGTGAGTGGCGAGTCGTGGTTCTCGAGGAGCGCGCGCAGCATCTCGAACTCGATGGGGGTCAGCGGGATGCGCTCGTCGCCGCGCCAGACCTCGGCGGTCGAATCGTCGAGCACGAGGTCGGCGTAGGCATGGCTCGTCGGCGCCAGGCCGAGGCGGCGCACCAGGGGCCGCAGGTGGTCGACGACCTCCTCGAGCCCGAACGGCTTGGTGATGTAGTCGTCGGCGCCCGAGGCGTAGCCCGCAACGCGGTCCTCGTGGGATGCCCGCCCGGTGAGGAACACGATCGGAGTGGTCACCCCCATCGCGCGCAACCCCGTGACGACCTCGGTGCCGAGGGCATCCGGGAGCATCATGTCGAGCAGCACGATGTCCGGGCGGAAGTCGGGCACGGCGTCGATCGCGCCGGCGCCGGTCGGCACCACCAGCACCTCCCAGCCCTCGAGCTCAAGGGCGAGGGTGAGCACGTGGGTGAGCGGCTCCTCCTCGTCGACGACCAGGATCCGAACGGCTCGTGTCGTTGTCATGACCCCACTCTTCGCGCTCCGGCTGTGAAAAGCATCGGGCGAAGGGATGAGATCGCCTACTCTCCCGGGAGTACGACCGGCAGCTGCCGCTCGGCCCTGGCGGCGGCGCGCACCGCGCCCATACTGGCGATGACGACGAGGACGATGGCGACGGCATCCGGCACAGTCAGTGCCTGGTGCAGGATGACCAGGCCCGCCGTCGCGGCGAGCGCCGGCGACAGGCTCATGAGGATCGAGAAAGTCGCGGCGGGCAGCCGGCGCAGCGCGAGCAGCTCGAGGCCGTACGGGATCGCGGAGGAGAGCACCGCCACGGCGGCCCCGATGAGCAGCACGTTCACGTGGAAGAGCGGCGGGCCCGCGGTCAGGATGCCGAACGGTACGGTCACGACCGCGCCGATGCTCATCGCGATGGCCAGGCCGTCGAGGCGCTCGAAGCGCTGCCCGGTGCGCGCCGACAGCAGGATGTAGGCGACCCACATGATCCCGGCGCCGCACGCGAACGCGACGCCGACCGGGTCGAGCTGCTCGAGGCCGTTCCAGCCGAGGATCGCGACGCCCGCGAACGCGAGCACGGCCCACAGCCACGCGGAGGCCTTCCGGCTCACGACGACGGACAGGATGAGCGGGCCGAGCACCTCGATCGTCACGGTCGTGCCGAGCGGGACGCGGGCGATGGCCTCGTAGAACAGCCCGTTCATGAGGGCGAGCGCGAGCCCGAAGGCGATGACCGTGAGCCAGTCGGCCCGGGAGCGGCCGCGCAGCCGGGGTCGGAAGACGGCCATCAGAATCGCCGCCGAGAACACCAGCCGCAGCGTGACCATGCCGAGCGCGCCCACCTCCGGGAAGAGGGTGACGGCCGAGGCGGCGCCGATGTCCTGGCAGATGAGGCCGATGAGCACCAGGCCCGCGGCGCCGACCGTGCCGCCCCTGCGCTGAGCGGTGGCGGTGGTCATCCCCTGACCGTACCGTGCCGGTGGGACACTGACTCCATGCCCCTCGGATCCCTCGACCTCCTGCCCGCGCTCGACCACCCGGAGCTGCTCGCCGACCCGGTGTCCGCGTTCCTGCGCACGCTCGCGCCGACCCTCGCCGAGTCCGTCGAGGTCAGCGCGATCGATCCGGATCTCGCCGACACCGCCGCCTTCTGCGAGCGCTACGGCGTCGGCCTCGACATCTCCGCGAACTGCGTGATCGTCGCCGGCCGGCGCGGCGAGACCACCCGCTACGCCGCATGCATGGTCCTCGCGACGACGCGCGCCGACGTGAACGGAGTGGTCAGGCAGTTGCTGGATGCCCGCAAGGCGAGTTTCGCGCCGATGGACGACGCCGTGGCGCTCTCCGGCATGGAGTACGGCGGCATCACCCCGCTGGGAGTTCCCGCCGACTGGCCCATTCTCGTGGACTCGCGCATCGTCGCTCTCCCCCAGATCATCGTCGGCTCGGGGCTGCGGCGCAGCAAGATCGCGATGCCGGGGTCCGTGCTCGCAGCGCTGCCAGGAGCGCAGGTCGTGGAGGGGCTCGCCCGCGAGGTCCAGTAGCACCTTGTGCTACTCCCCGTGACGCGGCCGTTGGACTAATCGCCCCGGGAGGACGAGTCTGGGTCGATGACCGTGCTCGTTCCCTTCGATGAACTGAGGGAGCGGCGGTCCTCGGTCAAGTGGACGCGGTACGGGCGCGACATCCTTCCGCTCTCGGTGGCCGAGATGGACTACGAGGTCGCGGAGCCGATCGCCGACGCGATCATCGACCGCATCCGGGCATCCGACTTCGGGTACATCGACGCGGCGGGCCCACTGGCACCCGCCTTCGCGCGCTTCGCCGCCGACCGCTGGGGCTGGCAGGTCGACCCCTCCTTGGTGCGCGTGACCACCGACGTGAGCGTCGGGCTGGTCGAGACCCTGCGCTACGGCGTGCCCGTCGGCAGCCAGGTAGTCGTGACGCCGCCGGTCTACACGCCCTTCTACGAGGTCATCGAGGAGGCCCGCGGCGATGCGGTCAGTGTGCCGCTGGTTCCCACCGGCGACGGCTGGGCGCTCGACCTCGACGGCATCGAGAGCGCGTTCGCGGCCGGCGCCAAGGCCTTCCTGCTCTGCAACCCGCAGAACCCCACCGGCACCGTGCACTCTCGTGACGCGCTCGAGTCGCTTGCCGCGCTGGCGGCCAGGTACGGCGTACTCGTCATCAGCGACGAGGTGCACGCGCCCCTCACCCGCCCGGGCGTGGACTTCACACCGTTCGCCCCACTTGCGGCCAGCGCCGGCGCCCGCGCCGTCTGCCTCACCTCCGCGAGCAAGGGCTGGAACCTCGCCGGGCTCAAGTGCGCGATGCTCATCGCGGCCGATGAGTCCTCGCTCGAGATCCTCGACCGGTTCCCCGACGAGGTGACCTGTCGCACGAGCATCCTCGGCCTGCACGCCAACATCGCCGCCTTCGAGTGCGTGGACTGGCTGGATGACACGATCTCGCGCATCGTCGCCAACGACGCCCATGTGGCCGCTCTCATCGCCGAGAAGCTGCCCGGCGTGCGCTACTACTCCCCGCAGGCGAGCTACCTCGGGTGGATCGACTTCAGCGCCCTCGACCTCGGTGACGACCCCGCAGCGCGGCTGCTCGACGAGGCCCGCGTCGCCCTCAACTCGGGCCTGCAGTACGGCGACTCGGGCAAGGGGTTCGCGCGCATCAACCTGGCCTGCGACCCCGAGATCCTCACCGAGGCGTTCCGCCGCATCGCGGCCGCGGTCACGCCGGCGCGCTGACCCGCGCGATCTCCAGCAGGTGCGCGAGCACCGAGCGCGCCACGCGGTCGTTCTCGCGGAAGGCCACCGCGTTGGTCCGCGGTCGCGAGAACGCGCCGACGAACGGGGCGTTCGTGTACGGCCCGACCGCGAACCGGTTCGGGTGCGGGCGACCGGAGGAGCCGACGATCCTGCCATCGGCCCGGCTCACCTGCAGCAGGCCGGTCGAGCCCGAGTACTCGTCATCCTCGAGGTGCTCCTCGGTTCCGACCCCCGACTCGATGAGCGAGCGCAGCGCGGGGTTGTCGCTGGCGCCCACGCGCGTCGCGGGCAGGCGTGCATCGACGAGCACGCGCGCGGACTGCTCCCCCGGCACGTGCGGCGACGAAGCGACGAAGCGGCCGGATGCCTCGGCCCGCACCTCCACGTCCGCGCCCAGGAACACGACCACCCCCGCGTCCGCGAGCGCGAGCAGCTCCTCGAGGCGGTGCGCGGGCGGACCGCTCGCGAGGTAGCTGAAGTAGTTCAGCCAGCGCTCTCCGAGGTCGACGGCGCGCGACTTCGCCGACCATTTGGGAGAGTCGATGACCGTGCTCAGGTCGAACAGCGAGTACAGCAGCGAGTAGAACAGGGCGAGGGTCGCGCTGTGCTCGGGGGCCGAGCGCAGGTGCAGGTCGCGACGGATGTACTCGGCGATGTGCGCCTGCGCCTCCCCGCGCGAGGCGAAGCCGATGCCGGCCAGCGGGCGGTCGAGGTCGGCGAGGTGCAGTCGGTCCAGCGGATCGGGCACGTGCTCCTCGACGAGGGCGCGCAGCTCGGGCGCATCCCACTCGAGGTCGTGGAAGCGCTCGCGGAACGTGTCCCAGCCGCCCCGCACGCGCTCCGGATGGCCGACGAAGAGCTCCGTGTAGTAGCCCCACAGGAGCTCCTTCGCGATGAGGGGCCAGAAGTCCTCGTGGAAGTGCAGCCTGTCTCGGTCCCTCTCGAGCCGTCGGGCGATCTCGGTCGTGAAGTAGGCGGCCTGCGCGCGCGGCGCCGCGAGGGTCGAGCTGATCTTCGAGTGGTACGGGACGCCGCGGCGCGAGCCGAGGAACAGCCGCGGCTCCCGGCCGGAGGGGATGTACCGTGAGCCCTCGAAGCGCCCGCCCCGCCCCTGGGTGAGCAGCACCACCAGGTCGACGCTCGCCAGGCCCATGCCGCGCACGATGACGTCCTCCCCCGCACGGATGCCCGACAGATCGGTGTCGGCGGTGAAGTCGGGCGCGACGTAGTGGGCGCCGTGCAGTTCGGCGAAGCGGAGCAGCTCACGGTGCTCAGGTTCGGGCTCCCGCCCGGTGTGGCCGAGCGCGTAGACGACGACGTCGGCCTCGAGCACGTCGCCGTCATCGAGCAGCACTCGCTGCACCTCGCCGGGCTCGCCCTCCACCCCGGCGACCGTGGCCCGGTGGACGCGCAGCGACACGGAGTCGGGCAGGGCGGCTGCCGCGCGGCGGTAGAACCAGTCGAGATAGGCGCTCTGCAGGCGCCGCGTGGGGAATGACGTTCCGGTGAGGGACTCGAGCTCCGCCCGGACCTCGGAGTCGGTCTCGACGTCGAGGATGCCGCCCGTGCGCACCGCCTCCGCCCACTCGATGAGCGAGGGACCGTGCGCGATCGGGCCTTCGATGGTGCTCGAGGCATCCGTGAACATGGTCACGTCCTCGGCCATCGAGTTCAGCTTGAGGAGCCCCGATTGCGCGTCGCGCCAGATCCTGCCGCCGCCGGGCGGGTGCGGGTCGATCAGGTGGATCCGGATCGGGACGTCGTACTCGGCCAGGTTCTCGGCGATCCGCTCGAGGATGCCGACCCCGCGCGGGCCGGCACCGAGGATGGCGAGGGTGGGCATCCCCCAACGATCGCCGCAGGCCCGGAATGATGCGCCCTCGGTGACGGTTAGTGACAACCATGACGAAGTGTGAATCGCCCGATTGCCAGCGCCCGGGCGCGCGCCTACTCTCGCGCTCATGACTACCCCCCTGCTCGAGGCCGGAGACCGGCTCGTGCACACCACGCCCCTCGACGAGCTCGTCACGCCGGTGCTCGCCGACCTCGAGCGCGAGTACGACGGCCGGTACGGCAACATGTTCGGGCAGCCCGCGTCAGTCGAGATCTCCCGCTACCCCGCCACAGCGTTCTCGGCGCCGGACGGGACCTTCGTGGTGCTGGTGCGCGACGGGCGCGCCATTTCGGCCGGCGCGTTCATGCGCATCGATGACACCACGGTCGAGGTCAAGCGCATGTGGACGCACGCCGACTTCCGCGGCCAGGGTCTCGCGCGGCTGATTCTCGCCGAGCTCGAGGCCGAGGCATCCCGCCGCGGCTACGCGAAGGTCGTGCTGAGCACCGGCCCGCGCCAGCCCGAGGCGGTGCGGCTCTACCTCGCCACGGGCTACACGCCGCAGTTCGACCAGTCGCGGCCCGCGGAGGAGATCGTCATCCACGGCTTCAGCAAGGCCCTGTAGCCCGCTGCCCTCTCGCACAGCTTCCGCGGGTCGCGGGCGCGGCGGGGCGCACGACGAGGGGCCCCGGATGCGGCATCCGGGGCCCCTCGCTTTCACGCAGCTACTGGTTGTCGAGCGGCAGCCCGGGCGGGTTCACGAGCGACTTCTCCACGGCCTCGTTCTCGAGGCCCCACGTGGCGAGCCAGGTGTCGTACTGGCCGTTCTCGATGAGGTAGTTGATCGCCGCGGCGAAGGGCTCGGCGAGGCCGCTGTCCTTCTTCACGGTTGCCGCGATCAGTCCGTCGAGGGTCTCGCCCGCGCCCGAGAACGTGCCGGCGTTGCGGGTCGGGTCTGCCGAGTCGGCGGTCTGCGACACGTGGTACGCGATCCCCGGGTTCGGCGTGAAGTACGCGTCGATCTGGCCCGAGTTGAGCGCGAGGTAGGTCGAGTTGGAGTCGGCGAAGTAGGAGATCTCGAGGGACTTGCCCTCGGCCTGCAGCTTCTCCTGCCAGGCGAGCAGCAGCTTCTCCTGGTTGGTGCCGGCGCCGACCGCGACGGTCAGGCCGTCGAGGTTCTCGTAGTCGCCGTCGAACTCCCAGTCGTTCGACTTGAGCACCTCGAAGCCGAGGTTGTCGCCGCGGTAGGAGGCGAAGTCGTACTTCTCCTTGCGCTTCTCCGTGTCGGTGATGTTCGAGAGGCCGACGTTGGTCGCGCCCGTGTCGATGCCCACGAACAGGTTGTCCCACGTCGAGGGCTTGAACTCGGGCTGGAGGCCGAAGACGGCGGCCACAAGCCGTCCCAGATCCGACTCGGAGCCGGTCTCGGTCTCGTCGTCGTCGCCCACGTAGGCGAGCGGCGGGAAGCCGGAGGGCAGGTCGCCGATGCCGATCACGAGCTTGCCGGAGTCGAGCACCTCCTTCGGGAGGGTCGAGCGGATGTCCTCGACGACGGGCACCTCGACGGAGGTCTCGGTCGCGACGCCGTTCGAGAAGGCGCCGATCGTCACCGTTGAGTTGGTGTCGCTCGAGGCCGGCTCGGCCGAGGGGTCGGCGGCGCACGCGGCGAGCCCCGCGATGAGGGCGGCGGTGATGACCGCACCGCCGATACGAGTCAGTCGCTGTGGGCTGGACATGGTTCTCCTAGGTGTTGGTGTGGGCTCCGCGGGGAAGGGCCGCGGCTTCAGAGCACTTTGCTCAGGAAGTCTTGGGTTCGCTGGTGCTTCGGGTGGTCGATGACCTCGTCGGGCGTGCCCTGCTCGACGATCACGCCGTCGTCGAGGAAGACCACCCAGTCGCCGACCTCGCGCGCGAAGCCGATCTCGTGGGTGACGACGATGAGGGTGCGTCCGCTGCCCGCCAGGCTCTTGATCACGCCGAGCACCTCTCCCACCAGCTCGGGGTCGAGGGCCGAGGTCGGCTCGTCGAACAGGATCAGCTCGGGGTCGAAGGCGAGCGCCCGGGCGATGGCCACGCGCTGCTGCTGGCCGCCGGAGAGCTGCCGAGGGTAGGCGCCCTCCTTGTCGGTGAGGCCGACCCGCGCGAGCAGGGTGCGCCCGAGCTCGCGCGCCTCGGCCGCCGGAGTGCCGAGCGCGATCGGCGCCTCGGTGACGTTCTCGAGGATGGTCAGGTGCGGGAAGAGGTTGAAGTTCTGGAACACGAACCCGATGCGGGAGCGCTGCCGCAGGATCTCCTTCTCGCGCAGCTCCTTGAGCCGCCCGTTCTGAACCCGCACCCCGATGAGCTCCTCGCCCACCACGACGTAGCCCTCGTCGAGCTTCTCGAGGTGGTTGATGGCGCGCAGCAGGGTGGACTTGCCGGAGCCCGAGGGCCCGAGGATGACCGTCACAGTGCCCTTGCGGACCGTGAGGTCGATGCCCCGCAGCACGCGGTTGTCGGCGAACGACTTGGTGGCGTTGTGGATCTCGACGGCGATGCTCATCGGCGTGCTCCCCGCGCGTAGTACCGCTCGACGTAGTACTGCACTATCGAGATCGCGCTCGTCAGCGCCAGGTACCACAGCGTCGCGACGACGAGCAGCGGGATGATGTCGGTCGGGTAGGTGCTGCTGAGGCGCTGCACCTGCCCGAACAGGTCGAGCAGGGAGACGTAGATCAGCAGCGAGCTGGCCTTGAGCAGCCCGATCACCTGGTTGACGTAGGACGGCACGATCGACCGCAGCGCCTGCGGCAGCACGATCCGCATGAACTGCCGCACCCGCGGGATGCCCAGGGCCTTGGCGGCCTCGTGCTGGCCCTGGTCGACCGAGAGGATGCCGCTGCGCACGACCTCGGACGAGTACGCGATCTCGCTCAGGCTCAGGCCGATGACCCCGAGGGCGAGCGGATCCACGGAGATGGTGGGGATCGCCAGCTGCGGTCCGAACGGGATGCCGATGCCGATCGACGGGTACAGGTTCGGCAGGTTGAACAGGAAGATCAGGATGAGGATCAGCGGGACGGAGCGGAAGAGCCACACATAGCCCCAGCTGATCGTCTTGAGGAACCTGTTCCGCGACAGCCTGCCGAGGGCGACGACCACACCGCCGATGAAGCTCACGACCGCGGCGATCGCGGTGGCCTGCAGAGTGAGGCCGATGCCCTTGAGGATCGACTTGTGGAAGATCCACTCGGGCACCTTCGCCCACTCCCAGTGCGGGTTGCTGAACAGCGTCTGACCGAAGTTGACGAGAAGCACGAGCACCACGAGAGTCGCAATCCACTGCCCCGGCCGGCGCAGCGGGACGACGCGGCTCGTCGCCAGTGACGCGAGCGGGGCGACCGCCACGGGGCGCGGCTCGACGGCCTCGGCCACCGGGGTGTGCAGGGTACTCGTCATGCGCTCGCTCCTCTCGTCCCTCCGCCGCGCCAGTCGCGGGGTGGTTGGAGGCGAGGTTATGCGGGCCCGTCAAGGCGGGCGGGAAAGCCGGTTAACAGGGCGTCACATGCGTCACGTACCGCAACATCCGCCGAAATACGGGGCGGTCTGGTACCGCTAGCGCGCGAGGGAGAAGAGCGCGGGGGCCGGGCCGGAGCCGTCGACGAGGTCCGCGAGCACCCGCCCGATCGCGGGCGTGAACTTGAACCCGTGGCCCGAGAAGCCGGCGCCGACCACGATCGGCCCGGTGCGGTCGAGCACGAAGTTGTGGTCGGGAGTCGTCGTGTAGGTGCAGCTGATCGGCACGAGGGCGTCCGCGTCGACGCCGGGCAGCCACTCGCGCGCGTAGCGCTGCAGCGCCGCCAACTGCACCGGCTCGGGCAGGAAGTCGCGGGCATCCGGGTCGACCACCGGCCCCACCCCGTGCCAGCCGGCCTTGACGCCCTCGCCGGGCGTGAGCATTCCGTAGACGTCGGAGTACCAGTAGTCGTCGCCCGCGCCGCGCGAGTGGTTGAAGCCCGGCCAGGCGGCGCTCTCGTCACGCACGGCGAAGTGCGCCGGCTGCTCCTGAGTGACGACGAGGCGGGGATGCCGCACTGCCGCGCCGAGGATCCGCTCCGTCCAGGCGCCCGCCGTGACGACCGCCGTCCGCGCCGCGACCTCGTGCGAGCCCGAAGCGGTCTCGTACCGGACGAGCACCCCCTCGCCCACCTCCAGCCCCACGACACGGGCGCCGTGCAGCACCGTCGCGCCGTGGGACGCCGCCGACTCCTGCAGGGCTGCGACCGCGGCATCCGCGTTCAGCCGCCCCGCCTGCGGCGTGTACAGCACCCTCGTGTCGAAGCGGATGCCGGGCCAGCGCCGGCCGGCCTCTGCGGGGTCGAGGAACTCGACCGGGATGCCCGCCCGAGTGAGCGACGCGTGCACCGCGTCGAAACCGGGGTTGGCGCCGTGGTTGGCGATCCCCACGAGATCGAGGAGCGGTCTGCCGGTCTCGCGCTCGAGCTCCCGCCACGCGGGCAGCGCCTCGACGAGCAGGCCGACGTACGTCTCGTCGGCGTAGGACACGTTGAAGTTGCGGGATGCCCCGTGCGAGGCGCCGTTCCTATGCCCGGGCTCGAACCGCTCGAGCAGCAGCACCTCCCGGCCGCGCAGGGCGAGGGACCGCGCGGTGGACGACCCCATCGCGCCGCCGCCGATGACGACGACCTCCACCGACTCCGTCATGGGGCAAAGCTATTCGCCGGCAGGCCCAGGCCGAGGTTCTCGCGCAGGGTGTGTCCCGCATACTCCCGCGGGAAGAGCCCGCGGCGCTGCAGCTCCGGGACGACGAGCGTCGTGAACGCCTCGAACTGCTCGTCGAGGTAGGCCGTGAGCACCGTGAAGCCGTCGACCGCGCGGGCGCTGAACCAGTCCTCGAAGTGGTCGGCGATGTCCTCCGGCGAGCCGACGATCACCGGTGCGGCAACGACTTGCGCCACGAGCAGGTGCCGGAAGGTCACCCCGCGCAGCCCGCCGATCGTGCGGCCCGACCGCTCGCGCACCACCTCGAGCAGCTGCTGGCCGAGGGCGCTGAAGCGGGCGGCGAGGCGGGCCGGCACGACCTCCTCGATGAGCACGCCGTTGAGCGGCACGCCGAGGACGCCCGCGAGCGACCGCAGTGTGCGGTTCGCTGGCAGCCGGTCGACGGGGATGACGCCCGCCGCGGTCTCCACCGGGACGGACTGCACGAGCCTGTCGTACACCTCCCACGCCAGCTCCCTGCTTGCCGCGACCACCGGCAGCACGGGGGTGATGACGAGGAACTCCTCGGGGTCGCGGCCTGCCGCCGCGGCATCCTGCTTCGCCGTTGCGTACCCCTCGATGGCCTCGGCCCTCGTCCTCGGCGACACGAAGGAGATGTCGGCCTCCCGCGCGGCCAGGTCGCGAGTCGCGGGAGCGGCCGCGACGACGGCAATGGGCGGATGCCCCTGCGGCGGCCTGAGCACGTTGAGCGGTCCGGCTGCCGAGCGATGGGTGCCGACGTAGCCGAGCGGGTGGATCCGTGCGGGGTCGATGAGCTGCCCGCTCTCGGCGTCGCCGACGAACGCGCCGTCCTCCCAGCTGTCCCAGAGGCCGCGGAGGATCTCGATGAACTCGACGGATGCCGCGACCCGGTCCTCGTCGCTGTGCACCCGGTCCCAGCCGAAGTTGCTCGCTGTGCGCGCCTCCGAGCCGCTCGCCACCGAGAGGCCGAACCGCCCGCCGCTCAGGATGTCGATGGATGCGGAGCTGCGCGCCACCGAGTACGACTCCGTGTGCGAGGAGTTCACCGTGGCGATGAGCCCGATGCGCTCTGTGACCGCGGCCAGGAAGCTCGCCGCCGCGAGGGGCTCGAGCCGCGCGAGCAGGTACGGGTCGCTGTGCTCGTACTCGGCCGCGGTGGCGAGCCAGTCGCCGAAGAACAGGAACTGCAGGCCGGCGGCCTCGGCGGCGCGGGCCGTGCGCGCGAGCACCTCGGGGTCGTCATAGGGGTTGCGGTGGGCACCGGGCTGCCGCCATCCGGAGGGCCAGGCGCCGAGCGTGCGCACGGTCGCGCCCAGCACGAGGTGCGGTCGCCGTGGTGTGCCCATGCGTCGACGTTAGGCAGACTCGACGGGAATCCGTGCCAGAGATTACCCCGTGTGACCTTCGGTGACGCCCCCTGACGCGGCCGGTTGACGGGCATCCGGTGCCGGATCACGCTCGATGCCGACGCCGGACCGCCCGGTGCCGTGAGGAGGAGACCATGAGTTCCGAACACAGGCTGCGCCTCGGCGTGGCGCTCGAGGGGGCCGGCTGGCACCCCGCCGCGTGGCGCGAGCCGTCGTCTCGGCCGGACGAGCTGTTCACCCCGGAGTACTGGGTCGAGCTCGTGCGCACGGCCGAGGCCGGGCTGCTCGACTTCGTCACCATCGAGGACTCCCTCGCGCTGCAGTCGTCCGCGTTCTTCGAGGGCGACTCCCGCACCGACGAGGTGCGCGGCCGCCTGGACGCCCTGCTGATCGCGGCCCGGGTCGCCCCGCTCACGTCGCACATCGGGCTCATCCCGACCGTGACGACGAGCCACACGGAGCCGTTCCATGTCTCGACCGGCATCGCCACCCTCGACTACACGAGCGAGGGCCGCGCGGGCTGGCAGGCGAAGGTCTCGGGCCGCGTCGATGAGGCGCAGCACTTCGGGCGCCGCACGCACCCGGGCGGCTCCTACGACGACCCCGAAGTGCAGGAGTTCGTCGGCGAGCTCTTCGCCGACGCCACCGACGCCGTCGAGGCGGTCCGCCGGCTCTGGGACAGCTGGGAGGACGACGCCGAGATCCGCGACGTCGTGACCGACCGGTTCCTCGACGCGGCCAAGGTGCACCGGGTCGACTTCGAGGGGCGCGAGTTCAGCATCCGGGGCCCCTCGATCACACCGCGCCCGCCGCAGGGCCAGCCCGTGGTCGCCGCCCTCGCCCACGCCGCGCTGCCGTACCGGTTCGCCGCGGGCTCCGCCGACCTCGTCTTCGTGACGCCGCTGGACGACCGGGATGCCGCGCGCATCATCACGGAGGTCACCGCCCTCGACCGCACGGGCGAGCCGCTGCGGGTCTTCGCCGACCTCGTCGTCGCGCTCGACGCCCCCGACGGGGAGACCGGCCTCGACCGGCTCGCGCGGCTCGACTCGCTCGGGCGCCCGCTGGTCTCGGACACGCTCGTGGTGGGCGGCTCTGCGGCCGACCTGGCCGATCACCTCGAGCTGTTAGCGGCACTCGGCTACGCGGGCGCCCGACTGCGCCCGGCCGTCACGACCGACGACCTGCCCCGCATCGCGAACGACCTCACCCCCGAGCTCCGCCGCCGCGGCGTCTTCCACGACGCCTACGAGGCGGGCACCCTCCGCGGGCTGCTCGGCCTCCCCGAGCGAGTCCCCAACCGTTTCGCCACCGTCTAAGGAGCACCACCGTGACCAAGCAGATCATCCTCGCCGCGTACGTCGGCGGAGTCAACGAGCACACCCTGTGGGAGCATCCGGAGGCTGGCAGCCAGATCGCCTTCTCCACCTTCAAGCACGTTGCGCAGACCGCCGAGCGGGGGCGATTCGACTACTTCTTCCTCGCCGAGGGGCTCGCGCTGCGCGCCAGGGACGGCGTGATCTTCGACCACGACATCGCCGGCCGGCCCGACACCCTCGCAGTGCTCGCGTCCCTCGCCGCCGTGACCTCGCACATCGGCCTCGTCGGAACGCTCAATGCGACCTTCAACGAGCCGTACGAGCTCGCGCGGCAGCTGGCCAGCCTCGACCACCTCTCCGGCGGCCGCGCCGGCTGGAACGTCGTGACCTCGTTCGACGCCTACACCGGAGCGAACTTCCGCCGCGGCGGGTTCCTCCCCTACGCGGAGCGGTACGAGCGCGCCGAGGAGACGGTCGCGACCGTGCGCGAGCTGTGGGACTCCTGGAACGAGGATGCCGTCGCCGCCGACAAGGCGACCGGGCAGTTCCTCGCCGACCCGTCCGCCGGGGCCTTCGCCCACCACGGCCGCCAGTTCGACATCGAGGGCAGGTTCACCGTTCCGCGCAGCCCGCAGGGCCGCCCGATCGTCGTGCAGGCCGGGGTCTCGCCCGCGGGCCGCGACTTCGCCGCCGCCAACTCGGACGCGATCTTCTCCCCGTACAGCCGCCTCGCGGAGGCCAAGGACTTCTACGCCGACATCAAGCAGCGCGCCCGCAACGCCGGCCGCAACCCCGACGACGTGAAGATCCTCCCCGGCACGAGCTTCGTACTCGGCGACACCCAGGCGGAGGCCGAGGAGAAGGCGCGCCACGTCAAGGAGCAGCAGCTCACCGACCGCACCATCCAGGTCATCTTCGAGCAGGTCTGGAACCGCGACCTCTCCGACTACGACCCCGACGGCCCGCTGCCCGACGTCGAGCCCGACACCACGGCGCCCGACTTCATCCAGGGTCGCGCGCTCATCCACGGCGACCGGCACGCGACGGTAGCCAAGTGGCGCGCCCTCGCCGAGGAGCGCGGCTACACCCTGCGCGAACTGGCGCACGAGATATCCGGCTCGGCCGACTACGTCGGCACGCCGACCCGGGTCGCCGACCAGCTCGACGCGTTCATCCAGGAGGACGGCGCCGACGGGGTCGTGCTCGGCTCGCACCTCGTGCCGAGCGGGCTGGACGAGTTCGTCGACCGGGTGGTGCCCCTCCTGCAGGAGCGCGGCTCGCTGCGCACCGAGTACGAGGGCACGACGCTGCGCGAGAACCTCGGACTGCCGCTGCCCGACCGCGACGGCGCGCTGGTCTCGCGGTAGGGCCGCGCGGCCGCGACTCCCTCGAGGAGCCACTTGTTACCAACGCCTCATCCGGCCGCGAAACAACTGGCTCCTCGAGGCGCCCTACGAGAGCGCCGCTCAACGCCAGGAACAGCTCGCTCGAAAGCAACGCTCAAACGTCCTGCAAACGGTGAGCGCTGCGCAACGAACCCGGCTAGTGCGAGTGAGCCGCCGGGTCTCCAGCCGCGAGCTTAAACGCGAGCCGCCCGTGCGCATACCCGCCACCGGCCCGGATCGCCGTCGCCACCCAGGCGGCCTCCGCGAGCTCGCCCTCCGAGGCGCCCGCCTTCACGGCGTTCTGGGAGTGCGCGTCGATGCAGTACACGCACTGCGTGGTGATGCCCACGGCGAGCGCGATGAGCTCGCGGTACTTGAGCGGGATCTCGCGGCCCTCGGCGGCGAACACGGCACTGTCGAAGGCGTTGAAGGCGGCAAGGATGTCGGGCGTCTCGGCCTTGTACACCCGGGTGTACTTCTTGTCTTCGGTGCGGTCAAAGTAATCGGACATGCTCCAACGCTAGGTGGCGGGATGCCCCGGCCGCAGGCCGCGATGACGCAGAACGTCATGCGGAGTGGTGGACCATCGCCTCCCCCGACAACCACGGCATCGACGTCGCGATCTGGCCGGACTTCGAAGACTTCGGCTAGGCGTTCTCGCGCGGGCGGACCACGGGCGGCTCTACCGGTGCGGGCGGGCTCACGAGGGTGCGCAGTTTGCGCAGCCGACGGACGGCCCCGCGAAGCGGGAGGCCCACGGCGAGCGCGAGGTATCCGCCCAGTGTGCGGTCGTAGGGGCCGAGGGCGCGCTTGCGGTCCCAGATCCTGCGGAGGTTGCCGCCCAGCGTCGCCCTGAACTGCGCTCGCAGGGGCACCGGGCCGCGGGCGACCGCGGTCTCGATCGCGGCGATCCAGTTCTCGTCGGCTGCCGCGTGGAAGTAGTTCTCATCGAGCCAGGCCTCGCTCGGCCGGTGGTACGCGCCCTCGATCAGGTCGGCGGAGCTGCCGAGCAGTCCGCTGTCCTCGAAGACGAGGTTGATCAGCGCGCCGGAGACCCCGAAGTCGTCGAGGGCGAGGACCGGCACGCCCATGGCCACGGCCTCGATCGCGGCCGTCGAACTGACGGTGACGAGCGCCGCGGCATCCTCGAGATGGCTCGACATCGGGCCGGTGCTCACGACCAGGTTCTCCGGGCGGTCCGGGATGGCGGCGAGGATCTCGTCGTACGGGTAGCGCTCCGAGTGGGTCTGCTGCTCGCCCGCGAGCCCGCGCAGCTTCACGACGATACGGTGCTCGGGCTGCTGCCGGGCCGCCGCGACCAGCCAGGACATGAGCTGCTCGCGCTCGGCCAGGGCTCTGGGCACCTTCGCCTGTGCCGCGAACACGACGTCGCGGCCGCCGTGGCCGCTGGGCAGCTCCGCCGAGAGGAAGGGCAGGGTGGAGAGCGCGAACTGCTGCTGGATCCCCCACTGCGCGGCGAGCGCCTCGAAGGCGCTGATCTCGCGCTTGCTGTGCAGGATCATCAGATCGACCTGCGAGCGGTAGTACAGGGCGAGGAGCGTTTCAGGGATCGAGATTCCGGGCAGGCCGCTCACGATCACGGGCCGGCGGTCGACGGCGGCCACGATCATCCGTACCAGCACTCGCACGACCGGGCCCCGCACCGACAGCAGCACGACGTCCGGCAGCTCTTGCGCGACCAGGGCGGCAAGGGCATCCAGGTCGATCAGCGGCACCGTCGCCGCAGCGAACCCGGTGCCCGAGAGCGCGGCCTCGAGCTGGCTCGCGCTCGGCAGCGCGGGCGTGCGGATCACGACGAGGCTGGTCTCCCAGCCAGACGGCATGCGGTCGAGGACCGAGGCCCCCCACTTCGTGTACGAGTCCGAGTCGGTGATCCCGAGTACCTTCACGCGCCGACCCTGCGGAGCTTCGCGAGGGGCGCCAGCTCACCGGGGAACACCTGCTTCACGCCGTCGCCCATGGCCTCGGTGATGATCCGGATGTCGCGCACGAGGTGCTCGAATCCACCGGGCTCGAGCGAGGCCGCGTGGTCGGAGCCCCACATCGTGCGGTCGAGCGTGATGTGCCGCTCCACCGCGACGGCGCCGAGCGCGACCGCCGCGAGTGAGATCTGCAGTCCGCGCTCGTGGCCGGAGTAGCCGATCGGCAGGCCGGGGTAGCGCGCGGCGAGGGTCCCGATCATCCGCAGGTTCGCCTCCTCGGGCGGCAGCGGGTAGGTCGACGTCGCGTGCAGGACGATGAGCTTCTCGGGGTCGAAGATCTCGACCGCGGTGTCGATCTGCTCGATCGTCGACATGCCGGTCGAGAGGATGATCGGCTTGCCCGTCTCGGCGAGGGCGCGCAGCAGGCCGAGGTCGGTGACCGAGGCGGAGGCCACCTTGTGCGCCACGACGTTGAGGTCTTCGAGGAACTCCACCGACGGCTCATCCCACGGAGAGGCGAACCAGTCGAGGCCGCGGAGGTTTGCGTAGTCCCCGATCTCGACGTACTGGTCGCGGTCGAACTCGACCCGGTAGCGGTACTCGAGGTAGGTCATGGTGCCCCAGGGGGTCTCGCGCGGAACGCTCTTCATGTGGTCGGGCGTCGAGATCTCGGGCGTGCGCTTCTGGAACTTGACCGCCTGAGCGCCGGCCTCCGCCGCGACATCGATGAGCTGCTTGGCGATCTCGACATCCCCGTTGTGGTTCAGGCCGATCTCGGCGATGACGTAGACGGGGTGCGACGTGCCTACGGTGTTGGCGCCGATCGTGACCATAGTTCCTCCAGGGTTGGGGCGGATGAATCGTGAGGGGTGAGGATGCGGTCCGCGAGCTCGCGGACGGCGCCGTGGCCGCCGGGGCTCGTGAGCACCACGCGTGCGGCGGCGAGGACCTGCGGGTGGGCATCCGTGACAGCCACCGGCCAGCCGACCAGCGCCAGGCACCCGAGATCGTTGACGTCGTTGCCGACGAACGCGACGCGCGCCAGGTCGAGGTCGTTCTCGGCCGCCCAGCGGACGAGTACGGCGGCCTTGTCGTCGACCGCCTGCCGCACCTCGACTTTGAGCTTGTGGGCACGGACGGAGACGACGGGGTTGGCCTCGGAGGAGAGGATGAGGACGGGCAGGCCGGCACGACGGAGGAGGGCGACCCCCATGCCGTCGGAGCGGCTCACCGTCACGGACTCGGAGCCGTCTGACCCGACGTGCACGCGGTCGTCGGTGTGCACGCCGTCGAAGTCGGTCACGACGGCGTCCACGTCGATGTGCCCGGCCGGCGCAACGAGCGGAGCTATCGCGGAGGCGAGCTGCAGGTCGTCGAGGGTGTCGATCTCGATGCCCGTGAGGTCGGGGACGATGGCGAGGCCGACGCGGCCGAAGAACCGGAACCCCGCCTCGACGAAGCCCTCCGCGCGCATGACGTAGAACGCGCCGGTCTCGAGGAACTGCGGCTCCGAGTCCTGCCGCCGCAGTCGGAACGATGCGTCGTGGTTGATGCCGCGCGCGCCCTCGTCGGTCTGCCGCCACAGGAACCCGTGCGACTCGCGCGCCGCGAGCACCACGTCAGACTCCCCCGACGCGACCCGCGAGACGGCGGCATCGAGGTCGGCGGGGTCGATGAACGGCGAGGTCGCCTGGAGGAAGACAAGGATGCCCGGGGCGGGCTCGATCGCGCCGAGCGCGTGCAGCAGCGCGGCCTCCGAACTTGCCCCGTCGTCCGACAGCTCAGCCGGACGGTCCACGACCTGGGCCCCCGCCTCGCGGGCTGCCGCCGCGATCTCGGGGCTGTCGGTGCTGACGTACACCTCGTCGATCAGCCGCGCCGCGAGGGCGGACCCGACGGCCCGCGCAATGAGCGACACCCCGCCGACCGTCCGCAGGTTCTTCCCCGGAACGCCCTTCGACCCCCCGCGCGCAGGAATCACCGCAATGGTGCGAGCGGCGGCCGAGGTCATTCGTGTGAAGCTACCCGCGGCGCGCGACCCGCAGGTGGCCGGGCGGTTAACGCGAGGGGCGGGTCAGCCGCTCAGCGCCTGCTCCTCGAGCGTGTCGGGCGTGGCGTGAACTCCCAGCCCGAACGAGACTGGATGTATGGCCGCAGTAGTCCTCTACATGTCAATGTCCCTCGACGGCTACATCGCGGGCCCGAACCAGAGCGTCGAGAACGGCCTGGGCGACGGCGGCGAGCGACTCCATGACTGGGTCTTCAACGGCAAGCCCGTACCCGATGACCTGAAGCGCGGGACGCCCCCGCTCCAGGGCGCGAACAAGCAGGTCGTCGACGAGTTCATGTCCACCGGGGCGGTAGTCACCGGGCGGGGAACCTTCGAGGCCGCCGGCGGCTGGGGCGGCGACCACCACGACGGCGTGCCGATCTTCGTCCTGCGGCGCAGCCAGCCGGAACCGGAGTGGGCGAGGTTCCCCCTCGTGACCTACGTCCCCGACATCACCGAGGCTGTTGAATCAGCCAAGCAGGCAGCCGGCGGCAAGAGCGTCATGATGCACGGGGCGACCGCAGCTCGCCTCGCGCTCGAGGCCGGAGTGCTCGACGAGCTCGAGATCCACCTCGTGCCCGTGCTCCTGGGCGGGGGCATCCGGCTCTTCGACGGCATCCCGCCCGAGCACATCGAGCTCGAGCGCGTCCGCGTCCTGGAGGGAGACGGCGGGATGGTGCACCTGCACTACCGCGTGCGCCCCTAGTTGATGATCGCGCCGCGCTCGTCCGAGCGCAGAACCGCCCGTCGATGGCGCCACTGCTGCAGCGCCTCGGGCGTCAGGCGCGTCCAGTCGGAGACCTCGCGAACAACCCGGATCGGCTCAGTGCTCCGGTAGGAGCGGGTGGGGTTGCCCGGGAACTTCTTGTCGGTCACGTTGGGGTCGTCCTCGAACGCGCCGGTGGGCTCGACCTCGTAGACGCGCGGCGCCGCATCGCCGGCAGCGAGCTCCGCCGCGAGTCCTGCACCATCGGCCACCGCCGTGAAGTAGATGTGGTTCATCACGATCTCGGGCCGGTAGTTCGAGTTGAAGCCCGGAGTGAGCAGATCGCCGACCCGCAGGTCGGCCTTCGTGCCGTGGAAGAACGGGCCGGTCTCAGTCATTCGGTACACCCCCCGGGACTTGAACCCGGAACCCACTGATTAAGAGTCAGTTGCTCTGCCAATTGAGCTAGAGGTGCTTGGCCCCACGAATGGCGGGCCGACGAACCACATTAGCATGAGAACCATGACCGAGCGACTTGAAGCCGGTGCCCCGGCCCCCGATTTCACCCTGACCGACCAGGACGGCGCAACGGTCTCCCTCACAGACTTCCGCGGCCAGAAGGTCATCCTCTACTTCTACCCGGAGGCCATGACTCCGGGCTGCGAGAAGCAGGCGTGCGACTTCCGTGACAACCTGAACTCCCTGAAGAGCGCCGGGTACACCGTGCTCGGCGTCTCCCGCGACCAACAGGCCAAGCTCGCCGAATTCCGCGACCGGGATGCCCTCAACTTCGAACTCCTGAGCGACCCCGATCGCGCGGTGCACGAGAGCTATGCGGTCTGGGGCGAGAAGAATCTGTACGGCAAGAAGGTCATCGGGGTCATCCGGTCGACGTTCGTCATCGACGAGGGCGGCCGGATCACGCTCCCGCTGTACGGCGTGAAGGCCACCGGCCACGTCGCCTCCCTGCGCAAGAAGCTCAAGATCGATGGCTGAGTGATCCGACGACGGGCGGCGTGAAGAGCAGCACGAGCACGACCAGCGCGGGCACCAGCAGCAGCCAGCCGATCGTCGGCTGGGCGAAGATCCCTTGGAAGCAGCCGATCGCGACGGCGCCCTGCAGCACCTGCCAGACGATGGCCGCACCTCGGGTCCAGGCACGGCCGCGGAGCACGTTCGCGGCGATGAACCCGAGCCAGATGGCCGCGATCGCCGTGAGCACCGTGAGGGCCACCGCACTCGCCAGCGAGTCGGCCATCGCGGTTAGTAGCTCGATCACGAGATAGATCGTCGCGCCGACCAGCAGGGCGCACTCCATGAACAGCAGGACAACGAGAAGTAGCACGAACGGATGCCTCGCGGGCTTCGCAGGCAGTTCACTCACAGCGTCGTCCCCCAGAAAACCATTGATTTGCATCTACCGTTATGAGAGTCTATGTGAGGTTGATTTCCAGCTCCCAGTGTCGCGAGCGGGTCCCGAAAAGTCTCAGAACCCGATATCTCCAGGTCATCTGTGTACTCAATGCACTGACCTGACCGCGGTCTAGCCCACCGCACGCACCGAAGGAGTACCATCATGGATTGGCGCGACAAAGCTGCCTGCCTCACCGCAGACCCCGAGCTGTTCTTCCCCGTCGGCAACACCGGCCCCGCCGTCGACCAGATCGACAAGGCGAAGGCCGTGTGCGCGCGCTGCTCCGTCACCGAGATGTGCCTCCAGTACGCGCTCGACACCTCACAGGACTCCGGCGTCTGGGGCGGCCTCAGCGAAGACGAGCGCCGCGCGCTGAAGCGTCGCGCGGCCCGCGCAAGGCGCGCCTCTTAACATTCAACCGCCCTCGCAGGCTCGGTCGGCGCTGGGGTCGCGCAATCGCTGGCGCGATTGCTCCAAGCTCCACCGCGCCCGCGCGCGCCGCGCCTCTTAGCAACTGCGGGTCGAGTAGGCCGCGCGCGGCCGTATTGGGGCCCGGTTTCGATACACGCGCTAGAGCGCGTTACTCAACCCGCCTAGCGGGTATTCAGCCACGTCAGCGGCACTTCGATCGTCACCTCGGTGCCGCTACCCATGAGGGTGTGCCAGTCGATCGTGCCGCTCAGCTCGCCCTGGATCAAGGTCCGCACGATCTGAGTCCCAAGGCCTGACCCGACCTTGCCCTCGCCGAGGCCGACACCGTTGTCGCGCACCTTGACGCTGAGGAGGTCATCCGTGCGCTTGGCGACGATCTCGACTTCACCGTCTGCGCGACCCGCGAGCCCGTGCTCGACCGCGTTCGTCACGAGCTCGGTCAGGGCCAGTGCGAGCGGCGTCGCGTACTCGCTCGGCAGGGTGCCGAAGCTGCCCGTCGACTTGGGGTGCACCGTGGTGTTGTGGCTCGACGCCACCTCGGCGATGAGCATGAGCACGCGGTCGAAGACCACGTCGAAGTCGACGTTCTGGTTGAGCCCCTCCGAGAGGGTGTCGTGCACCACCGCGATGGCGGCGACGCGGCGCATGGCCTGCCCGAGGGCCTCGCGGGCGACATCGCTGTGCGTCCGCCGGGCCTGAATGCGCAACAGGGATGCCACGGTCTGGAGGTTGTTCTTGACCCGGTGGTGGATCTCCCGGATCGTGGCATCCTTCGTAATGAGCTCGC
Source organism: Rhodoglobus sp. (assembly GCA_025463515.1). Taxonomy (GTDB): domain Bacteria; phylum Actinomycetota; class Actinomycetes; order Actinomycetales; family Microbacteriaceae; genus Rhodoglobus. The sequence continues at coordinate 40,361 of JAODAQ010000041.1, forward strand.
GCTCCTGGTGCCGGATCTCGGTCGCATCGCGGCAGAGGACTATGGCGCCCACCCGCTCGCCGCGGTTCCGGATCGGGATCGTGCGCAGCGAGACCGTCACCCCGCGCGCCTCGATGTCGGTGCGCCACGGCGCCCGGCCCGTCACCACGAGCGGCAGCGACTCGTCGACGACGGTCTGCCCCGCGATCACCTCCGTCGTGACTTCCGCTAGCGATTCGCCCTCGAGCTCGCCGGCGAATCCGATGCGGTTGAACGCCGAGAGGGCGTTGGGGCTCGCGAAGGTGACGATGCCGTCGACGTCGAGCCGGATCAGGCCGTCGGATGCCCGGGGGGCGCCACGGCGCGGTCCGCTCGGAGCGCCGAGGTCGGGGAAGTCGCCAGAGGCGATCATGGCGAACAGGTCATTGGCGCACTCGTTGAACGTCAGCTCCTGGCGCGACGGAGTGCGCGCCTCGCTCAGGTTGGTGTGGCGAGTGATGACCGCGATCGGGAACTCGGTGGTCGCCTTCCCGCTCGGGCTCAGGCGCCGCAGTACGGGCACGGCGCGCACGCGGGTCGGGGTCTCCTCGTACCAGTCGGGCGCCGCGGTGTCGACGATGCGGGCGGACTCGAACGCCTCGGTGACCTGCGCCTTCCACTCGGGCTTGATGGCCTGGCCGACGAAGTCGCGGTAGAACAGCGTCGCCGAGCTCGAGGGGCGGGCGTGCGCGACGGCCACGAAACTGTCCTCCGCGCCGGGAACCCACAGCACGATATCGGCGAAGGCGAGGTCGGCGAGCAGCTGCCAGTCGCCGACGAGGAGGTGCAGCCACTCGATATCCGCCTCGGTCGAACGCCCCTGCGCCTGGACCAGTTCACTGAGGGTCGACATGGTCCAAGGTTAGCCGCGCGACAGGATCCTGTTCTCCACGAGCGCCTTGATCGCGAGCCGCGCGGGCGAGCGCGGCGCCGAGTCCGCGAGGGTGCGGCCGCTCAGCACCGCCCCGTCGAACGCACCCTGCTCGTGGGGCACGAGCACGGGCGCGTCGATGCCGCCGAACCGGGCGAGCGTCTGCGTGACCTGCCCGTGCGGGTTCATCCCGATCGCGGAGGCCCGCACGCGGTTCATCACGACAGTGATGTCGCGAGTGGATGCCGCCTCCTCGAGCTCCGCGTACGCCCGCAGGAACCGCGACAGCCCCACGGGGTCGGCCGCGCCCACCGCCACGATCCGGTCGGCGTCCCGCACCGCGGTCACCGCGGCGGCGTTGCGGCGCGGAGCGAACAGGTCGCTCGAGATCTCCTCGTCGTTCTCGAGGCTGGAGCCGATGTCGAGCACCGTGAAGTCCACCCAGGTGCGGCACTGGGCGATGACCGCGGCGACCCGCTCCCCCGAGAGCTCGGGCCAGCGGCTCGGCCGGCCGATCCCGGTGAGCACGCGGAACCCGCCCAGCGGCGAGCTGTACCCCTGCGCGATGCGGTCGAGCTCCTCGTGGGTGAGGGCACCGCTGCCCGCGAGGCGGCACGCGGCAGCGAACCCGGGCGCCTCGTCGAGCATGCCGAGCGCCGGGGCGATCGAGGCGCCGTGACTGTCGACGTCCGCCAGGACCACCGACCGGCCGACGGCGGCGAGCTCGCCGGCGACCGCGATCGCGAGGGAAGTGCGGCCCGGCGCGCCGGCCGGTCCCCACACCGTGATCACGGTGCCGGCAGCGGTGCGGGCGCGGGCGGCGGTGGGGCGGGGCGAGCCGGCGAGCGCGAGCTCGACGGCGGACCAGCCGGCCGCGGCATCCGTGGTCTCAAACAGCCCGAGGGATGCCGCGAGCCGCCGCTCGGGATCACCCGCCGCGATGGCGACCACCCGGACCCCCGCGTCGTCGCACGCGGCGAGCACTCGCGCACTGAGGTACCGCGGCTCGGCGGCGACGACGAGGGCGTCGGGCCGGAGCGTGGCGACAACCGCAGCCTCCGCCGCGCTCGACGCGCGCGCCACGACCTCGTGGCCGTGCCGCGCGGCCTGCTCCGCGTACTCGGCCTCCCGGGCAGGCGGCAGGGCGAGGACGATCCGCGCCACGTCAGCGCACCGGGATCGCGGCCGGCACGATCGACAGTGCGTCTGCGTTGGCCGCGGCCTCGAGCACGCGCGCGATGCGCGACTTCGGCACGAGCAGCTCGACTGCGGTCGTCTCGCTCGCGGACACTATCGAGTCGGATGTGACGAGCCGCACCACCGTCGCGCCGCCCGCGATCACCGCCGGCGGCCCGAACCTGCCGCCCTCCAGCTCGGGCGCCGCCCAGACGTCGACGCGCGTGCCCGGCTGCACGGATGCCGCGAGCGAGCCGTGCACCTCGAGCACGAGCGGGGCGAGCCGCTCGCTGTCCGCCCGACCCACCGCCGCGAGGGGGACGAGCTCGCCCTCGCCCACCGACCGGGAGACCACGAGACCCTCGGCCGGGACCTTCGCGGGGACGAGGTAGTTGTCCGCCGCAGCTCCCAGCCGGACGTCGAGGACGACGAGGTCGTCGCGGTCGATCCGCTCCCCCGGCGCGAGGTGCTCGCCGGCGGCGAGCACCTCGGTGGTCGTGTCCGCCGCGGAGACGAGGGCCACGACCCCCGCGACGGAGCCTGCGACGAGGGCCAGCCCGATCGCGAGCCGAGGGTCGAACGTGAGGGAGCGCCGGCCAACGCCGGTCTTGCTGCGGGTCATTCGGCCATGGTCGCCAGCCACAGGCGCTCAGGTCGAAAGTTATCCACACTCCGTCCACGGGCTGTCCCCCGGTCGCATAATCGTGGAATGGACGTCGTCAGTTCCGCCGGGGAGCTCGCCCGCTTCCTTCCCCTGTCGGACATTGCGGAGTTGCTCAGCATCTCGACGAAGCAGGCATACGAGCTCGTCGACACCGGCGAGCTCCCCGCCATCCGGGTTGGGTCGGCCGGTCATTGGCGCGTTGAGCGCAGGGTGCTCGAGGCCTACATCGAGGCCCGGTACGAGGAATCCCGCAGGCACGCGCTCTGGGTCCAGTCTGACTTCGCGAACGTCACGGCCCTGTCGTTTCCCTAGAGCCGCACCAGCTGCAGCGCGGCGAACGGCACGATCCGGATCTCCCGCACCTCCGACTCCCGCCGCGGCGCATCCCGGTCGTGAACAGCGAGGTCGACGTGGTCGCGGCCGATCCGGTCGAGCGTCCCGTGCAGCTCGCCCGAGCTCAGCACCAGGTCGACAGCCCGTCGTCGCCGGCACAGGTCGCGCAGCACGAACGCGAGCCCGAGTCGCGCTGACAGTGACGGATGCCCGTCTGCCGCCCGGGCAGCCTCGAGGGTGCGCGGCACGACGGCGGCCTCGAGCCCCACGCCGAGCAGCGCCCCGATCGGGACGATGCACTGCCTCGTGCGCGAGCCCTCCGCCGTGACATCCGCGGAGAACCAGTCGCGGCCGAAGGCGACCGGATGCACCGACAGCCGCTCACCGGACCCGAGAGTCAGGGCCAGGCGGTACGCGCCGCCGCCCTGCGACTCGTGCAGCGCCATCAGCCGATCGCGCACGGAGAGCCGCCCGAGCCGCAGCCGCTCCTCCTCGATCTCGAGGTCGAGCTCCTCCGCGGTGAGCTCCCGCTCCAGCTGGGTTTCGAGGTCGTCGAACAGGTCGTCCCAGCGCATGACGGGAAGTTACGCGTGCACACCTGACAAATTCACGAGTTTTCCACAGATCCTATAGAAAAGATGGACAGGGTCGTCTACGACCTGCTTGAGTGTCGTTGGCCTACCTGCGTAGAACTATCACCTGGGGAGAAATGTGAGCTCTGCACTACCGCGCGAGAGTCCGGGAACAAGCGCCTCCATAGGGGCGCACGTGACCCTGCCGTCGAAGATCATCCGTCCGCGCTTCGTCCCCGACGAGTTCTTCGGCCACCAGCCGACGCCGAGCTCAGCCCTGCCGGATCCCACGCCTCTCATCGAGAACCTCACGCGGTGCGTGGTGGAGATCCTGGCCGGCGCCCGCGACCTTGAGCAGATCTCCCGCTGGGTCACCGACGACGTCTACCGGCACCTGCTCAAGCGAGTGGTGCTCTCCGCCCGAGCCCGCCAGGCGAGCGGTCGGGCGGTGACCCGGCCGACCTTCACGATCGGCTCGACCACTCAGTGCGAACCGCGCGACGGCGTCGTCGAGTCCGTTGTCATCGTGCACGGCCGCGCCCGATCGAGAGCTGTCGCCCTCCGGCTGGAAGGTCTCGACCAGCGCTGGCGGGCGACCGCCATCAACGTGCTGTAGCAGAGCGGCGCCGCGACCCGCTCGACCACCGGTGATCGAGCGGAGTCGAGATCAGTGGCCCTTCTTCTCCTGCGCGCGGCGCTCTGCCCGGTTCGCGGGCGGCGGGGTGG
>JAODAQ010000053.1 GCA_025463515.1 Rhodoglobus sp.
GGTTCTTCGCGTCGGAGGACGACGTGCCGATGCACTGCATCACACAGGGGCTGTCGACCATCATGAGGGCGCGTCACCTCATGCTGCTCGCGTTCGGCGAGGGCAAGGCGGAGGCGCTCGCCGGCGCAGTCGAGGGCGCGCTCACGGCTTCGCTGCCCGGGTCCGCGGTCCAGCTGCACCCCCGGGTGACTGTCATCGTCGACGAGGCCGCTGCCTCCCGGCTCGTCCACGCCGACTACTACCGGTACGCCTGGGCTCACCGGCTGGACTGGGAGCGCCTGTAGCGCCTGGCCCGCCGAGGTGGACGCGGGGATCGTGCCGGTGCCGAGGTAGCGGGCGGTGACGGTTCCCGACGCGCCGATCGCGAGGATCGTGACGGTGCCGCCGGAGAGCGGCCGGGTCGTGAGGAGCACCCCGCCCAGGTAGAGCTCGACGGAGCCGGGCGGGTCGGGCATCCCGGTCACCGTCACTGTCACCCTCGTTGAGAAGGTGCCGTGCGGCAGGGTGGTGACGGCGATACTCGTCGCCGAGCGCGGCTTGAGTGCGGCCAAGTGGGCGAAGTAGGCAGTCCCATTCGGAGCCTTCGGCGAGAAGTCGGGGTTGATGAGCGCGTAGATGCTGTTGCCGCGGTCCTCCGAGAGCTGCACGTCCCACCAGGCCCACGGCAGGTAGCCCACGCCGTGCGCGTCGGCCCAGGTCATGAAGCCGTCCATGTAGCCCGCGCTCGTCGTGCTGGAGTTCTGGCCGAACTCGGTGGCGACGACCGGAACGACGGCCGCCACGGGCGCGATCTGGCTGTTCCAGCACGCGAGGGTGTCGCAGCCCTGCCCGATGTAGTTGTGCCAGCTCGCGACGAGCTGGTCGTCGGCGGGCCGATGGGCGAGCCAGCCGGTGAGGTCGTTGCTGTAGTTCAGGCCGCCGAGCCAGAGCGGCTGGGATGCACCCGCAGCACGCACCGCCGCGACGAGTGCCGACATGCCGGTAACGGTATATGTCGCGCCCGTGAGCGGCTGGGTGTCGTCGACCGAGGGGGCCGCGCATCCACCGGACTGCCAGCAGTCCCACGTCAGCTGGAAGGCCCACGAGTGCGTAGCGTCGTTCCAGCGCGAGTACGGCTCGTTGAACAGGTCGAACATGACCGAGGGGCTGCTCTTGAAGGAGCCGGCGACACTCGACCAGAACGTCACCGACTGCGCGTCGGCCATGGCGCGCTGGCCGGTCGCGGCGACGCCGGCGGGAGCCGACCAGTGCAGGTCGAGCAGCACGGCCACCCCGGCGGCGTTGAGCTGGCCTACCCAGGCCTGCACTGCCGCGCGATACCCGGCGGCGCTCCCGTAGCTCATGCCGGGCAGCCCGAGCCAGCAGCTCTGGTTGAGCGGCACGCGGATGACATTGATGCCCCAGCTCGCGATCGCCGCGGCCTCGGCGGGGGAGTACGAGCCGGAGTAGCCCCAGCCCTGCACGCACGCGTACTCGAAGCCCGGCCAGTTGGCGCCGTGCGGGGCGAAGCCCTCCCCGGTGCGCGAGTCGATGAGCTGGTTGCCGACGACGACCGGGGTGGGTGCGGGACTCGCGGCGAACGCGGGAGCGGGCAGCAGCACGGCAGCGAGCACGACACCCACGACCGCGGCCAGCACCCGCATGGAACACCCCCAGGCCTGCAGGATACCGACCTGTCTACCCCGGCGCTAGGCCCCGATCGGGGCGCCGTCCGCCCACACCCGCGTCACGTGCCAAGCATGGTCGAGCAGCACGGCGTCGGCCGCGAAGCCGGGGGCGAGCAGCCCGTGCCGGTGGTCGAGGCCGAGGGCGCGGGCGGGTGTCAGCGTGAGGGCCTCCACGGCGGCGGCCGGGGCGATGCCCGCGTCGCGCATCGCGATCCGCAGAGCGCGGTCCTGGGTGAGCGTCGAGCCGGCGATCGTGGTGGTGCCGCGCAGCATCGCGAGGCCGTCGCGCACGGCGACATTGAGGGTGCCGAGGGTGTAGTCGCCGTCCTCCGAGCCCGCGGCCGCCATCGCGTCGGTCACGAGGGCGATGCGCCCGGGCGCAGCACCGAAGGCAAGCGCAGCGACGCTGGGATGCACGTGCTTGCCGTCCAGGATCAGCTCAAGAGTCACCCGCTCGTCGTCGAACGCGGCGATCACGGGACCGGGAGCGCGGTGGTGGATGCCCGGCATCGCGTTGAACGCGTGGGTGAGGATCCGCGCGCCCAGGTCGAAGGCCCGCTTCGCGAGCACGTCGTCGGCCATGGTGTGCCCGATCCCGACGGCGACCCCGGCCTCGACGAGCACGTTCATCGCCTCGAATGCGTTCGGCAGCTCGGGCGCGATCGTGATCTGCCGCAGCGTGCCGCGGGAGGCCTCGAGCAGGGTGTCGACTGCGGCGGGCGACGGGTCGAGCAGGTAGGCCGGGCTGTGGGCGCCGCGGTTCTCGGGGGCGAGAAAGGGCCCCTCGAGGTGCGCTCCGAGGATGAGCGGGTCGGCGGCGGCGAGCTCGGCGATGACGCCGAGGCTCCGCACGAGATCGTCGAGCGGGTTCGCGACCAGGCTGATCACCGAGCGCGTCGTGCCGTGGGCCCGGTGGGTGGCGACGGCGGCGAGCAGCTCGTCCGCGCCGTCGTCATAGGCGTGGCCACCACCCCCGTGGCCGTGCAGGTCGACGAAGCCCGGGGTGAGCCAGTGTCCCGCGACGTCGACCTCGGTGGCGGCATCCGGCCGCTCGTGCCCGCTGCCCGTGGCCTTGATGGTGCCGCTCTCGACGAGCATCCAGAAGTCGTCGACCTGGCCGTGCGCGTCGAGTTTTCGTGCCGAGTGGAAGAGGGTGCTCACGGGGTCAACCCTAGGCGGCAGCCCGCGCTAGCGTGGGCAGGATGAAGCTCGAAATAGCTGTGCAGGATGTCTCAGGCATCACGGTCGCAGCCCGCGCCGGAGTCGACCGGGTCGAGCTGTGCTCCGCGCTCGCCCTGGGCGGCCTCACGCCCTCGGCGGGGCTCGTCGCGCTCGCGCTGAAGGCCGCCGGGCCGCTGCCCGTGCACGTGCTCGTGCGCGCCCGCCCGGGCGACTTCAGCTACACCGAGGACGAACTGCGCGTGATGGTCGCCGACGTGCGCAGCGCGGTCGCGGCCGGTGCGGCGGGAGTGGTCGTAGGCGCGCTTCGGGGCGGTGCCGTGGACGCTGCGGCCCTCGAGCGGCTCGTCGACGCCGCGGGCGGCACGGATGTCACGTTCCACCGCGCGTTCGACCTGCTGGCCGACCCCGTGGCGGGGCTGGCGTCACTGTCGGCCGCCGGAGTTCGCCGCATTCTGACCTCGGGCGGGGCATCCACCGCGGTCGACGGTATGCCCGCTCTGCGCGACCTGGTGCAGGCCGGCGCGGGACGCATCGAGATCATGGCCGGGGGCGGCGTGACCATCGAGTCGATCGCGGGCATCGCCGCGACCGGAGTCGACGCCGTGCACCTGTCGGCGAAGCGCATCCGCAGCACGCCCGGCGGCTTCTCGATCGGCTCGGGCACGGCCGAGGGGACGATGGAGTGGGACGAGACCGACCCGTCGTTGGTCGCGCGCGCGAGGGCGGCAGTGTCAGGCGGCTGAGCGCAGCCGCGAGTAGGCGACCATTGCGAGGCCGGTGAACAGCAGCAGGAACGCGACGAGCGACGGGCCCGGGGTGAGCTCGGTCCCGGTCACGGCGAGCGCGGGGTGCCACTCGACGGCGCCCATGTCGAGGCGCTGGTAGACACGGGCCTGGCCGCGCTGGTCGAGCAGCCCCGCGCCCGCGAAGGCGGGGTTGCCCGCGTTGTACGCAGGGGAGCCGGGAGCGAGCAATCGGGTCTTGGTAGTCCCGCCATTGTTCGCGAGGGCGGCAAGCAGCGGGTCGACGCCGACGACGTTGCCCACTCCGGTCGGGATCACCGTGCCCGCGCGAGGGCTCTGTACGAGGCTGTACCTGATTGCGAAGGTGGGGCTCGGGTCGAAGTCGTCGGCAGTGTTGCCATTGTTGCTCGTGCCGCCGGAGACGATCGAGTTGTCGATCTCGATGGTATGGTCGCCGGTGTTGCCGGCGACCCCGGCGGAGGTGTGCGCTGAGTTGCCAGCAATGGTGGACTGGCTGATCACCGTTCTTAGGATGTCCGGCCCGGGAATGTAGGGAACGCCGGGTCCGCCGAACACGCCGTAGTTGTCAGCATTCAGGTCGATGCCGCCGCCGAGCTGTGCGTCGTTGCCGGAGACAGTGCTGTTGACGACCATTACGACCGCTTCCGGCCCGTTCGACGTTCGTCGGACATGGATGCCGCCGCCGCCGTAGGGCGTGACGTTGTTCGACACCGTGGTGCTGTCGATGAGCACAGTCGGCTGCCCGCTCGTCCCTGCGGCCGGGTCGTTGATGGCGATACCTCCCCCGTAGCCACCAGCGGTGTTGCTGTCGACAGTCGTGCGCTGGATTGTCGCCCTTGCGGTGCTGGTCGTGCCGGCGCCGATGTCGAGCAGGTACACGCCCGCTCCGAAGTCGACGGACGTGTTCAGGCTGACCGTGGAGTCGCTCAGGGTGAAGCTCGACCCGTCATCGGCGAGCGACTCGACGATGATGCCGCCGCCATCCTCGGTCACGTGGTTGTCGGTAATCGTCGTCGAGCCGGTTACGGAGACCTTCGCCCCCGAGCCGATGCCCGGGGCTGCGATCCCGCCGCCGAACTTGGCTGAGTTGCCGGAGATCGTCGCGCCGGTGATCGTGACCGTTGTCCCGGCATCCTCGATGACGTCAAGGTCGATGCCGCCCCCGTAGCCGCCGGTCGCTGTGTTGTCGGTGACTGTCGCACCCGAGATGGTGACGGTGGAGGCGTTCGACGCCTCGCCGACGTAGATGCCGCCACCGCGGGCGGCCGTGTTGTCGTGGGTGCTCGCACCCGTCAGGGTCACCGTCGAGTTGTCTCCGTAGAGTTCGATACCCGACCCGAAACCGCCCGCGCACCCGCACCCGAGAGGACCGGGCCCGTTGTGGTGCGACTCCACACCGGTGGCTTCTATCGAGCTGTCCTCGGCCTCGAGCACGATGCCGGAGTCTGCGCTCGTGGTGATCGTGGCCGTGGTGAGCGTCGCGGTCGACCCGTTGGTGGCGGTGATGACCGCGCCGACATCATCGGTGTCGCTGACCTGCAGGTCGCTGAGGTCGAGGGTGGCGCCATCGAGGAAGACGGTGAGTCCATCGAGGGTCCGGGCCGTTGTCACGTGAGCGGCCGTGACGGTGGTGTCGGTGGACTGAATGAGGATGCCCGAGCCGTCCACCGCGGAGACGGTGTCGAGGTCGACGCTGCCGCCGCTCGTGCCGACGAGCACTCCGGCTCCGTCCGTGTAGGAGACTGACACCCTGGTCAGCGATACGCCTCCGTCGACGTCCTGGATCGCGACGCCCATCGTCGCGGGAGTGGCGAGGGCGCCGCCAGTATCCACGTCGGTGAGGGTGATCGTGCTCCCGCCCGCGCTGTCGACGTAGAAGATGTTGATGTCGAAATCGCGCACCGACGCGTTCGAGAGGATGAGGCTGCCGTCGAGCACGGCGATGCCCTGGCCTGAGCCGGGAGTGTCAGACGTGACATCCACGTCCGTCATCGTGAGCGTCGCGGCCGAGACGTTGAATCCGCCGCCAGTTGCATCGATGACGATCGTCGTCCCGCCCGCGGGCCCGGTGATCGTCACGTCGTCGAAGATCGTCGGGAGCCCGGCAGCGGACGCGATGACCGGTCCCGCCGTCGTGATGTCGATGGTGTCGCCGGCCGTGTAGTTCGAGAGTGCGTACGAGAGGCTGCCGGCCAGCCCGTCGTCGACGTTGTTGGAGACGGTGACCGTCGCCGCGCTCGCCGGCGCCGCCACCACGAGCGCCCCGCCCAGCCCGAGCGCGAGCGCGCCAAAAGCCGCGAGGACGCGAGGCAGAACGGTCACGGGCCAGTCCGAACTGGGAGGTAGGGGTAGCTCAGTATATTGGCGCGGCGGGAGCCGCGGCATCCGGATTATTTGAAGATGATGGTGCGGGCGCCGTCCAGGAGGACGCGGCGCTCGGCGAACCACTTGACCGCCTGGGTGAGGGTGCGGGACTCCTCGTCCTGGCCGATCGCGACGAGCTCCTGCCAGCTGCGCGAGTGGTCGACGCGCACCACGTTCTGCTCGATGATCGGGCCCTCGTCGAGGTCGCTCGTGACGAAGTGCGCGGTGGCGCCGATGAGCTTCACACCGCGCGCGTGCGCCTGCTTGTAGGGGTTCGCGCCCTTGAAGCCGGGGAGGAAGGAGTGGTGGATGTTGATGACCCGGCCGCTGAGCGCCGCGCACAGCTCCGGAGAGAGGATCTGCATGTACCGCGCGAGCACCACGAGCTCGATGTCGTGCTCCTCGACCACCTCGAGCACGCGCTCCTCGAAGGCGAGCTTCTGGCCGGGGGAGCTGACGGCGTGCGCCTCGAACGGCACGTCGTAGAACTGGGCGAGGCTCGAGAGGTCCGGGTGGTTGCTGAGAACGAGCGGCATGTCTACCGAGAGCTGGCCCGCTCGCTCGCGGTAGAGCAGGTCGTTGAGGCAGTGCCCCGCCTTCGAGACGAGCACGAGGGTGCGCAGCGGGCGCCCGACGACGTCGAGCTCCCACGTCATCCCGTACTTGGCCGTCACGGGGGCGAGCGCGGTTTCAAAGGCGTCGCGGGATGCCGCGGACTCGACCTGAAGGCGCATGAAGAAGCGGCCCGTGTCTGCACTGGAGAACTGCTGCGACTCGGTGATGTTGCCCGCGGCCTCCACGATCGCGCCGGAGATGGCGTGCACGATTCCGGGCCTGTCCTCGCAGACGAGGGTCAGGATCCAGTGCGTGGAGGCTTCGGTCACGAAACCAGCGTAGGGCCTAGGCTTGGAGCGACCGCGCATGGCCCGCGCCGTCCCGCTGGCGACGCACGCCGCACAGATCGAACGGAACCACCGTCCTCATGGACGCGCCAGCAACTACCGCCAAGCCTTTCCCCTGGGTGGGTCTCTTCACCCTCTCGGCCCTCATCTTCATGATGGTCACGAGCGAGTTCCTGCCGACCGGCCTGCTGCCCGAGATCGCGGAGCAGCTCAAGGTATCCGAGTCGCAGGTCGGCATCCTCGTCACCGTCTTCGCGGGCACCGTCGTGCTGACCGCGACGCCGCTCGCCGTGCTCACTCGCCGGTACTCGCGCAAGTCGCTCGTGCTCGTCGTGCTCGTGGTCTTCATCCTCGGCAACGTGCTCGCGGCTGTCGCTCCTACCTATGAGGTGCTCGTCGTGGCGCGGGTGATCGGCGGTCTTGCGCACGGGCTGTTCTGGTCGGTGGTCGGCGCGTACTCCGCGCACCTCGTGCCGAAGCACCAGCTGGCCCGCGCGATCTCCATCACGGGCGGCGGCGGTACCGCTGCGTTCGTGCTCGGGGTGCCGCTCGGCACTGCGCTGGGCCACTCGCTCGGGTGGCGGCTCGCGTTCGGCATCCTTGCCGGAGCTGTTCTGGTCCTCACCCTCGTGACGGCGAAGCTGCTGCCCGCCGTGCGGCACGGTGAGGACCTCGCGACCGGCGAGATCCCCATCCCGATGCGCCGCGACCCCACCGTGCCCGGCGTGATCATCGTCGGCGTGATCGTGGTGCTCGTCGCTCTCGGCCACAACCTCTTCTACACGTACATCGCGCCGTTCCTCATCGGCCCGGTGGGGATCGAGCCGAGTGCCGTCGCGGGCGTGCTCTTCCTGTACGGCGGCGCGGGGGCGGTCGGGCTCATCCTCGCTGGCACACTGGGCGACAAGTTCCCCCGCGGCGCCATGGTCGGGGCCATCAGCATCGTTCTGGTCGCCATCACCACGATCGCCCTGTTCATGCACGTCCAGTGGATCGCGCTGGTCGCGGTCGGCGTGTGGGGCGCCGCGTTCGGCGCGCTGCCGAGCCTGCTGCAGACCCGGATGCTCCACACGGCGTCAGTGCGGGTGCGCGACGTCGCCGCCTCCTACTTCACCACGTCGTTCAACTTCGCGATCGGAATGGGCGCGCTCCTCGGCGGCCTCGTGCTCGACGGCCTCGGCGTCGGCGCACTGCCCTGGTTCGACATCGGTATCACCGTGGTCGGCCTCGCGCTCGTGATCTTCGCGAACGCGTGGCTCGCGCGCCGGGCGTACCGGCTGCACTAGGCGGGCGGCGCGGGCCTCCGGCCGCCCGGTGCGAAACGCAACCGGCCGGGCTAGCCCTTGCCGGGGAACGCCAGGTAGTGCTTCACGCCGAGCTCGTCGAGCAGCGCCACGAAGTTGTCGAGCCGCGGCGTGAACGCCTCGAAGTCGCGCGGCCCGACCGGCGACCACGCGATCTCGGCGATCGAGGCGATGCGCGGGAACGCCATGTACTCGACGTCCTGGATGTCGGCGAGCGTCTCCGTCCACATTGGCGCCTCGACGCCAAGAATCTGCGACTCCCCGAGACCCGGGATGATCGCGGCCGGGTCCCACTCGTACGACTCGGGGACCGAGGTCGGGCCCGCCCACTGCAGCCCGAGCTCGGTGAGCGCGTCGTACTTCTGGTCGAGGTAGGCGGCGTTCGCCGGCGACATGATGACCTGCCCGCCCTGCTCCACGAACGAGAGCGTGTGCTCGGCGGCGCCCTCCTGCGGCGTCGTGTAGCTCCAGTACTGCCCGATCGTGCCGGCGGGCAGCTCGCTGCTGCGGCCCATCTCGTGCCAGCCGATGAGGGTCTTGCCGTACTTCGCCGCGATCGCGGTGGCGCGGCCGATGAAGTAGAGGAAGTCCTCGTCCGTGGTCGACAGCGACTCGTCGCCGCCCAGGTGCAGGTACGGGCCCGGGGTCATCGCGGCGACCTCGCGCACGACGTCATCCACGAACTCGTACGTCTTCTCGCTGCGGATCGCGAGCGAGCTGAAGCCGACCTCGATGCCCTCGTACGGCACGACCGGGATGTCGCTCAGCTCGGGGTAGGCGACGCTCGCGGCGTTCGTGTGGCCCGGCATGTCGATCTCGGGCACGACGGTGATGAACTTCGAGGCCGCGTACGCGACGATCTCGGCGTAGTCGGCCTTCGTGTAGAAGCCGCCGCCCCGCCCGCCGATCTCGGTGGTCGCCCCGGCCACGGTCAGCTCGGGCCACGAGTCGATCTGGATGCGCCAGCCCTGGTCGTCCGTGAGGTGCAGGTGCAGGTAGTTGAACTTGAGAAGCGCGATGTCGTCGATGTAGCGCTTGACGTCCTCGACGCCGAAGAAGTGGCGCGCGACGTCGAGCATGGCGCCCCGGTAGGCGAAGCGCGGGTGGTCCTCGATGCTCACGAACGGCACGCGCCCGTCGACGGTGAGCTGGCGCAGGGTCTGCTGGGCGAAGAAGGCACCGGCGGCGTCGCCGGCGGAGATCCGGATGCCCGCGCTGTCGATCTCGAGCGTGTAGCCCTCGGGCACCCCGGACCCGATGACGAGCTCGGGCCCGACGAGGTCGCGCCATCCGTCGTGCACCTGCATGGACACGGGAGCGGGGATCACTGAGGGCATGGGGCTTCCATTCTGGACGGGGGCGCACCCGGCGAGCAGTACGAGCAGCAGCGCCGCGAGCATCCGCATCGTTTTCTCCGGGTTTGTCAGGAGTCCTAACTAACTATCGGCCAATCCTTTCACGTCGGACGGCCGGTTGTCACCATGCCGTGAACTAGGCTCGCAACCACCTGGGTTCCGCCGGGTCGTACGACCTACAGGACGGACGGCCCATGGCTTCCCCGATTTCCCGCTCTTCCCGCGTGCTCGCCGTCGCCCTCGTTGCCGCAGCCCTCGTGGTGTCGCCGCTGCTGGCGGCGTCGGCCGACTCGCTGACGGGAACCATCCCGACGGGAGTGTCGCCCGCTGGCATCGCGATGTCACCGGATGGCGCCACGGTGTACGTCACCGAGGGGGTGGGCAACACGGTGAGGGTCATCGACGTGGCATCCGGGCTCGTGACCGGCTCGATCGTGGTCGGGTCCTGGCCGGTCGGTGTCGCATTCGCGCCGAACGGCCTCCGGGCCTACGTGGCCAACGGACTGGATATGACCGTCTCGGTCATCGATGTGGCGTCGGCCACTCAGATCGCGGTCTACCCCGTGGGCGCCGACCCTCGGAAAGTCGCCGTCAGCGCAGACAGCACGACGGTCGTCATCGGAAACTACCAAGGCAACTCTGTCACCGTCCTCGACGCCGGCCTCGGGGTCACGCACACCGTTCCCGTCGGCGCCTTCCCGTGGGGCGTGGCCATTGTCGCCGACGGCTCCAAGGCGTACGTGGCGAACAACGGCGACAACTCGGTCTCCGTGGTCGACCTGGCCACGTTTGCCGTGGTCGACACGATCGTCATGCCGAATCCGTTCGACCTCGTGGCCGCGCCCGACGGCGCGAGCGTCTATGTCGGTGTGATGGGCACGCAGTCGATCGGGGTCATCGACGTCGCCACGGGAGGCCTCTCGTCGATTGCGCTGGGAACCTCTCCCTACTACGTGAACATCACCCCTGACGGGGCCAAGCTGCTGGTCCTCTCCAACACCGGTACCGCAGACCTCTACTCCATCGATCTGGCGAGTTCGACGGTGGGGCCGGCGATCACCGTCGGAGCGAGCGGCACAGATCTCACTGTCGCCCCAGACAGCCTCACCGCCTACGTCGCGTCGGGCGCCGCGGTCTACGTCGTGAGCCTCGACATCGTCCCCACCCTCGCGCCCGCCCTCTCCGCACCGTCGGGCGCACTCGGCACCCCGTACTCGTTCGCGACCGCCCGCCGAGGCAGCCCCGCTCCCACCTTCGCACTCGCGGCGGGCACCCTGCCGGCCGGGATCACGCTGAACCCGGCGACCGGGCTGCTGTCGGGCACACCCACGGCCCTCGGCACCTCGGCCTTCACGATCACCGCGACCAGCGCCGCCGGCAGTGCCACCGCGGCCTACAGCGTCGTGGTGGGGGCCGCCCTCGCGGCGACCGGCGTGAACGCCTGGCCGGCCGCCGTTCTCGGCCTCGACCTGCTGGTCGCGGGCGGGCTCCTCCTCCTACTGCGCCGTCGCCTCGCGCTACACTGAACCTGTCGCGACTGGCGTTGAGATGGGCAACCATCGGGGAGCGGCAATCTCCACCTCGAGTGGGCCGTACGCCTGGGCCCACCGGATACCGTTAGTCCTATCCGTTGAGTGTGTTGAGGAGAGTTCCATGTCGTCTACGTTCAATTCGCCGCTGGCTGAAGTCGATCCCGAGATCGCCAAGGTTCTCGAGCAGGAGCTGGGTCGCCAGCGCGGCACGCTCGAGATGATCGCCTCCGAGAACTTCGTGCCCCGGGCCGTGCTCGAGGCCCAGGGCTCGGTGCTGACCAACAAGTACGCCGAGGGCTACCCCGGCCGTCGCTACTACGGCGGCTGCGAGTTCGTCGACATCGCCGAGTCGCTCGCGATCTCCCGTGCGAAGGAGCTCTTCGGCGCCGCGTACGCCAACGTGCAGCCGCACTCCGGCGCCTCCGCGAACGCCGCAGTGCTCGCGGCCATCGCCGAGCCCGGCGACCGGATTCTCGGACTCGAGCTCGCGCACGGCGGCCACCTCACCCACGGCATGCGGCTCAACTTCTCCGGCAAGCTCTACGAGGCCCACGCCTACGGCGTCGACCCCGACACCTTCCTCATCGACATGGATGTCGTCCGCCAGAAGGCCCTCGAGGTGAAGCCGCACGTGCTCATCGCCGGCTGGTCGGCCTACCCGCGCCAGCTCGACTTCGAGGCGTTCCGCGCCATCGCCGACGAGGTGGGCGCCAAGCTCTGGGTCGACATGGCGCACTTCGCCGGGCTCGTCGCGGCCGGGCTGCACCCCTCGCCCGTGCCGTTCGCGCACGTCACCTCCTCCACGGTGCACAAGACCATCGGCGGCCCCCGGTCCGGCTTCATCCTGACCAACGACCTCGAGCTGCAGAAGAAGATCAACTCGAACGTCTTCCCCGGCCAGCAGGGCGGCCCGCTCATGCACGTCATCGCCGCCAAGGCGACCGCGTTCAAGCTCGCGGGCGAGCCGGAGTTCACAGACCGCCAGGAGCGCACGATCCGCGGCGCGAAGATCCTCGCCGAGCGCCTCACCGCGCCCGACGCGGTCGAGCACGGCATCGACGTGCTGACCGGCGGCACCGACGTGCACCTCGTGCTCGTCGACCTGCGCAACGCCGCGATCCACGGCCAGGACGCCGAGGACGTGCTGCACTCCGTCGGCATCACCGTCAACCGCAACGCCGTGCCGTTCGACCCGCGCCCGCCGATGACCCCCTCGGGCGTCCGCATCGGCACGCCGGCCCTCGCCACCCGCGGCTTCGGCGACGCCGAGTTCACGGAGGTCGCCGACATCATCGCGACGGCCCTCAAGCCCGGCCCGGATGTCGCGGCCCTCCGCGCCCGGGTCCTGAAGCTCACCGACGGCTACCCGCTCTACCCGGGCCTCGAGTCGCCCGGAACGTGGGTTGAGTAAGGCGCTCCGGCGCCTGTATCGAAACCGGCTGCTCGACTGACTGGTTTCGATACGCCCCTAGCGGGCCTACTCAACCAGCTGACGAACGGAGAACAGATGACCGCAGTGAAGCTCGACGGCGTGGCCACCGCGACCGCCGTCAAAGACGAGCTGCGCGGCCGGATCGCCGCGCTCAAGGCCCGCGGGATCGTCCCGGGGCTCGGCACCCTGCTCGTCGGCACCGACCCCGGCTCCCTCTCGTACGTCGCGGGCAAGCACCGCGATTGCGCCGAGGTGGGGATCGAGTCGATCCGGGTGGACCTGCCGGCCGAGGCATCCGCCGACGACGTTCGGGCGGCGATCGCCGACCTCAATGCCAACCCCGCCGTCACGGGCTACATCGTGCAGCTTCCGCTGCCCGCGGGCCTCGACGAGAACGCGATGCTCGAGCTGATGGACCCGGACAAGGATGCCGACGGCCTCCACCCCACGAACCTGGGCCGCCTCGTGCTCGGCGTCGGCGGGGAGATCAGCTCGCCGCTGCCCTGCACGCCGGCCGGGATCGTGGAGATGCTGCAGCGCTACGGCGTGCCGATCTCGGGCAAGCACGTCGTCGTCGTGGGGCGCGGGCTCACCGTGGGCCGGCCGCTCGGGCTGCTGCTCACCCGCAAGGGGCTCGATGCGACGGTGACGCTCACGCACTCCCGCACCGAGGACCTCGAGAGCTATGTGCGCCGCGCCGACATCCTCGTCGCGGCAGTCGGGGTGGCGGGGCTCATCCAGCCGGAGTGGGTGAAGCCGGGCGCGGCCGTGCTCGACGTGGGGATCACGCGCGTCGTGAACCCGGAGACCGGCAAGGCGCGCCTCGTGGGCGACGTCGACCCGGGCGTCGCCGAGGTCGCCGGCTACCTCTCGCCGGTGCCCGGCGGGGTCGGGCCGATGACGCGCGCGATGCTGCTGAAGAACGTCGTCGACGCGGCCGAGCGGCTCTAGCGGTTCACGTCGCAGGTTGAGCCGGGGTAGACCTGCGGCTTCGTCGGCCAGGTCGCGGCGATCGGGCTGGCGAGCGCGTCGGCGCCCAGGGTGATCACGCAGTCGCTCAGCACGGTGGGGCTGTCGTCGTCCGGGATGCCGAAACCGTAGAACAGCGTGGCCCAGCCGTCCGCGGCATCCGGAGACCCGCCTGCCGGTACGGGCGTGACGGATTCGACGGTGCCGGGAATGTGGGCGAGCACGGTCGCGCAGTACGCCTGGAAGGTGCTGTAGTCGCCCGTGTAGACGGGCCAGCCGTTCATCGAGAGGCCGATCCGCCCGCCCGTCCACGAGCCGGAGCCGACCGTCGTGGCCACGTAGGTCGAGCGGACGTAGGCGGGCGAGGGGAACTGCGCGCGCCAGCCGTCGCACTCGGCGTCGAGGAGGCCCTCGGTGCCCGCGGGCGGGGTCGCCGCCGGCCGGTAGACGGTCTGCACCACGTGCGCGACGCCGCCATCGCCCGCGGTCACGGTCGCTGAGATGGTGAACAGGATGCTCGGGTCGACGGGCACGGCGGTCGCCGTGGGTGGCGCGGTAGTGCTGGGAGTGGCGGTGGCGCTCGCCGGGGGAGCGGCTGTCACGGTTGGTGAGGCCGTGGAGGCCGCCCCCGCGCTTCCGCCGCACGCTGAGAGCGCGAGTGTGCCGAGCAGGACCACAGCGAGTGCGGGGTGCGGGTAACGGGCCATGCCTGACCCTACTGCCGAATCATCTTCACTTGTACGGCGGATATCGCGGGAACGATAGCCTGTTCGCTGTGAGTGCGAGGAAGCGTTTCCCCTGGGCGAGACTCTGGGTCGGGGTGGCGAGTCTCGTGGCCGTCGGATTCGCCGTCTGGTTCGTCCTGAAGGTGTTCCTCGAGTACTAGTTCCGGCCGGCGCCGTCGCTCGCGGTGACCGTGAACATGGTCGGCTGCGAGAAGCCGTGCTCCGCGAAGGCGCCGTCGATCGCGACCTGGATGCGCGAGATGCCCTCGGAGGGCACGAGGGCGATCGCGGCCCCGCCGAACCCGCCGCCGGTCATCCGTGCGCCGATCGCGCCGTTGGCCTGAGCGGTCTCGACCGCGAGGTCGAGCTCGGAAACCGAGATCTCGAAGTCGTCGCGCATGGAGATGTGCGAGTCGTAGAGCAGGTCGCCGATCGCGAGCGGCCCCTCGGTGCGCAGCGCCGTGACCGTGTCGATCACCCGCTGGTTCTCGGTGATGATGTGCCGCACGCGCCGGAAGGTCTCGTCATCGAGCACGTCGCGCGCTCGCGGCAGGTCCTCCACCCCGAGGTCGCGCAGGGCCGGCACGCCCATCAGCCGGGCGCCGAGCTCGCAGGATGCCCGTCGCGCGGCGTACCCGCCGGTGGAGTGGTCGTGCGAGACCCCGGTGTCGATCACGAGCAGTTCGAGCCCCGCATCGGCGAACCCGAGCTCGACGAGCTCGGACTCGAGCGAGCGGCAGTCGAGGAAGACCGCCTGGTCGTGGCGGCCGAGCAGCGACGCGGACTGGTCCATGATCCCGGTCGGGGCACCGACGGCCTTGTTCTCGGCGAGCTGCCCGACGCGGGCGAGGGTCTGCAGGCTGAGGCCGAGCTGCCAGACCTCGTTGAGCGCCACGGCGACCGCGCTCTCGATCGCGGCGGAGGAGGACAGGCCGGCGCCCACGGGCACCGTCGATTCGATGTACAGGTCGACGCCCGGCACAGCGCCGAGGTCGGCGCCGTACTGGCCGAGGGCCCACGCGACGCCGAGGGGGTACGCGGACCAGTCGCGCAGGCGCTCAGGTGCGAGCTCGGAGAGGGCGATCTCGGCGACCTCGTCGGCGAAGGCGGAGGCCACGCGGATGACGCCGTCCTCGCGAGCACCCAGCGCGACGACGGTGCGCCGGTTGATCGCGAACGGCAGCACGAAGCCCTCGTTGTAGTCGGTGTGCTCGCCGATCAGGTTGGCGCGGCCGGGGGCCGACCAGATGCCGAGCGGGGCGCTCCCGTAGATCTCCTGGAAGCCGGCGGCTACCTCGTCGCGGATGTCAGACACGTGCGATTCCCTCCCGAATGAACTGGGCGGCCTGCTCCGGGGGGATGTCGCCGATCCATGCCCCCATCGCGCTCTCCGAGCCCGCGAGGTACTTCAGTTTAGATTCCGCCCGGCGGGGCGAGGTCACCTGCAGCATGAGCCGGATGTCCCCGCGCGAGGCCACGACGGGCGCCTGGTGCCACGCCGCAATGTACGGAGTGGGAGAGCCGTACAGCGCGTCTATGCCGCGCAGCAGCCGCAGGTACAGCGCGGAGAGCTCGTCGCGCTCCTCGGCATTCGTCTCCGCGAAGTCGGGCACGTGCCGGTGCGGCAGCATGTGCACCTCGAGCGGCCACCGGGCCGCGAACGGCACGTAGGCGGTCCAGTGCTCGCCTGTGAGCACAACGCGCTCCGACGCCCGCTCGAACTGCAGGATGTCGTCGAACAGTGTCGGGCCGTACTGCTTGAGAGACTCGATCAGCCGCTGGGTGCGAGGCGTCACATAGGGGTAGCTGTAGATCTGGCCGTGCGGGTGGTGCAGTGTGACGCCGATCGCCTCGCCGCGGTTCTCGAACGGGAACACCTGCTGCACGCCGGGGAGCGCCGAGAGGAACTCGGTGCGGTCTGCCCACGCCTCGATCACGGTGCGCGCTCGGGACTCGCTGAGCGAACCGAACGAGCCCTCGTGCTCGGGGCTGAAGCACACCACCTCGCAGCGGCCGTGGGAGGGGGCGCTGCGGCCCAGGGCGAGCCCCGAGAGGTCGAGCTCCCCCAGCGCGGGCCCGAATGACGGCGAGCGGTTCTCGAACACCGCGACGTCGTAGTTGCTCGGCACCTCCGATGGGTTCGAGGGTGTGGCGGGCGCGAGCGGGTCCTGGTCGGCGGGCGGCAGGAACACGCGGTTCTGCCGGGCGGCCGCGATCGAGATCCACTCTCCGGTGAGCGGGTCCTGCCGCATCGTCGCGGTCGCGGGCCGGGGGTCGAGGGCCCTGCCGTCGATGGCGCGCACGGGGCCGAGCACCGTATCCGCGTCGTCGTAGTAGACGAGGTCGCGGCCGTCGGCGAGCGTCGTCTCGTGCTTGGTGATCCCAGCGGTAAGCATGGCATTACGATATCGAAAGTGATGGTTTCGAATACGAAGGAATTCGTAAGCGCCGAGCCCCGCCGCCAACGGCTCGCGCGCCTCGTCGCCGAGCGCGGTTTCATCCGGGTTGCCGACGCGAGTCTCGAGCTCGGCGTGAGCGAGGTGACCGTGCGCGGCGACCTCACCGCGCTGGAGAGCGCCGGCGCGGTAGTGCGGGTGCACGGCGGCGCCATGCCCGTGCTGACGGGGGCCGAGTCATCCCTCGAGTCATCGCTCGACCGTGATGCCGCGGCCAAGCGCGCCATCGGCCGAGCAGCCGCGCGGCTCGTCGCGCCGGGCCAGGGCATCTACGTCGACGCGGGGAGCACCGCTATGGCGCTGGCCCACGCGCTCGTCGAGCGGCAGGACCTGCACGACGTCACGGTCGTGACCTGCGGGCTCACGATCGCGCTCGCGCTCGAGCCCGCCCTGCCGCGGTTCACCGTGATCGTCACGGGCGGCACGCTGCGGCCGCTGCAGCACTCCCTCGTGAGCCCGTTCGCCATTCCCATGCTCGAGTCGCTGCACCTGGATGCGGCGTTCATCGGCTGCAACGGCATCCATGCGACCGGCGGCGTGACGAACGTGAACCTGCCAGAGGCCGAGATCAAGAGCCGCGTGCTCGCGCGCGCCAAGCGCCGGGTGCTCATCGCGGACGGGACGAAGATCGGCCGCATCGACCTCGCGGTGATCGGCGGCATCGACAGGTTCGACTCCCTCGTGACGGCGGGGGATGCCTCGGCCGAGGAGCTCGCCGACCTTGAAGCGGCGGGGCTGGCTGTCGATAGGGTTGACGCGTGACCAGCACCATCGAGCCCACCGGCACCCAGTACACCATCACCCGCGGCAGCGCGACGGCGACGATCGCGGAGGTCGCCGCGGCCCTGCGCGGGTTCACCGTGGGCGGTGTCGAGCTCGTCCAGTCCTACCCCAACGGGATGCTCACGCCCTTCGCCTCGGGCATCATCCTCATGCCCTGGCCCAACCGCGTCGCGGACGGCGTCTGGACCCTCGACGGCCAGCCGCAGCAGCTCGACGTGACGGAGCCGGCCCGCAGCACCGCGATCCACGGGCTGCTGCGATTCACCGGCTACCGGCTGCTCGAGCGCACGGCGTCGAGCGTGACCCTCGGCGCGACGGTGTTCCCGCAGCACGGCTACCCGTTCCACCTCGAGACGAGCGTGCGGTACGAGCTGGTCGACAACGGGCTGAGCGTGACGCACGACGTGCGCAACCTCTCCGCCGCGAAGGCGCCCGTCGCGAGCGGCGCGCACCCGTTCCTCACGATCGGCGATGTGCCCGCGGAGGAGCTCGTGCTCACCGTGCACGCGTCGACCTACTTCGACGTGGATGACCGGCTCCTGCCCCACGGCGAGCTGCCGGTCGACGGCACGAAGTACGACCTGCGGCAGGGGGTCCGCCTCGGCGGCCTCGAGCTCGACACCGCGTTCGGCTCTGTCGTGACGGTCGACGGCGCCGCGGCCTCGCTGCGCGCGCCCGACGGCCGCGAGGTGCAGCTCGTCCAGGACGAGGACCACCCGTACGTCCAGGTCTTCACGACGCCGGCCTACCCGAAGCTCTCCGGCCCGGGGCTCGCGGTCGCCATCGAGCCCATGACCGCGGCGCCCGACGCGCTGAACTCGGGCCTGGGGCTCTCGTGGGTCGAGGGCGGCTCGACGTGGAACGTGGGCTGGGGCATCCGGTACGCCGGCTTCTGATGGCCCCCACACCTGCCGATCTGCGCCGCTGGCGCAAGTACCTCGCCGCCGAGCGCGCTGAGGCCTCCGTCTACCGGGATCTCGCCGCACGGCGCACGGGGGAGGAGCGCGAGATCCTGCTCGCGCTCGCCGACGCCGAGGGGCGCCACGAGCAGCACTGGCTCGATCTCCTGGGCGACCGCGTGGGAAAGCCCCGGCGGGATGCCCGCACTGCCGTGCTCGGATTCCTCGCGCGCCGTTTCGGCTCGGTGTTCGTGCTCGCCCTCGCCCAGCGCGCGGAGTCCCGCTCGCCGTACGACTCCGACGTCGACGCGACCGAGACCATGGCGGCGGACGAGCGCATTCACGAGGAGGTCGTGCGCGCGCTCGCGGCTCGCGGGCGACAGCGGCTCTCGGGCACGTTCCGTGCCGCGGTGTTCGGGGCCAACGACGGCCTCGTCTCGAACCTGGCGCTCGTGCTCGGAGTGAGCGCCTCGGGCATCGACACGCGAATCGTGCTGCTCACGGGCATCGCGGGGCTCCTCGCGGGAGCACTCTCGATGGGCGCCGGCGAGTTCGTGTCCGTGCGCTCCCAGCGCGAGCTGCTGGATGCCACGACGCCAAACACCAACGGCAGCGAATCCGTCGCGGCGCTCGACGTGAACGCCAACGAGCTCGCGCTGGTGTACCGCGCCCGGGGCATGTCGGTCGAGGATGCCGAGGCGCACGCGGCAGACATCATCTCCGGGCGGCAGCAGATGGCGCAGGCCAGTCCGGACGACCACGAGAGCGTCGGCAGCGCACTCGGCGCCGCGGTCTCGAGCTTCTGCTTCTTCGCGTCGGGCGCGATCATCCCGGTGCTGCCGTACCTGTTCGGCGCGCAGGGCCTGACCGCGGTCATCATCGCGGCCGTGCTCGTCGGGCTCGCGCTGCTCGCGACCGGCTCCGTGGTGGGGCTGCTCTCGGGCACGTCGCCGCTCAAGCGCGCGCTGCGCCAGCTCGCGATCGGCTTCGGCGCGGCGGGTGCGACGTACCTGCTCGGCCTCCTCTTCGGCGTCAGCGCGGGTTGAGTAAGGCGCTCTGGCGCCTGTATCGAAACCTCTCGAGTCGTCACAAGCTGCTTCAGCACGGCCGTTCTAGAGCACTTTTTGCAGACTCGCACCAAACGTTCTGTGTGAATCGTCACAAGTTGCTCATCGGCTGGTGGGGAGGTCCGCGGCGCATACTGAGGAGATGATCTCCACCGAGCTCGCGAGGGCACTCCGCGACTCGGGCCTGGTGTGGCGGCCGCGCACCGGCGACGCCTTCCGCATCGACGTGATCGAGGCCGACGAGGAGCTCTTCGTCCTGAGTGACATGACCGTCGAGGCGCACGAGTTCAGCACGGGAACCGTGATCGGCTTCAACGGAACCACCGAGTGGGCGCTCGACTCGGTCAGCATCGACGAGGCGCTGTGGCATCCTCACGAGCACCAGCTGCGCGAAGCGCTCGGGCCGGCCTTCGTGTCACTAACTGTCATCGACGGTTACATCGTGATGGCAACCATTGATGGCGTGACCAGCACTTTCAGCGCGGATGCCGCGGCCGACGCCTACGCGAAGGCCCTCCTCGCGCTGCTCGACTCGCTCGGCGTCTGACCGCACGGCCGCCTCGGGCACGACCGCAGTACGCGCCACCGATCGTCCCCTGACGTTAACTCCGGGTTCGTCTCGGGCGGGCACACTCGGGTGCATGCTCGCCATGACCGGGACCCTGCGCTTCGACAGCGTGCGCGCCCTCGGCGAGCTCGCGCGGCGGCTGTGCAGCTACCACTCCGTGCGCGTCTCCGACACCGAGCGCGTCGTGCTGGTACCGCCGATCGGCTCGTTCCTGGTCGACTGGGACTCCTCGAGCGTCCGGCTGCACGTGGTCGCCTCCGCCCAGCGCGATCTCGACGAGATCATCAAGCAGCTCGACACCGAGGTGCGCAAGGTCGGCTCGGGCGCCTCGATCGACTGGACCAACTCGGCGGCGGTTCCGGCCCCGCTGCGGTAAGCCCTTCCCCGATTGGTACGCTGTGGACCGTGTCCACGGTCGTCATCGCTCCCGATTCGTTCAAGGGGTCGCTGTCGGCCCGGGAGGTCGCCGAGGCGATCGCGGAGGGCTGGCGGTCGGTGCGGCCCGGCGATGAGATCGTCCTCGTGCCGCAGGCCGACGGCGGCGAGGGCACCCTCGACGCGGTCGAGGCCTCCGTGCCCGGGGCGGTCCGCCGCAGCGCCGGCTCCGTGACGGGACCGGACGGGCGCCCCACCCCCGGTGAATGGCTCCAGCTGCCCGACGGCACCGCCGTGGTCGAGCTGGCCCAGCCGAGCGGCCTTCCCCTCATGCGCGAGCTGGATGCACTGGGCGCCACGACGCGCGGGCTCGGCGAGGTCATCCGGGCCGCCCTTGATGCAGGGGCCGCGCAACTCGTCATCGGCCTCGGCGGCTCGGCGTCGACCGACGGCGCCGCCGGAGCGCTCTCGGCGCTCGGCCTCGTGCTGCTCGACGAGCAGGGCGAGCTCGTCCTGGACGGCGGCCGCGGACTCGCCGACATCGTCGACGTGCACCGCGACGGACTCGTGCCCCTGCCCGCGGGCGGCGCGATACTGCTCACGGATGTCACGGCTCCGCTACTCGGACCGACAGGTGCCGCCGCCGTGTTCGGCCCGCAGAAGGGCGCGAATCCGGAGCAGGTCGAGCGGCTCGACGCGGCGCTCGCGCACTTCGCGGAGCTCCTCGGCGGCGACCCCGCGGCGCCCGGCTCAGGGGCTGCCGGCGGTGCGGGCTATGGCCTCTCGGCGGTGTGGGGAGCGACGATCGTCCCCGGTGCCGATCATCTCGCCGAGCTCAGCGGGCTGCACGACGCGGTGGCGCGTGCCGACGTGCTGCTCTCAGGGGAGGGCCGGTTCGACGAGCAGTCGCTCACCGGCAAGGTCGTGGGGAGGGTGCTCGCCCTGGGCGACGGCATCATCACCGGCGTGATCGCGGGGCAGGTCACCGCCGACGCGGGCGGATGGTCGGCATCCCTCACCGAACTCGCCGGCTCGGTCGACGCGGCGATGGCCGACACCGCGGTCTGGCTGCGGGCGGCCGGGGCGAAGGCCGCGGGCGAGCTTATTCCGCGCTGACGTCCTCGCCGGCGAGCGTGCGCTCGACGGTCTCCTTCTCGACGAGGCTCGAGCGCACGAGCGGCAGGGCGCGCTCGATGGCCTTCTCGATGCGCTCGGTGAGCTGCTCGTTCGAGATCTTGTAGTCCGTGAAATCCGAATCATGCGCGTAGACGCCGACGGGCAGCGCGAGCGACTGGAAGAACCCGAACAGCGGGCGCAGTTGGTGCTCGATGATGAGCGCGTGCCGCTCGCTGCCGCCGGTTGCCGCGAGCAGCACGGGGGTGTCGACGAGCGCGTACTGGTCGACGAAGTCGAAGAGGTACTTGAACAGGCCGGTGAAGGATGCCCGGTACACGGGCGTCGCGACGACGAGCAGGTCGGCGGCCTCGATGCGCTGCAGCTCCTCCTCCGCCTCGGGCGGCAGCTGCTTGCGCGTGAGCGCCCCGGCGAGGTGCGGACCGAGCTCGTTGAGCGCGATCAGGTGCGGCTCGATGGGCAGCGCGCGCCCGAACGCCTCGGTGATCGCCTCGACAAGGGCGGTCGTGCGCGAGGGCGCGGTGAGGCTGCCGGAAACGGCGACGACGCGGAGAGGGCGGGATGCGGTGCTCATGGGGGAAGACTAGGCAACGGCACGGAGAAAGTGCCGGTCCGTGACGAAGTATGAAGTTCGGTCAAGCGCTTGGGAGACGGGCGTGGGAGATTTACTCCATGACCGGATTCGCCACTCGCCAGCTGCACGCGGGTGCGCGCCCCGACCCGGGCATCACCCCGCGAGCCACCCCCATCTACCTGACCGCCGGCTTCGTGATGGACGACTTCGACCACGCCGTCGACCACTTCTCGACGGGCGACGGCTACTCGTACACCCGCGTGGCGAACCCGACCAACGAGGCCGTCGAGGAGAAGATCGCAGACCTCGAGCGCGGCGCGGAGGCCCTCCTGGTCGGCAGCGGCCAGGCCGCCGTGGCGATCACGATTCTCGGCCTGCTCGAGGCGGGCACGCACCTCGTCTCCGCGTCGCAGATCTACGAGGGCACCCGCGGGCTCTTCCTCGACAACCTCCCCCGCTACGGCATCGAGACGGACTTCGTGGATGACGCGAACAACCCGCTCGCGTGGGAGGCGGCGATCCGTCCCGAGACGCGCGCGCTGTTCGCGGAGTCGATCCCGAACCCGCGCAACGAGATCCTCGACATCGAAGCCATCGCCGCGGTCGCGCACGCGCACGGCATCCCGCTCATCATCGACTCGACCCTCGCGACGCCGTACCTGGTGCGGCCGCTCGAGCACGGCGCCGACATCGTCATCCACTCCGCGAGCAAGTTCTTCGCGGGCCACGGCGCGGTCCTCGGCGGTGTCGTCGTCGACAACGGGGGGTTCGACACCTCGAGCACCCTGTTCCCGCACCTCACGCGCCAGACCCGCACGGGCGGTCCGAGCTTCGCGGAGCGCGCGGGCGGCCTCGCCCGCATCACCTACCTGCGCGAGGTCATGGCGCTGCGCTTCGGCCCCACGCTCTCGCCCTTCAACGCGTTCCTCATCGGGCAGGGCATCGAGACGCTCTCCCTGCGCGTCGAGCGCCAGTCGGCGAACGCCCTCGGTGTCGCGCGCTGGCTCGAGCAGCAGCCCGAGGTGCAGTCCGTCGACTACTCCGGCCTGCCCGCCAACCCCTATCACGCACTCGCGCAGCGCTACCTCCCGAACGGGCAGGGCTCCGTCTTCTCCTTCACCCTGGCCGGGGGCACGGATGCCGCGCGCGCCCTCATCAACGCGCTCGAGGTGATCACCCACATGACCCACCTGGGCGATGTGCGCTCGCTCGCGCTGCACCTCGCCACGACGAGCCACAACCAGCGCACCGCCGAGGAGCTCGACCGAGCGGGCATCCAGCCTGGCAGTATTCGGCTGTCGATCGGCATCGAAGACCTTGCCGACCTGGTGGCCGACCTCGACCGTGGCCTCGCCGCCGTGCGAGCCTTGAGCGTATGACCAAACAGCAGCACCTGGGCTGGTTCCTCGCGCGCGGCTTCGGGCCGCACGGGTGGGGGCATCCGTACCTCGACTGGAACTACCGCTGGACCGAGCCCGCCCTCTACCAGCAGGCTGCTCGCGAGCTCGAGCAGGCGGGCTTCGACCTGCTGATCATCGAGGATGCCCCCTCCATGGGCACCGCGTCGACCATCGACCTGCGCATCCGGCAGGCCTTCGGCGGGCCGAAGCACGACCCGCTGCTGCTCGCGCCCTACCTGTTCGCGGCCACCCAGCACCTCGGCATCGTCCCCACGGTGAACCCCGCCGCGTACCTGCCGTACACCGCGGCCCGCCAGTTCGCGACGCTGCAGCACCTGAGCGGCCACCGCCTCGGCCTCAACGTCGTCACCGACACGGGCAGCGCGCGGCACTTCGGCAGCGCCCCGTCCCTCGGGCACGACGCGGCGTACGACCGCGCGGAGGAGTGGCTCGACGGCATCCGCGACCTGTGGCGCAGTTGGAAGCCGGGCGCGCTCATCGCCTCCGGGGACCGCTACGCGGACGGCTCTCTCTTGGACGCGGTGCAGCACCGGGGCGAGTACTTCGAGTTCGACGGGCCGCTCAACGCGATCCCCTTCACCGACGGCGAGCCCGTCATCGTCTCCCCGGGCGGCTCGGGCCGAGGCCTCGGCTTCGCCGGCGCCAACTCGGAGGTGCAGCTCGCACTCGCGCCGCTCGACCCCGAGAGCATCCGCGCGTACCGGGCGAAGATCCACGCCGCGGCGGTCGAGCGTGGCCGGGCGCCCAGCGACATCAAGATCCTGTTCGCGATCCAGCCCGTGATCGTGAACAGCGCCGAGGAGGCCGACCGCCTGGTTGCCGCATCCGCGAATCCGGATGACGCGGCAGTCCTGTACATCGCCGAGCGCCAGTCGAGCGACCTCGAGACCGACCTCACGGCCCTCGACTTCGACAAGCCGCTCGATCTCTCGGTCTTCGGGGACCACGTCTCACAGGGCAGCATCGCCCGCCTGGTCGGCAAGCACGACCCGGCCACTCCGCTCCGCCAGCTGCTCGCCGCGCAGGCCAAGCTCGGCCGCCTCGGCCAGGGCGGCTTCGTCGGCACCGCCGAGGAGCTCGCCGACCTCATCGAGAACCTCGGCGATAGCGCCGACAACGACGGTGTGCTGCTCTGGGGCGACCTGCACCCGGTCACCGTGCACCGGATGCTCGACGAGCTGGTCCCGATCCTGCGGCGCCGCGGCATCCTGCGGACCGAGTACGGCGACGGCGGGCTCCGCGGCAACCTGAATTCGTTCTGATGCGAATCGGCGTGCTCGGCCTCGGCCGGATGGGCGCTCCGATCGCGCGCACGCTCGCCGTGCACCACGAGGTGATCGGTTTCGACCCACTCGTTGAGCCGGGCGATCCGGTCGCGGTCGCGGCATCCGTCGACGTGCTCGTGTCGGTGCTCCCCGGGTCCGCGGAGCTCGACTCCCTGGCGCCGGTTCTCGCCGCCCTGCGCCAGGGCAGCCTGTGGATCGACCTCACGAGCAGCGACCCCCGGGTGGTGCAGCGGCTCGCGCTCCTGACGAAAACGCAGGAGATCGACGTCGTCGGCGCCCCGATGGCGGGCGGACCGGCCGCGGCGGAGGCGAATCTCCTGCGTTTTGAGGTCGGCGGAGCGCCTGAGGCGGTGGAGCGCGCCCGGCCTCTGCTCGAGCTCCTCGGCACGGTGGACGTCGTCGGGGACGACGTGGGCGACGGATACACGGCGAAGCTGCTCGCGAACCTGCTCTGGTTCGGCCAGGTGGTGGCGGTGTCGGAGGCGATGCTGCTCGGCACCTCACTCGGCGTCCCGGCCGCGACCCTGCGCCGCACGCTCGGGGCGAGTGCGGGCGGCAGCGCGTTCATCGACGAGTACCTCGACCGGCTGTTGGAGGGCGACTACGCCGAGACGTTCGGCCTCGACCGCGTGGTCGAGGAGCTCGACACCCTCGCCTCGCTGGCGCAGCAGGAAGGCGTGCCGTTCGAGCTCTCCGCCCTCGTGGCGAGGCTGCACCGTGAGGCACTCGTGCGCTTCGGCGCGGTGCCGGGCGAGCTGCTCGCCGCCAAGCTGCTCGAGGAGCGCGCGGGGCGGACGCTCGGCGCGGGTTGAGTAGCGCGCTCTGGCGCGCGTATCGAAACACGTCGGGTTTCGATACGGCCGCGGGCGGCCTACTCAACCAGCAGACCGTGATTGGATAGACCCATGCTCCCCTTCAGCATCCCCAGCCCCGACCCGGTGCTCGCGCAGTTCCAAGTGGGGCCGCTCACCATCCACACCTACGCGCTGTGCATTCTCGCGGGCATCCTCGCCGCGGTCGCGATCACCCAGCGCAGGCTCTCCGCGCGGGGCGGCAAGAAGGGCGTCGTGCTCGACGTCATCATCTGGGCGGTTCCGCTCGGGATCGTCGGCGCGCGGCTGTACCACGTCTTCACGCACGGCGGCGACTACTTCTACCCCGGTGCGAACCTCGGCAACGTGTTCGCGATCTGGGATGGCGGCAACGCCCTCTACGGCTCGCTCATCGGCGGCGCGGTCGGCGCCTACATCGGGTGCCGCAGGCAGGGCATCAAGCTGTGGTCGTTCGCGGATGCCCTGGCTCCTGCCATGCTCGTGGCCCAGGCCATCGGCCGGCTCGGCAACTGGTTCAACCACGAGCTCTTCGGCCTGCCGACGACGCTGCCGTGGGGCCTCGAGATCCTGCCGACCGACCCGATGTTCCCGACGGACCTGCCTCCCGGCACGCTGTTCCACCCGCTCTTCCTGTACGAGATGATCTGGAACCTGGTCGGCGTCGCGATCATCCTGCTCGTGGAGAGGCGCTTCGCGCTCCGCTGGGGCAAGGCGTTCGCCGTCTACCTGGTCTGGTACGGGCTCGGCCGCAGCTGGCTCGAGGCGATCAGGATCGACCCGACGAGCGACGTGTGGCTGGGCATCCCGGCGAATATCTGGGCGTCGTTCGTCGCGATCGCGCTGGGCGTCGCGCTCTTCGTCGTGCAGTCGCGCCGCCACCCGGAGCCCGAGCTCAGCATCTACCTGCCGGGGCGCGAGCCTGCCGAGCTCGAGGAGCCCGTGAAGGCCTAGCTCGGCTCCCGCACGGGGCGCTTGGCGTTCGCGGCCTCGTTCACGGCGATCGTGCCGGCACGGTCGAAGGCGGCCTGGAGTCCGAACATGGCGTAGCCGACGCGAACGACCAGGGGCGTGGGGAACGGCCGCACGTCGACGGTGATGCCGAACCGCTCGCTGCCGTCGAGGGAGCGGAAGCCGGTCGCGATGACGTCGCCGATCTCGCTCCACTCCATGAGTACGAGCTCGCGGGGGCGGAAGCCGCCCGACCAGGCCGCCATTCCGCGGTCGTCGATCACGGCGGCGAGCCAGCGGTCGCTCACGTCGGCGGCGATGTCCTTCCGATGCAGGTACATGGGGAGGTCGGGGGCGAGGGTCGGCTCGCGGCGCGCGAGGAAGACGAGGGCATCGGGCTTGAGGCGGGAGATGCGGATGAGGCCGATCGCGTTCCAGGTCGACGGCGCCCCGAGCCCCAGCAGCAGGGCGACGACCGCGATCACCGCGACGAGGGGCGCAGTGTCGCTGGCGGGGGTGCCGAGGAGCAGCACCACGACGATGACGGCGATACCCGCGGCAGCCGCGACGGTTCCCACGAGCACGAGCGTGGCCCGTCGCGTGAACCGGGAGCGGGCAGCCTTCATGGTCTGAGCGTACCGAGGCCGCGGGAACGGCACGCCGTGGCCCTCGCTCCAGTAAGGGGGGCCTAGGAGGCGGCTAGTGGAGCACCGCGGGCGTAGACAGGATCGCGATGAGGGAGACGACAGTGCCCACCAGATAGAGAGCGATGCCGCCGCGGATCGTGACCGACTTCTGCCGCTCGGCGACGGGGACGGGCCAGGCGAGGACGGGGCATCCGGACCACCCGAAGCCCGCGATGCCGATCAGGGTGAATGCCGCGCCGATCCACCACGCGACCTCGGCCGGCATGGAGAGGTCGGCTGGCCGCCAGCCCTGGCCGAGAAGGCCCGCGAGCGGCACGCCCACGGCGATGATCGCGGCGGCGAACCAGACCGTGCCGGTGAAGTTGATGCGCCGAAGTTCGACCACCGTGCTCTCCTCGGCGGCGAAATCTGCGGGGTCGTCCCGGGTGCCCTTGGTGTTGGCGGTGTAGTCGGCGTCCTTCGTCGAGGTGGTGGAGGTCATTAGTCTCCCTTTCGTAGTCCTCCCTCCGGTTTACGCCGCGGTCGTGGTCATGTCAACTTGCTACGGCTTAAGCACCTTCACCCGCGTGAGCGCGTAGGCCCCGTAGGCGAACAGGATCGTGAATGCGGCGATCGCGAGGGCGTAGACGAGCACTGCGAAGTAGCCGCCCGGCTGGGCCGGGTCGAGGAACGGATAGGGCACCCAGCCGTCCAGTGCGCCGCGGACGAGCACGACCACCAGCCAGATCGCAGGGTAGATCAGCATGTACCAGAGGTTCGCGAACGGCAGCTTGTCGCGGTCGCCGAACAGCACCCAGTCGAGAACGGCGTAGATCGGGATGATGACGTGCAGGATGTCGTTCGACCACTGCAGGTTGAACGAGCCGGCCAGGTCGAGGTTCGACAGCAGGGTGTTGTAGACGATGCCGACGATGGCCATGAGCACCGTTGCCAGCGCGCGCAGGTAGATCACCCAGGAGGGCTGCACCGTGCCTCGGAAGATGAAGTACGCCGAGGCCAGGAAGGCGACCGCCGCGATGATGTTCGACTGGTTCGTGAAGTAGCCGAAGAAGTTGAACGGGTTGACCGTCGTCATCGACGACGTCTTGATGAACTGCGCGACGATGGCGACGACTATGGCGGCACCCGCGATCACGCGGACGACGGCGAACAACTTCTTCACGATGGGCTCCCTCGGCCTTGGTATGGGGCGAGCCTATCGAGCAGGCCCGAGGTATCCGCCGTCTCTCATCGAGATTTCCCCAAATGGCTTTTCCCGGGCCCGCGGGGTGGCGCTCAGCCGTAGAAGTCGGCGATGAGCGCCCCGATGCACAGCGCGGGCGCCCCGACGAAGAGGATCAGCCCGATGCGGGTGAGCGCCCGGACGCGATTGATCGTCCTCACGTCGTCCTCGCCGCCGGGGAACACCGCGGCGGCGAGGACCCCGATGTTCACGAAGGACAGCACAGCACCGGCCCAGAAGAACCGCTCGGCGTGGTCCTCCATCACCCCGGCGAACCAGCCGCAGACGATGACGGCTGAGCAGACGAGCGCCATGACAGTGGCGAAGGTCGCGAGCACCACGGATGCTGTGCGCTCGAGGTCGCGACGGCGGTCGGCCAGCTCGCCCATGTCAGATCCAGTAGTCGGTGAAGACGGCGACAACGCACAGCACCGGAGCGACCATGAACAGCCCCAGCCCCGCGCGGGTGAGCCCGACCGTGCGGGCGCCCAGGCTCGCGAGCCCGAGGAGGCCGATTCCCACTCCGCCGAGGATCGCCCCGGCCCAGAAGACCCACTCCACGCGGTTGTCGAGGATTCCCGCGCCCCAGTTCGCCACGAGCATCCCGCTGACGGTGATCGCCGCCGCCACACTCGTGAAGCCGAAGAGCGCCGTGGCCCTCGTCACCGGCTCCATCACTTGTGGTCGGGCGGCTCGGGGGCCCCGCCCGAGGCGGTGTCCGGCGGGTTGTCGGGGTCTGGTTTCTCGCTCATGCCGCCACCGTATTCGGAGGCCTCGGGCGATACCTAGGGCTTGCGCCGGGGCCCGATGCAGCGGAAGATAACCCGCTGCGCAAGGGCGAGCCGCCGCTCAACGACTCGATAGGGCACGACGTCCGGCCAGACCGCCGCGGAGCTGCTCAAGCTCGCTGACGTCTCCATGTACCGCGCAAAAGCTAGCGGCGGCGGGCGCGCTTCGCTGTAGCCGCGGCCTCGGCGGGCTCGGCCCGCTCGCGCACAATTCGGGCGAGCATCCCCGCTCGCGGGAACTGCCTCTTGCGCTCCGCACATATTTCGGACTATAAATTAATATCCGAAGCAAAGGGGCATGATGGCGAAGAAGGCATCCGTACGTGACGTACGCCGCACGAACCGTGCGCTGCTCGTCCGTCATTTGCTCATGGCCGGCGAGACCTCGCGCAGCGCGGTCGGCGTCGACACCGGCCTGTCGCCCGCCACCGTCACGAGCGTCATGGCCGAGCTCCTCGAGGAGCGCACGGTCCGCGAGGAGGGCTTCCTCGACTCCCTCGGCGGCCGCCGCCGGGTCATTGTCGGGCTCAACCCGGATGCGGCGGTCCTCTTCGGCGCCGACGTTGGTGAGACGCGCGTGACCACCGCGGCCTTCGACCTCACCCTGGGCCGGCTCGCCGAGCGTGCCACGTCGTTCAGCGGCCGCCGCATCGACCCCGAGCACGTCATGGACGTGGTGCTCGAGCACGTCGAATCCCTCCTCGCCGAGCTCGAGTTCGACCGCTCGAAGGTGCTGGGCCTCGGCCTCGGTGTTCCCGGGATCGTCGAGAACCCAGCATCCGAGCACGACGCCGACGCCATCGTCCACGCCGAGGTGCTCGGCTGGAAAGCCGTCACGTTCGCGGGCTTCGCCGACCGGCTCGGCTTCCCGGTCTACCTCGACAATGGCGCCAAGACCACAACGCAGGCCGAGGCCTGGTACGGATCCGCGAAGGACATCGACCACGCGATCGTCGTGCTCATCGGTGACGGCGCCGGCGCCGGGATCATCACCAACGGCAGGCTCTACCGCGGCTCGAGCAGCAGCGCGGGGGAGTGGGGCCACACCAAGATCAGCCTCGACGGCATCCGCTGCCGGTGCGGCTCGCACGGCTGCGTCGAGACCTTCGTCGGGGCCTCCGCCGTCCTGGAGCGCTGGCGCGGGCGCGAGGATTCCTGGACCGGCCGTGAGACCGAGGGCGTCGACGCCCTGCTCGCCGCGGCAGCCGAGGGTGACGAGCGCGCACTGGACGCCCTGCGCGGCCTCGTCGAGCACCTGGGCCTGGCCCTCTCCAATCTCGTCAATCTCTACAACCCGCAGAAGATCATCATCGGCGGATGGTTCGGCGATCTGATCGCCGAACGATTTTTGGAGGATATCGGCAGCGCGATGCGCCGGTTCTCCCTTGAGCAACCCGGAAGCGAGGCCGTGTTGGAGCGGTCCAGGCTCGGGCAGGAGGCGGTCGCCCTGGGTGCCGCCACCCTTCCCCTGGATCGGTTCATCGAGATGGGTTGGCCCCAATGAACGCTTGGTCCCCAAGCACCACGAAAGGAACATCGCAATGAAGCGACTATCGCTGGCACTCGCCGGCGTGGGCCTCCTCGCCCTCGCACTGTCGGGTTGTACGACCGGATCCCCGGCTGCGGAAGGCAGCAGCGGCGACGATCTCGTCATCGCCTTCCTCATGCCCTGCTCGACCTGTGCAGACCGGTTCGAGAGCAAGGACAAGCCGTACTTCGAAGAAGCGGTCAAGGCGCTCGACCCGAGTATCAAGGTCATCGCCAACAACGCGCAGGGTGACGCCGCCACGCAGCTGCAGCAGGCTGAGGCAGCACTCACCAACGGCGCGAACGTGATCGTCGTCAGCCCGTTCACGGCCGAGGCCGGGGCATCCATCGCCGCGAAGGCGGAGGCTGCCGGTGCCGCGGTCGTGGCGTACGACGGCGCGATCGAGGGCGCGGTGCCTGACGCCTACGTCTCGTTCCAGAACAAGACGGTCGGCGAGATGCAGGGCCAGTACCTGCTCGACAACCTGCCCGAGGGCTCGACGGTCGCCATGATCAACGGCGACATCACGTCGGGGCCGGGCCGCGAGTTCAAGGAGGGCGCCCTGAGCGTGCTCCAGCCCGCCTTCGACAGCGGCAAGCTCGTGCTGGGCTACTCGTCCGATACGGCGGGCTTCGACCCGGCGACCGGGCAGCGCTCAATGGAGCAGGGGCTCACCCAGCTCGGCGACAACGTGCAGGGCGTCATCGCTCCGAACGACGGACTCGCCAACGCGGTGATCACCGCTCTGACGGCACGCGGCCTCAACGGCAAGGTGCTCGTCACCGGGCAGGATGCCACGGACGCGGGCCTCACGAGCATCATCCTCGGCGACCAGTCGATGACGGTGTACAAGTCGATCAGGGACGAGGCGCGGGCCGCGGCCGAGATCGCCGTGGCGCTCGCGAAGGGCGACACCGCGAAGGCGAAGAGCCTGACCACGACAACGGTGAACAACGGTACTGGGGATGTCCCCTCGGTGCTGCTCGACGGCAAGGTCGTGACGATCGACAACATCGCGGACACCGTCATCAAGGACGGCTTCACGTCCAAGGAGAAGATCTGCGTCGGTGCGGCGGAAGCACTGTGCCCGCTGTAACCCCAGAGACCGGCGGCCGGGCTTTCGAGCCCGGCCTCCGGCCCACCCTCGAACTCAGCAGGGTCACCAAGCGCTACGGCCAGGTGGCGGCCCTCACCGACGTCGACTTCTCGGTCTCCGCCGGGGAGGTGGTCGCCCTCGTCGGCGACAACGGCGCGGGCAAGTCGACACTCGTCAAGGCCATCGCGGGCACGCATCGCATCGACGGCGGCGAGATCCGCGTGGACGGGCATCCGGTCAGTATCGGCTCGCCGAAGGATGCCACGGCTCTCGGTATCGAGACCGTCTACCAAGACCTCGCCCTGTGCGACAACCTCGACGTCACCGCGAACCTGTTCCTCGGGCGGGAGCGCCGACGTGCCAAGTCGGCGCTGCTCGACTCCGAGGGCATGGAGAGCCAGGCGAAGGCGATCATCGCCGACCTCGCGGCGCACCTGCCCACGCTCGACAAGCCGGTCTCCGCGCTCTCGGGGGGCCAGCGGCAGGCGATCGCGGTGAGCCGTGCAGCCCTGTGGGGCTCGCGCGTCGTGCTCCTGGACGAGCCGACGGCCGCCCTCGGGGTCGCCCAGACCGCCATGGTCTACGACCTTGTGCGCAAGCTGCGCGACCGCGGTCTCGCGGTCGTCGTGATCTCCCACAACATGGCAGACGTGTTCGCGGTCGCGGACCGGATCGTCGTGCTGCGCCTCGGGCGCAACGCTGGCGAGTTCGATCCGCTGACCGCCAGGCCCGACCAGGTCGTGGCGGCCATCACCGGCAGCGACGCGATCGGGGGTGCGGCGTGAGGGCCCTGCTCCCGACGGCGCGCAACGCGAGCGTCTACACCGTGGTCATCGGCCTCGCGATCGTGTGGATCGTGTTCCAGCTGCTCAACGACAACTACCTGTCGGCGCGCAACCTCTCGAACCTGCTCCTGCAGATCGCCGTGCTCGGCACGCTCGCGATCGGCATGGTGATGGTGCTCGTGCTCGGCGAGATCGACCTCTCGGTCGGCGCGATCGCGGGCGTGAGCGCGGCGACCCTCGCGATCCTGATCACGCAGCAGGGCGCGCCGGCCTGGGTCGCGATCCTCGCGGCGCTCGCCGTCGGGGCCGCCATCGGGCTGCTGCACGGCACGATCATCACGGCCTTCGGGATCCCGTCGTTCATCCTCACGCTGGCAGGGCTCCTGGTCTGGCAGGGCGTGCAGCTGGCGGCCGTGGGCGACGGCGGGCAGATCCCGATCCGGGACGAGTTCGTGCGGGCGATCGCGTCGACCTACGTGACTCCGGCCTTCGGGTGGGTGCTCGCCGCCCTCGTCGTGCTGGGAGCCGCTGCGGTCCGCGTGGTGACCCGCCGCCGTCGCATCCGGAACGGGCTCGACGTGCCGCCGGTCTCGAACGAGGTCGTGGCGGTCGCCGCGACAGCGGTGTTCGTCGGCGTCGTCACGTGGGTGCTGAACTCGTACTTCGGCATCCCGTGGGTGTTCGTGTTGGTCCTCGCGCTCATGCTCGGCTGCACCGTACTCCTCGGGGGCACGTCGTTCGGGAGGCACATGTACGCGATCGGCGGCAACCGCGAGGCTGCGCGCCGGGCGGGCATCCGGGTCAAGCGGACGACGATCATCGTCTTCGTCCTGATCTCGGCCATCGCGGCGCTCGCGGGCATCATCGAGGCCTCGCGCCAGTTCTCGGCGTCGAACGCGCTCGGCGGCGGCACCCTGCAGCTCAACGCGATCGCCGCGGCGGTGATCGGCGGCACGAGCCTCTTCGGGGGCCGCGGCCGGATCTACCACGCGCTCCTCGGCGCCCTCGTCGTGGGCAGCGTGCAGAACGGGCTCGACCTCCTCGGCCAGCCGGCGGCCATCAAGAACATCGCCACGGGCGTGATCCTCGTGATCGCGGTCGTCGTGGATGCGCTAGGCCGCCGTCGACGGATCGCGAGGGGCGCGACCGACTGACGCCCCCGCCCCCGTCCCACCACTTCACACACTTTTCTTGAGGAGCACCATGTCATCCATCCGATTCCCCGAGGGCTTCCTCTGGGGTGCGGCCACCGCTGCGTACCAGATCGAGGGGGCCGTCGATGAAGACGGTCGCGGCCCGTCGATCTGGGACACGTTCTCGCACCAGCCGGGCGCGGTGCTGCGCGGCGACACCGGCGATATCGCCTGCGACCACTACCACCGCTGGGAGAGCGACCTCGATCTGCTCGTCGACCTGGGGGTGAGCTCGTACCGCTTCTCCGTGTCGTGGTCGCGCATCTTCCCGACCGGCTCGGGCGAGGTCAACGAGGCCGGCCTCGACTTCTACGACAAGCTCGTCGACGGGCTCATCGAGCGCGGCATCAAGCCGATGGTCACGCTGTACCACTGGGATCTCCCGCAGGCGCTGCAGGACATCGGCGGCTGGGCGAACCGCGACACGACCGACCGCTTCGTCGAGTATGCGCGCGCGGTGCACGCCAGGCTTGGCGACCGCGTCACCCACTGGCTCACGCTCAACGAGCCGTACTGCACGGCGTTCGTCGGCAACCTCGAAGGCCGGCACGCTCCGGGCATCAGGGATGAGGCGACCGCAGTGACCGTGCTCCACCACCTGCTGCTCGCCCACGGCAAGGCGGTGCGGGCTCTTCGCGCCGACGGCGTCACGGGACAGGTGGGGATCACGTGCAACCTCACGTCGCCGCATCCGGCCACCGACAGCCCCGAGGACGTCGCCGCCTGGCGCCGACTCGACCTGTACGAGAACCGGATGTTCCTCGACCCGCTGTTCACGGCCGCATACCCCGATGACGCGCGCGCGTACTACGAGGGAATCACCGACTTCTCGTTCGTGCAGGAGGGCGACCTCGAGATCATCGCGGAGCCGCTCGACTACTTCGGCATCAACTACTACGAGCGCCACCTCGTCGAGGCTGATCCGGCGGACCCGGTGCGGGGATGGCGGCGGGTTCCGGCCCTCCATCCCACGACGGTCGGCATCGGCGTGCACCCCGAGGGGCTGCGCGAGATCCTCGAGCGCGTGAGTGCGGACTACACGCCGCTGCCGCTCATCATCACCGAGACGGGCATCTCCCTGCACGACTACGCGAACCCGGAGGGCGAGATCAAGGATGCCGAGCGCGTCGCCTTCTACGACTCGCACATGCGGGCGGCCCACGACGCCATCGGCAAGGGCGTCAACCTCGTTGGGTTCTACCCGTGGTCGCTCATGGACAACTTCGAGTGGGCCTGGGGATACGCGTACCGCTTCGGCATGTACTACATCGACTACGCGACGCAGGAGCGCATCCCCAAGTCGAGCGCGCAGTGGTTCTCCCGGGTGACGAGGGCCAACGGGATCGACTGATCCCGCCACAGACGACAAGGGCGCACGAGACGGCCTCGGTGCGCCCTTGTTCTGTGTTCGGCGACGGACCCCGCTGGTAGCGTCGAACCCGTGACGCACCAGCTCACCCGTGACCAGGCCCGTCGCATCGTCGTGCGCGCGCAGCTGCTGGATGCCGACCGCCCCGGCGACGTCGTGGGTGTCGCCGAGCAGCTCGGCGCGATCAAGATCGACCCCACCGCGACGATCGCGCCGGCCGAGCAGACCATCCTCTGGTCGCGCATCGGCTCCTCCTACGAGTCAGTGCAGCTCTCCAAGGCCGTGGAGATCGACCGGCTCTTGTTCGAGTTCGACGCCGCCTTCCGCCCCATCAGCCTGCTGCCGCTCATGCTGCCAGCGATGCGGCAGTGGCCACGGCGGCCGAAGACCCGCGAGTGGCTCGAGGCCAACGGCACGTTCCGCTCCGAGGTGCTTGCGCGGCTGCGCGACGAGGGGCCGCTGCTCGCCACTCAGATCCCCGACACCGCCCAGGTCGCCCGCGCGCCCGACGGCTGGACCGGCTCGAACCAGGTGCCGATCATGCTCGAGTTCCTGCAGCGGCAGGGCGCCGTGGCCGTGGTCGGCCGCGAGGGGCGTGCCCGCCGCTGGGATCTGGCCGAGCGCGTGTATCCGCAGAACCTCCCCGAGTACTCCCTCGAGGAGGCGGAGCGCCTGCTCGACGAGCGCCGCCTGCAGGCCGCGGGCATCGCGAAGCAGAAGTCCCCGTGGACTCCCGTGGGCGAAGCCGGCGAGCCCGCCGCGATCGAGGGCAGCTCCCGCAAGTACCGCGTCGACCCGGAGGCGCTCGCCGCGCTCGAGGACGACGACGGTGGCCGCGTCGCTTTCCTCAGCCCGTACGACGGCATGCTGTTCGACCGCCCAAGGCTTGAGGAGGTCTTCGAGTTCACGTACGTGCTCGAGCAGTTCAAGCCCAAGCCGCAGCGGGTCTACGGCTTCTTCGCGCATCCCATCCTGATGGGCGACCGGTTCGTCGGGATGCTCGACGCCGCGGTCAATCGCGACGAGGAGTCGCTCACGGTCAACGCGGTGCACGAGTTCCTCCCGTTCGAGGCGGAGGAGGACGAGATGGTGCGCGCCGAGATCGCGGACCTGGCGGAGTGGCTGGGCGTCACTGTCCGGGCGTGGTGACGCGGCGGGGCTTTCCCCTATCGTGATCGCGTGACCGCGAGCGAGCACGTCTTCCCCCACGGGCCGGCGTTCCGCTCGGGTGGTGCCTGCTGGTCGTCGAGGCCGACATTGAGCGCGATAGCTAGGCGGTAGCGGGCTCGGGCTTCGGGGTGATCGTGAGGCCGGAGAGCGTCGAGGCCAGCTGCGAGAGCTCCTCGAGCCACTCGCGGTTCATCTGCTGCGGTGCCGCGTCTTCGAAGACGAACTGCAGCGGGATCTCCTTCGAGACCCACACGCTGGAGCGGCCGCCGCCCTCCGCCTCCGGGATGTCCCACGAGAAGGTGAACGACTCGTCGCGCCTCAGCTTGTTCACCATGACGAATTTGAGGTGGGCCAGCTCGCGATCACTGATGGTCACGGCGACTCGGGTGCCGTCTGCGTAGTAGAGGGTTCCCACGACTGACTCGATTCCACACTCCGGGGTCTGAGGAGGCTGCTATCGCAATCGTAACCTTCCGCGGCGACCTGCGAGGATATCCACCGTGACCAGAACCGATGTGACCGCCACGAACGGCCCGATCGAGTTGGCCGGGAGCATCTGGACTCCGGATGCCCGTGAGCCCGCCGCGCTGATCCTCATGTACCCGGGCTCCGGTCCGTCAGACCGTGACAACGACGTGTTCTTCCCGCCCATCCGCGAGGCGCTGCTCGGTGCCGGCGCGGCGGTGGCCTCCTTCGACAAGCGGGGCGTCGGCGGCTCCGGCGGCGACTGGCTCGAGGCGGGCATCCGTGATCAGGCCGACGATCTCGTCGCGTTCCTCGCGGTCGCGCGCGCTGCCGTTCCGGGCGTGCCGGTCGGCCTGTTCGGCCACAGCCAGGGCGGCTGGGTGGTGCTCGAGGCGGCCGCCGAGACCGAGGCCGACTTCGTGATCACGAGCTCTGGCCCCTCCGTGACGCCGCGCGTGCAGGAGGAGTACTCCACACGGGAGAACCTCGCCCGTCTGAACCTCGACGAGGCCGAGACCGCCGCGATCATGGCGTCGTACGGCGAGCTGTTCGACAGGGCGGGTGAAACCTACGAATCCGTCGCGAACTGGATGGCCGAGCCGGAGCGCGCGCCGCACTTCGAAGCGCTGGAGAGCGTCGGGGCTTTCGTGCCCGACGGCCCGGTGCTCTGGACGTTCGCCGGGCTGATCATGGACTACGACCCCGCTGCAGCGCTCTCGGCGCTCGAGGTCCCGCTGCTCGCAGTGCTCGGCGCTGCGGACAACGTCGTGCCGGTCGAGGCGTCGGCGGAGGGCTTCCGCCGCACGGTGAAGCCCGAGCTGCTCGCGCTACGGGTGCTCGACGGTGGCGACCACCGCTTGCAGAACTCCGACACCGAGGAGTTCGTGCCCGACTACCTGCCCGCCCTCGTGGAGTTCGTCACGGGCAGGTAGCGCGGTCAGAGGCGCTGCGCCAAGCGCTCCGCGTCGAACGGGGCGTGCCCGCGGGCGTCGTTGTCGAAGTAGGCGAAGACGTCCTGGCCGTCGTTGAGCCAGGCACGGATGTCGGCGGCCCAGGCATCCAGCTCGCTGTCGGTGTAGCCGCTCGAGTACAGCTCGCGGCTGCCGTGCAGTCGCACGTAGCGGATCCCGGCGGTCCGCTCGCGGATCACCGGCCACCGTCCTGCGGTGTCGGCGGTGACGAGTGCGACGTCGTGGTCCCGTGCGATCCGGTACGCGTCCGCGGTGGCGAAGCTCTCGTGGCGAACCTCGAGTGCGTGCCGGATCGGCCGGTCCGCGTCGATGTCGAGGTGGGCGCGGCCGTCGAGCCGCTCGTCGTGCTGGCGCGCGAGGGCGGCGGCGGCGGAGGTGGTCTGGGGGAGGGAGCCGAGGAACGCGTCGAGGACCGCCGCGTCGAACGTGAGGCGCTCGGGCAGTTGCCACAACATCGGACCGAGCTTGGGGCCGAGGGCGAGCATCCCGCTGGCCAGGAAGTTCGCCAGCGCCTGATCGGTGTTCCTCAGCGCCAGCATGTGCGTGATGAACCGGCTGCCCTTGACCGCGAACACGAAGCCGGCCGGCGTCTCGTCGTGCCAGCGCTCGTAGCTGGACGGGCGCTGCAGGGAGTAGAAGGAGCCGTTGAGCTCCACCGAGTTCAGGCGCTCGGCGGCGTAGGCCAGCTCGCTGCGCTGGGGGAGCCCGCGAGGGTAGAAGTCGCCCCGCCAGCTCGCATACCGCCAGCCCGAGATGCCGACGAAGGCCCGGGAGATCATCCCTCCGCGAAGGCGAGTCCGGCGGCGGCGAGTGCCGCGCCGAGCAGCGCGATCGTCTTGCTGCCGACACCGGGCAGGGAGGCGATCTCCGTGCGCCGGCGGGCGGCCAGATCCTCGAGGTTGCGCAGGTTCAGCGCCGCGAGCGCTCGGCTGACCGGGCGCGCCAGCCGCGGGAGGGCGGTGCGCTGGTTGGCGGCGAAGTAGGCCTCGAACTCGGTCTGCGGCATGGGCATCCCGAGGAAGTAGCCCTGAGCGCGATCGCAGCCCGACTCGCGGATGCGGTCGTACTGCTCCTGCGTCTCGACGCCCTCCGCGACGATGCGCATGCCCTTCTGGCGCACCACCGCAACGATCGTCGCAACCCGGTTCCAGGTCTCCTCGGTGTCTTCGCGGATGAGGGACTGGTCGATCTTGAGCTCCGTGAACGGCAGTGCCTCGAGCTGCTTCGCCGAGGAGTAGCCGATCCCGAAGTCGTCGATGGAGATCCCGCTGCCGAGGTCGCGTAGGCGCGCGAGGTGGGCCACTGCCTCGGGGATGTCCGACACCGGCCGTGATTCCGTGAGCTCGATCGTCACCTGCGCCGGGTCGAGGCCGAACCGCTCGTACGCTGCGATGACCCGAGCGCTGAAATCCGGCTGCGCCAATTGCAGCGCCGAGACATTGATGGCGACTTGGATGCCCGGCAGCCCCGCAGCGCTGGCGAACGCGCAGCCCTGCTCGAGCATGAAGGCGCCGATCTCGTCGATGACGCCGTTCTCCTCGGCGGCAGCGATGAACTCCGCCGGCGAGATCGGACCGAGGACCGGGTGGTTCCACCGGCACAGTGCCTCGGCGGCGACGATGCGGCCCGTGCTGACCTCGATCTGCGGCTGGAAGTACGCGACGAGCTCGCCGCGCGCCGCGGCGCCCGGCAGTTCCGCCACCCAATCCATCTCGTTAGTTTTTCCTCACCGTGGGGCCGCGTCAAGGGGGCCTTCTGCGCTTCGCGGAAGGTGTACGGGCCCTATTACGATATGGGCAGGCGACGCTCCTCGACGGACGAGGAGAAGCGGCGGCCGGAAAGAATCCCGACCTTGGAAGACCCAGCAGCTCGCTTTGCGCCGTGCGGACTCGTGGAGCTCGCTATCGACGGGACGATCCTCGACGCCAACCCGACATTCCTCGAGTGGGTGGGCGCCGACCACGGGGACGTGCTCGGGCGCGAGCTCACCTCATTCGTCGAGGAGGGCCATGTTGCCGAGGCCACCGCGCGCATCGCCGACGACCGGACGACCGGCCCTGAGGGCTCGCGTTCGCTCACGGTCAAGCTGCTCCACACCGAGGGGGAGTCGCGCGCGGTACTGATCTCGTGGCGCCGCGAGGGCGACCGGATCTTCGTCGCGATCTTCGATGCGACGAAGCGCGAGGAGTTCGAGACGCGGATCGCCCGCGAGCACACGCTCGCGTCCCGCCAGGAGCGGCGGCTCAACCTGCTGCTGCGCTCCGCAGTGGGGTTCGCCGACGCGATGGACGAGGCGACTCTCGCGGAGGAGCTCGCCGCGGCGGCGAAGGATGCCTACTCGGCGACGAGCGCGAGCGTGCTGGTGCTCGACGACTCCGGCCAGGTCACGGTGTCCGCCTCCGCGGGGTCTGCCGAGTTCATGTCCAACGCCGAAGGGGTTTCCCTCAGCGACCAGGCGCTCCAGCTGCGGACGGTGATGACCATCCCCGACATCGCGGAGGAGCCTCTGGTCCCGCCGGCCGTCGCGCAGGTGCTCACGTCCGCGGGCGTGCGCGGCCTGCTCGTCGCACCCATCTCGCACGAGTCGCAGCAGCGCGGTCTGCTCGCGGTCTTCTTCGACCACGTCCGGCCCTTCGACGGCGAGGCCGCGCCACTCGCGGCAGCGCTCACGCGCCAGGCCGGGCAGGTCATCGCGCGCATCGAGCTGACCAACCAGCTCCACCGCGCGGCAATGCTCGATGAGATCACCGGATTGCCCAACCGAAGGCTCTTCGAGGAGCAGGTGCAGCGCTCATCGCAGTC
The DNA here is from genome assembly GCA_025463515.1 of Rhodoglobus sp. GTDB lineage: Bacteria > Actinomycetota > Actinomycetes > Actinomycetales > Microbacteriaceae > Rhodoglobus. Next base: position 40,577 of record JAODAQ010000053.1, read on the forward strand.
GGACGAGCTGGTCGGGGTGGCCTTCATCGACCTCGACGGATTCAAGGCCGTGAACGACACCCTCGGGCACGACGTCGGCGACCGCGTGCTGAGGGAGGTCGCCGTGCGGATCCAGAGCGTCGTGCGCGAGCGGGACTCGGTGGCGCGCTTCGGCGGGGACGAGTTCGTCGCCGTCTGGACGGTGCCCGATGAGGATGCCGCGAGACTGATCGCCGAGCGCATCCGGGAGGCAGTAGCCCGGCCCTACGACCTCCCGGTCGACCTGCCGATCTCGGCGAGCATCGGCCTCGCGATCAGCCGGGCGCACGCGGCGCCGGAAGCCGCCGATCGGTTGGTCCGGGTCGCCGACCACGCGATGTACAGCGCGAAGAGCGACGGCGGCAACCGCGTCGTGGTCAGCGCCGGCTGAAGCTCAGTCCCTCGCCGCGGGCCTGCCTACTTGCCCAGTCCCCGGTACGCCCGCGCCGAGAGCGGCAGGAACACCAGCGTGATCGCGAGCGGCACGACCACCGCCAGTAGTACAGCGTGCGTCGAGAGGAGGCCGGCGGTGACCCCGGTGGGGTTGCCGAACAGCTCCCGCGCAGCGGTCGCCGTGATCGAGACCGGGTTCCACTGGGTGACGGCGCCGAGCCACGCGGGCATCGTCTCCGTGGAGACGAAGACGCTCGACAGGAACCCGATCGGCCACACCAGGACCTGGATCGCCATGGTCGCGCCCGCGCCGCGGAACGTGAGCCCCAGGAAGATCCCGAGCCACAGCAGCGCGAACCTGAGCCAGAGCAGCAGGGCGGCGGCCAGCACGGCCTGGCCGAGGCCGGTCTCCACCCGCCAGCCGAGCAGGAGCCCGCCACCCATGAGCACCGCGAGACTCAGCGCTGAGTACAGCAGGTCGGCTCCCGCCCGCCCGAGCACGATCGAGCTGGAGGGGATCGGCATCGAGCGGAACCGGTCGGTCACCCCGCGCTTCGAGTCCTCCGACATCGCCGCCATGGTGTTCTCGAGTCCGAACAGCATCGTGAGGGTGAACACCCCCGGCAGCAGGAAGCCGATGTAGTCGGCACCGCCGCCCGGGATCTCGATCGCGCCGCCGAACAGGAATGCGAACATGAGCAGCAGCATGATCGTGAACGCGATACCGAAGATCGGCATCGCGGGCTGCCGCACCCAGTGCTGCAGGTCTCTGAGGGTGATGATCCACCCGGCTCTGATGGCGCTCATCGGGTCTCCTTGGTGTTGGTGTCGGTGTCGGTCAGGGTGAGGAACACCTCGTCGAGCGTGGGTCGCCTGAGGCTCACATCGTCGAGCTCGATGCCGGCAGCGTCGAGGGCGCGAATCGCCTCGACCATGGCCGCCGAGCCGGTCGTCGCGCGCGTGCTTGCGGCACGGGCATCCTTGTCGACGGATGCCTCGGCCCCCGCAACCCGGCCCAGCAGCCCGGCGGCCTCCGCAAGCCTCCCGGGGTCGCTCACCACGACGGATACGACGTCGGCGCCCAGGTCGCTCTTGAGCGAGTCCGGCGTTCCGTCTGCGATGACCCGGCCCGCGCTCATCACCGAGATCTGGTCGGCGAGCTGGTCGGCCTCCTCGAGGTACTGGGTGGTGAGCAGCACCGTCGTTCCCGCCGCGGAGGCCTGCCGCACCGCACGCCATACCTCGTTGCGCCCCCGCGGGTCGAGCCCGGTCGTCGGCTCGTCGAGGAACAGCACGGAGGGGCTCAGGATGAGGCTCGCGGCGATATCCAGCCGCCGCCGCATCCCGCCGGAGTAGCTGCTGACCGGCTTGCTCCCCACCTCGGCGAGGTCGAACTGCTCGAGGAGCTGGCTCGCCCGCGCGCGAGCGGCACGCTTGGCGAGCCCGAACAGCCTGCCGAACATGACGAGGTTCTGCTCGCCGCCCAGTATCTCGTCGACGGCTGCGGCCTGGCCGACGAGCCCGATCCGCGAGCGGACGCCGGCCGGATCCCTGCGCACGTCAATGCCGGCGATCGTCGCTGTTCCCTCCTCTAGCCGGGTGAGCGTGGTGAGCACGCGCACCGCGGTGCTCTTGCCCGCACCGTTGGGCCCGAGCAGGCCGTGCACGGTGCCGGGCGCGACCCGCAGGTCGAAGCCGTCGAGGGCCCGGGTCTGGCCGAACCGCTTGCGCAGCCCGGTCGCGATCAATGAGTGGTCCACGTGTCTCCTTTAATTGGTACAGCGTACGGAGTTAGCTCGTCGACTATAGCGTACGCCGTACGGAATTGCTAGGCTTGCCGGACATGACTGAGTTCACCGGTGCCGCGGACCGCGATCGCACCCTCACGCTGCTGTGGCGCGACGTGCTCGGCGACCCGAGGGGGAGCAGGGGCCCGCGCCAGAAGGCGAGCGTCGACGAGGTGGTCGACGCGGCGATCTCGCTCGCCGACGAGGAGGGCATCGATGCGGTCTCGATCCGCAAAGTCGCCGAGAGGCTCGGCATCGGCACGATGTCGCTGTACACCTATGTCGAGTCGAAGTCGGAGCTCGTCGATCTGATGATCGACCGCGTGGTGGGCCTCGTGCCGCGGGGCCTCGATCCGGCGGATCCGTGGCGGCAGCGGCTCGAGCGCGCCGCGCGGGAGGAGTGGGACCACTACCTCCGGCACCCCTGGGTGCTGCAGGTCGACACCTCGCGCCCGCCGCTCGGTCCTGGAATCAGCGACCGCTACGAGTACCAGCTCTCCGCGATCGAGGGCATCGGCCTGAGCGACCTCGACATGGACTCCGTCGTCACCCTCGTGTCGGGCTTCGTCGCCGGCGCCGCTCGCACCCATCTCGAGTCGCTGCGCAGCAGGCTGTCATCCACCCAGACCGACGACGAGTGGTGGGAGGCGAACGTCCCGATCTTGACCCGGGTCATGGATGCCGATCGCTACCCGATCTCGGGCCGGGTCGGCTCGGCCGCCGGCGAGGAGTACCAGGCGCCCAGCGACCCGCTGCGCGCCTTCGAGTTCGGGCTTGCGCGGGTGCTCGACGGGGTCGAGGCGTACTTGGGGCGCTAGGTCTCAGCCCTTCGTCCAGGTGAGCATCGCGATGCCGAACCCGAGCGGGAACAGCGAGAGCACGAAGAGGAACGTGCCGACCCCGAAAGGCCGCCCTGCTCGAGTCTCGGCGCGCACGTTCCAGATGATGCCGAACGAGAGGAGGGCGAGCACGGCGACGACGATCCAGTAGAGGACGAAGTCGTGGGGCACCGTGGTGACCGGCGGCTGGAGCCCGAACAGCCTGAAGCTGCTCACTACGGTGAGGAACAGCAGGTACACGCCCGCGAGCACGTCGCCGACGAACAGGCTCGCGACGAGGCCGCGATGGTACGACCTGTCGCTCACGCGCTCGAGCGAGGGCCGGCGACGGCCGTCGACGGCGCCGAAGTTGCCGGGGGCATCCATGTGAGCGATTCTCGCACTCACCGCGCGGCGTCGCTACGCATCGAGGTGGCGCGCCCGCAGCTCGTCCAGGAAGCCGTCGTTGATGACCAGCGGCTCGCCGGCACGCCATCCGGCGCCCCAGTTGCCCAGTGCGAGCAAGACCGGCACGGTCTGTATCCCCGCCTCCGTCAGGCTGTACCGGGCGCGCTGCCCGCGGGCCGCCGTGCCGCGGGCGAGGAGCCCGGCGTCGACCAGCCGCACGAGACGGTCGGCGAGGATGTTCGACGCGATGCCCTCGGCCGACCCGAGCAGCAGCGCCCGGAAGTGACGGCGGTCTTCGAAGATCACGTCGCGCAGGATGAGCAGCGACCAGCGGTCTCCGAGCACCTCGACGGCGGCGCCGATCGCATCCACGGTTCCTCCTTGACAGTTCTTCCGCTCTCAATATAGTGGTTGCAGAACGCAATCACTATTGGAGGTTCCGATGGGCAGCTTCGTCTACGGGATGAACGTGTCGCTCGACTTGCGCATCGAGCAGGTGCCCGGCGACGACGGCGCCGGCGAGTGGCTGCGCATCGATGAGGAGCTGCATCGCGCGTGGAACGAGCTGGACGCGGGGCTCGCGCTGTCGGTGCAGGGCCGGGTCATGTACGAGATCATGGAGGCCGCCTGGCCGAAGGCGCGCACGGACGAGTCGCTGCCCGATTACATGCACGAGTACGCCGAGATCTGGACCGCGCAGCGCAAAGTGCTCGTCTCTCGCACTCGCCACACCGCCGACTACAACACCACGGTCATCGGGAGCGACGACGCCATCGAGCAGCTGGCCGCGCTGAAGGCCGAGACCAACGGCCAGATCGGCGTCGGCGGCGCGACTCTCGCCACCCAGCTGCTGCGGGCGGGCCTGCTCGACGAGCTGGTGCTGGCGACGCACCCCACGATCCTCGGCTTCGGCAGGCCGCTCTTCGACGACTACGACCGGCCGATCGACCTCGATCTGCTCGACCAGCAGACCTTCGCATCCGGTGTGACGATGCACCACTACGCGATCCGCGGGGCTCGCTGATGCTGCGCGAGGTCGCGGAGGGCGTGCTCGTGCACGAGAGCGACTTCCTGCAGAGCAACGCCGTGGTGGTGCGGGGAGCGGAGGGCGTGCTGCTCGTCGACGCCGGAATCCGCAGCGACGAGCTGGCTGCCCTCGCCGCCGACCTGCGCGGGCGCGGCCTCGCCGTCGTGGCCGGGTTCTCGACGCATCCCCACTGGGACCACCTGCTCTGGCACCCCGACCTCGGCACCGCGCCGCGCTACGGCACGGCGCTCGCCGCGACGATCATCGGCGGGCGCCTCGCCGACGAGAACTGGCGGGATGCCGTCGGCGGCATGCTCCCGGAGGACCTTGCCGGGCTCGTGCCGCTCGACGAACTGTTCGGCCGCATCACCGGGCTGGACGCGGCGGAGCTGCCGTGGAGCGGCCCGGCCGTCCGGATCCTCCAGCACTCCGCCCACGCCCCGGGGCACGCGGCACTCCTGGTCGAGGAGCGCGGGGTGCTCGTCGCGGGCGACATGCTCTCGGACATCCTGGTCCCCATCCTCAACGCCATGTCCCCAGACCCGATCGGCGACTACCTGGCTGGCCTGCAGGCGATCGAGGATGCCGCGGCCGGCGTCCAGGTTGTCATCCCGGGCCACGGCTCCGTCGGGCACGACCTCCGTGCCCGCATCGAGCAGGATCGGGCGTACGTGCGCGCCGTGCGCGACCGCCGCGAGCCGGACGACCCGCGGCTCGCCCGCCCCGGCTGGGAGTGGGTGCGCGACCTGCACGGCGGGCAGGTGGAGCGGCTGGCGACTAGCGGGTGATGGACACGAACGCCGCGCCGAGGGAATCGGCAAGCACGGTCGGGTCCCCGAGGTATCCGTTCACCATCGCGCCGTCGCGGAGGATCATCAGCTGGCGCCCGACCGACTCGGGCTCGTTCACGGATGCCTCGGCGGCGATCTCCGCGAACTGGCGGTACGTCCACTCGCGGTGGGCGTCGACCGCGACCCGGACCGAGTCTGCCGAGTCTGAGTACTCGGCCGCCGCGTTGATGAAGGGGCAGCCGCGGAAGCCGGGGCTGCAGCTGGCCGCGCCGATGCCGGTGGCGAGCGCGCGAAGGGATGCGACCGGGTCGCCGGACTGCTGGGCGCTGTTCATCCACTCGCGCTCGGCCGCGGCCTGCCCCTCGAGGTAGGCGACGACGAGGTCGCCCTTGGTGCGGAAGTGGCGATAGAAGGTGACCTTCGTCGTGCCGACGGCCTCGATGATGCGGTCGGCGCTGGTCGCGCGGATGCCCTGGGCGTAGAAGAGCTCGGTCGCCGCCGCGAGGATGCGGTCGCGCACGGTGGCCGGGCGCTCAGTCGTGTCGACGTTCATCGGGCTCCGTTCAGGGACGAGGGTTTGCGCTGCGGCCTCGACAAGTCTAGAGTCGGGCAAGTAGACGTACTAGTAACTCTACCTGATCTCACCAAGGAAGGCCCCATGGCTCCCGCACTTCGCAGGCTGTACTTCATCCGCTTCGGGTTCGCACTCGTCTGGGCGGTTCTCCTCTTCTTCGTCGCGGGCCTCGGCGGCCCCGCCCTCACCGTCCTCCTCGTGATCTACCCGCTGGTCGACGCGGCCGCCGTGATCTGGCAGCTGCGCGCCGAAGGCCCTGCGCAGGCGTCGCGCGTGCCGGAAGTGATCAATGTGGTCGTGAGCATCCTCGCCGCCGTTGCGCTCGCGGTGGTGCCGTCCGCCAGTGCCCTCGCGGTCTGGGGCGTCTGGGCACTCGTCTCGGGTGCGGTGCAGCTCGTCACCGCGGTACTCCGCCGGAACCAGGGCGGGCAGATCCCGCTGATCATCAGCGGCGCGATCTCGGTTCTCGCCGGGTTCGGCTTCGCCGCGCAAGGTGCCCAGGGCGCGGCCATCTCCGCCGCGGTCGGCGGGTACGCCCTACTCGGCGGCGTGTTCTTCCTCGTCGCCGCCATCCGTCTCAGCGTGCTCCTGCGCCGAGCATCCTAGAAAAGAGAGTCACCATGCCCACGAAGATCACCTTCATCATCGACAACCCCGCCAACCCCGACGAGTTCGAGCAGGCCTACACCGCCGTGCGCGCCGCCATGGACGAGCTCCCCGGCCTGCAGCGCGTCGAGTCGGCCAAGGTCTGGCCGAAGGAGGACGGCACCGCCACCCCGGCGTACCGCACCATCGACCTCTACTTCGCCAGCTACGAGGACGCGAGCGCGGCCGTCGCGCACCCCGCCGCGGGCACTGCGATCGGCGGACTGGTGCAGACCGGCGCGACGTTCACGGGGCTGTTCTCCGACATCGAGGGTTAGCGGCTCGCCAGGGCGGCGCGGGCGCGCTCGAGCGAAGCACCGAGACCCCATGTCGCCGACAGCGCCTCGAGCTCGGCCGCGTCCTCGGGCGAGATGGGCCGGATGCGCGCGTCGAAGTCGGGCAGGGCCAGATCCCGAACCACCTCGACGACCTTCGGCGCAACGGCCAGGTAGTCGGCCGCAGCGAGGATCTTGGCGCGCGCCGGCGGCGCCATGCTCGAGCCCGCGTCCGCTGCGGCCGCGATGATGCCGTCGAGGCTGCCGTAGGTGGTCAGCAGCGCGACCGCCGTCTTCTCGCCCACGCCCGCGACCCCGGGCAGCCCGTCGGACGCGTCGCCGCGCATCGCCGCGAAGTCGGCGTACTGTGTCGGCGCGATGCCGTACTTGGCGGTGAGGGTGCCGTCGGTGAGCACCTCCAGGTTCGACATGCCGCGGCCGGTGTAGATGACGCGCACGGCTCGGGAGTCGTCGACGAGCTGGAACAGGTCGCGGTCTCCGGTGACGACGTCCACGGGCATCCGTGACGTGCTTGCCAGCGTGCCGATGACGTCGTCGGCCTCGTGGTCGGATGCTCCCACCACCGGTATGCCCAGCAGCCCGAGCACCTCCCGGATGACGGGCACTTGCGGTGAGAGCAGGTCCGGGACCTCCTCGACGGACCCGGCCGGAGTCTCCTGTGCGACGCGGTGCGCCTTGTACGACGGGATGAGCGCGACGCGCCACTGCGGCCGCCAGTCGTCGTCCCAGCAGGCGACCAGTTCGGTCGGCTCGAACTCGGTGACGAGCTTCGCGATGATGTCGAGCAGCCCGCGCACAGCGTTGACGGGCTGGCCGTCGGGGGAGCGGACGGTGTCGGGCACCCCGTGGAAGGCGCGGAAGTAGAGGGCGGCGGTGTCGAGCAGCATGCGGCGATCGGTCACGTGCGGCAGTCTCGCATATGGGGCCGTCAGTTGGCAGACTTGCTCCGTGACCTCGTACGTGATCAAGCCCCTCACCCCGGAGACGTACCCGGCGTGGCTGGCGCTCGCGCAGAAGCACAACGGCGTGTGGGGCGGATGCTACTGCTCGTACTTCCACGGAGACACCGAGCAGACCGTCAAGCACGACTACGACGGGCCGACCTTCAAGCAGCGGCTAGTGGATGAGGGCGTCGCCCACGCCGCGCTCGTCTTCGACGGTGATGACGCGATTGCCTGGTGCGAGTACGGCAGCCCCGCCGAGCTGCCGAACATCTACCACCGCAAACAGTACGACGCGGGCGAGACGAATCTGGGGCCGTGGCGCATCACGTGCTTCTTCGTCGACCGCGACTACCGCCGTTCCGGCGTCGCCTACGAGGCGCTCGCCGGTGCGCTCGAGCTCATCGGGCGGGCCGGCGGGGGAGAGGTCATCTCGTTCCCGAACGAGCTCGTCGAGGGCAAGCGGACGTCGGCCTCGTTCCTCCACAACGGCACGCGGGCCATGTTCGAGAAGGCCGGCTTCACGTTCGAACGCCACATCGGCAAGAGCAAGACGGTGATGCGGAAGACGATCCCGTCTTCCCTTTGACCTCAGCGGCCGGCGCGGCATAATCATATGTACAGACGTCTAGTCTGATTCTGCACGGTCGAGCGACCGGCGCAGGGTGCGCGATCAACGATGCCGCGCGCCGGAGAGCAGGGCTGATGACCGACGATTTCATGACCGAGACCGTGACGCACGCCGAGGCGGGCAGGGGCAGGCGCAAGGATGCGAGCTTCGAGCTGGTGGAGATCCCCGAGCCGTTCGGGCCGGTGACGGTGGTGCTGGACCAGGACAAGCTGCGGACCTTCGCCTTCGCCGTCGACGACTACTCGTCGTGGTACTTCGGCGACTCTCCGTTCGGCGGGCCGATCGGGCATCCCATTCTTCTGGCGAACGACCTCCTGTTCCTGTTCTACGAGAACTACGACGGCAACACCGCCGAAGGACTGCAGAGCCACGAGCGGATGACGTTCCACTCACCGGCCCGCGTGGGGGAGACCATCACGGTCTCAGGGGCGTACACCGAGAAGTACGAGAATCGCGGGCACGGCTATGTGGTTCTGGATGCCGAGGCACGCGGTGAGGACGGCCGGCTGATCGTCCACCACCACGGTACGGAGATCATGCGAACGCGCGCCGGTGAGGTCGGCGGCACCAGCAGGCCGTCCGGGGCCGCCCGGCGGGTTTCCGCGGTCATCGACGAGAGTCTGCCGATCGCCCTTGCGGCACAGGCGGGCCTGCCGGCGGGCACCGGGGTTCCGGGCGTCACCCGCAGATTCCACCAGGACCAGCTCAACTCGTTCTCCTGGCTGGCCCGCGGCTACCGCAACGTGCACACGGACATCGACAGCGCGCGCAAGAGCCGCGTCGGCAGAACCTTCGTGCAGGCGCTCCAGCAGACCGAGTTGATCGCGCAGGCCATGGTCCAGTTCTTCGGTGCCTCGTGGTTCACCACGGGCGAGCTCGACCTGAGGTACACGCATCCGGCCTTCACGGGGGACCAGCTCACCGTGCGGGCTGCTGTCGTCTCCGACGACGGAGTGACCCAGGAGCTGGAGGTCTGGATCGATACGGAGACCGGCATCCGCACCGCGCTCGGCTGGGCGCGTGCGCGGATCGACCCGGATCCGGCCCGACCGCACCAGCTGCTCTAGCGGGTCAGCGCACGATCCCGATCACGAGGTCGGCGAGCATCTCGGCGACGGCCTCGTCGCTGAGAGCGCCGTCCTGGTGGAACCACAGAACCAGATTCTCCGGCAGAGCAATGACGGCGAACGCGGCGACAGTCACGTTCGCAACGAAGAACTCGCCAGTGCGCACGCCGTCGCGAATGGTCTCCTTGATGCGCTCGAGGTGCTTGCCCTGAAGGTTGAGGACGACGGATCGCTCGGGCTCGGCCAGGTGCACGGCGAGCTGCCCGAAGGTCATCACCTGGTTGGTGCCCGTGACGGCGACCGTGCGCCTGACCTGGTGGAGGCAGTGCGCAATCGTAATAGCGCGCAGTCGCTCGGTCGGCGTGCCCTCGCGCGGGATGCTCTCCATCTGGGCATCGAAGTCGAGCTGGAGCTTCTCGACCGATCGGGCGAACAGGTCGTACTTTGACGGGAAGTGCCGGTAGATGGCGGTGGCCGTGAGGTTGATGGACTCGGCGATCAGGGCCAGGCTCGTGTTCTCGTAGCCGTGCGTGCGGAACAGCTTGGCGGCGCGGTCGAGGATCAGGTCGCGTGTGCTTCCGGATGCCCCAGCGGTGCGCTGGGGCAGGGTGACGGCTGTGCGCGCACGGTCGGGAAACAGGCGGCTCATTCGAGCTGCTCTCCTGCGACGAGCGCGCTGGTCGCCCGCCACGAGTCCGCGGCAGCCGCGTCAGCCGCGAGCACGCCGGCGAGCAGGGCGTCGACCACCGTCGTGATGGCCACATGCGCGGCCGACGCGGCCGACCGCCATCCGCCCTCCTGCGCGCTCACGGGCAGATGGATGTCGGCGAGCTCGCTGAGCGGGGATGCCCCCGCCCGGCACACACCGATAACCGTCGCCCCGGCCAGCCGGGCGATCTCCGCGTTGTAGGCCACCGGAGGGGACGAGCCCTCGTAGGCGATGCACAGGAGCACGTCCCGCTGGCCGAGCCCTCGGCTCAGGGCGAGCTGCTCGACGTAGTCGGCACTGCCGACCGCGTTCTTGCCCGCCATGGTCAACTTCCCCGCTGCGTCTTTCGCGAGGTAGCCCATCTGGCCGACGCCCATCACGAGGATCCGGTCGGCGGCGCCGATCTGGGAGACTGCCCTCGCGAACTGCTCGGCGGGCATGATCTCGAGGGTGTCGCGGATCGCCTGCCGGTTCTCGCGCGCAATGACGGCGAGCATGTGCTCGCCCGCCTCGCCCGCCTCGCCCGGCGCTCCCGGCTCCGCGGCGTCGACGGCTCCGCCCCCGGCGACGTCGAGGGCCAGCGCGATCTTGAAGTCGGACAGGCCGCGGTAGCCCATCTTCGCGGTGAACCGCGACACGGCCGCTGGGCTGGTTCCGGCACGTCGCGCGATGTCCGAGACGGGCAGCCGCAGCATCGTCTCCGGGTCCGCGAGCACGGTGGACGAGATCCTCTGCTCGGTGGGGGTCATCGCCGCATGCCGCGAGCGCAGGAGCGCGAGCGCGCTGCCCGCCTGGTTGGGCGCTGCGCTCATCTCCCCATCCTGTGGATGCAATTGGGCTGTCCTTGACGTACTATTGGTCTAGTCCTCTAGATAAAAAGCCGTAGGCGGTTCTCGAATGGGAATCCCGCGAACTCCAGCATGGCATCTGAGGCACTGAAATAAAATATTGGTGACGTGGAATTGTGAATCACGCTTGACACAATCATGGTCGTCACCTAATTTCGAGTTACCGACGCCAGCCCCGGCAGCGTCCTCAGAGACGAGGAAGTACCCGTGTACCTGACACCGTCCTCGCTCCTGCCCCGTCACCGCACCAAGAGCAACAGCGGAGAGGAGGCATCCGGAGTTACCCCCGGTCGGACGTTCGCGTCCGACGCGACTCTTCCTGAATTCATTCCGACGCCGTGACGATTCACGTCGCTCTTAAGGCAACGGCGCCTAAGAAAGGTGAAGCATTGAAAAACCGCATCAAGCGCGGATTGCTCCTCGCAATCGCCACAACCGGAGTGTTCGCGGTCACCGCGTGCTCCGCAACAACTCCCACCCCGGAGGCCACGAACGCTGAAGATCTCCGCGGCCAGACGATCAAGGTGCTGGTGAGCTCCGGCCACCAGCAGTTCAACGACGTGTGGCTCACCGAGCTCCCGAAGTTCGAGGCCGAGACGGGCATCAAGGTCGAGCTCGACAAGGTGAACACGACCGACATCTCGAGCACCTTCCTCCGCGACGTCACCGTCGGCGGCTGCACGATCGACAATGTCGAGATGCTCGACGGTGGAACCGCCGCCGCCTCATCTCGCATGGCGGATCTCGGCACCTTCCTCGAAGCCGACGGCTCCAGCGCCGATGAGCTGCTCAAGGGCCAGGTCAAGTTCGCGCAGACCGCGTACACCTTCGACGACAAGCTCGCCTTCTACCCGTTCTACTCCGGGGCGAAGGGCGTCGCCTACCGCCAGTCGTGGTTCGAGGACCCGGCAAACCAGGCTGCCTTCAAGGCCGCCTACGGCTACGACCTGCCGAACCCGCCGACCACGCAGGACCAGATCGTGGACCTCGCCGAGTTCTTCACCACACCGACCACCTCGGGAATCGTGTTCTCAGGAGCCGGCGACCCCGGTGAGAGCACCATCGACGACCTGATCTTCCGCCAGGGCGTCGACGGGTTCCAGGACAAGGACAACAACGCCCAGTGGGGCCCGGCGCACCCGGACAACGTCAAGAAGGTCACGGAGGCGGCCACCTACCTGACCGACTTCATCTCCAACGGGTACACGCCCGCGTCGATCGGGGCCATGCAGACCGCGGACACCACCGCGAACTTCCTGGCAGGCAACACCGCGATGGACTACGACCACGTGTACCTCGCGTGGAACCAGATGGTCGCCGCGCAGGACTCCCTGGGCACGATCGGATCGTTCGAGTTCCCCAGCGCTGAGAAGGGCAACGGCGGCATCTCGTTCTACTGGGGCCGTGGCATCCCGGAGTGCAGCCAGCACAAGGCAGCCTCGTGGGAGTTCATGAAGTGGGTGATGTCCGACGACATCCAGAAGAACGCCCTCACCAAGGGTGTCGGCGTCTACGTGCCGACCAGCGTCGAGCTGCTCGACTGGGCCGTCGAGCAGGGCATCGTGCCCCAGGGTGTGGCTGACTCCGTCGCCCACGCCAAGGCGTACAAGGTGACCCCGGTCACCGCGCAGCTGCGCCAGTCGATCGGCATCCCCGCGTACGAGAAGCTGATCGGCAACCAGTTGACTCCGGGAGACTACGCGGAGACGCTGGGCAATCAGATGCAGGATGCGGCGAACGCCGCAGGCATCACGAACTAAGCCCGTCCACCGGCCGGAACTCCGGTCGATGAGTCAGGCACGGCGGTGCCGCCCGGATCACCGGGCGGCACCGCTCATCCCAACGAAAGGTCTCACACCATGACTGAAGCGACAGCGCAGATCCCGCCTGGCGCCGTGAAGTCCCTCGGCAAGCCCGCCCCGCGGCGCCGCGGTATCGCCAGTGTCAACTACTGGTGGTTCCTGATCCCCGCGATGATCGGGGTGTTCGCCCTCATCGCGGTGCCGATCGGGTTCTCGGTCTACTTCAGCCTGCGGAACTACAACCTGCAGCTCGGCTCGGACAGCTTCGCCGGCATCGACAACTACGTGCGGCTCCTGACCGGTCGCAACGCGGACTTCATCGCGGCACTCGGGCGCACCCTCCTCTACGTCGTCGTCGTCATCGCCCTCGACTTCGTCCTGGCCATGTCTCAGGCCCTCCTGCTGTTCAGCATGCGTGCGGGCTGGGCGAAGTTCTGGCGGGCGATCTTCATCCTGCCGATCCTCATCATCCCCACGGCGAGTGCCGTCTTCTGGCGCAACGTGATGTACGCGCCGCACAACGGCGAGTTCCTCAAGGTCCTGGGCCTGTCCGACGTCGTCTCGCCTCCGCTCGGCGATCCCCAACTGGCGTTCTGGGCCATCATCGTTACCGTGGTGTGGGCCTGGTCGCCGTGGGTCTTCATCCTGCTTTCGGCCGGCCTCGACCAGATCGACAAGTCGATCCTCGAGGCGTCCATGGTCGACGGCGCCACATACTTCCAGCGGCTGCGCACGATCATCCTGCCCCTCATGAAGCCCGTGATCTTCGTCACTCTGAGCTTCAAGGCGCTTGACTCGTTCCTCGCCTTCCCCTTCGTCTGGATCATGACGATGGGCGGCCCGGGCAACTCGACCCACGTGCTCAGCACGTACATCTACCAGCAGGCATTCACCCTGCTCGACTACGGCAACGGATCGGCGATGGCCATCGTCATGCTGGTCATCAGCGGCGGCCTCTCGATCGCCGCGATCTTCATCTGGCAGCGATTCTACGGAAAGGAAGCCTGATGCGACTCGTGCGCCGCGGTCTCCGCAACATCCCCCGCGCGGTCCTCCTGATCGTGATCCTCCTCTGGGTGCTCGTGCCCATGTACTTCCTGGTCGTCACGTCCTTCAGCGCCGAGGGCGACCTGCTGCCGGGCCTTGTGCTGCCGACGGCGGTCACGCTCGAGAACTACATCGGCGTGTTCACGGGCGCCAACGCGATCTGGCCCGCGCTCATCAACAGCACGGTCGTCACGCTGGCCTCGACGGGCCTGGCGCTGCTGATCGCGACGCCGGCCGCGTACGCGCTGTCCCACATGCGCCACAAGAAGCTCGGCCGGGGCCTCTACCTCTCGTTCTTCGTGCTGCGCGGGATCCCGCCGATCGCCCTCGTGATGCCGTTCTTCCTGATCTTCTCCAGGTCGAGCATGCTCAACACCCTGCCGGGCCTGATCATCGCACTCACGCCGCTGGCTCTGCCGTACTGCGTCTGGACCCTGCGTGTGACCTTCGACCAGATCCCGAAGGAGGTGGAGGAGGCGGGCGCCGTCGACGGCGCGGGCAAGTGGCGGATGTTCACCTCGGTCGTGCTTCCCATCGCGGCGCCCGGGATCGCGGCCACGGGCATCCTCACCGCCCTGTTCATCTACGTGGACTACATCATCGTCTCGCCGCTGGCCGGACCCAGCACCTACACCTTCCCGATCTACGTGACGTCGTTCTCGCAGGACTTCGTGCAGCTCGTCGGCCCGCTGTCTGCAGCATCGATCGTCGGGGCGATCCCCATGGCGATCATGTTCATCGTGTCGCAGAGGTTCAGCCGGAGGCTCGCGAGCGCCGGCATCCACTGACGCCGGTCGCCCCATTCCTCGGGCTTGGTTTTGCCAATAAAAGGTATAGACCACTAGTCTTATTCTGAAAGCACTGATCATCGAAATCCGCTCCTCGAAACGAAAGACACACCATGACTGACGACACCGCGGCGACGACGCCCTGGCGTGATCTCACCGACCCGCGCCTGGCGATCGACATGGTCGACCGCGAGGCCGGCCTCAAGGAGCCGGAGTTCGAGAACCTCGAGATCCCCGAGAAGCTCGGCACCGTGCGCGTGCTCATCGACGACCACAAGGTCAAGCGCTTCGCCTTCACGCAGGACGAGTACGGGCCCTGGTACTTCGACGACAGCCCCTTCGGCGGACGGATCGGGCAGGCGACCCTTCTCGGCAACGACCTCGTCCAGCTCTTCACGACGGTCTACGCCGCGAGCAAGGTCGTCGGCTTCCACACCGAGGAGCAGATGTGGTTCGACAGCCCCGCGAAGGTGGGAGAGGTCGTCACCCTCTCCGGCGCGTACGTCGAGTCCTATGTCAGGCGCGGCGAGGGCTACGTGGTGATGGAGGCCCAGGCCGTCGGCGAGGACGGCCGCAGCATCATCCGCCACCGCGGCGTCGAGATCCTCAAGACCGTGCCCGGCGCGATCGGCGGTCGCGGCAGCGGCGTGCCCGAGAAGCGGGTCACGGGCGAGGTGCCCGAGGGTGCGCGCTCGATCGAGACGATCAGCACGGGCAGCCGGGTCGGCGACGTCATCGCGCCTCTCGTGACGTCCATAACCTTCGAGCAGGCCGCCGTGTTCTCCCGCCTCGGCGAGTACGTGACCAACACCCACAACAGTCTGGCCGCGGCCCGCGAGGGCAAGCTCGCCGTGCCGATCGTGCAGGGCCAGCAGCAGTTCGGACTCATCGCCCAGCTGCTCGTGCGCAGCTTCGGCGCCGGGTTCCTGACGTCGGGCTGGATGCAGATCAAGTTCCTCGTTCCCGTCGACGTCTTCGAGCCCCTGACCATCACCGGCGTGATCACCGAGATCGCTCCGGATGCCACGGGCGTGACCCGCGCTCACCTCGAGGTCTGGGTCCGCCGCGCCGACGGCCGCCTCGTCACGGTCGGCTGGGCATCGGCCGCCGTCCCCGCCGACTCCTGAACACTCCAACTCCAGGCACTGCCACACAGAAAAAAGAGACCATGACCAAATCAATCACCGGCGGCCAGCTCGTCGTAGACCTGCTCAAGTCGTTCGGCGTCAAGTACGTCTTCGGAGTGGTCGGCGGGCAGACGCTCGCCATCACCGATGCGATCATCGACACCCCCGGCATCGAGATGATCCACACCCGCCACGAGAACGCCGCCGCCGTCATGGCGGACGCGTATGGCCGCCTCACGGGGACGCCCGCCGCGTGCATCTCCACGACCGGCCCCGGTGCGACGAACCTGATCACCGGAGTCGGCGGTGCGTTCCGTGACTCGAGCCCCGCGTTCATCCTCACCTGCAACAACAACGGTGAGAACATCCACAAGGACGACGCGCAGAACGCCGACCACGTCGAGCTCTTCAAGCCCCTCACGAAGTACAGCCGCCTCGTGGCCCACGCGTCGTCCCTGAAGCAGGCCATGGAGGAGGCGTACATCAACGCCATGACGGGAAACCCCGGGCCGGTGCACCTCGACTTCGCCCGCGACACCATCGAGAACATCGTGGCGAACCCGCCCGTCGTGCCCGCCGTCCACCCGGCGCGCAAGTGGGTCGTCGAGCGGTCGGCACCGAACGCGGTGGCTCTCGCTGAGGCGGTCGAGCGCATTCTCGCCGCGAAGCGCCCGGTCATCTGGCTGGGCAACGGCGGCAACCGCGGGAACGCCAGCGCGAGTGTGCTCGCCCTCGCCGAGGCGCTGAACATCCCGGTCGTGACCACGTTCAACGGGATCGGCTCCGTGCCCACCACGCACCCTCTGGTCTTCGGAGCGGTCAGCCGCATGGGCACGACGATCTCCACCCGCGTGCTGGGCGACGCCGACCTCGTGCTGGCGCTCGGCAACAGCCTCAACGCGGTGTCGACCACGCGCTGGAAGCGCCAGCTGCCCGCAGTGATCCAGGTGGACGTCGATCCGACGATGATCGGGCGCTACTACGCGGACGTCACCACCGGCATCGTGTCTGACGTCGTGGCATTCGCCGACGGCGTCGTCGCCGGGGTCGGCAACCAGGCGCCGGCGGCGAAGGAGAGCCGGGCATCGTGGGTCTCCGAGCTGCAGGCAGCGGAGTCCGAGTGGTGGGCGAGCACGGATGTCACGGACGCGTCGCCCGAGGGCGTGCTCTCGCCCGCAGACGTGGTCCGTGCCCTCCGCGAGGTCTCGCCGGACGACACCCTGCTCATCCCGGATGCCGGCAACCCCGGAGTCTGGTCGTTCCTGTGGCAGATCACGCAGCCCAACACGTACATCAAGCCCGTTGGCTTCGGCAACATGGGCTTCGCGCTGCCGTCGGCGATCGCCGCATCCGCTATCGACCCCGACCGCCCGGTTCTCGCCCTGATCGGCGACGGATCGCTCGGCATGAGCCTCGGCGAGATCGAGACCCTCGCGCGGGTCGGCGGCAAGGTCTGCATCGTCGTGCTCAACGACTCCAGCTACGGCAACATCCGGCAGGAGCAGGTGCTGCACTTCAACGGCCGGACCATCGGCGTCGACTTCGGTAATGTCGACTTCGGCATGGTCGCCCGCGGCATGGGCGTCGACGGCGAAGTGGTCACCTCCCTCGAGGTGCTCAAGCGCCGGGTTGCAGAGGTATTCGCCGGGAACACGCCTGCCGTGCTCGACGTGCCGATCGACCGCGACGTGAACGCCTGGACCTTCAGCGGCTTCCTGCCGTACGAGCCCAGCGAGGAGTAGCACAGATGGCTGCAGGAGAGAACGAGCCGGTCGGACCCCTCGACGGGGTCAAGGTGCTCGACCTCTCCCGCTTCATCGCCGGGCCGCTGTGCGCGCAGATCCTCGGTGACTTCGGTGCCGAGGTCGTCAAGATCGAGCGGCCCGGCGGTGAGGACTCCCGCAAGCACGGCCCGTACTTCGAGGGCGAGAGCATCTACATGATGCTGTACCACCGCAACAAGTACAACGCGACCCTGGACACCCGCCATGCGAGGGCTCTCGAGGTGCTCGAGGGGCTCGTGCGCTGGGCGGATGTCGTAGTGGAGAACTTCAGGCCCGGAACGATGGACAAGATGGGGCTGGGCTGGTCGCGCCTGACCGAGCTCAATCCCAGTGTCATCCTCGTCTCCATCTCGGGCTTCGGGCAGACCGGCCCGGACTCGGAGCGCACGCTCTTCGACGCGATCTCGCAGGCGTCGTCAGGGCTGATGGCCGCGACCGGCGACCCGGACGGCAAGCCGATCCTCACCGGCACCTACATCGCCGACTACACGACCGGCTATATCGCCGCGATCGGCGCACTCGGCGCCATCCTGCACCGCAACCGCACGGGGGAGGGCCAGCACGTGGACATCGCGTCGTTGGACTCGATGTTCGCGACCATGGGCATCCGGCTCATCTCGCACCTGATGCTCGGGCAGGAGATCCCCCGCAGCGGTTCCCGAGACGCCCTCACCGCCCCCGTCAGCCTGTACGAGGCGGCCGACGGGCCGGTGTACATCCAGGGCGGCACGCCCTCGTTGTTCCCGAAGCTGTGCGCGGTCATCGGGTATCCGGAGCTCGCGAACGACCCGCGCTTCCAGAATGCCGAGGGGCGCATCGCGCACCGCGACTACCTCGAGGGCCTCGTCGGCGTCTGGGCATCCGGGCTCCCGATCGCGGACATCGCGCGCATCCTCGAGGCCGAGGGCATCCCGTACGCCAAGGTCGCGTCGATCGCCGAGGTCGCCGAGTCTCCGCAGATCGCCGCGCGCGAGATGGTGACCGAGGTCGACCACCCCACGCTCGGCCGGCTGCGCATCCCCAGCTCGCCGATCAAGATGGGCCTCACGCCGCCGACGGTGCGCAAGGCTCCCTCGCTCGCCGGCGAGGACAGCGACGAGGTGTACACGCGCATTCTCGGCATGTCTGCGGAGCAGATCGCGCAGTTGCGCGCCGAGGGGGCGATCTGACGTGGCGGGCGAGTTGGTGGTCGCGATCGATGTCGGCTCGTCAGCCGTCCGCGCCGCCGTCGTCGACCCGGCCGGGCGGGTGCTCGCCTCGAAGCGGCAGTCGCGACCGGACTCGCTGTCGGGCGTCACCTTCGACGCCTCCCTCCTCTGGGAGCAGGTGCGGGATGCCGTGACCGCCCTCCCCGCGGACCTGCGCCGGTCGGCGGCAGGCCTGGCGATTGCCGCCCATATCGGCACGGTATTCACGGATGCCGACTTCGAACCGGTCGCGCAGGGCTTCGGCTGGGCCGACTCGTCCGGCGTCGACCTCCTCGCGTCCCGCCTGGGCGAGTCCACAACCAGCGCGCTCGCGACGATCGGGCGGGCGGCCCTCACCGGCGGACCGGCCGGTGCCGCCCTTGCGCTGCGCGACCGGGATGCCCGCGGTTTCGACTCCGTGCGCCGCATCCTCAGCCCCAAGGACTACCTGGTCGGAAGGCTCACCGGCGTCGCGGCCACCGACCACACCGGCGCGGCCTACTCGGGCTTGAGCGACGTGCGGCAGCGCGACTGGTCTGCCTGGCTGCTCGAGTCTCTTGGCATCGACCGGGCACTCCTGCCGGAGCAGCTCGGCTCGACAGCGGTCGTGGGCACCGTGACGGCCCGGAGCGCCCAACTCCTGGGGCTGCCGGCCGGCCTGCCCGTCGTGGCAGGCGGACCGGACGGCAGCATGGGCGCCGCCTACGTCCTCGCCGGGCGAAGCGACGCGATCGCCGATGTCGCCGGTACGACAGACGTGCTCGTCCGCCCGATCGCCTCGCCCGATGCCGCTCCCGCGGAGGCGATGCTGAACCCCTACATCCTCGGCGGCTGGGCCGCCGGGGGCGCGACCGGGATGACCGGCGGAGCCCTGAACCGCTGGGCGGTCCTGCTCGGCGAACCGGACGCTGCGACAGCCCTTGACCGATTCGGCGGCGGCGTCGCCTCGATGCCCCCGGGTGCTGAGGGCCTGATCATCCGGCCCACGCTCTCGGGCAGCCGCTTCCCGCGGTGGAATCCCTCGGAGGTGGGCATGGTCGACGGCCAGCTCGACTCGCACGGCCCCGCCCACTTCCTCCGGGCCGTGATCGAGGGCGCGTCGTACGTCGTGCGCGAGGGCATTGACCTGCTGGCCCCGGATGCAGACGTCGAGGTCGTGCTGGCCGGGGGTGCCGCGCGCTCGCCCCTGCTGGCCCAGCTCAGGGCCGATGTGCTCGGCAGGGTTGTGCACGTCTGCGCCGAACCCGATGTCAGTCTCATGGGTGCGGCACTGCTCGCGCTGCTCGGCAGCGGGATCCACTCCTCGGCCGAGGAGGCCGCTGCCGCGATGGACGAGAAGTGGACCGTGCTGGAGCCCGACCCGTTGGCGGCGAACCGGTACGAGGAGCTCTACGCGAGCTGGCGGACGGCGACGACGCCCGCCAGCTGAACCGCCCTACTCGGCCATCGGGTCGGCGATCGCGATGTACTGCGTTGAGAGGTACTCGTTGATTCCCTCTGCTCCGCCCTCCCGGCCGAACCCGGACTGCTTGATCCCGCCGAAGGGAGCCGCCGCACTCGAGATGAGGCCGGTGTTGAGCCCGAGCATCCCGGACTGGATGTGCTGCGCGACGCGCAGCGACCGGTTGAGGTCCTTGGTGAAGAGGTAGGCGGCAAGGCCGTACTCGGTGGCGTTGGCGGCGGCGATCGCCTGGTCCTCGGTGGAGAACGTCGTGATCGTGGCGACGGGGCCGAAGATCTCCTCGGCGAGGATGCTGCTGCCGAGCGGCACGTCCATCAGCACCGTGGGCTCGAAGAAGTGGCCCGCTCCGGCTCGCTGGCTGCCCCCGGCCAGGACGACAGCACCGTCGTCGAGCGCGCCGCGGACGAGCTCCGTGACCTTGGCGACGCTCTTGGCGTCGATAAGGGGGCCGATGTCGGTACCGGCGTCGGTACCGTGCCCGAGCGTGAGCGCCGACATCCGCTCCGCGAGCCGGGACGCGAACTCGCCCCCGATGCTCTCGTGGACGATGAACCGGTTCGCCGCGGTGCAGGCCTCGCCCATGTTGCGCAGTTTCGCCTGCATCGCCCCGGTGACCGCGGCATCCAGATCGGCATCCTCGAAGACGATGAACGGCGCGTTGCCGCCGAGCTCCATGGACGTGCGCAGCACAGTATCGGCGCTGTCCTTGATCAACTGCCTGCCCACCGAGGTGGAGCCCGTGAACGAGACCTTGCGCAGTCGCGGGTCCCGCAGGAGCGGCCCTGTCACCGCCCCGGCGCTCGAGGTGGGGATCACGTTGAGCACGCCGTCCGGCAGGCCAGCCTCGAGGAGGACGCTCGCCAGCAGCATCGACGTGAGCGGGGTCAGGTTCGCCGGCTTGAGCACCATCGTGCAGCCGGCCGCGATCGCGGGCGCGATCTTGCGGGTGGCCATCGCGAGCGGGAAGTTCCACGGCGTGATGAGCAGGCTGGGGCCGACGGGCTTGTGCGTGACGAGGTGCCGGCTCCGGCCATCGGGCGCGATCGAGTACCGGCCGGAGATCCGCACGGCCTCCTCGGAGAACCACCGCAGGAAGTCCGCCCCGTAGGCGACCTCGCCCCGGGCCTCGGAGAGGGGCTTGCCCATCTCGAGCGTCATGAGCAGGGCGAAGTCCTCCGTCCGCGCGGTGACGATCTCGAACGCCCGGCGCAGGATCTCCCCGCGCTCCCGCGGCGCGGTGGCGGCCCACTCGGACTGGGCTGCGACCGCCGCGTCCAGCGCGGCGAGGCCGTCGGCGGGCGAGGCGTCGGCAACGTCCCGTAGTGGCTGGCCCGTGGCCGGGTCCTCCACGGTGAAGGTCCGCCCGTCCTGGGCGGTCCGCCAGCGGCCGCCGATCAGGAGCTCGTGCGGAATGGCGTGCAGCAATGCGGGGGCACCGGCGAGGGCAGTATTCACGATCTCCATCCCATTGTCAGCTAGACATCTAGATGACTAGTATGAGATTACCGCAGATTGGCACGCCCAAGCGCTAAAATAGGCCTAGAAGTCTATGCGGACCGGTCTACTATTTGGTCAGCCCGTCGGCGCCCCGCACCGCGGTCGAACAGCGAGTGAAGGAGTGCATCGGTGAGTGCCGGGCCTATCTACCAAGTGATCAATCGGGACATCGCCGACCAGATCTCCTCCGGCTCACTGCAAGCCGGAGACCGCCTCGACAGCGAGCTCAAACTCGCCGAGCGGTACGGCGTCAGCCGGATGACCGTGCGCCAGGCCCTCGGCGAGCTCGAGAGCGACGGGCTGGTCGTGAGGCGCCACGGCTCCGGCACCTATGTCAGCGAGCCCCGCTCGCTCCAGCGCCGGGTCAACCACCTCGGGTCGTTCCACGAGGAGATGGGCCTCGATTCCAAGGCCGTCAAGACGCGGCTGATCACCCAGGAGGTCGCCGTGCCGCCCGAGGCGGTGGCGGCAGACCTCCGCCTCACGGCGGGGCAGACTGCCACGCACCTCGTGCGCCTGCGCATGCTCGGCAAGCAGGCCATCGCGGTGCAGGAGTCATGGATCCCCTACCTGCTCGTTCCCGGCCTTGCTCGCGACGGGCTCACCGAGGGCTCGCTCTACAAGACGCTGCAGGAGCGCGCGGGCGTCGAGATCCGCTGGGCCGAGCAGGCGGTCACGGCTGCCCCCGCGGTCGGAGACATCGCCGAGCTACTGAGGCTGCCCGAGGGCAGCCCGGTGATCAGCATCCGGCGCGTGTCCTTCTCGGCGGGCAACGACCCCATCGAGGTCGCGCAGAGCCACACACTGCCCAGCCTGCCCCTCATCGTCCGGCTCGACCGCTGAGCACGGTCAGTCGACGAGGGTGAGGCCCCCGTCGACGACGAGGATCTCGCCCGTCACGTAGGACGCCCCGAGTAGGAGGGCGACAGCGTTCGCCACGTCCACGGGTGTGGCCACGCGGCGCAGCGGGGCGATGCGCGCCACCTCTTCGCGCCGCTCGCCGTAGCCGGCCGTCCACTGGGTGTCGACGAATCCGGGCGCGACCGCGTTGACCCGGATGCCGCGCGGGCCGAGGGCCCGCGCGAGAGTGCGGGTGAGCTGGTTGAGCGCGGCCTTCGAGACCGAGTAGGGCAAGGAGCTGCCCGCGACCCGGATCCCGGCTGACGAGGAGACGCTGACGACCACCCCGTCTCCGGATGCCTCGAGGAGGGCAGCACTCGCCTTCACCACGTTCCACGCGCCGATGACGTTGACATCGAGGATCCGGTGCCAGTCCTCGACAGTGATGCCGTCGAGGTCGGCGTGGTCCACGAACTTCGTGTAGCCCGCGCTGTTGACCACGATGTCGAGGCGGCCGTACCGCGCATCGATCTCGGCGATCATGCGGATCACGTCGGCCTCGTCGGCGACGTCGCCCGCGATGTGCAGCGGACTCGTGCCATCGGCGAGCACGAGCGGCGACTCCGGCGCGTTGCGCGAGTTGACCACGACCGTGATGCCGTCGGCGGCCAGCCGTTCGGCGATGCCGCGGCCGATGCCCGAGCTCGCTCCTGTGATCAGTGCGACGCGCGTGCCGGTCATCTGGCTTCTCCCTGGATCGGGCGGAACAGCGTGACGCTCTCCGCGACGCAGCTCGGGCGATCGGCGCCGTCCGCCGTGATGGTCATGCTCGCGCGCATCATCACGCGGTCCTCCTCCGGTCGGACGTCGACGATAGTCACCGTGGCGCGCAGCGAGGAGCCCGCCGTCACCGGCGCAGGGAACCGCACGCGGTCGAGGCCGTAGTTCACGGCCATCTCGGCGCCGCTGACGACCACCAGTTCATCCATGAAGTGGGAGAGCAGGGAGAGGGTCAGGAAGCCGTGTGCGATCGTGCCGCCGAACGCCGAGTCCTTCGCCCTGACGGGGTCGACGTGGATCCACTGCCGGTCCTCGGTCGCCTCGGCGAAGGCGTCGATCCTGGCCTGGCTGACCAGTACGGGCTCGCTGGGCCCGACCGAGTCCCCGATGCGGGAGGCGAGGGTCGCGAGCGGCCACGGCTCAGCGAATGTAGCCATTCGCGAGCCACCCTCCGTCGATGGAGAGCGTCGCGCCCGTGACGAAGGCCGAGAGCGGGCTGAGCAGGAACAGCACAGCCCCGACGACGTCGTCGGGCTGGCCGAACCGGCGAAGGGGGGTGCGCCCCTCGATGAGCTCCCGCGAGATGACGCCGCGCTCCAGGAGGTCGCGGGTGAGATCCGTCTCGATGTAACCGGGAGCGATGGCGTTCACCCGGATGCCGAGCGGCCCCCATTCGACGGCGAGGGCGCGCGTTATCCCGAGCACAGCTGTCTTGGACGCGACGTACGCCGCCCGCTCGGGCTGGCCGATGAAGGAGGAGAGCGAGGCGGTGTTGACGATCGCGCCGCCCTCCGTCATGAGGGCTGCGGCGGCCTGGGAGCAGGCGAACAGGCCGGCGACATTGACCGCGAGGATGCGCTGGAGGTCCGCGATGTCGTAGTCGATACTCGGGCCGACCTTCGTGATGCCCGCGTTGTTCACAAGCCCGTCGATGCGGCCGTACACCGACTGGATGTCTGCGAACACCCGCTTCACGTCCTCGGGGTCGGCGATGTCGCCCGCGAAGGTGCGGATGTCGGATCCGGCTTCGGCCGCGGCGGTCTG
Source organism: Rhodoglobus sp. (assembly GCA_025463515.1). Lineage (GTDB taxonomy): Bacteria > Actinomycetota > Actinomycetes > Actinomycetales > Microbacteriaceae > Rhodoglobus. The sequence continues at coordinate 64,888 of JAODAQ010000053.1, forward strand.
GATGCCTCCGAGCCGGTCGGCGTCGCGGGCGATGATCGCGACCCGCCCGCCTGCGGCGACGATGCCGTGCACCATCGAGATGCCCATCCCGCGGCTCCCGCCCGTGACGACGATCACCTTGCCGCCGAGGTCGATGTTCGTGGATCCGGGAGCCCAGGGCTGGGTCATTTCGTTTCTCCTTGCTGCGAGGTCGATCGGTAGATGAGCCGGGCGATGCCGACGGCGTCGAGGTAGGCCCAGTGGTCGGCCTGGGCGCCTGGGGTTGGAGCATCCGGGTCGGCGGTGTAGCGGCCCGGGTAGGCGAGGGGATGCGATCCGTAGGGTGCGTGGACCACCGAGCCCACTGCGGGCGGTGCGGCGACGAGGTCGCGGGGTGACTCGGCGATCGCCAGGGTGCTGACGAGTTGCTCGACCGAGGCGATCACGGTGACGCCCGCTGCCACCAGGTCGCTGTCGTTGCGCCACGTGGCCGGGTCGGCCGACAGCAGGACGTTGCCCTCCTCGTCAGCCGCGTCTGCATGCACGAGGACGACGTCGGGCCGCACTGAGGCGATCGCGTCGTACACCTGCCCGGAGACCGGCGAAACGACGCTCGTCGTGCCGGTGCTCGTGGAGGGCCGGGGGAGGAAGTCCACGCCCAGCGCTGCCGCCTGGAACGCCTGCGGGGGCACGACGGTGAGCGGCTCGCAGCCGATGAGGGAGGCTTCCGGACCGTCGGCCCAGCCGATCAGGCGGACGTCGGTGCGGCCCTGCCGAGCGAGTTCGCGGACGAGCGCCAGAGGGCGGCGCGCGCCGCCGGCGCCCGCGATGCCCACGACGGCGCCCTTCGGGATCGAGGCGACAGCCTCGGCGATAGTCCGGATGAGCGGGCTCATTGGGGGCCTCCCTTCAGGTACACGCCGTTGGGGTCGATCACTGTTCGCAGCAAGTGCAGCTCGTGCTCACTCGGCGGCGGAGTGGTGGGGAGGTCGTCCGGGCGGTCGATGTCGAAGCCCGTTGCGGCCTCGACATCCGCCCAGGTGATCCCCTCGTGGAGCGACGTCGCGTTCATGCGCTTGGTCGTCGCGTCGAAGCCGAACACCCCGAGGTCGGTGACGACGCCGATCGGCCCGCGGCCGTGCAATCCGGCTGCCTCGCGCGCTCCGGGACCCGTGAGGTACCCGGGGGTGGTCAGGTGGTCGACCCGCTCGACGAAGGTCCGCCGGGTGTGCCTGACGACGATCAGGAACTCCTTGGCGGCGCTCGCGATGTCGTTCGCGCCGCCGCTGCCGCCGAGCCGGGTAGCGGGGCGGGAGTAGCCCTCTCCGCCGACCGCGGTCGAGTTGATGTTGCCGAACCTGTCGACCTGCGCGCCGCCGAGCACGCCGAAGTCGACGTTGCCCCCGTGCAGCAGCAAGAGGCCGTCGAGCATGCCCGAGACCCGCCGCGCGGTGGACTGCAGGCGCGGATCGCCAACGGCCCGCGCGATGGTGCGGGGCTCGGCGGCGAGCACGCCGGACTCGAACATGAGGGTCATGTTCGGCGCGTGGGTGGCCTTGGCCAGATAGGCCGCCACCATGGGCAGGCCCGTGCCGATGAAGGCCTTCCAGCCGTCGTGGATGAATCGCCCTGTGGCGACCGTCATCATCTCGTCGCGTGTGAATTCGCCGCTCACCACTCGCCCCGTCCTCGCGCCAGCATGTGGACCGGGTCCACGACCGCTTCCAGCAGGCGCTGGCTGCCGATCCGGTCGAGGTACTCGGCGTGGTCGGCGAGCCCGAAAATCCACTCGGCGAGGTAGGCGGCGACGGCCTCCTCCGAGCGTGATGCCTCGTAGTAGTGGTCCATGAGCTCCATGTCCTCGTCGTAGAGGCCGTACATGCCGCCCGGATAGGCGCCGTAGGGAGAGTGGACGACCTGGTCCACGAGGATGCCGGGCACCGTCACGAGCTGGTTGTTCCGCACGATCTCCTCGGGCTCGACGATCCGCTCCGCCGTGACGATCACTCGCTTGGCGGCGCGGACCTGCGCATCGACGACCGAGATCTGGCCGCGGATGATGCCGTTGCCCTGGTTGTCGGACTCGCTCACATGGACGACGGCGACATCGGGGGAGAGAGGGGACAGCACGCCGACCTGCTCGTCCGAGAACGGGCTCGCGATCCGGCGGAACTTCGGCGCCGGGCCGGTCTGGATGTGCTCCAAGTCGCTGCCCGCCATCGTCCGGATCGGCATGAACGGCATGTCCCAGCCCGCCGCGAGCAGCCGCAGGGACAGGCCGAGGTGGCTGTGGTCGTCGGTTGTGATCCAGCCGTTCTCGACCGCACGGCAGATTGCGCGCACGCGTCCCAGGCCCTCGAACATGAGGTTGGACAGGTTGATGTGGTTCACCCGCCCGGCGGCGGTCAGCAGTTCCGCAGGCCAGCACTCCGCTACCGCGTGGAGCGTGAACCCGCCCTTTCCCTGCCTCAGCAGCTCGCGGACGAACGAGAGCGGGTGGCCGAAGTGGCCGAAGCCGCCGAACGAGAGCGACGCGCCCTCGGGCACGGTCGCCGCGGCATCCGCCATGCTGACGATCTTGCTCGTGCCCGTCGAGTACGGGCTCATTGCGCTGTCAGCCCGCCGTCGATCGCGAGGTCGACGCCCGTCACGAAGGACGCCTCGTCGGAGAGGAGGTAGCGGACCGCGTACGCGATGTCGATGGGCTGGCCGAGCCGCCCCATCGGCACCTGCGCGGTGAGCCGCGCCTCGAGTGCGGCGGTCGCCGTCGGGTCGGCCTTGGGGCCGACGACCATGGCCATGCGCGCCTGCATCGGCCCCGGGTGCACCGAGTTGGCCCGGATGCCGCGAGCCGCGTACTCCGTTGCGACCGACTTGGTGAGCAGCCGGACGCCGCCCTTGGTCGCCTGGTACGCGGTGCCTCCGCCCCGGCCCACGAGTCCGTCGACAGAGCCGATGTTCACGATGGAGCCCTTGCCCGCCTCGAGCATCGCGGGGATGACGGCGCGGACGCCGTACCACGCGCCCGTCAGGTTGATGTGCAGCGTCCGCTCCCAGATCTCGTCCTCGGTCTCGACGGCGCCGGCGCGGCTCAGTACCGCCGCATAGTTGACGAGCCCGTCGAGGCCGCCGAACTCGCGCTTCGCGGTAGCCACGAGCTCGTCCCACGACTCCCTCGAGCCGACGTCGGCGGCAAGGCCGATTGCCGCTCCGCCCGCAGCGGCGACCTCGGCGGCGGCTGATGCCGCAGCCTCGGCCGAGGCATCCGCGATGATCACCTGGGCGCCGTGCTGGGCGAACAGTGCCGCACCGACGCGCCCCTGCGCGCCGCCGCCGCCTGCGACGATGATTCTCTTGCCTTCCAAGCTGTTCATGGTTCCTTCCGGAGGTTGGGTGGATCAGAGGGTGATAACGCCGTGACGCCAGGACGAGCGGATGGCATCCATGAGCTCGGCGTTGCCGATTGAGTCCTCCAGGGTGATCAGAGGCTCGTCGTTGTCGAGCAGTACACGCGAGATGCTGGCCACCTCGAGCTCGAACTGGTCCTCGAAGGGGAGCCTCTCCACGGTCATGCCGCCCGGCTGGTCGAGCCGCTGGATGATGACATCACCCCAGTCGCTGCTCGTGCGGAAGGCGTTGGGGAGGCGCACGCGACCGCGGTCGCCCGTCAGGTCGACCACCGCGCCGCCCGGTACGTCCATCGCGCAGTAGAACTGGCCGAGCACGCCGTTGTCGAACAGCACCTCGCCGGAGAATCGCATGTCCACGCCGCTGTGCTCGCTCAGCAGTCGGCTGCTCACCGACACCGCTTTGCCGCCGGCGTAGGCCCGCAGACCGCTGATCGTGTACGAGCCGATGTCGCCGAGCGCGCCGCCGCCGAGGTCCGGATTGAGACGGATGTCGCCGGCCGCAGCCGCACGGTCGCCGGCGTAGTTCGCCCACAGGTCGTAGGTGTACGCGACGCGCACGAGCCGCAGCGGGCCCAGTTCTTCCCGCGCGAGCTGCTGGACGTGGGCCACCCTCGGGTGGTACCGCCACATGAAGCCCTCGATGAGGAGGCGGTCCGCTGCCACCGCGGCATCCGCCATGGCGCGGACGTCCGCGGCGGAGAGCGCCATGGGCTTCTCGCACAGCACGTGCTTTCCCGCCTCGAGCGCCTTGATCGTCCACTCGCGGTGAAGGGAGTTGGGGAGCGGGTTGTAGACGATGTCGACCGCGGGATCGGCGAGGAGGTCCTCGTAGCTTCCGTGCGCGTTCTCGGCACCGAGGAGGTCGGCCTGTCGCCGGGCGGCAGCGAGGTCGCGGCTCGAGGTGGCGACGAGCACGTTGCGGGGGTCGGACTCGATCGCGGGCGCGAGGCCCGTCTCGGTGATCCTCCCGGATCCGAGGATGCCCCATCGGATCTGCTCGCCGGGTACCTGGAACAACGGAGCCTCCTTGCTCTGAACGTGCGCGGCCCGGTGAGGGCCGAGTCGAAAACAAGTATAGACATATAGTCCACACTCGCCTAGCGTGAATCAGGCGCTGCACAGTTGCAGCCAGCCGATAACGGCTCATTTACGACAGAGGGGTCTCGCATGCCGATCACCGGTCTCACCAGGGTCCTCGCCGTGATCGGCGATCCTATCGACGGGGCGCGCGCTCCCGAGGCGCTCAGTGCCGTCATGGCCGACCTCGACCTCGATGTCGTCGTCATCCCGGTGGGGATCGGCTCAGACGGGCTGGCCGGATTCGTCAAGGCGGCGCGCTCGTGGCGCAATCTCGACGGAATCCTCGTCACCATGCCCCACAAGGCCGCGATGTGCGAGCTCGTCGACCACTTGAGTGCTCAGGCGAGGCTCACCGGAGCGGTGAACCTCGTCCGCCGGGCGCCTGACGGCGAGTTGTGGGGCGACCAGGTCGATGGCGAGGGCTTCGCGAACAGCCTTACCGCCCGCGGGTTCGCGCTCGAAGGGATGCACGTCGTGATGCTCGGCGCCGGAGGAGTTGCACGCTCCATCGCCTTCTCCCTCGCCGCAGAGGGCATCGCATCGCTCACGATCGTCAATCGGTCTCGCGAGCGGGCGCTCGCCCTCGTGGACGACCTGGACGCGTCGTTTCCCGCCCTGAGGTCGAGCGTCGGCGACGAGTCCGCCGTCGCTACCGCCGACCTTCTCGTCAACGCGACGAGTGTGGGCTCTGTCGTGCAGCCGGGCAAGCCCCTCAACGACCTCACGCTCATCCACCCCGGCATGATCGTCGCCGATGTGGTCGCGAAGCCCATCGAGACGGCCCTGCTGCTCGCCGCGGCTGATCGAGGAGCGACAACCCACGGCGGCGACCTCATGCAGAAGTCGCAGTTCGCATCCATCGTCGAGGTTTCGCAGGGCAGGCCCGGCGACCGCGAATGAGCACCCCGCGCACAATCGGAGGAGAACCCATGCAGAAACCCGTTGCCGTCGTCACCGGCGCCGCGAGCGGGATCGGCCTCGCGCTGAGCCGCGCCCTCGTGGACGCGGGGTACCGCGTCGCCCTTGCGGATGTCCGCGCCGAGCCCCTGCGGGCGGCGCGCGACGGCATCCTCGGGGATGTGCCGTCGGCGGAACTCCTTGATGTGGTGAGCGATGTGACGTCCGCGGAGTCGGTCGTGGCTCTCGCCGACGCCGTAGCGGGCGAATGGGGCGCGACAGACCTCGTGATCAACAACGCCGGCGTTATCGGCCCGGTGTCCACGACGTGGAGCGGGCCGCTCGAGCAGTGGCACCTCGCTGTCGACATCAACTTCTGGGGCGTGCTCCACGGGATGCGCGCCTTCCTGCCGGGCATGATCGAGCGGAATTCCGGGCGACTCGTCAATGTCGCATCCGTGGCTGCCTGGTCGTCGGCGCCGCAGATGGGCTCGTACGGAGCGACCAAGCACGCGGTCATGGCGCTCACCGAGTCCGCCTATCGCGAGCTCGCCGAGCTCGGCTCGAATGTCGCACTGTCGGTCGTGTGCCCGACCACCGTCAGGACGGGCCTCGTCAACCACCTCGAGGGGACCGCGAGCGCAGGCGAGGCGAAGCTCCTGGCTGCGCGCGAGCGCGGACTGCAGCCCGCCGAGGTCGCGGCGCTCGTGCTCGACGGGATCGCGGCGGGGGACTACCTCATCACCACCGATCGGGCATGGCTCGTCAATGCGGCGAAGCAGCGGCTCGGGATCGCCGAGGGCGGGGAGCCGCCGCTGGACCGGGAACCGCCGCGCGCGTCCTGATCCGCGTGGGCCGGTGGGCTCGGCTGCTGAGCTGCCGGCCCATCGCGGATGTCCTGAGTTCGGTGAATGGCGCGAATGGACTGGACTTCCAGGGGTGAGCCGACGAAGAATCCTTGTGGGCCCGGTGGGGCTCGAACCCACGACCCGCGGATTAAAAGTCCGATGCTCTGCCAGCTGAGCTACAGGCCCTACGGATCAAGCGTACCGTTGAGTTGATGGCCGACGACTTCCACAAGCCCACCCAGTACTCCGGGGACAAGTTCGACGAGTACGAGGGTGGTGAAGACCCGGCGCAAATCCTCCGGGTCGCCCACGACACCGCGCACGCCCTGGTCGACCGGGCACGGGAGTCCGAGGATCCGGCCGTCATTGAACGCCTCGTCGCCTACACCGACGCCAACGGCATCGACGCGCTCGCCGAGCTCTGGGCGCGCTCGAGCCCGCGCAGCCTGCCGGGCGCGCTGTGGCGCATCTACCTGATCCGGGTGCTGATCCGGCAGGATGCCGCCGGCACGAGCCTGCTCTTCCAGCGCGGCCTCGACATCCTCCCGACGATCGACGCCCTCGTGGCGGGGGCGCCGATGCCGACCGGCCCCGACGAGATCACCGACCTCGCCGACCAGATCCTGCGGGGGCTGTTCCGCGGTGACTTCGCCATCGCGCTCGAGAGAGCGGCATCCTTCAGTCGAATTCTGGCGGCCGGATGCACGAGCCTCGCCGATGACGAAGAGCCCATCAACCCCGACCGCGCGACGGAGCTGACCACCCGCGCCGACCGCCTCGCGCTCACGGCGGAGGAGTTCGCCGCCTGCGCACGGCTCTACCGCTCCGGGAACCTGGAGTAAAATAGTCCAGCCGGGCCGTGGTAACCCCGGGCTCCACTAATAGCCGCTTCGAGCGGCCTTGCGCCGAGAGGCGTTCCGCGGCCCGGCACTACAGCCCCTCTGAAGCCGGTCCAGGCCCCAGCGCCAAGCGCTCGGAGTGCGAGACCAAACCGGTGTGACCGTGGTGCCGAACCAGTCACATGTCACAGACATCCAAGACACTCAGAATCACCCTCGCGGGTGCACTCGTTCTGCCGGCTCTGGCCTTTGCCCTTTCGGGATGCACAGGCTCTACGCCATCCCAGGTGCTGCCTTCTGAGAGCAGCACGGGCCAGCCGGCAGACACCCCTTCGATGGGCGGCATGGACATGGGCGGCGACACCGTCGTCACCATGAGCCTCAAGTTCATGCCGACCGACATCACCGTGCACGTGGGCGACACCGTCACGTGGAAGAACGGCGAGACCATCGGCCACACCATCACGTCGGGCGAGTGGGGAATGGTCAACGAGTCCACCGGGCTCCGCGGCGAGCAGACCCCCGACGGCATGTTCGACCACGCGCTGAGCCCCAAGGGCCAGGACGGCGACACCTTCAGCTTCACCTTCGACAAGGCCGGCACCTACCTGTACTACTGCCAGCCGCACCTGACCATGAACGCCAAGGTCATCGTCGAGCCGTAGGGCACCAAGAACTTGCACCTGGGAACTGCAAAAACACCAACTAGGAGAAACTCATGCGCAAGATCACCGCTTTCGCCGGCCTCGGCCTCGCAACGGCACTCGTCCTCACCGGTTGCTCCATGGCCGCTACCGACACCCCCGCCACGGATGACACGACCACGACGGTCGTCGACACCGTCAACAGCGACGGCTCGGGGCTCCGCGCCGCGATCCAGGCTGCGCTCTACGACCACGTGTACCTCGCCGGTGCCGCGATCAACCAGGCCCTTGCCGATGGTGGCGACCTGACCGCGCCCAAGACCGCGGCCGCCGTGCAGGCGCTCGACGACAACTCGGTCGCCGTGTCGAAGCTCATCGGCTCCGTCTACCCGGATGCCGAGCAGCCGTTCCTCGACTCCTGGCGCTCGCACATCCCGTTCTTCGTCGACTACACCCTCGGCAAGGTCACGGGGGACCAGGCGAAGGTCGACAAGGCAGTCTCCGACCTCGGCGCGTACGCGGTCTCGTTCGGCCAGCTGATCAACTCGGTAGTCCCCGAGCTGCCGGCCGAGGCCGTACAGGCCGAGCTCGAGGCTCACGCCACGTCGCTCCTCGCGGCGATTGACGCGAACATCGCGGGCGACCCGTCGTACTACACCCTCCTTCAGGAGGCCGCCGCTCACATGCAGATGACGGCAACCGCTCTCGCCGGTGGCATCGCCGCCAACAAGGGCATCGAGTAACCACTCACTGATAGCGGCGGGGGAGACACGCTCTTCCCCGCCGCTTCTGGTTTAAGGAGCATCCCCATGAAGATCGCAGCCGCCATCGTCGCCGCGCTCGCTCTCGCCGTCAACGCGTTCATCCACTTCCAGCTCGCCGGGCCGTTCGACGGCAACCCGGGCGCGCTCATCAGCCAGGGCGGGCTGTTCCGCGTGCAGGCCGTCGTCGACATCCTCGCCGCCGTTCTCATCGTCGCTCGCCCGCGCCGCTGGACCGCGCTGATCGCCGGGGTCGTCGCCCTGGGCGGGCTTGCACTCATCCTCATCACCGTGAGCGTTCCGCTGGATCTCACGGCAATCGGTTTGCCCTACCTCTACGAACCTTCTTGGTACCAGGACAAGGTTGTGTCGGCAGTGGCCCAAGTGCTCGCTGCCGTAGCCGCCCTGATCGTGGCGCTGAAGTCAAGAGCGACGGCAACACCGTCGACAAAGAGGTAGGGCTGACATGCTGGAGACCGTGACTGCTGACAACGACGTGACAGCCGAGGGCCAGGCCCCCGCCGCTCGCCTGCAGGACCTTCTGGAGCGAGTCGCCCAGGCCGATCAGCGCGCGTTCTCCGAGCTGTACGACGCCCTGTCGCCCCGTGTGTTCGGCCTGATCAAGCGCCTGCTGCGCGACCACGCGCAGTCGGAGGAGGTCACGCAGGAGGTTTTCCTGGAGATCTGGCAAACTGCTACGCGCTTCGATCCGAATAAGGGTGGAGCAACGACGTGGATCCTCACGATGGCCCACCGTCGTGCGGTGGACCGGGTGCGGTCCTCGCAGTCGTCGCGCGACCGAGACACCCGCATCGGCATCCGCGACTACAAGGTCGACTACGACCATGTCTCTGAAACCATTGAAGTCCGTCTCGAGCACGAAAGGGTGGAGAAAGCCATGACACGTCTTACCGAACTGCAGCGCCAGGCCGTCTCCCTCGCGTACTACGGCGGCTACAGCCACAGCGAGGTGGCGCAGATGCTCTCGGTGCCGATCGGCACGGTCAAGACCCGACTGCGCGACGGCATGATCCGCCTGCGCGATGAACTGGGGGTGACCTCATGACCCGCAAGGATGACGCGAGCCTCTCCGGCGCCTACGCCCTGAACGCTCTCGACGCCGAGGAGGCCAAGGCCTTCGAGGCCCACCTCGCCGAGAACGAGGAGACCCGCAACGAGGTGACCGAGCTCGCCGATACCGCGGTGCTGCTCGGCCTCGCGGTCGCCCCCGAGACTCCGCCCGCGTCGCTCAAGGCCAGCATCATGGCCCAGCTCGCGACGACGCCCCAGCTCGACCGCGAGCCGGTGACATCTCCGGATGCCCGCTTCGCAGGCCGCGCGGAGACCGCAGCGCAGGCGCGCTGGTTCCAGCGACCGGTGAACGCCATCATCGGGATCGCGGCTGCCGTCGCCCTCATCATCGGCGGCGGTGTGGCCGTGAACGCGATCAGCACGAACGTGACGCAGTCCGCCGAGGCGAACCAGCTCGCGGCGATCCAGGCTGCCTCCGACTCGCAGAGCCTCAAGGGCTCCGTCGCCGGTGGCGGCAAGGCGACCCTCGTGTACGCGCCGAGCCTCAAGGCCTCTGCGCTCATCGTCGAGGGAATGAACGCGCTGCCCGCCGACAAGGTCTACGAGCTCTGGTACATCAACGAGGCGGGCGCGCGCCCGGCCGGTACCTTCACCATCGGCCCCGACGGCAAGATGTGGCAGGTGCTCGAGGGCACGATGACCCCGGGCGATGCCGTCGGCGTGACCGTGGAGCCGCACGGCGGCTCGACTGCCCCGACCACCGACCCGGTGCTGGTGATCGCTAGCGCCTGATCTCTGCGCGATCTGCTCGACCTGCGCGACTGCGCGACTGCGCGACCTCTGCACGACCTGCGCGACCTCTGCACGGCCGAGGGCCCCGGGAAGCATCCTGGGGCCTTCGTTGTGCGGTCGGGCGCCCTGCGCTGAGGGGCCACTTTCTGCGGCCGGCCCCGGTCTCGTCGCAACAACTGGCCCTCGGCCGGCTGCGATGAAGTAAGGCGAAATCGCCTAGCCGCCCTCGACCCTCGCCCAACTTCCCCATATGGCTGTTCCCGAGCCCCGGAACAGCCATATGGGGAAGTTCGCGGCGGCGGCGGCGGCGGCGGGGGCGGGGGCGGTGCGGGACGGTGCGGCGCGGGACGGGACGGGACGGTGCGGCGCGGGACGGGACGGGGCGGGGCGGGACGCGGTCGTCCGCCGCCGGGTCCGCGCGCATCCTTCGACACGATGCGGAGGTTTCGGCGACCGCATGGTGTCGAAACCTCCGCATGGGCGGACGGGCCGGCGCCCGAGACGAGCCATTAAGTGGGCTGAGCCTGTCGACATCCCCTCACGTAGAGCGTGGGTGAGATGTCGACAGGCTCAATCCGCCCAAGAAGGATCAACCGAACTTGCCGGAGACGTAGTCCTCGGTCGCCTGCACGGACGGCTTCGAGAACATCGTGACCGTGTCGTCGTACTCGATGAGCTTGCCGGGCTTGCCGGTGCCCGCGATGTTGAAGAAGGCGGTCTTGTCGGAGACGCGCGATGCCTGCTGCATGTTGTGGGTCACGATCACGATCGTGTACTCCTGCTTGAGCTCCTCGATGAGGTCCTCGATGGCGAGCGTGGAGATGGGGTCGAGGGCCGAGCACGGCTCGTCCATGAGGATGACCTCGGGCGAGACGGCGATCGCGCGGGCGATGCAGAGGCGCTGCTGCTGGCCGCCCGAGAGGCCGGAGCCGGGGAGCGCCAGGCGGTCCTTGACCTCGTTCCAGAGGTTGGCGCCCTGGAGCGACTTCTCGACGAGGTCGTCGCCCTCGCTCCTCGACATGCGGCGGTTGTTGAGCTTGACGCCCGCGAGCACGTTGTCGCGGATCGACATCGTCGGGAACGGGTTCGGGCGCTGGAACACCATGCCGACCTGCCGGCGCACGAGCACGGGATCGACGCCCGGGCCGTAGAGGTTGTTGCCGTCGATGAGCACCTCGCCCTCGACGTAGGCACCGGGGATCACCTCGTGCATGCGGTTGAGCGTGCGGAGGAACGTCGACTTGCCGCAGCCGGAGGGGCCGATGAACGCGGTCACCGTGCGGGGCTCGATCGACAGCGAGACGCCCTCGACGGCCTTGAACTTGCTGTAGTAGACGTTGAGGTCGTTGACTTCGATGCGCTTGGACATGATTCCTGTCTGGGTCTGAAGGGGTAGGGTCAGCGGCCGAGTTTGGGCGAGAAGATGCGGGCGACGAGCCGCGCGATGAGGTTGAGCAGCATGACGATGACGATGAGGGTCAGCGCTCCGGCCCAGGCCCGGTCGAGGTACGGCTGCACGTCAGAGCCGGGGTTGGCGTACTGGGTGTAGACGAAGACGGGGAGCGACATCATCCGGTCGTCGAACAGGTCGTAGTTCATGCTCGCGGTGAACCCGGAGATGATCAGCAGCGGCGCGGTCTCGCCGATGACGCGCGCGATGGCGAGCGTCACACCGGTAGTGATGCCGGCGATCGAGGTCGGGATCACGATGCGCAGAATGGTGAGCCACTTCGGCACCCCGAGCGCGTACGCGGCCTCGCGCAGCTCGTTCGGGACGAGCTTGAGCATCTCCTCGCTCGAGCGCACCACGACCGGGATCATGAGCAGCGAGAGCGCGACAGAGCCGCCGAAACCGAACCGGATGCCCGGATCGTGCAGTACCAGGTCGAAGAACGCGAAGGCGAACAGGCCGGCGACGATCGACGGGATGCCCGTCATGACGTCCACGAAGAAGGTGATCGCGCGCGCGAGCGCTCCGCGGCCGTACTCCACGAGGTAGACCGCCGTGAGCAGCCCGACCGGGACCGAGATGAGCGCCGCCATGCCGGTGATCTCGAGGGTGCCGACGATCGCGTGCAGGGCGCCGCCGCCCTCGCCGACCACGTTGCGCATCGAGCTCGAGAAGAAGCTCAGGTCGAAGCGGGGCAGGCCGTTCGAGACCACCGTGTAGAGCAGCGAGATGAGCGGGATCAGCGCGAGGATGAACGCCGTCGCGACGAGCGAGGTGACCAGGCGGTCCTTCGCCTGACGGATGCCCTCCACGAGGTAGGCCAGCACGAAGATCGCCACGTCGAACAGCACCGTGCCGAGTACGAGGGCCGCCGCGATGTTGAACTCGGTGCCGTTGGCCGCCGCCATGAACGCGAAGACCACGATCATGATGACCCAGCTGCCGGCGAGGATCACCCAGGGGCTCCACTTGGGCAGGCGCCCCGTGGTCAGCGAGTTGACGATGCCGGTGGCCTCGGTGGTCGTGGTCATCAGTTCGCTCCGGAGAATGCCTTGCGGCGGTTGATGACGACGCGGGCGATCGAGTTGATCACGAGCGTGATGCCGAACAGGATGAGGCCGGTAGCGATGAGCGCGTTGACATCCACGCCGTGCGCCTCGGGGAAGTTGAGCGCGATGTTGCCGGCGATCGTGGAGGAGTTCTGCGAGCCGGTGAGCACGAAGGTGATGAGGCCGGGCGAGGGGGAGAGCACCATCGCGACGACCATGGTCTCGCCGAGAGCGCGGCCGAGGCCGAGCATCGCCGCCGAGATCATGCCCGGGCGGCCGAACGGGATGACCGCCATCTGGATCATCTCCCAGCGCGTGGCGCCGAGGGCCAGTGCGGCCTCCTCGTGGAGGCGCGGCGTCTGCAGGAAGACCTCGCGCGAGACGGCGGTGATGATCGGGATGATCATGACGGCGAGCACGATGGCGACGGTGAGGATGGTGCGGCCCGTGCCGGAGACCGGCGGGGCGAAGAGCGGGAACCAGCCGGCGTTGTCGACGAGCCATCCGTAGAGCGGGGTGACTGCCGGGGCCAGGACCTTGATGCCCCAGAGGCCGAAGACGACGGAGGGGACGGCGGCCAGCAGGTCGATGATGTAGCCGAGGCCCTGCGCGACGCGGCGCGGGGCGTAGTGCGAGATGAAGAGCGCGATGCCGAAGGAGATCGGCAGGGCCATCAGCAGGGCGAGGAAGGCCGCCCATACCGAGCCGAAGGCGAGGGGGAGGACGTAGGCCCAGAAGCTGGAGGGCGAGCCCTTCAGGTCGGCCGGGTCAGCGACGAGAGCGGGGATGCTCTGCGCGACCAGGAAGATGGCGACCGCCGCGAGGGCCAGCAGGATGAGACTGCCGGCGACGAGGGTGGCAGTGGAGAAGATTCGGTCTGCGGGTCGGAGCTTGGCTCTCGGCGACGCGGTTGCTGTCGTCATTCCTGTCTTCCTGCGAGACCTGGCGGTCGGAGTGGGGGAGTGGGTCCAAGTCTGTCGGGCTGCGACCCTGCGTGCAATCGCACGCGAGCCGCAGCCCGACAGGTACTACAAGGTGTGGCTAGCTACTACTTGATGGTCGCGATCGCGGCTGCGACCTTGGCCGAGAGCTCGGCCGAGAGGGGCGCGGAACCGGCGGAGGTAGCGGCCTCCTGCTGGCCCTCGTCGCTCGTGATGTAGGAGAGGAACGCCTTCACGTTCGGGGCGGCCTCCGCATCGGTGAACTCGAGGCAGGTGACGATGTAGCTCACGAGCACGACCGGGTAGTGGGTCGGGTCCGTGGTGAGGCGGTCGATGCTGATCGACAGGTCGGTGGCGGACGCGGTGGCGCCAGCCGGGGACTCGGCGACGACAGCTGCAGCGCCCTCAGCGGACGGCTTGACGAACTCGTCGCCGACCTTGACCGCGACGACGCCGAGCTTGGCTGCCTTCGAGGCGTCGGCGTAGCCGATGGTGTTGGTGCCGTTGGTCACGGCGTCAACGACACCCGAGGTGCCCTGTGCGGCCTCGCCGACCGTGTAGGGGAAGGCGTCAGCAGCGGGGGCGTCCCAGATCTCCGGGGCGACCTTGTTCAGGAAGTCCGTGAAGTTCTTGGTGGTACCCGAGTCGTCCGAGCGGTGCACGGCGGTGATGGGAGCCGAGGGAAGCGTCACGCCGTCGTTGAGAGCGGCGATGGCCGGGTCATCCCACGAGGTGATGGTGCCCTTGAAGATGCCGCCGATGGTCGCAGCGTCGAGGTTGAGGTCGGTGACGCCCTCAACGTTGAAGATGACGGCGATCGGGGAGATGTAGACGGGCACCTGGAGGTAGCCGCTGTCCGCGACGCAACCGGCGAAGCCGCCGTCGATCTCCTCCTGCTTGAGGGCGGAGTCGGTGCCGGCGAAGTCAACGCCACCGGCGATGAACGCCTCGCGGCCCGCACCGGAGCCGGCGGGGTCGTAGTTGATGGTCACGTCGGGGTTGGCCGTCTGGAACGCGGCGACCCAGGCCTCCTGGGCCGAGCCCTGCGAGGACGCGCCGGAGCCGTCGATCGTGCCGGAGAGGGTGCTCTCGGGCGCGTCGGTCTCGGCGGGGGTTCCCTCGTTTGCTGCACACGAGGAGAGCAGGATGGTGCCTGCGATAGCAATGGCACCGATGGTGCCAAGGCGCTTGAAGTTCACAGTTATCCCTTTCAGGGTTCTGGGGAGGTAATTCAGGACGGGCCGGTGCGACCCTCGGACGACGATATGCACAGCGGTTAACCAAGGTCGGCCCCGCAGGTGAACGGGAGGTTAACGCGGGCGGAACTCGGGGCGCGGCTGCGCCGGTTCTACGCGGCGGAGTGCGTCTCTACCGCTACGAGCCCGGACTTCGGATGCTTCAGCGAGACGTGCAGCACAGTGAAGTCCCCGGTGCTGAGTGCGGCGGCCCGGCGCAGTGCGGCATCCGCCTCGGACTCGGTGCGCGCCGCTATCTCCGCGACGATGCGCGGCAGCACGGGCCCGTGGCTGCACAGCACAGCGCCGACCTTGCGCTTGAGGCGCTTCGCCACGACCTCGGGCACACCGGAGCTGCCCGATTCGTAGGCGTCCTGGCTGATGGCGTCGGTCGCTTTGACCGGGATGCCCGTGAGCTCCGACAGCGGAGCAACAGTGGAGAGGCAGCGCACCGCGGTGCTGCTGATGATGCGCTCCGGTGCGAACGCCGCGATCCCCTTGGCGATGCCGGCAGCCTGGTCGGCGCCGCGGTGCATGAGCGGGCGGGTCGAGTCCGGGCCATCCCACGCGCTAGGGTCGACGGCCTTGCCGTGGCGCACCGCGATGATCGGGAAGGTGCGCGCGTTGCCGGCCTTGAAGCGGGCGGCGAACCTGTCGATCACGTCGACATCGTGCGCGTAGCTGAGCTTCTTGCGGGCGTCTTTGAGGGAGAGCCACTCGAGCGAGGCGATCTCGTCGTTGGGCGTGAAGCGGGCGAGCTCGAGCATGTGGTCGTTGACCTCGGCAGACCAGTAGTACACGACCTTGTCGCGGCCGCCGGGCAGTTGGTACTCGACCGTGCCGAGCGGAGCGCCGAGCACGACCCCGAGGCCGGTCTCCTCCTGGATCTCGCGCACCGCCGTCTCGGGCAGCGTCTCGCCCGGGTCGACCTTGCCCTTGGGCAGGGAGACGTCGGCGCGGGCCGCGCGGAACACCACGAGCACCTTGGGCTTGCCCTCGACCATGCGCCAGCACACGGCTCCGGCGGCGAGGACCGGCGTCGCTGCCCCGGTCACCGAAGAACCCCGCCGCGCTTCCTCTGCGAGATCTGCCTCATAAGGACATTCTGCAGGTCGTCGAGGGGCGTGCCGTCCTCAGCCCGGCTGTGGCGCGTCCAGGTGCCGTCGGCCTCGAGGTGCCAGGAACTGGTCTCGGGCGAGAGCGCGAGGTCGAACAGGTCGTCGAGCTCCTGCAGATGAGCGGGGTCCGTCAGCCGGACGAGCGCCTCGACACGGCGGTCGAGGTTGCGGTGCATCATGTCGGAGCTGCCGATGAACACCTGCGGGTCGCCGTTGTTGTGGAACGAGAAGACGCGCGCGTGCTCGAGATAGCGGCCGAGGATCGAGCGCACCGTGATGTTCTCGCTCATGCCCTCCACACCCGGCATCAGGGAGCAGATTCCGCGCACGACGAGCTCGACGGGAACGCCGGCGTTGCTCGCCCGGTACAGCGCGTCGATGATGGCCTCGTCGACTATCGAGTTGAGTTTGATCCGGATGCCCGACTCGAGCCCCGCGCGCGCGTTCTCCGTCTCGGTGTTGATGCGCTTGAGCAGGCCCTTGCGCAGGTGCAGCGGAGCCACGAGCAGGCGCTTGAACTTCTTCTCGATCGCGTAGCCGGAGAGCTCGTTGAACAGCCGCGTCAGGTCTTTGCCGACGGTGTCGCTGTTGGTCAGCAGGCCGAGGTCCTCGTAGATGCGCGAGGTCTTGGGGTTGTAGTTGCCCGTGCCGATGTGGCTGTAGTGCTTCAGCACGCCGTTCTCCTGGCGCACCACGAGGGCGAGCTTGCAGTGCGTTTTGAGCCCGACGAGCCCGTAGACCACGTGCACGCCGGCTTTCTCGAGCTTGCGCGCCCAGGAGATGTTGGCGGTCTCGTCGAAGCGCGCCTTGATCTCGACGAGCGCGAGCACGGCCTTGCCCGACTCGGCGGCGGCGATGAGCGCCTCCACGATGGGGCTGTCGCCGCTCGTGCGGTAGAGCGTCTGCTTGATGGCGAGCACGTTGGGGTCGGCGGCGGCCTGTTCGAGGAAGGCCTGCACGCTCGTCGAGAACGACTCGTACGGGTGGTGCAGCAGCACGTCCTGCTTGGCGATCGACGCGAAGATGTCGGGCGCGGCGTTCGGCTCGGCGGGCAGCAGCTGCACGGCCGTGGTCGGGAGGTGCTTAGTGTACTTGAGGGACGGCCGGTCGATCCGGGTCAGCTGGAACAGTCCGCCGAGGTCGAGGGGCGCGGGCAGCCTGTACACCTCCTGCTCGGTGATGGACAGCTCGCTCATGAGGAGACCGAGGGTCACGGCATCCATATCGTCTGTGATCTCCAGGCGGATGGGCGGCCCGAACCGGCGGTTGAGGATCTGCTTCTCGAGCGCCTGCAAGAGGTTCTCGGACTCGTCTTCGTCGACCTCGACGTCCTCGTTGCGGGTGACGCGGAACTCGTGGTGCTCGAGGATCTCCATGCCCGGGAACAGGTCGCCCAGGTGGTTGGAGATGAGGTCTTCGAGAGGGATGAAGCGGAGCTGGCCGCTCTCGTCGTCCGGCAGCTGCACGAACCGCGGCAGGTTCTGCGGAACCTTGAGGCGCGCGAACTCCGTCTTGCCCGTCTTGGGGCTGCGCACGCGGATCGACAGGTTGAGCGAGAGACCCGAGATATACGGGAACGGATGCGCGGGGTCGACGGCAAGCGGCATCAGCACCGGGAAGATCTGGGCGGAGAAGATCTCGTCGATGCGCTCGCGGTCGGCCTCCCCGAGGTCGGCCCAGGTCTCGATGTGGATGCCCGCGTCGTCGAGTGCGGGCTTGACGCTCTCGCGGAAGGCGCGGGCGTGGCGCTCCTGAAGCTCGTGGGCCTTGGCGCTGACGTTGGCGAGCACCTCCACGGGCGGGGTGCCGACGTTCGTCGGGACGGCCAGGCCGGTCTCGATGCGGCGCTTGAGCCCGGCGACGCGGACCATGAAGAACTCGTCGAGGTTGCTCGCGAAGATCGCGAGGAAGTTGGCGCGCTCCAGCAGCGGAAGGTCGGCGTCTTCGGCGAGATCGAGAACACGCTGGTTGAAGGCGAGCCAGCTCAGCTCACGGTCGAGGAAGCGGTCAGAGGGCAGCGTGCCGTCATCGATGCTCGACGACTCGTCGAGGTCGTACTCGTCGAGCGAGTCGGTCGCGGCGCCGGCGTCTGCGAGGGTCTCGGGGCTGTCCATCCGCTAATCCTGCCACTGACGCGTGAACGCGCGATTAACTGGTACCACCGCCGGTTGAGTAGGCGCCCCGGCGCCGTATCGAAACCACAGCGGGACCCCGCGAGCCCGCGGGCAGCCGAGCTCTCCCGCGCGCCCGCGCCGCCGTGCGTCCCGGCGTCGACCCAGGCCTCGGCGCGGGCCTCCGTGCGGGCTCCGGCCGCCGTGCGTGCAGCCGTCGACCCAGGCCCCCGTGCGGGCTCTTGGCGCGGGCTCTTGGCGCGCCCGCAGCGCGTTCCGCCAACTCAGGACATTAGTGAGGAACCCCGCCTAATGTCCTGAGTTGGCGGAACGAGCAAAGGTCGCGCCTGCGCCCCGACGCGGCCAGGCTGCTCTCGTTGAGGCCGCGCTACTGGGTGGAGGCGCGGTACTGCACGTCGATCGACCGCTGCGTGAAGCCGAAGGAGCGGTACAGCCCGAGCGCCGGGGCGTTGTCGCCTTCGACGTAGAGGTGGGCGGTCCGGATGCCGCGGCTCTCCAACCTCGCGAGCCCCGCCTCGACCAGCTGGCGCCCCAGCCCCTCGCCCTGGCGGTCGGGGGAGACGCCCACGACGTAGAACTCGCCCTCCCCACCCTCGACCTTGAGCCAGCAGTAGCCGATCAGGTCGGGGCCGTCCCACAGGAGGAGGAAGTCGTCCGGGTCGAACCACGGCTCGGTTGTGAGTACCTCGAGGTCGGTGCGAGTGACCGCGCCCTGCTCCGGGTGGGTGGCGAAGGCGCGGGCATTGAGGGCCACCCAGGCGTCGCTGTCGCTGGTTGAGTAGGCGCCCCAGCGCCGTATCGAAACCTCGCCCGGTTTCGATACGGCCGCAGGCGGCCTACTCAACCCGCTGGGGGAGGCCGCGGGCGGCCTGCTCAACCCGCGGAGTTCGAGGTGCAGCAGCTCGCGCACGGCCTCGAGGCCGTGCGACGCGGCGAGGGCCCGCGCGGCGGGGTGGTCGCCGTGCGCCCAGAAGAGCGTGTCGCCTGCGGTGAGGAGGTGCTCGAGCATGAGCGTTCCGTGGCCCTCCGCGCGAGCATCCGGGTCGACGACGAATTCTGCCTCGCCGGACTCGCGCAGCGCTGCCGCCGGACCCAGCCACAGCAGCTCGCGGCTGCCGTTGGCGAGCGCGACGAGAGCGCCGTCAGAGAAGGGGGGCGAGCCGTCGGCGAGGGTGGCGCGACGGATCAGCCCTTCGAGGGCCTCAGGGCGCGGTTGCGGCGGGCGCGAGTCGCTCGGTGTCATCGTCGTAGACGTTGAAGCGGTAGCCGACGTTGCGGACGGTGCCGATGAGCGACTCGAGGTCGCCGAGCTTGGCGCGCAGGCGCCGCACGTGCACGTCGACCGTGCGGGTGCCGCCGAAGTAGT
Source organism: Rhodoglobus sp. (assembly GCA_025463515.1). Lineage (GTDB taxonomy): Bacteria > Actinomycetota > Actinomycetes > Actinomycetales > Microbacteriaceae > Rhodoglobus. The sequence goes on from JAODAQ010000053.1 coordinate 84,461, forward strand.
CGTAGCCCCACACCTCGCTCAGCAGCTGCTCGCGGGTGAAGACGCGGGACGGGTGGGTGGCGAGGAAGCGGAGGAGCTCGAACTCCTTGAAGGTGAGGTCGAGCGGGCGGCCGTGCACCTTCGCCGAGTACGAGGCCTCGTCGATGACGACGCCGGAGGCCTGGATCTTGGAGCTCGAGGAGTCCTGCGCCTGGCGGCCGAGGGCGAGGCGGATGCGCGCGTCCGCTTCGGCGGGGCCGGCGGAGGCGAGGATGACGTCGTCGACGCCCCAGTCCGCAGAGACCGCGGTGAGGCCGCCCTCGGTCAGGATGAGGATGAGCGGCACGTTCACGCCGGTGGTGGTCAGGATCTTGCAGAGGGACTTGGCGCTGGCCAGATCCTGCCGGGCATCGACGAAGATGAGGTCGCAGCTCGGCGCAGAGATGAGCGACGCGGGCGACGCAGGGATCTGCTTCGTGGTGTGGCTCAGAAGCCCCAATGCGGGAAAGACCTCAGTGTCGACCGCAGAGGTCAGGATCAACAGCTGCGCCAACGTGCCTCCAAAGTGCGTTCCGTTAGTCTACGGCGGCTTAAGATCACTGTATGACGTGGCAGATTTCCAGCATTCTCCCGGTGTGGGTGCTTTCCCTGGCCGGTGCCATTGTCATCGCTGTCACGCTACCGCGCGACCAGTACCTCACGTGGGTCGCGATCGTGCTCGCGGGGGCGGTGATCCTCACCTTCCTGATCCAGCTCGGCCTGCGCCGCACGGAAGGGTTCGTGGTGCGCGCCATGGCGAGCATCGGTGTTTCAGTGGTCATCCTCGCCGTCGCCTCGGGCGTCGTCGCGCTGCTCGGATAAGGTAGGTACATGCTTCTCGCCCTTGAGCTCTTCTTCGTCGGCCTCCTCATCCTGGCCACGCTCTCGATCGGGTTCGTCTCGGTCGTCGTACTGTTCAACCTGTTCCGCGGCCAGCGCTAAGCGCGGTTTCCCATGGTCATCGAGATCGATCCGACCATCCCGGCCGAGCTCGCCCCCATCTCCTGGCTGATCGGCCTGTGGGAGGGCACCGGCATCGTCGACTACAAGATCGGCGACGAGACCCGCTCCCTCGAGTTCGGGCAGCGCATCAGCTTTTCCCACGACGGGCTCCCGCACCTCAACTACAGCTCGTACACCTGGCTCCTCGACGAGAACAACACCCCGCACGTCACCGAGACCGGCTACTGGAAGCTCACCCGGCCGGCCCTCGAGGGCGACCCGGGGCCCGGGCTGCTCCCCGGCGTGGGACCTCGGCCGTTCACGACGGCGCAGTCCGTCGAGACCCTGCGGCAGTCCGATGGCAGCTTCGAGATCGAGGTGTCGATCGTGCACCCCGGCGGCGTGAACGAGTTCTACCTCGGCCGCGCCATCCCGGCCCGCATCGATCTTTCGACGGATGCCGTACTGCGCACCGCGTCGGCAAAGGAGTACACGGCCGCGACCCGCCTCTACGGGCTGGTCGACAACCACCTGCTGTGGGCGTGGGATATCGCGGCTCTCGGCCAAGACCTCCGCACCCACGCCTCCGGACGGCTCGCTCGTGTCGAGTAATTCGTTCGAGGGCCGCCCCGGTGCGGTGGGCTCTCCTCCCCAGCACTACGGAAACCCGCTCGGCGAGCAGAAGGCGCTCCTGACCGGCGCTGTCGTCGACCTCTCCGACCGCTCGGTCATCACCATCACCGGACCGGACCGCCTCACCTGGCTCGACTCGCTCACCTCGCAGTCTCTCGTCGGTCTCGCCCCGGGCGACTCCGCCGAGACGCTGCTGCTCGATCCGACCGGGCGCCTCGAACACGCGATCCGGCTCGTCGATGACGGCACCACGCTGTGGCTGCTCGTCGACGGCGCAGAGGGTGCGCCCCTCGCGGCGTGGCTCGAGCGCATGCGGTTCATGCTGCGGGTGGAGGTTTCCGACGTCTCTGACTCCTTCCTCACGCTCGGCGTTCTCGGCTCCACGGACATCCCCGCGATCGTCACCTGGGTCGACCCGTGGGAGGCCGGCCCGGGCCACACCTACGCGGCCTCGCGCCCCGACGCCCCATGGACGTACCGCGAGCTGCTCGTGCCCCGCGACACCTTCACCTACGACGGACCCGTCGCCGGAACGCTCGCCCTCGAAGCACTCCGCATCGCGGCCTGGCGACCGAGGCTGCAGGATGCCGACGAGAAGACGATCCCGCACGAGCTCGACTGGCTCCGCTCAGCGGTCCACCTCAACAAGGGCTGCTACCGCGGGCAGGAGACGGTCGCCAAGGTGCACAACCTCGGCCACCCGCCGCGTCGCCTCGTGCTGCTGCACCTCGACGGCACCGTCCCGGCGGTCGGCGCCGAGGTACTCCGCGGCGAGGACGTCGTCGGCCACGTGACCTCCTCCGCCCTGCACTGGGATCTCGGACCCATCGCGCTCGCCGTGATCAAGCGCTCCGTCGACCCGGGCATCGATCTCGTCGTGACCACCGACGACGGCCCGATCGCCGCCGCGCAGGAGGTCATCGTCCCGACCGACGCCGGCGCCGAGGCGAACATCCCGCGCCTGCCCCGGCTCGGCACCGTCACCCGCTAGTGACCGACTCCGCACCGCTCCGCCGCCTGGCCCGGAGGGTGCGGGTCCGAGCGCAGGTACGCGCGGCGGACCGCCGCGCGACCGAGGCGCTGCCGGCCGCACTGCAGATCACGGTGGCGGCGATCGTCTCGTACTCCATCGCGCACTATCTGCTCGGGCATCCGGCGCCGTTCGTCGCGGTGGCCGTGACGATCACGTCGCTCGGCCTGACTCGCGACGCCCGGCCGCGCAAGGTGCTCGAGACAGCGCTCGGCGTGACGATCGGAATCGCGCTCAGTGAGCTCATGGTGCTCGTGATCGGCAAGGGCGTCTGGCAGGTCGCGATCGTCCTGTTCGTAACGCTCGTGGTCGCGCGCGCGTTCTCACCCAACCCGGCGTTCGCGATCGCGGCCGCCGTGCAGTCGGCGATCGTCGTGATCGTCCCCGGACCGGTCGATGCCGTCTTCACCCGCAGCATCGACGCCGTCGTTGCGGGGGTGATCGCCCTGATCGTGACCGCGCTGATACCGCGCGACCCTCGTCGTGTTGCCTCACGGGATGCCCGCCTCCTCTTCTCCGTCTTCCATGAATCGCTTGCCGGCGCCGTCGAGGCGCTCTCGCTCGGCACGCCCGCGCCCGCCGAGCTCGCACTCGACCGCTTGCGCCGCACCCAGTCCCTCGTCGACGACTGGCGCGTTTCTCTCGACACCGCAGTCTCGGTCGCCCGCATCTCGCCCTGGCTGCGCCGGCACCTGCCCGAACTGCGCGTCCAAGAGCGTGTGCTTCTCGGCGCTGACCTCGCCTCCCGCCACCTGCGCACTATCACCCGTCGCATCGGTGTGATCGCGCACGGAACACCCCGCCCGAACCTCGCAGCGCTCATGGCCGAACTCGCCAACGCGATCGACCTCCTCGGCCGCGAGCTCGACGACCGCACCCTGGCCGGCTCCTCGCGCACCGCCCTCGTAGACCTCGCCCAACGCCTCGACCCCGCCACGCTCACACCGGAGGGGGAGCTGCGCGAGACCCTGATCGTGGTGCTGGTCCGCCCGCTCGTGGTCGACCTTCTCGTCGCAACCGGGATGCCCGTGGACGACGCCCGCGCGCTGCTACCGCCGGTCTAATCCCAGCTGAATCCCTGGGGGCTCACGGCGCCCCATGCCACTGTCAACTCGCCGAGACGCCACCTCGCTTTCGTCCCCAGGATCGGCCACGTCTCCTTCATCGACGAGGCCACCGCGACCCATCGCTGCGACGGGCCGTACACACCCAAGGGTGCGTGCACCGCCCACCAGCGATCGAGGTCGAGCAGATACCGGTGAATAGATTCGCCGGGGACGTTCCTGTGGATGAGAACCTTCGGCAGCCGCTCAGCGACGATGGACGGCTTGTCGAGGTCGGCCAGGCGGAGCGAAACGGTGAGGGTCTGTGGGCCATCGGCCGTGACATCCACCCAGCTGGCTACCCGGCCGACCTCGTTGCACGTCCCCTCCACAAGCACGCCGCCCGGCTGCAGTCTCCCCACCATGCCGCGCCACGCGTCGAGCACCTCCGACTCGTCGTACTGTCGCAGGACATTGAGCGCACGGATGACCGTGGGGCTGTCGCCCGGCACCTCGAACCCGCCGAGCCGGAAGCTCACGCCAGCCCGTGCACTCTTCGACGCCAGCGCGACCCGCGCGGGCTCGATCTCGATGCCGACGACCTTCACGTCCGGCCGTCTGTGAGAGAGGCGGTGATACAGCTCGAGAGTGGTGGTGGCGGATGCCCCGTACCCGAGATCCACGACCAGCGGCGTCTCGGCGCGGCGCAGGGCGGGCAGTTGCGCGATCCACCTGTCGATGCGGCGGAGGCGGTTGGTGCCGGTGGTTCCGCGCGTGACCTGGCCGATGGGCATCAGAGCGCACGTTTCGTGCGGGCGAGCTCGCCTATCTGCGGGAAATCCGTGGCGACTGTCTCCCACAGCACATCCAGATCAATGATGTTGTAGTGGTGAACGATCTTGTCGCGATTCTTGGCCGCGAATGACCAGACTGGTTCAGAGAATCGTTGAGAGTCGAGCTGGGTCAATTGCTTCGCCACTTCGCCGAGCCGATTGCTGAGCGCCTCGAATGCGAGACGGATCGCAATGTCGTCGTCGAAGGCGATGCGCCCTCGCGCGACCAGTTCGGCTGCGGCTTGCAGGGTCTTCTCGAGATCTTCGAGCAAGCCCTCGGCTCGATCGTCCGCGTTCATAAGGGGATCGACTGGTCGAGCATCGCTTTGTCCCGGGGTCGAGTCAGATCGAGCGCTGAGCGAGTTATGACATCCACGGGACGCCCGAGTACCTGTTCCAGGTCTGTCTCGAACCCCGCGATATCGAACAGCGAAGCACCTGGCTTTGCATCGACCAGGAAGTCGATGTCGCTGTCGAACCGTTGCTCGCCGCGCGCGACGGAACCGAACACGGCGACGTGATCGAAGCCCCATACGGTGCCGAGGCGTTTGATCAGGTCACGTCTGGACTGAATCTGCTCTAGGCCTACTGTTCCTGCCGCGCTGTTCTTCAGTTCCAAGTACACCGAGTAGGGGAGTATCGCGGCCTCTGGCTTGCGGTGCGAGCCGATGATTGCGACGTCGATCTGGTGAGCCGTCATCCCATCCACGAGCGCGGAAAGACTGCTGCGGGCCTCCGCCATTCCCATCACCCGATCGTCCATCACGCAATTCTACCAAAAATGTACATATTTACGCACATTTTTTCACATCGGACGATACGCCTTCTTCTCGCATCGTGAAACCCCTTCCCGGTCATCCGGCCATCGTCTTAGCGTCGAAGCATGGCAGTGAAACTGAACAAGCCCGCACTCGAGCACGCTCGTTCGCTCGTGCGCGCCGGCAAAGTGGTGAGGGACGAGCGCGACGCCTGGAGCGAGGATGCGCCGAGCGCGTCAGACGAGAACGCCTACGTCGACAAGCACGGCTGGACCGAGTACTCGCACTGGCACCTCGGCATCGACACGGATAAGACGGACGAGACCAAGGGGCACTACGAGTTCCCGTTCGGCGACTTCACAAAGGTGCACCGGTGTGCCGTGATCTCGCTTGAGAGCCGTGCCGCGCAGTTCGACCACGACGACATCGCGAAGGCCGCGAAGGAACTGCTGGAGCTGATCGACAAGGACTAGGGCTGCGCCTCGACAGGCAGCTCCTCCTCGGGGTCTTCGCCGTGGTGCGCGGGAACCTCGGGATCGCTGTCGAGTTCGTCGACAACGTCCTCGGGGTCGACGAAGCTGGCGTCGGGGTCAGGGGTGAAGTTGGTGTCGCTCATGAGCCCAGCCCACCACGGAGGGGTGCCGGGCGGCACCCCCTTGACCAGCTCTGCGAGTAGGTCGTGTGCGGGTCATCCGGATCATTCTCGCGCTATTCTCGCCGCATGAGTGATGCACAGCTGCCCGCCCCCGCCGACCCCACACCGAGCACCCCGGGAGTTCCGGCCGGGTGGTACGCGGACCCGAACTCGGGCCGCCAGCGCTGGTGGGACGGTACGAGGTGGACGGAGAACTTCGGCGCTTCAGCGACCAACGGCGCGGCGATCGCGGCGCTCGTGCTCGGTATCGTCGGCTTCGTCCTGACGCCCATCCCCCTGTTCATCGGGCTCTTCCTCGGCGGTATTCCGGCCATCCTCGGTGTCATCTTCGGCATCGTCGGCCTGACCCACTCGGCGCCCCTCGGCGGCATCGGAAAGGTGCCCGCCATCGTCGGAATCGTCCTCGGCGGCCTAGCAATCCTGTCGATCTTCGTGGGCGCGGGAACCATCTGGTAATCGCCCACAACGAAGAAGGCCCGCTCCCAGAGGAGCGGGCCTTCGGTGTTCTCGAGCGTTAGTCGTCGAGGTCCGACGTGCTGCCGCTGCACATGGCGAACGCGTACGCGCCAGTCGCGGTGTTCTCGGAGATGACCTTGCCGTCGATGGTGATCTTGCAGCTGATCGTTCCGCCGTCAGCACCCGTGCTCGCCGACAGCGAGTAGATGTTGAAGTCGAAGGCGCCGCCGCGCTCGACGTCGGAGGTGATCGACCATGGCAGTGGTGCGTCCGCGACCTGGGACGTTCCGCTGTTGTTGTCGTCGTAGGTCGAGTAGGTGATGTTCGACGCGGTGGCCGTGTCGCCGCTCACTTCGTAGACGAGCGGGACGAGCACGGAGGCGGCCTCTTCGGCCTGATCCATGTCGTCCTTGACGCTGCTGGCGACGGTCGCGATTCCGACGAGGCTCACGATGAGCCCGACGATGATTGCGAGGATGCCCAGCGCGAGGCCGATCGCGGGCGTGACCTTCTTGCGGTTCTTGGCGACAAGCCCGGCGATGGCGAGGCCGATGGCGACGAGGGCCGGGACCCACGCGATGAAGCTCAGGAAGGGGATGATCGCGAAGAGGAAGGCGACGGCACCGACGATGAGGGAGCCGAGGCCGACGGGGTTGCCCTGCTTGGTCGCGGGCGGCGGGACCGGCACGGACGAATCGGGCGTGCTGGGGGGAGGGGTGATCGACATTGAGGACCTTTCGAGTCTGACTAGGGTCCTCAGAGATTATCGGATTCCTCAACTTCCGCTGCGCCACCGGGCCGCAGAGAGGCAACACGAACAGGGGCTAGGAGCAGAGCGCTCGCGACTACTCTCGAAAGGGATGGAGTCATGGGCGAGCAGCCCAGCAGTCCGCAAGTCGATGCTGGGCAACAAGCGACGCGACACGCAGATCGAACTGCGCGTCCGCCGGCTGCTCCACGCCCGTGGCCTCCGCTACCGAGTCGACTACGCGCCCCTCGACAAGCGCCGCCGCGCAGACATCGTCTTCACCCGCCAGCGGGTCGCTATCTTCATCGACGGCTGCTTTTGGCACGGATGCCCCCTGCACTACATCCAGCCCAAGACGAACGCCCACTACTGGTGGCCGAAGATCGAGCGCAACATCGCCCGCGACCTCGAGAACACGCACAGACTCGGTGACGCAGGGTGGGCGGTCGTGCGGTTCTGGGAGCACGAGGACCCCGACGAGATCGCCGACTCGATAGCGGAACTGATCGCGAGCCTCCGCGCCCAGAGCAGCCTCGCGTCCTAGCCGCGGATCGGTACGCTGGACCCATGACCCACACGCTCATCCTGCTCCGCCACGGCAACTCCGACTGGAACCAGAAGAACCTCTTCACCGGATGGGTCGACGTGCGCCTCAGCGACCAGGGCGTCGCCGAGGCGAAGCGCGCGGGTGAGCTCATCGCCGAGTCGGGCCTCAAGCCCGACATCCTCTACACGAGCGTGCTGACCCGCGCGATCCAGACGGCAAACATCGCCCTGGATGTCGCGGACCGCGCCTGGCTTCCGGTCAAGCGGTCGTGGCGCCTCAACGAGCGTCACTACGGCTCGCTCCAGGGTCTGGATAAGGCCGAGACCCTCGAGAAGTACGGCCCCGAGAAGTTCATGGAGTGGCGCCGCAGCTTCGACGTCCCCCCGCCCCCTCTCGACGACGACGCCGAGTACTCCCAGGTGCACGACGAGCGCTACATCGGAATCGACGGCGAGATCCCGCGCACCGAGTCCCTCAAGATCGTGATCGACCGGATGCTCCCCTACTGGGAGTCGGACATCATCCCGTCGCTCGCCTCAGGGCAGACGGTCCTGGTCACTGCGCATGGCAACTCGCTGCGCGCGCTGGTGAAGCACCTCGACGGCATCTCCGACGAGGAGATCGCCGAGTTGAACATCCCGACGGGGATTCCGTTGGTGTACGAACTCGACGACGGTTTCAAGCCGACCGGTCCAGCGAAATACCTCGATCCCGAAGCCGCAGCCGCGGGTGCTGCGGCCGTGGCGGCGCAGGGGGCCAAGAAGTAGTCTCGCAGTCAGGATTCCAACCCGAATCGAGTCCCACTTGTTCAGTCTTTGTTGCTTTTTCTGTCCCAACAACGAGTTCGAGGCGCGGACGCTAGACGACTCTTGTGCCAGTTGCGGGCGCCAGTACGACTATCCCCTTGCGCATGCGCCGGAACGGATCGGGACCTACGAAATCGTCAAGCCGCTTTCTCGCGGCTTTTATGCGGCAACTTTCGTGGCAAAGTATGGACAGCTAGGCAACCTTGTCGTGCTCAAGGTAGCGCCAGTCGACCTCTATAGGTTCTTTGGGAAAGACTTTCCAGCAGAGTGCACACGCCACCAAGAAGTAGCTGATGGCAGTGAACACTTGGTTCAGATTCGGGACTATCTCGACGTGGACGTCGACTTTGGCGATGCGACCCTGCGTTGCCATGTCGCGGTCCTGGACTACGTCAAGGGAGACCCCTTCGATGAGTTCCTCGATTCAGCGCCGTCCTTGGAATCGCTCGGCCAAGTCGCCATCGACCTCCTGCAGCTTCTGCAGGAGCTGAAGGATGCGCGCTTCTATCACAACGACCTGCACGACCAGAACATCCTCGTCCAGTCCCTATCCGGAAGCGCTCGACGACACGGTGCTCTCGACCCGTCTATCCGCGCGATTGCGATCGATCTTGGTTCGACCGCGTCTGTCGATCGACAGGACCAGCAACATCTCGGTGATCTCCAGGCAGTTGTTATGCATCTTTTCGGGATCGCCCAAACGGTCCTAGAGTCGGCCACCATCGACACCTCGGAATATCGGATCGCTTATGCGATCGACGAAGTAAGTCACATGTTGTCACCGGACCGTGCAAGTCAGCGAGATCCAGATTTCGATGGGGCGATAAGAAGGATTCGAGCTGGCTTGGATCCTGCGCGAAGTGGATGGTCAACGCCGCAGGTTCTTCAGCGGTTTGACGATTCTTACAACGCTCAAACACTTCACCCTTGGCTATTGCCGCGCCTGCTAGTCGACCCGGAGGGGGAGTGGCTCGCAAGCGTGAGTGTTCGGGGTCCTCAGCTGATTACGGGCATGCGTGGTTGCGGAAAGACGATGCTTCTTCGCGCGATGGACATTCACGCGCGCATCATCCAGCACGAGATTGACAGCAAACCGTCCATCGCGGACGCGCTTCAACACGACGGCTACGTGGGGCTGTACGTCTCGTGTACGCGTCTTCTTGACCCCCTCGGACAGGTCGGAAGCGCTATGCATGAGCCGTACGCGCGACTCCTTGTCGCGTACGCCCGCGAGGCATGTGCAGGACTTCAACACATCGATGACCGTCAACCTGGCGCGATCCGGGACGACGCGGCATCGGAGATTGGCGACGTTTGTGCGTCCGCCCTCAACGGGGCTGACCTGTTGCGTGGTGCGAGCAGTCTCACGGAACTCGAGCAGAGATTGCAGCGAGTTCTCAGCTCGTTGGATCGGGGCGAGTTGACCTTCAAGATGCTCAAGAATCCTGCGATCGCTTTTCCGCAGCTAGGCGAAGCTGTCATAGCTGCCGTCCCTGGTCTATATGGCAGCCAAGTCCTGTTCTTGCTCGACGACGTGTCTACGCGGCACGTCTCAAAGGAAGACGTCGATGAACTGATTTCGGCGCTTCTATTCAGCCATCCAGGATCAGCCTTCAAGATGACGACGGAAGCACAGACATTTCTTCGTTCCCCCGGTCAAATCGAGATAGCTAGATCCGGTCGCGACTACCAAACGTTCGATCTCGGGGCCGAGGTGAACGCGAAGCTGAGAGACAAGAACTCGTCGGAAGGGCTCGCATTCGTGAGCCAGATCCTTGAGAATCGCGCGGAGCATTTTGGCTTGCATCCGACCCATAAGCCCATGCAGCTGTTGGGTGACGCAACGCTCGAATCCATCGCCCAGAACATAGTTTCCACTTCCAAAACATCACGTGAAAAGAAGTCCATCTACCGGGGACTTTCGGCTCTTAGGGCTGTTTGCGTCGGCGACATCGGCGACGTCATTAGTATTTACGACCTGATGCTTTCGAAGGCTCGCGATCGCAGGGAGATGCCCATTGCCGCCGCTACCCAATCCGAGGCGCTCCAAGAGTTTTGCGCGCGCCGGTTGTATCAGGTGAACAGACGTGACGGTCGCTTGAAAGACTTCGCCCTGTCCTTTGCTGGTGCTGCTCATGAACTGCTCGTTCGATCCTCGGCGAACGGTGGACGACTGCGGCAGTACAACTCGATCTACGTTCGGCTGTCCCCCGATGCAACCTCGACGCAATATGAGCAGATCCGCCAACTTGTGGACGCTGGAGTTTTTGTACTGCGCGGTGGCACAGAGACCCCGCGCACAAAGTCGCGGGATCGCGATCCGATGCAGCAGTTCGCATTGACCTTCCGTAAGCTATTCGGACTCTCAAGCTTCATCGGCCTGGCGGAGCGCGACCGCTTTGAGCTGTCGGGGCCTGAGTTGGCCGAGTGGCTAGACTCCCCGTCGCGGGGGAGGGAGATACTGTTGCGCAACCTGGGAGGAGATGTTGACTCCGTTGCGAACGACGAGGAATCCGGAATCGAGGTGACCCTGAACTCGTCGCCACTTGCCCTTACTGATCGCCCATCAGAGTTGAGTTACCCCGCCGAATCGATACCTTCGCCACCCCAGAATCCTCCGGCAGATCCCTTCCTGGACGGACACCGTCCGTCGGGATGGACTCTCTCCGATGCACAGCTGGAGGAGCAACCCATTGAACACGTCGTTTTGGGACTTGGATTTGAGGAGCGCGCACTCGACTCAGCCAAGGAGCTGCTGGAAAGGACCCGGCCCAGCAGCGCAACATTGGTTAGGTATGAGTTGCAGGGCTTGGGCGCTGAGATCGAGAAGTTGGTGCGATCAAAAGTTGGCCATGTCGAAGTCATTGACTACGCTGCTGCTTCTGGGAGGACGTGGACTCCGCGCTTCGACGGTCTGACCCTTGTCGATGCAAGCGGCCTCGCAAAAGGGGCTTTGTTCAGGGCTGTTTTGGAAGCACTCAAGACGGGATCAGTAGTTGTCTCTTCGACTAGCGCACAGCACTACTATCCTGCGGACAAAGAGATCGAGGAGGTGCTCTCCGCCAGCAACGATGACTCGTTCGAATTGGTCCAGCGCTTGAACGACCTCTGGTCAGGAGAGCAAGGCCCCTACACCTCTACGGAGCTACTTGGGAGGCTTTCTGATGGTTCCAAGCCACGTGTACTAGTTGCGGCTTCTTCGGCAAAGCCCGAGCGCCTTCTTTCGCTGCTTGAGGCTCGCGAATCAGACCACGTTGCTCTATCAGTCACGACCGCCAACAGCTCTCGTGGGGATTTGGCGAGGCTGGCAGCGGCGGTTGCCGTTCCCGACAGTCAAGCGGAGACAATTGATGCCAATGACCCATTGCAAGAACTCGAGTTCATAGCCCGCCAGTTCGCCATATATTCGCCGAAGAGCGGATTCGAACTTGAGGTTGGTCTCACCGGTTCGAAAATGCAAACGGTTGCTTGCGCCGTTGCTGCAGCATGCCTTCCCTTGACCAAGGCCTGGTATACATCGCCGGCAGTCTTCGATCCGATCCGATTTAGCTCCGGGGTTGGGTCACGTCGTACGTATTTGTTCCGGATTGGCTAAAGGCGCAGCGCTTTTCTCGCCGTGCAAATGACCCTATTGGTTGAGACTTAGTCGCGGCAGGCGTCCAGTACTCTGGCTTGACTGATCCTGGGAGTGCAATGTCTGAGTTGGAACCGCTCATTCTGACCTTCGACCCGCAGACCGTGGACCATCTGGGCGCGAAGATGTACTCACATCTACCGAATGCGCTCGCGGAACTTGTCGCAAACTCTTACGACGCGGATGCCAAACACGTTCGTGTCGTCGTCGAAGGCAATGGCTCCATCTCGATCACGGATGACGGGCATGGAATGTCCAGGGAGGACGTACGGGAGAAGTACTTGCACATCGGCAGGAATCGTCGCACTGATGAGAGTGGCCTAACGGAGAGCGGCCGTCGCCAAGTGTCCGGGAAAAAGGGTCTTGGCAAGTTGGCGCTTTTCGGAATCGGCAAACGAGTCGAGTTGAAGACGACTCGAGCTGGCTCTTCTGCCCGAACACAGATAGTTCTCGACTATGACGAGATGAAGCAATCCACTGGGCCGTACCGGCCAACAGAAACGCAAGCTTCGATCTTGGAAGGTAGGCATGGAACCGTCGTGCGACTGAGTCAGCTCAAGAGATCCAGTGCGGTTTCCGCGGCGAGCGTGGCCAGAAGCCTTGCGCGACTATTCAATTATGTTGACGAGGAATTCGAAGTAACGATCGTTGGTCCGGAAGGGACCGAGTATCGAGTCACGCCCGAGTCACGACTTGATGCAATCGAAGTGGAGTTCAGCTGGACCTTTCCAGACGACGGCGGCGTCGACAATCCTGACTTGAGGGATCTTGGTGTGGGTGGTCGTGTCGTATCAACGCCCAAACCAGTTCCACAGTCAATTCGCGGCATAGCACTTTATGTGAACGGACGTCTGGCGAATGAAGCTGACTACTTCGACTCCTCGGCGTCTAGCTATGCGTACTCGTACTTGTCTGGATATCTGAACGTCGATTATCTAGACCGTCTCGAGCCTGATGTGATCGCGACGGACCGAAGAGCCCTTGACTGGGGGCGCGACGAGACCATTGACCTTCGTGTGAAGCTGACCGACTTTGTTACCTGGATAGCGGGTGACTGGCGCCGCCGGCGCCGCGAAGCTAGCGCTGTGCGAGCCACGGAGGTATTGGGTGGCTCGACGGAAGAGTGGGTTTCCTCCATCAAGACTGAGGAAGGTGCTGTCGTCCGCGAACTTGTGGAGGCAATCGCGTCAGAAGAAGTCGAGATATCCGCCGAGCAACAGGGCGCGCTACTTTCCCTCATGAAACGCGCGGTGCCACCGCACGCCGAGTACACCTGGCGCCACCTACACCCTTCGATCCAGGACGCTACGCGTGACCGCTACCTAATAGACGATTTTTACGGTGCCGTCCAGGAAGGCATTAAGCGATACGTGAACGCCGCGCGCGATAAGTCGGGTGTTCCTCACGATGAAGCCACCAAGATCGTGGTGAACGCATTTGGCGAGAGTGGACGACTCCACGTTTTCCAACGCTTCACGGAGAGTTTCTCTGAGGCGACAGCAAAGAATGTCGAGGAAGGGCAGAAGCACGTTTCCATGGGAATCGTGGCTGGCTTCAGAAATCCGATGGCACACGAAGAAGTGCTTCGATTGCATGAGAGCGGCGCATTCACGTTCGACGACTGCTTAGATGCGCTCAGCATTGTTTCGCACCTCATGCGGCGACTCGACGAGGCCGAACTGATTGTCGAGTAATCCCACGTAGTTACAGCGCCTTAGCAAGAGAGCGACCGATCGCGGCACCAAGAGGGATTGGAACCGCATTGCCAATTTGGCGGGCTATTGCTGTTTTGGACCCCACAAAGCGATGAGATGGCGGAAAGCCCTGAAGAGTCGCGGCTTCATAATGTGTGATCGCCCGGTTGGCCGTGGGGTGCAAATAGCGGCCCTTTTCTGGTTTGAAGAACTCGGTCCTGATGGTGACCGAAGGCTTGTCTAGACGAAGCCTCCCCATGACGTCTCCCGAACCAGAATTGTGATTAACCCAACAAGGTGCAAGAAGGTGCGGTGGGAGATTCTTCCGATTCCCTCCCGGAGGTATCTCTTTGAACCTAGCGCGCGAAAGTGATGAATAGTTGCGCCCAAGATGGAGCTCATCTGCGGTGAACGAGCCTTCGAACGTGTGCCCGTCGAACTCATACTTTCGCCCCTGCGGGAGTTCCACACCATTCACTTCGTGAGGAATCCCTGCGAAAGCTTCGGCAACATTGATGTGATTGCCAAAATGTGTCAATTCAGGGAATCCAGGAAACTCAAGGTCACGGTGGTGACCGATCAAGACGGCGCGTTTTCGGGCTTGGGGAGCACCGAAATCCGCGGCATTGAAAATTCTGTGCTGGAAGTCGTAGTCCTTCAGGAACCCATTCGTGACCGCTGCTTGAAACTGCTCAAATTGCGGCGACTTCGCGAATGCGGCCACGTTCTCGACGACGAAATACTTCGGCTTGGTTGCGAGGATGGCGTGCCCGTATTGCTCCCAAAGGGAGTTTCGCTCGTCTTCTACTTCTCGCTTGCCAAGAGTCGAGAAGCCTTGACATGGCGGCCCTCCGACTATGACATCCACGTGGGTTGGGACATCCCCTGATCTGAGCCAGTCTTGGATCGGAAGCGCTTGTACGATCCCTTGTCCGAATGTCGCCTCATAGCTGGCCGCGGCCGAGCGGTCCCATTCAACTGCGGCAATGGACTTGAATCTGGAGGAGGCGGCATGCAGGCCAGCGGTCATGCCGCCTGCTCCAGCGAAGAGATCGAGCACTCGAATAGCGGAATGAGAGCCCATGTATTAGGAGTGTAGCCGGCATGAGAGGTCCCTGGGGACATAATGCGAATCGCGTCTACAAACAGTGACTAGCCCAAAGCGTAGGGCAGCGCGTCATGCGCGTCGAGAGCCCATTTTCCTGCTTCGTGACAAAACTACGGAGGTCGTTGAACCTACCGGAAGGTGCGAGCTGGCCTGGGATAGTCGCCAGCTGTGCGCCCCGACCTGGGTGTAAAGGTGTGGACGCGCAGGAGCTACGGTCGTCCGTCGGCACGCCGCAAGCATGGTGCGCGGCCGCCCGCCGTCGGCGAACCGCGCCGCCGCCCCGATGATGCGGTCCGGGGTGGGGAAGCGTTGGGCGCCCATGTCCTGATCCTCCTGATCGATGAGGGCGACTGCGGTCTGTCCGAACGATGACGCCGGCTGCCGATACCCTGACCCCATGTTCCTGCTCGATGGCACGGTCGTCACGAGCCCGAGCGACCTCACCACCGCCGCGCACTGCGAGTTCGCGTTCGCCCGGCAGCTCGACGCGAAGCTCGGGCTCATCGAGATCGAGCGGGTGCCGCGCGATCCGCTCGAGGCCAGGGCCGCAGAGCTCGGGGACGAGCACGAGAACCGGTGGCTCGAGTACTACCGGGCGAACAAGAGTGTTGTCGAGATCGAGCGGCCGAGCATCCGGCGCGATGCACTGAGAGAAGCCGCCAAAAAGACGGAAGAAGCGTTCCGCAACCAAGCAGAGGTCGTATTTCAGGCCACATTCTTCGACGAGTCAGACCCCACCGCACCGATGATCGGGTTCGCCGACTTCATCGTGCGGCAGCCCGACGGGCGGTATCGGGTACAGGATACGAAGCTGGCGCGGTCCGTGAAGGTGACGGCGCTGCTGCAGCTCGCGGCGTACTACGACCAGCTCGTGCGGCTGAACGTGCCGGCGGATGAGACCGTCGAGCTGATCCTCGGGACCGATGAGGTGGTGCCGCAGGACGTGAACGACATCCTCCCGGTGTACCGGAAGCGCAAAGCGCGGCTACACCAGATCGTGGCCGAGCGAGCGGCGGCGACGCAGGCAGCGCAGTGGGGCGACCGCCGGTACTCCGTCGACGGGCGGTGTGAGTTCTGTGAGCCGGAGGTGGAGGCATCCCGAGACCTGTTGCTTGTCGCCGGGATGCGGCTGGCTCAGCGGGCGAAGTTGATTGAGGCGGGCATCGTCACCATCGACGACCTCGCAGTCTCAGAGGATGCGCCGGCCGGTCCCAGGCAGCAGGCCGCGCTGCAGCTGCAGGCGACAGGGCCGATCCCGCCGTTCGTCATGTTCGCGCCCGAGCTCATCGGGCACCTGCCCGAGCCCGACCCGGGCGACATCTTCTTCGACTTCGAGGGCGACCCGCTCTACCGCGAGGAGCACACCTGGGGCCTCGACTACCTGTGGGGGCTCGTCGATCGCGATGAGACGTTCACCGCGTTCTGGGCACACGACTTCGAGGCCGAGCGAAAAGCACTGGAGCAGTTCCTGGCGTGGGTGACGGAGCGGCGCAAGCAGTACCCGAACATGCACATCTACCACTACGCCTCCTACGAGCGCACCCACCTGCTCACCATCTCCGCGCGGCACGGCGTCGGCGAGCACATCGTCGACGGCCTGCTGCGGGATAACGTGCTCGTCGACCTGTATCCGCTGGTGAAGAAGACCGTGCGGGTGGGCGGCCGCTCGTACTCGATCAAGAAACTCGAGCCGCTGTACATGGGGGAGGAGCTGCGGGAGAGCGAGG
Organism: Rhodoglobus sp.; assembly: GCA_025463515.1. GTDB lineage: Bacteria > Actinomycetota > Actinomycetes > Actinomycetales > Microbacteriaceae > Rhodoglobus. Next base: position 101,093 of record JAODAQ010000053.1, read on the forward strand.
TCGCGAACGCCGCGGCATCCATCGAGCAGTACGACCTCGCGATGCGGTCGGAGCCCGCCGAACAAACCAGGCTGCTCGAGACGATCGCCGACTACAACCGGTACGACTGCGTCTCCACGCTGCGGTTGCACGAGTGGCTGCTGGCCCGGGCGAGCGAGTTGGGCGTGCAGCCCGGCATGTACGCCGAGCCTGTGGAGGAGCGGCTGCCGTTCGAGCCGAGCATCCTGGCCGGGCAGCTGCTGGCGCTGGAGGACGGGTCCGGCGCCTTCGCGCTCGCCTCCGCCGCCGTCGACTACCACCGCCGCGAGAACAAGAGCTTCTGGTGGGAGCACTTCGCCCGCCTCGAATACCCGGTCGAAGAATGGCAGGATGCCCGGGGCGTATTCCTCGTCACGAGCGGCGAGGTCGTGTCCGAGTGGTTCACCAAGACCTCGGCGAGCTACCGGACGGTAAAGCTCCGCGGCGAGTGGGCCCCCGGCAGCGCCACCTCCACCGGCGAGGCGTTCACGCTCTACGACCCGCCCGGCCCCTACCGCGACCCCCGCATCGGCGGCGGGCTGCGCCTGCCCGTCAACGCCTCCAGCGTGTTCCCCGACGAGGACGACCCCGACGTCGTCTACGTCACCGAGCGCTGCCCCGGCGGCCAAGAGCCATGGGCCCGGATGCCGCTGGCCATAGCCCCCGGACCGCCTCCCCGCGCCGCCTCCCTCGACCAGGCCATCGAGACCGTGGGCGCGCGGCTGTGCGAGGATCCGTGGCCGAAGTCCTCGATCGGCGACATCCTGCGGCGCACCCCGTCGCGCACGAAGTCGGGCGTGCTGAGCCCGGCCAACGGCGACGTGCGAGCGGCCGTTGTCACGAGCATCCTCGATCTCGATGATTCGTACCTCGCCGTGCAGGGCCCGCCCGGTACCGGCAAGACCACCCTCGCCGCCACCGTGATCACGACGCTCGTGCGCGACCACGGCTGGCGCGTCGGCGTCGTCGCGCAGTCGCACAAGGTGGTCGAGAACGTGCTGCGCGCGGTGGTGAAGGCCGGGCTCGACCCCGACCGGGTCGCGAAGGCCCCGCCGACCGGCGGCAGCTACTCCGACGAGCCCTTCTTCGAGCTGCAGAAAGACACGCACCAGCTGTTCGCGCAGCGCAAGCACACCGGCTATGTCATGGGCGGCACCGCCTGGGACATGACCAACACCAAGCGCGTCGGCCGCCTCCAGTTCGACCTGCTCGTGATCGACGAGGCCGGCCAGTTCTCGCTCGCCGCGACCGCCGCCGTGAGCGTGAGTGCGCGCAATCTGCTCCTGCTCGGCGACCCGCAGCAGCTGCCGCAGGTGAGCCAGGGCACCCACCCGGCGCCGGTCGACCAGTCCGCGCTCGGGTTCATTGCCGACGGCCACGCGGTGCTGCCGCGCGAGTACGGCTACTTCCTCGCCAAGAGCTGGCGCATGCACTCCGCGATCACGGCGCCCGTCTCCGCCCTGGCCTACGACGGCGCCCTCCGTTCAGCCCCCAGCGCAGACGCCCGGATGCTCGTAGGCGTCGCTCCCGGACTCCATCCCCTCCCCGTGGCGCACCACGGCAACGCCACCCACTCCGTCGAAGAGGCGGCTCATGTCGTCGCCCTCGTGGAAGCGCACCTCGGCCGCGACTGGAACGGCACGCCCCTCACGCAAGACGACATCATCGTGGTCACGCCCTACAACGCGCAGGTCGAGTGCATCCGACTCGCGCTCGCCGACTACCCCGGCGTGCGGGTGGGCACGGTCGACAAGTTCCAGGGGCAGGAGGCCGTGATCTCCATCGTGTCGCTCGCGGCGTCGAGCCCGGTCGACGTTCCGCGCGGGCTCGACTTCCTGCTGTCGCGCAACCGCCTCAACGTGGCCATCAGCCGGGCTCAGTGGGCGGCGTACCTGCTGTACTCACCCGAGCTGACCGACTTCCTGCCGTACACGGCGGAGGGCGTGGCCGACCTGAGCCGCTTCATCCGGCTGGTGTCTTAGCGGTTCTTCTCGTCGTCGTCATCCGCGCGGGGCAGCTCTTCGTCGCCGCGCGGATCGGCGAGCTCGTTGATGCCGTCGACCAGCGCGTCGGCGACCGAGGGCGGGTTGTCGAGGTAGTCCTGGTTGGGCTCGTTCGTGGGATCAGACATGACTCAACTCCTTATCGGCGGGGGAGGGGGAGCGTGATCGGCCCCGTCAGCGGCAGTTTCGAGAGGTCGATCTGCAGGTTGTCGGGGTCAGGCATGACGAGCACGGGCGGCTCGGCGACGGGGGTCTTCGACCTGGTCGAGTGCTTGCCGGTCATCGCTCGACATCTCCGTCGAGCTCGTCGTTCGCGCGCACCGTGTCGTTGCCGCCGAGCTCCTCGGCGCCGGGGTCGCGCGGGTCGCGGTCGGGGCGGTCGAAGGGTGTGGGGTCGGGAGTCGCTTCGGCTCCGCCCAGAGGTTCTTGTGGGTCACTCATGGGAGCTCCTTCCAGGCTTCACGCATAATTTCAACAAATCGCGTGCCGCGTAAAAAGGGCTTGACGGATGCTCGCGCGCCTGTTTCAGCGCCCCTCCCCTCGTGCGCGCTCGACCCGCTTCGCGAGCCTCAACAAGTGAGGCCTGCGAATGCTCGCGCGCCCGTTTCGGCGCGACGCTCCCGCGCCGGCAGGCGCATGGCGCCGAAAGGGGCGCGTGGGCGGATCGGGACGCCCCGCCGCGCCGCCCGCGGCGCCCATGCGGAGGTTTTGACGCGATGCTGCTGCCGCGGCATCCGCATGGGCCCGAAAGGTCCGCATGGGTGGACGGAGCCGGGCGCGCGAGAGCCCAGAGGCCGGGAGCCGGGGTTTCGATACGGCCGCGGACGGCCTACTCAACCCGCCGGGGTTTCGATACGGCCGCGGGCGGCCTACTCAACCCGCTAGTTCGAGGGGGAGACCCAGTCGCCGGTCGCCAGGTACTGGACCTTCTTGGCGATGGAGACCGCGTGGTCCGCGAAGCGCTCGTGGTAGCGCGACGCGAGGGTGGCGTCGACCGTGTCGACGGCCGCGCCCTTCCAGGTCTCGCCGAGCACCTTGTCGAACACCGAGAGGTGCAGCGCGTCGATCTTGTCGTCGTCGTTGCGGATCTCCTCGGCGAGCTTGACGTCCTCCGTCTTGAGGAGCTCGACGAGCTTGCGGGCGATCGCGACATCCAGTTCGCCGAGCTGGGCGAACGTGCCGCGCAGCGACTTCGGGACGACCTTGTCGGGGAAGCGGTAGCGCGCGAGCTGCGCGATGTGCTCGGCCATGTCGCCCATGCGCTCGAGCGACGCGGAGATGCGCAGCGCAGAGACGACAATGCGGAGGTCGCGGGCGACGGGCTGCTGGCGGGCCAGGATGTTGATGGCCAGCTCGTCCAGCTCGGCGGCGGCGGTGTCGATCTTCTCGTCGTCGGCGATGACCGTCTCGGCGAGGGACACGTTGGACTCGTTGAAGGCTCGCGTCGCGTTCTCGATCGACTCGGCCACGAGGGTCGAGATCTCGACGAGGCGGTCCTGCACCTCTCGCAGTTCCTGCTGGAATACTTCGCGCACGCTTACGGTCCCTTCGTTGTGGGCATAGTGAGACCCACACGGTTCACGGCCACACTGCCCTCGTCAGGTTAACGGTGGGTGCCGACGGCGTGAACATCGCCTGAAGTGCAGCGGCGGCGGAGCAACGCCGACCGGTCCACGCGGCAGATTGAAACTAATCTAGTCCCCATGGACTCCGCGTGGCTGGTACCGGCCGCCCTTGCCTTCGGCGTCATCGTCGGGGCGGGCGTTTTCGCCATCGTCCTGATAGCTGCGCGGCGAGGGCAGAGGGCTGTGGATGTCACGTCCACGGCGGTCCCGGACGGGGTCGACCAGGTACTCGACGCCCTCGAGTCCGCGGGGGTGGTGATCGACCCGTCGAACAACGTCGTCAAAGCCTCGCCCGGCGCCCTGAGCCTCGGCCTCGTGTGGAACAGCGCGCTCGTGCATCCGGAGCTCACCAAGCTCGTCGACCAGGTCCGTCGCAACGGCGACCCGGTCAGCGAGGAGCTGCACCTCTCGCGAGGGCCATTCGGCGACGCGACGATCTACCTGGGTGTGCGCATCGCGCGGCTGGGGGCGCGGTACATCCTGCTGCTCGCCGAGGACCGCACCGAGTCGTTCCGCCTCGACGAGGTGCGCCGCGACTTCGTGGCCAACATCAGCCACGAGCTCAAGACCCCGATCGGCGCGGTCGGCCTGCTCGCCGAGGCACTGGTCAGCGCGAGCGACGAGCCCGAGCAGGTCAAGCGCTTCGCGAAGCGCCTGACGAAAGAGTCCGAGCGGCTGGCGCGCATCACGCAGGAGATCATCGAGCTCTCCCGCTTGCAGGCGACGGATGCCCTCGCCAAAGCCGAGCTCGTCGACATCGACCAGGTGGTCGCCGTCGCGATCGACCAGAACCGCGTGCTCGCCGAGGCGCACAAGGTGCAGCTCGTGAGCGGAGGGGATGCCGGCGCCGAGGTCTACGGCGACGAGACCCTGCTCGCGGTCGCGCTCCACAACCTCGTCTCCAACGCCATCCAGTACTCGCCGAAGAGCACGCGCGTCGGGATCGGCGTCAGCAACCGGGAGGGCGTCGTCGAGATCGCCGTGACCGACCAGGGCGTCGGCATCCCAGATGAAGACCAGGACCGGGTGTTCGAGCGGTTCTTCCGCACGGATCCGGCCCGCAGCAGGAACACCGGGGGCTCCGGTCTGGGGCTCAGCATCGTCAAGCACGCGATCCAGAACCACGGCGGCGACGTCCGGGTCTGGTCGCAGCCGGGGCACGGATCAACCTTCACCATCAGGCTGCCAGAGGCATCGCACGCGGCAGCCGCATCCTTGGGAGCACAGCAATGACCCGCATCCTCATCGTCGAAGACGAGCCCTCGCTGAGCGACCCGCTCGCCTTCCTGCTGGGTCGAGAAGGGTACGAGACCGCGATCGCGGCCGACGGCCCCTCCGCGCTCGCCGAGTTCGACCGCAGCGGAGCCGACCTGGTGCTGCTCGACCTTATGCTCCCGGGGCTGCCCGGCACCGAGGTCTGCCGCGAGCTGAGGACGCGCTCGAGCGTGCCGATCATCATGCTCACCGCGAAGGACAGCGAGGTGGACATCGTGGTGGGCCTCGAGCTCGGCGCCGACGACTACGTCACGAAGCCGTACTCGACGCGCGAGCTGCTGGCGCGCATCCGGGCCGTCCTTCGTCGCCGGGTCGAGACCGAGGACGACGACGAGGCCGTGCTCGAGGCAGGAGCGGTGCGCATGGATGTCGAGCGCCATGCGGTCAGCGTCGACGGCGTGACCGTGCCGATGCCGCTCAAGGAGTTCGAGCTGCTGGAGCTGCTGCTGCGCAACGCGGGGCGGGTGCTCACGCGCGGCCAGCTGATCGACCGGGTGTGGGGCGTCGACTACTTCGGCGACACCAAGACGCTCGACGTGCACATCAAGCGGATCCGCTCGAAGATCGAGAAGGAGCCGTCGGAGCCGGTCATGCTCGTGACCGTGCGGGGGCTCGGGTACCGCTTCGAGGCCTAGGCCGGTTGAGTAGGCCGCCCGCGGCCGTATCGAAACCCAGTAAGTCGCACTACCGGTTTCGATGCAGGCGCCAGAGCGCCTTACTCAACTCGCTAGCGCAGGATCTCCGGCGGCAGCAGGTCTTTGTACTCGGGGTGGTTGTCGGCGTTGAGCACCGGAACCAGGAGCTCCTTGCCCTCGTTGTCGCCGTACTGGAAGTAGACGGGGAGCAGCCCGCCCGCCTCGACGCCGGGGTTCAGGATGATGATCTGCGTGTCGTCGGGGGAGGTGCCGTAGGTAGCGACGTCGCCCGCGCGCACCGACTTGGTGATCGTGGTCTTCTCACCGCCGGACTGGTACTGCACGTTGACGTTGGCGATCTTCGAGCCCGTGTTCACGAACGTGACCATGAGGCTGATCGCGTGGCCGTCCTTGTTGATGAGGGCCACGGCATTGCGGACGGCGACGTTGCCGACCTCGGTGCCGATGCCGTCACTGGGGTCGTACTGGATAAGCGTCGCCTGCTGCGCGATGAAGGTGCAGCCGGTTGTGCCGATAAGCAGGGCACCGGCCAGGACAACGGATGCCGCGGCTCGGGCGGCGGCTGAGCGAGCTATCACGGGGTTCAGCTTATCGCGGGTTGAGTAGGCCGCCTGCGGCCGTATCCAACCCGGTTTCGATACGCGCGCCAGAGCGCGCTACTCAACCCGCGGAGGCACTAAAGTAAGGCAACCCTAACCTTGAAGTCCCTGTGATAAACTAGGTGTCTTCGAAAGGACCCCCATTCATGTTGTTTGAGGTCGGCGAGACTGTCGTATACCCCCACCACGGCGCAGCAACCATCTCCGAGGTGAAGACCAGGATCGTCAAGGGCGAGGAGAAGCTCTACCTCAAGCTGCGGGTCACCCAGGGCGATCTGACGATCGAGGTTCCCGCTGAGAACGTCGACCTGGTCGGCGTCCGCGATGTCATCGGCAAGGAAGGCCTGGACAAGGTCTTCGAGGTGCTGCGCGCCCCCTTCACGGAGGAGCCCACCAACTGGAGCCGCCGCTACAAGGCGAACCTCGAGAAGCTCGCGTCCGGCGATGTCATCAAGGTGTCGGAGGTCGTCCGCGACCTGTGGCGCCGCGACCAGGACCGCGGCCTCTCCGCCGGCGAGAAGCGCATGCTCGCGAAGGCCCGCCAGATCCTGATCTCCGAGCTCGCGCTCGCCGAGAAGACTGACGAGGAGAAGGCCTCCACCGTGCTCGACGAGGTTCTGGCCTCCTAGCGGTTCTGTCGGTTTCGACAGGCTCAACCAGCGATGATCGGCATCATCGTCGTCGCCGCGGGCAGTGGCACGCGCCTCGGCGCTGAGCAGCCCAAGGCGTTCGTCGAGGTGCGCGGCGTCCCGATGCTCGAGCGCGCCCTCGCGGGGGTGTTCGGGTCTGTCGAGCCCGCCCAGGTCGTGGTCGTCGCGCCGGCGTCGCACGTCGTGGCGGCACGGGCGATTGCCGCGCGGGCGGCGGGTGCGGCATCCGGAGCCGTGTCGGTAGTCGTCGGGGGCGCTACGCGACAGGACTCCGTGGCGAACGGGCTTGCCGCCCTCGACCCATCGGTCGACGTTGTGCTGGTGCACGACGCGGCACGCGCCCTCACCCCGAGCGTGCTGTTCGATCGCGTCGTACGTGCGGTCGTGGCATCCGGCGCCGGAGTCATTCCGAGCCTGCCGGTGAGCGACACGATCAAGCGGGTCGCCGAGAACACCGTGCTCGAGACTGTCGACCGCAGCTCGCTCGTGCACGTGCAGACGCCGCAGGGTTTCCCGCGGGCGCAGCTGGTTGAGGCCTACGCCTCCGCCGCGCAGGAGTTCACAGACGACGCCGCCCTGTTCGCCGCCGCCGGCCACCCGGTCGAGATCGTCGAGGGGGAGGCGCGCGCCTTCAAGATCACGACCCCGTGGGATTTGGCCCGGGCCGAGAACGTGCTCGGCATCACGACGTCCATGCGCACCGGTGTCGGCATCGACGTGCACGCCTACGACGCCGCGGAGCCGCTGTGGCTCGGCGGCTTGTACTGGCCCGACGAGGTCGGCCTCGCGGGCCACTCCGACGGCGACGCCATGTGCCACGCCATCTGCGACGCGCTGCTCTCGGCGGCGGGCCTCGGCGACATCGGCGGGCGTTTCGGCACGGATGACCCGCGCTTCGCGGGCGCGCACGGCGACGTGTTCATCGGCGAGACTCTCGCGCTCGTGTCAGGCGCCGGCTGGGCGGTGGGCAACATATCCGTACAGCTCGTGGCGAAGCACCCCCGCCTCGGCGCCCGCCGCACGGAGCTCGAGAGCCACCTCTCCGCGCTCGTCGGCGCGCCCGTCAGCGTCTCGGCGACCACCTCGGACGGGCTCGGGTTCACCGGCCGCGCCGAGGGCGTCGCTGTTGTCGCGACGGCGCTGATCACTCGCGCCTGAGTACTTCCGGGGCGCTCCTCTCCCTCCCCCCGCGGGCCTAGTGGGGTGCCGGGTTGCCGGCCGGACGCCCTGCCCTGCCCGGCCGCCGCCGCTCGGTGTGCCGCCCCCGCCCGGCCTGCCAGCTCCGGCCCTGCCCGGCCCTGCCCAGCCCTGCCCAGCCCGGCCCAGCCCGGCCCGGCCCTGCTGTGCGCGCCCTCCCTGCGCGCCTGCCCTGCCCTGCTGGCCGCGCTGCCCTGCCCGCCCGCCGGCCCAGCCTGTCTCCTCTGTTCGGCACCCTCCTCCTGGTCGTTCACCGTATTCAGGACACGGCGAAGCGTCCTGAGCCGGGGCGTGGAAGCGCGACAACCGCCGAACGTTCGGAGAGGCGGGCGTTTGCGTCCGAGCGGTGAGTCAGCGGGGAGCGGGCGCCAGCGAGGATAGGGCAGGTGTGGCGCCGGCGGAGCGCGAGCGGGAGTGGGGGAGAGGGCGGGAGTGGGTCGGGGCGCACGTGCGGCGCAGATTCGGCCCTCAGAGCCCTGCTGGCCGCGCCCCCGCTAAACTTGCCCGGTGACAGTGCGGCTCTACGACACCAAGGCGCAAGCCGAGGCCGACTTCGTTCCTCTTGTTGAGGGCAAGGTCGGTATGTACGTCTGTGGACCCACGGTGCAGTCCAGCCCGCACATCGGCCACCTGCGCTCGGCGCTCGTCTACGACCTGTGGCGGCGCTGGTTCACCTATCGCGGCTACGACGTCACGCTCGTGCGCAACGTGACCGACATCGACGACAAGATCCTCGCGGCGGTGTCGGCAGGCTCGATCCCCGGCGGCGAGCAGTGGTGGGCCCTCGCATACCGGTACGAACTGGAGTTCACGGCGGGCTACACGCGGCTGGGCATCCTGCCACCCACGTACGAGCCGCGCGCAACGGCGTCGATCGGGGAGATGCGCGAGATCATCCAGCGCCTCATCGACTCGGGCCACGCGTATGCCGCCGCGGGCGACGTCTACTTCGACACGGCGAGCTGGCCGAACTACGGCGAGCTCACCCGCCAGAAGCCCGAGAACATGGAGGCCGCCGGCGACGCCGACCCCCGTGGCAAGCGCGCCGCCCAGGACTTCGCCCTCTGGAAGGGCCGCAAAGACGACGAGCCGACGGACGCCTCGTGGCCGTCGCCCTGGGGCGAGGGCCGTCCTGGCTGGCACATCGAGTGCTCGGCCATGTCCCGACGCTACCTCGGGCCCGCCTTCGACATCCACGGTGGCGGACTCGACCTGCGCTTCCCCCATCACGAGAACGAGATCGCGCAGTCCACGGCCGCGGGCGACCCGTTCGCAAGCTACTGGGTGCACAACGGCCTCGTGAACGTCGAGGGCCAGAAGATGTCGAAGTCGCTCGGCAACTCCATCTTCGCCGCCGAGTTCCTCGAGCTGGCGCGGCCGATCGTCGTGCGCTACTTCCTCGGGGCCGCGCACTACCGGTCGACCATCGACTACCACGACGGCTCCCTCGCCGAGGCGGAGGCCGCGCTCGACCGCATCGAGGTCTTCCTCACCCGCGCCGACCGTCGCCTCGCCGGCACCAAGTTCGCCGGCAGCGGCGTCGAGCTCATCCCGGAGGCGTTCGGCGCCGCCATGGACGACGACCTCGGTGTGCCCCAGGCGCTCGGCGTGCTGCACGAGACCGTGCGCGCCGGCAACGCCGCGCTCGACAACGGGGATCTCGCGGCCGTGGCATCCGCCCGGGGTGAAGTCCTCGCAATGAGCGAGGTGCTCGGCATCAACCCGCTGTCGCCGCAGTGGAAGGCCGACTCGGCCCCCGCCGACCGCGCGCTGGGCCAGCTCGTCGAGACCCTGATCGCCGACCGCAATGCCGCACGCGCGGCCAAAGACTTCGCAGCGGCTGACAGGATCCGTGATGAACTTGCCGCTGCGGGCATCGCCGTCGAAGACGGCCCGACCGGATCCCATTGGAGCATCGACTCATGAAAAGCCCAGGAAACAAGCCCCGCGCGGGCGCCGTCCGCAAGTCGCGAAAGGGGCCGCAGGTCGGCTCCGGCGGGCAGGGGCGCCAGGCCCTCGAGGGCAAGAAGCCCACGCCCAAGGCTGTGGACCGTCCGTACCATCCCGCCGGCAAGCGCAAGGCCGCGGCCGAGCGCTTCGAGGCGGCGGGCGGCAAGCGCACCGGCAAGGGGCCGGAGAGCTCGGACGGGAGGTCTCGACAGGCTCGACCGACGAAAGACCGCAGCCCGAAGTCTGCCGACGAGTCGGAGATGGTGACCGGGCGCAACTCGGTGCTCGAGGCGCTGCGCGCGAAGATCCCGGTGACGACGCTCTACATGGCGGCGCGCATCGAGTTCGACGACCGCGTGAAGGAGATCCTCTCCATCGCGACCGGCCGCGGTGTGCCGATCCTCGAGGTCATGCGCCCCGAGCTCGACCGTCTCGCGGGCTTCGACTCCGTGCACCAGGGCGTCGCGCTCAAGGTCCCGCCGTACGAGTACGCGCACCCCATGGAGCTGCTCGACAAGGTGATCTCGCGCGGGCAGGTCCCCCTGTTCGTCGCGCTGGACGGGATCACCGACCCGCGCAACCTCGGGGCGATCATCCGGTCGGTTGCGGCTTTTGGCGGCCATGGCGTGATCGTGCCCCAGCGGCGCTCGGTCGGGCTCACCGCCTCGGCGTGGAAGACCTCCGCGGGAGCCGCGGCGCGCACGCCCGTGGCCATGGCGGGCAACCTGACCCAGACGATCAAGGCGTTCAAGGATCGCGGCGTCTTCGTGCTCGGGCTCGACGGCGGCGGAGACACCATGCTCCCCGACCTGCAGCTCGCGAAGGAGCCCGTGCTCGTCGTGGTCGGCAGCGAGGGCAAGGGCCTCTCGCGCCTCGTGACCGAGAACTGCGACGCGGTGGTGTCGATCCCGATCAGCGCGTCGACCGAGTCGCTCAACGCCGGCATCGCGGCGAGCGTGACCCTCTACGAGATCTCGAGGCTGCGCGCGGCGGCGAAGAAGAAGTAACCGCCGGTTGAGTAGGCCGTTCACGGCAGTATCGAAACCAGGTTTCGATACGCGCGCCAGAGCGCGCTACTCAACCAGCGGGGCTCGCTACTTCTTGTACTGGTACGGGTTGAAGAGCACCTCGGACTCGGGGATCTCGGGGTGCTGCCCGGAGATCCACTCGTCGCCGACCTCGGTCTCGAGGTAGCTGACTGTCGCGTCCAGCTTCTTCTTCACGCCGGCCAGGTCGCCGGCGACGACCTTGCCCTCGGACTTGACGACCTCGCCGCCGACGAGCACCGTGTGCACGTCGCCGCGCTGGGCCTGGTACACGACCTGGCCCCACGGGTTGATGAGCGGGGCCCAGGTGGGCGAGTCCTCGTTCTTGAGCAGCACGACGTCGGCGAGCTTGCCCTTCTCGAGCGAGCCGATCTGGTCGTCCTTGCCGATCGCCTGAGCACCGCCGCGGGTCGCCATGTGCACGACGTCCTCCGCGCGCAGCTTCACGTGGGTGATCGTCTCGGCCGGCTCCAGCTGGTGTGCGTGGTAGTGCTCCAGCGCGCGGTCGGCGTTCACCGTCGCCCGCATCGCGGAGAACAGGTCGGCGCTGAACCAGACACTCGTGTCGACGGAGAGCGACGCGGGGATGCCGTACTTCCGCAGCTGGTGGATGGGCGGGTAGCCCTGGCCGCAGGTGTCCTCCGACTCGGTCGCCAGCGACACGTTGCCGCCGGTCGCCGCGATCTTCAGGTACGAGTCCTCGGTGAGCGAGGCGGCGTGCACGTAGGTGAAGCCCTCCTCCATGACGCCGGCGTCATAGGCGTTACGGATGCCCCAGTCATTGGTCGCGCCCCAGACACCGGAGTGCGTGGTGACGCGCAGGCCCAGCTCCTTCGCTGCCTGGTAGGCGCCGAGCTCGGGGAAGTTCGGGTCTTGGTTGGGGACGTCGAAGGCGATCTGGGTGCCGAACATGCGCGAGTCATCCCGCGACTTCGTCAGCAGCGCCTGGACCGCCGGGTCGTTCGCCCACTCCCACGGCGACTGGTGGATGTTGCCGTAGGCGAAGACGAAGCGTCCCGGGGAGTTCACGAGCGCGTCGAACGCGGCCTCGCCGTGCTCGACCGTGCGCAGGCCGTGCGACCAGTCGACGCTCGTCGTGACACCGGACTCGACAGCGTCGAGTGCGGAGATCAGGTTGCCGGCGGCGTAGTCCTCCGGGCGGAACTTCATGCCGTGCTGCAGGTAGTACCAGACGAAGTACTGCGTGAGCGTCCAGTCGGCTCCGTAGCCGCGCATCGCGGTCTGCCACATGTGGCGGTGGGTGTCGACCATGCCGGGCATGATGATGCCGCCCTTGGCGTCGATCTCGAAGGTGTTGTCGGGTACCGAGAGGCTCACGCCCACCTCGGCGATCTTTCCGTCGACGACGAGGACGTCGCCGTTCGGGATGACCGTGTGGGAATCGTCCATCGTCAAGACGATGCCGTTCCGGAACACGATGGGTTGGCCGGGCTTGGGTGTGGCGGGCATTCTGACGCTCATCCTCCTTGATGACTGCGGTCTGTCGCGCGCGGACCGAGCCGGCGGACTTCACTCAGGTTAAACAATGCTGCACATCCTGTCCAGTAGCACTTTGGATGAATATGCTCGGCCGGGCGGCCTTAAAGGGCGGTTGGGGCAGACGCGGCCAGCTTGACGGAGGCCTCGCGCGGCGTCTAGCCTGCGTTAAGCAGCAATGAACGAGGACGTTCGGGTCCCGAGTGCCAAGTGCTGCGAATTGCGGAGGATCCACAGCATGAGCGCGCGATTTGTCGTCCGAGCGGCGAGCGATGCCGAGTACGCCGATCCCGGTGATCTGGCCCCCGGATCCGTGGGGCTGACGCGCTGGGCGGCGGTCACCGAGGACGACGGCGCGGTCCACACCGGCTTCGGGATCTCACGGCTCGCGCCGGGCGGAACGGTTCCCACTCACGTCCATTCGTTCGAGGAGAGCTTCCACGTGCTCGAGGGCTCGGTCATCCTTGTCACGCCCGAAGCCACCGTGGAACTCGTCGCCGGCGACTACGGGGTGGTGCCGATCGGAGTGCCGCACTCGTGGCACGCGACCGGCTCGGCCGACGCCGCCTGGTCTGACGTGTTCAGCCCGGTTCCGCGCGCGGCGCACGGGTACGACACGTACCTCGTGGCGCCGATCCCGGCGGGAGAGCCGGTGAAGGTGGATGCCCGCGACCCCCGCACCCGCTCGTTCGGAGCCATCACCGCTCAGCAGATGGACCCGTCGCGCCAGTCGCAGAAGAACCTCGCCCAGTCGGCGAGCATGCGCACGGCCCTGCTCGTCTACAGCGGCATCTCGCTCAAGATGATGGTCGACTCCGACCTCGGCGCCGTGCTCGCGACCATGTTCATGGTGCAGTACGAGCCCGACGGCGTCGCGGGACCGCACGACCACCCGCTCGAGGAGGCCTACCTCATCACCGAGGGCGAGGTCGACGCGACGTTCGACGGCCAGCCCTTCCGGCTGGGCGTGGGCGACATCGCCTGGGCGGGCGTGGGCTGCGTGCACTCCTTCGCGGCGACCGGCGCGCCCGTGCGCTGGCTGGAGACCCAGTCGCCCCAGATGCCGGCCCGCCACGCCTACCGGTTCGCCCGGGACTGGAACTACCTGATCGACAAACTGGAGGAGCAGCAATGACGCGCACCATCGTCATCATCGGCGGCACGAGCGGCATCGGGCTCGAGATCGCCAAGGACGCCATCGCGCGCGGGGAGCACGTCGTGCTCACCGGCCGCGATCTCGCCAACACGCAGGCGATCGCCGCGACCCTAGGCGACGGCGCCACGGGCCTCGCGGTCGACATCTCGGAGCCCGAGTCGATCAAGGCGAGCCTCGCGAGCGTCGGCCCGATCAACGGCCTCGTGCTCGCCGCGATCGAGCGCGACGCGAACACCGTGCGCGAGTACGACATCGCCCGGGCCGTGCGGCTCGTGACCCTCAAGCTCGTCGGCTACACCGAGACCGTGCACACGCTGCTCGACCGGCTCGAGCCCTCGGTCGAGACCGGCATCGTGCTCTTCGGCGGCCGGGCGAAGGATGCGCCCTACCCCGGTTCGACGACCGTCTCGACGATCAACGGCGGCGTCGAGGGACTCGTGACCACGCTCGCCCACGAGCTCACGCCGATCCGCGTGAACGCCATCCACCCCGGGATCATCGGCAACAGCCCGTTCTGGGCCGCCAAGCCCGAGGGAGTGCTCGACGCGTACCAGTCGCGCACGCCCGGCGGCGAGCTCGCGACCATGGAGGACGTGGTCGGCGCTACCCGGTTCCTGCTGGACAACCGCGGGGTGTCGGCGACCAACCTGTTCGTGGACCGGGGCTGGCGCATCACCTGACCCGTGGGTTGAGTAGCGCCCTCTGGGGGCGCGTATCGAAACCGGTGGCGTGACTGCTTCTGTGCACTATTCAGGACAGTTGGGATCGGCCGTGCCGGTCAAGCGCTGAACGGCGACGGTTGACGCGGCTCGTCCTGAATTGTGCGCGGTGTTGGCGGCGGATGGTGCCGAGGCGCCGCGAGCCCCTCGCGCGGGCACGGTTTCGATACGGCCGCGGGCGGCCTACTCAACCGACCGGGCGGCCACCAGGGCCACCGTGACGGAGCCCAGCGCGAGCAGGAGCGCGAGCATCCCGACGCCCGCGTAGCCGGCCGAGCGCATGATGAGGTCGGCGACCGCAGTCGCGGCCGAGCTCGCGAAGAACGTGGTCGCCATGAACACGGTGTTCGCGCGGCCGGACTCGGCGGGGTCGACGGATGCCAGGGCGTTCGCCTGGCTGGAGACCTGTGAGCTGCTCATCCCGAAGGAGACGAGGAAGAGCCCCAGGAGCACCACGGGCACGGTGTGGCTGAAGGCGGCGATGAGGGCGGCGCCGAGGATGAGGGCTCCGAGGGAGAGCGGCAGGGCGCGACGGGTGCCGATGCGCGGCTGCACCCGCGCGGAGGCGACGGTCGCGGCGCCGCCCACGAGCCCCGCGAGGCCGATCGCGGCGGTCTGCGTCACCGAAAGGCCGAGCTCGGTGACGCCGTAGAGGGTGACCATCGACCACACCGAGATGAACGCCGAGAAGGCGAGCGCGTGGGTGATGGTCAGCAGCCGGAGGGTGCGCGAGCCGGCGACGATCCGGGGGATCGAGGCGAGGATCCGGAGGTAGCTCGCAGAGCCGGGCGGTCGTGAGCCGGGGGCGAACCGCAGGGTCAGCGGGATGCACGCGAGCACGAGTACCGCGGCACCGACGAGTACGGCGCGCCACCCGAGGGCCTCAGCGAACGTGCCGAGCAGGGTGCGAACGCCGAACAGCCCGATCAGGAACGACCCGACGAGTACCGCGGCCGTCCGGGCGCGCACTGCAGGCGGCGCGAGTCGCAGGGCGGCGGACACCAGGATCTGCCCGATGGTCGCGGCCGCCCCCGCCACGAACATCATGACGGTGAACAGCGCGAAGCTGCCCGCGGCCGCCGCAACGAGGATGGCCGCCGCGGTGACCGCGAGCTGGATCGACACCTGCAGCCGGGGGATGAGCCGGTCGCCGAGCGAGACGAGGAACACGACGCCGATCGCGTAGCCCGCCTGCACCGCCACGGTCGCGCTCGAGGACTGCGCGAGCGGCACGCCGAGCTCCTCGGCCGCGAGGGTCTGGATCGGCTGCGGTACGTAGATTATCGAGACGCCGACGGCCGCGATGACCGCCATAGCGGCGACCCGCGCGGCCCATCCCGTGCTGTCGGTGGCGGTCAGCTCAGCGCCGCCGGAACTTCGACCACGCGTCGAATCCGACGGCGAGCAGGATGATGACGCCCAGCGCGATCCCCTGGAACAGCGGGTCGATGCGCAGCAGGGTGAAGCCGTTGTAGAGCATCGCGATGAACAGGATGCCGAGCACGGTGCGCCAGATCGCGCCCTCGCCGCCCAGGATCGACGTGCCTCCGACCACGATGCCCGCGAGCACGGTGAAGGTCAGTGTCGTCGAGATTGCGTCGTTCTCCGGAACGGACGGCGTGCGCGCGAGGTCGATGACCCCGGCGAGGCCCGAGGCGAGGCCGGCCAGCGCGAAGGTCGAGATGCGCACGATGTTCACCCGGATGCCCGCGAGGCGCGCCGCCTCCGCGTTGCCGCCCGCCGCGTACACGTAGCGGCCGAAGGTAGTCCTCCACAGCACGATGCCGAGGATCACGAGCACCACGAAGGCGATCCACGTCGGCAGCGAGATGCCGAGGGGCTTGGTCGTTGCGAGCCACCGGAACTCCGGGACATCCACGCGGATCTGGCCCACGCCCTGCTTGCCGAACTGCGAGACGAGCTTGGTGGCGCCGAGGATGATGAAGCTCATGGCGAGCGTCGCGATCAGCGGGTTCACCTTGAGGTAGGTGCTGATGATGCCGTTCACGATGCCCACGAGGAGTCCGGCGAGAACGCCGACCGTGATGCCGAGCACGGCGCCCGCGACGCCGCCCACCTTCACGATCAGGGTGCCGCAGATCACCGCCGTGAACATGTAGGTCGCGCCGATCGAGAGGTCGATACCGCCCGCGATGAGCACGAGCGTGCTCGCCGCGGCGACGATCAGGATGCCCGACTGGCGGTCGAGCACATTGCCGACGTTCTGGAACGTGAGGAACGCGGGGCTGCCGATCGACAGCGCGATGAACACCGCCAGGAACGGGACGACGATGGCGAGCGAGCGCCACGGGATGCGCCGGGCGAAGCTGCGGGACGGCTGGGTCAGGGTGTCGGTACTCATATGCTTCCGCTCGTGATCGGGTCCGCGAAGGCCGCGGTCAGGACTTTCTCCTCGGTCATGTCAGCGCCGGTGAGCTCGGCCACGACCCGGCCCGCGCGGATCACGAGGATCCGGTGCGCGAGACCCAGCACCTCCTCCACGTCGGACGAGATGACCAGCACGCCGATGCCCTGCGCGGCCTGGTCGACGATGAGGTCGTAGATCGCGCGGCGCGAGCCGACGTCGACACCGCGGGTGGGCTCGTCGGCGATGAGGACCTTGCGCGAGCGCTGCAGCGCGCGGGCGAACAGCACCTTCTGCTGATTGCCGCCGGAGAGGGCTGACACGTCGCGCCGGTCGTCGCCGGCCACCGTCACGCGCTCGAGCATGTCGCGCGAGGCGCGCCGCTCCTTCGCGGGCATCACCCAGTTGCCGTTGGTGACGAGGGCGAGGTTCGACAGGGTCACGTTCTGCCGGATCGGCCGGCCGAGCACGAGGCCCTGCTCCTTGCGCGACTCCGGGATGAGGAAGATGCCCTTGCCGAGCGCCTCCGGGATGGACTGCCCGCAGTCGACGCCGTCGACCTCGACAGTTCCGGCGGAGCGGCGCACCGAGCCGTAGATCGCGTGGGCGATCTCGCTGCGGCCCGCGCCGACGAGGCCGGCGAGTCCGACGATCTCTCCAGCGCGCACGGTGAGCGAGACCCCGTTGACCCCGGGGGCGACGAGGTCGGTGACGACGAGCACCTCGTTCTCGGCGGTCGGCAATGGCGGCTTCTCGGGGAACACCGACCCGAGCGTGCGGCCGAGCATCCCCTCGATCAATGACGCCTCTGTCTCGCCGGCGGCGGGCGCGGTCCGGATGAGGCGGCCGTCGCGCAGGATCGTAATGGTGTCGCTCAGCTCGAGCACCTCGGAGAGGTAGTGCGAGATGAGCAGGACGGTGTGGCCGGATGCCGCGAGCTGCCGCACCACGTCGTGAAGCAGTTCGGTGTCCCGGCCCGAAAGGGCGGCGGTGGGCTCATCCATGATGATGAGCGACGCGCCACGGGCCAGGGCCCGCAGGATCTCGACCTTCTGCTGGTCGGCGGTGCGGAGGCTCCCCACCGGCACGTCGGGGTCGAGGGCGAAGCCGGTGCGCTCGGCGAGGGCGACGAACTCCTTGCGGAGCTGGCGGCGGCCGATCCAGCCGAGGGTGCGGGGCTCGCGCCCCAGGAAGACGTTCTCCGCTACGGAGAGGGCGGGCACGAGCGCGAGCTCCTGGGCGATCGCGGCGATGCCGCGGTCGAGTGCCTCGCGAGGAGTGCCGAAGCTCTGCTCCTCGCCATCGACGAGGAGCTCGCCGGAGTCCGCGGAGTAGATACCCGCGATGATCTTGCTGAGCGTCGACTTGCCCGCACCGTTCTCGCCGACTAGGGCGTGCACCGAGCCGGGCTCGAGCCGCAGGTCGATGTCAGTGAGGACGGGCACGCCGCCGAAGGACTTGCCGACACCCCGCAGCTCCACGAGGAGCTGCGGGGTGTCGAGAGCTGCCGTGTTGGGCACTAGTTATCCGGCCCACTCGCCGGTGAACTGGCTTGCGGTGTCTTTCGTCATGACTCCGTTGTTCGGGAAGTCGGCGAACGGGTCGACGTCACCGGCGTTCTTGCCGTTGCGCAGTGCGTCGATGAGCGCCTCCATACCGAGACGGCCGGTGGTTGCCGGAGCCTGCACGACGTCGGCGAACACGGTGCCATCGGCGACCTTGCCCTGGCCCCATGCGGAGCCGCCGTACCCGACGAGCAGGAAGTCGCTCGTCTTCTTGCCGGCGGCCTCGATCGCCTGGACAGCGCCCTGCAGGCCCTGGTCGGAGGTGGCGATCAGGTCGACGTCCGGGTTGGCGGTGAGGATGTCGGTGACCGCGGTCTGCGCGGCTGCCGGGTTGTAGAACGTCTCACCCTCGGCGACGACCGTGACGGGGCTGCCCTTGGTCGCGGCGGTGAAGCCGTCCCACAGGGCGACGCCGACCGCGGAGGCCTTCACGTCGTGGAGGTACGCGACGTTGCACGGGTCGAGGTTCATCGACGCGCAGGCGGCGACCGTCTGCTCGCCGAACTTCGTGCCGAGCTCGGAGGGGACGAAGACCACGTTGGCGGCGAGGCCGTCGACCTGGGTCTTGCCGGTGGTGAAGTCGTCACCGAGGATCTGGTCGATGTTCACGACCGTGATGCCCGCGTCGATCGCCTGCTTTGTCACGTCGACGATCGCCGGGCCGTAGATCGGCTGGGTGATGATGCCGTCGTACTGGCCAGACGTGATCGCGTCCTGGATGAGGGTGACCTGGAGGTTGGGGTCCAGGTTGCCGTCGAGGACGGTGAGCACGGCGTTGTTCGCGTCGGCCACCTTCTGCGCCTCGGCGAGCATCGGCTCGTCGTAGGTGTTGGCGACCGCGAACGAGATGTACGCGATCTGCAGCGGCTCTTCCGACGGGGCGTCGGAGGCGTCGGGTGCGGGGGTGGAGCATGCTGCGAGGGCGAGCGCCGTTGCGGCCGCCGCTCCGACTGCGAGGGTTCGGCGGAATATCGCCGACCGTGATTGCCTCATGGTGATTTCTCCTTTGAAACCGCTCGGACCGAGGATCGACCTCGATCCTGGGCTGGTTCTTTCAGTGAGACTATACACACCGTGCACTGGCAATGAAACAGTGTCCAGAGAAGCTTCATTCGAGCGCAACGTATCCCGTTTGGACGCGGCGCAAGGGCCCGAGTCGTCAAAAAGTGCGCCTCACGAGCCGCTGAAGAGCAACGTGTGACGACTCGCGAGTGCGCGAAGGCCTACAGATCGTCCATCGCGCGGAGCACGTCCACCGCCGAGGAGAGGGGCACGCCGGCGCCGCGCGGCTCGGTGCCCGGGGCGGTCGGCATCGCGAGGTTCTGCTGGCGGCGGCCGAACACGAACCACACTCCGCGGGCCACCACGTCACCGTTGTTCGAGTAGAGATGGGGCCGCACGGAGTCGAAGTACATCGAGTCGCCGGGCTCGAGCACATAGGTGTCGAAGTCGAGCTGCAGGGTGAGCCTTCCCTCGATGATGTAGGCGTACTCGATGCCCGCGTGCCGCATGAGCTTGCCCTCGATCGAGCTGGATGCCCCGGGGTCGTAGCTCACGAGCAGGCCGTCGGCCGGCCCGTTCTCGCCGGCCAGGCGCTCCCACCGCACGCCGTTCTCCATCTCGAGCACGGGGTTGTCCGCGGCGCGCTGCACGGGAGGGGATGCCGCATACGCGGGCATCACGACGGCCTCCGGCCCCTCGGGCACCGCGCGAGCTGGGGTGCCCATGACGTCGTCGATCGAGATGCCGAGGTGCGTGACTAGTGCGTACAGCGTGGACACGGAGGGCTGCGTCTTGCCGGTCTCCACCTGTGAGATCAGGCTCGCGGAAACGCCAAGGGCCTGGGCCACACTGCGGAGGCTGAGCCCCTGCTGCAGCCGGGCTTCACGGAGGCGCGCCCCGATGTCCGCAGTCATCCGGCGAGAATACCATTGCGGAAGGCTCAGACCCGGCGGCAATCTCCACGCTGGCGTGTGCAGCGGTGTTAACCTATGCTAAACATTGATTTTTGTACCGCTGAACGCGGCAACGAGGAGGACTCGATGAAGAGCACCGGAACGACGGGCACGAACGCGGTTGACTGGGAAGCCAGGGTCGACTTCGATCGCCTGCGCTCGGAGCGGCTCGCGCGCCTCAAGGCCGAGCTCGAGATCTCGAGCATGGGGGCGCTGCTCGCGTTCGACTTCTCGAACATCCGGTACATGACCTCCACCCACATCGGCACGTGGGCGATGGACAAGCTCATCCGCTTCAGCCTGCTCACCCGCAACACCGATCCCATCTCCTGGGACTTCGGCTCCGCTGCCAAGCACCACCAGCTGTACAACCCGTGGCTCGACCGCACGACCGCCGAGATGGATGCCGACCCCAGCGCTCCCCACGAGGGCGCCACCCGCCCCCGGCTCGAGAGCGGGGCAAGGGCCGGCATCTCGACGCTGCGCGGAGCGTTCACGCCCGACGCCGAGATCGCGGACAAGGTGGCCGCGAAGATCAAGCGCGAGCTCGAGAAGTTCGGCGTCGCCGACCAGCCCCTCGGTGTCGACGTGATCGAGCTGCCGGTGCTGTTCGCGCTGCAGAAGCTCGGCATCCAGGTCGTCGACGGCCAGCAGGTCTTCATGGAGGCCCGCCGCATCAAGACCCACGACGAGATCCGCCTGCTCACCCAGGCCGCGTCGATGGTGGATGCCGCGTACGAGGAGCTCTACCGCTTCCTCAGGCCCGGCGTTCGTGAGAATGAGGCCGTCGGCCTGGTCGCCAAGACCCTGTACGACCTCGGCTCGGAGTACGTGGAGGGTGTCAACGCCATCTCGGGTGAGCGCTGCTCGCCGCATCCGCACGTCTTCTCGGACCGCCTCATCCGGCCCGGCGACCCCGCCTTCTTCGACATCCTGCACAGCTTCAACGGCTACCGCACCTGCTACTACCGCACCTTCGCGGTCGGCTCGGCGTCGAGCGCGCAGAACGATGCGTACACGCGCGCCCGGGAGTACATGGACCGCGCGATCGCCTTGGTGAAGCCCGGAGCCACGACCGCGGACATCGTCTCCGTGTGGCCGACCGCCCAGGAGTTCGGCTTCGCCGACGAGGAGGCCGCGTTCGCACTGCAGTACGGCCACGGCGTCGGCCTCTCCATCTGGGAGAAGCCGATCTTCTCGCGCCTCGTCTCGCTCGACCACCCCGAGGAGCTCAAGGAGGGCATGGTCTTCGCCCTCGAGACCTACTGGCCGTCGAAAGACGGCTGGGGCGCCGCGCGCATCGAGGAGGAGGTCGTCGTGACCGCCGACGGCTGCGAGGTCATCACGAAGTTCCCCGCGGAGGAGCTGCTCGTCGCCGGGCAGCGCTACTACTCCGTCGGCGGAGTGCTCGGCCACGCCCGCGACTCCCAGTCGCACCTGAACACGCCGGCGGGCCGGGGCGAGGCCTAGGCCTTCTGTAGGTCGCCGACGCCGCTCGAAGTGCCGTCCAACCGTCACGTTCAGCGCGGGCAGGTGCAGCGTGTTGAGGTGCTCACCGTATTCAGGACAAGACTGCGGTGCCGGTGGCGAGGAGTCTGAGCGAAAGCACAGGAGCGAGTCGCGTCGTCCGTCCTGAATACGGTGAAGGATTCACCCTGGCACCCTGGCACCCTGGCACCCTGGCACCCTGGCACTACCCGCCGGCACCGGAGCACCGACACCGGAGCACCGGGGCTGTGGGCGGCGAGGCGCCGGAGTGGCGAGGCACGGAGCACCGCGGGCCCGGCCCGCACGGCAGGCCCCGACCCACGCTGCGGCCGGGGCGCGCTGCGGCCGGGGCGCCGCTGCGGCTAGGGCGCGCTAGCGCCCGCGGGTGACCTCCGCTACGGCCGACCAGTCGAGCTCGGCGAGGTCCGGGTCGGCGAGGGCCGTCTCGAAGCGGTCGCGCAGCACGGGCGCGCTCGGCAGCGTGACGCCGCCCTCGGCCGCCAGGTCTTCGGCGAGGCCGAGGTCCTTGAGGCCGAGCGGCATGGAGAAGCCGGGCGGGGTGTAGCGGCGCTCGGCCATCATCGAGCCGTACCCGGAGTACACGACCCCCGGGAAGAGGGTGCCCGACAGCAGCTCGATGAAGTCGCCGGCCTCGAGCCCCTGCGACTCGACGAGGCTGATGCCCTCGGCCATCGCCTGCAGCGCGTGCAGGATCGTGAAGTTCACGGAGATCTTCACGCCGTTGGCGCGGCTCGGCTGCTCGCCGAAGCGCCAGGTGCGCACCCCCAGGACGTCGAGGTAGGGGGCTGCGGCCGCCACGAGCGCCTCCGGCCCCGCGACGAGGAGGTTGAGGTTGCCGGCGGCCGCGACCGCTGGCCGGCCGAGCACGGGGGAGGCGAGGTATCCGACCCCCGCCGACCCGGCGACCGCCGTCAGCCGCTCGGCCGCCGCCGTGCTGATCGAGGCCATGTTGACGTGCATTCGACCCTCGGCCCCCGCGAGGTTCTCCGCGGACAAGACGGCCTCGGCCGCCTCGTCGTTGGCGAACATCGAGAACGAGACGGATTCCGCGAGCGCCTCCCGCGCGGACGACACCCGCACCGCGCCCTTCGCGACGAGCTCGTCGCACGCGTCGGGGCTGCGGTTCCACACGCGCAGCTCGTGCCCGGACTCCAGGAGCCGCCCGGCCATCGCGCTGCCCATGTTGCCCATCCCCAGGAAGCCGAGGGTCGCCATCGTCAGCCCTTCCAGACCGTCTTGAGGTTGCAGAACTCCCGGATGCCCGCTGCCGCGAGCTCGCGCCCGTAGCCCGAGTCCTTGATGCCGCCGAAGGGCAGCTCCGGGTACGAGATCGTCATGCCGTTGATGAACACGGCGCCGGCATCGAGGGAGTTGACGAAGAAGTCCTCGTCGTCGGCATCCGTGGTCCACACCGCCGAGCTGAGCCCGAACGTGGTCTGGTTCGCGATGTCGCGGGCCTCTTCGCGCGAGGAGACGCGGTACAGGGATGCCACGGGGCCGAACGCCTCCTCGAGCACGAGCCGCATGCCGTCGTGCAGGTCGGCCACCAGGGTCGGCTCGTAGAACCAGCCCGGGCGGTCGGGGGTGTGTCCGCCGGCGAGGATCGTGGCGCCGTGCTTGACCGCGTCGTCGACCAGCTCGGCCAGCTCGTCGCGGCCGGACTCGGTGGCCAGCGGGCCGACCTGCGTCGCAGCATCCATGGGGTCGCCGACCACCAGCGCAGAGAGCTTGGACGCGAAGAGCGCCGAGAACTCCTCGTAGATGTCGGCGTGCACGATGAAGCGCTTGCCGGCGATGCACGACTGCCCGTTGTTCTGCACGCGCGCGGTGACCGCGACGTCGACGGCCTTCGCGAGATCGGCCGAGGGCATGACGACGAACGGGTCGGAGCCGCCGAGCTCGAGCACGGCCTTCTTGATCTGCCCGCCCGCATTCGCGGCGACCTCGCGGCCGGCCGGCTCGGAGCCGGTGAGGGTCACGGCCTTCACGCGCTTGTCCTGCAGCACGGCGGCCACCGCGCCGGAGCCGATGAGCAGCGTCGAGAACGCACCCTCGGGGAAGCCGCCGCGGGTGAAGAGGGCGTCGAGGTACAGCGCCGACTGGGGAACGTTGGAGGCGTGCTTGAGCAGCCCCGAGTTGCCGGCCATGAGCGCGGGCGCGGCGAAGCGCACGACCTGCCACAGCGGGTAGTTCCACGGCATGACGGCCAGCACGGCCCCGAGCGGCTCATACCGCGCGTAGGCCGAAGAGGCGTTGACCGACGACGGGTCGGCGAGCGGCTCGTCGGCGAGGAACTCGTGCGCGTGGTCGGCGTAGAACCGCATGCCCTTGACGCACTTGAGCGCCTCGCCCTTCGCCTGCGCGAGCGGCTTGCCCATCTCGGTGGTCATGATCACGGCTACCTCGTCGGCCTCGGCCTCGAGGAGGTCGGCGGCGGCGCGCATCCATACCGCCCGCTCTTCGAAGCTCGTGGTGCGCATGGCCCTCGTCGCGGCATCCGCGAGGGCGATGCGGCGCTCGACCTCGGCGGCGTCGTGGGGCTCGAAAGTCTTAACGGTCTCTCCCGTTGCCGGGTTGATGGTGGCGATCGCCATGGATGGTGCCTTTCGTCGGTGAGTGGCAGTGGTGGTCTAGGGGAGGAGGTCGAAGACCTCTGGGTGCCGGGCGAGGCCCAGCCGGGTGCGGCGGATGTGGCCGGCGAGGATGCGCTCCGCATCGTCCGCGTCGCCGGCACGGATCGCGCCGACGAGCATGTGGTGCTCGTCGTGGACGACGCGGGTGGCGTGCTCGTCGAGCAGGAGGGTGAAGGCGCGGCGGTAGTGCTGCGTGGTATTCCACAGCCGGCGCACGAGGTCGCCGAGCACGGTGGTCTCGGCGGCCTCGTACGAGCCGAGGTGGAACTCGCGGTCGAGCCGCAGGAACTCCTCGACGCCGTCGGTGCGCTGCATCTGCGCGGCGAGCTCCTCGAGCCGGTCGGCGTGCGCCTCGTCGATGTGGGGGAGCGCGTAGCGCAGCAGCAGCGGCTCGACGCGCTCGCGGGTCTGGTACACCTCGTCGCACTCGGTGAGGCTGAGCCGCGACACCCATGCGCCGGTGTTGGCGACGAGGGTCACGAGCCCGTCGGCCTCGAGCGTGCGGAACGCCTCGCGCACGGGAACCCGGCTCGCCCCGAAGCGCTGCGCGACATCCTCCTGCCGCAGGCGCTGCCCGGGCTGGTACTCGCCGTGCAGGATCGCCGCGCGCAGAAGCTCGGCGATGCGCGCACTCGAGTTGCCGTGCGCGACGAGGTCGGTGATCGCGGCGTTGGTCACAGGGTCCAGTCTTTCACTTCGCGGGATGCCACAGCAGAACAGGGGCGTCCTTCTCGTACGCCTTCCCGTTCGGGAAGCTCACGAGCTCGAACTGCATGCCCCACGGGCTGAGGAAGTAGACCCAGCGCTGGCCGAGGCTCGCACTGCCGCTCGCCGTCGGCTCGCCCAGGATCCGGATGCCCTCGGCGCGCAGGTAGTCCACCGCCGCGTCGAGGTCGTCCACGTAGAAGGCGAGGTGGTGGCCGCCGAGGTCGCTGTTGCGGGGCTGGGGCGCCTGCCCGTCGGCCGCCTCGTACTCGAAGACCTCGAAGTTGGCGCCGTTGCCGCAGCGGTAGAAGTTGAGCTTGCGCATGACGGTGCGGGGATGCACGCCCAGGTGCTCGTGCATCCAATCACCCTCCTCGCGGGCGAACGGGCCGAGTGAGTACACGTACTCGCAGCCGAGCACGCGCACGAAGAAGTCATGGGCTGCCTCGAGGTCGGGCACGGTGAAGCCGATGTGGTCGGTGCCGCGCAGTCCGGGGAGCGCCATGTCATCCTCCTTGATGTTGAATCCAATACAGCAACATCATGCCGTATTCGCGGCGTATTGCGCGCGTTTGGCTTGCGATTGTATTCAATCTGGCACTACTCTCGGTGGAACACCACCCCCGTCAATGGAGAGAGGGACCGATGCCGAAGACGCGCGCACTCGACCCGGCACAGCCCTGGGTCGAACTGACCACCACCGCAGCGGACTGGAAGGCAGCCGACCCGCAGCTCCTCGCCACCATGCTCGGCGAGCTGCACCTCATCCGCGCCTTCGAGGAGACGGTGCTCGAGCTCGCGGGCGAGGGGCTCGTCCACGGCCCCGCCCACTCCAGCATCGGGCAGGAGGGCGGCGCGGTCGGCTCGATCGTGGGCCTGCGCTCCACCGACGCGATCAACGGCTCCCACCGGGGGCACCACCAGTTCCTCGCGAAGGCGCTCACCCACGTGACATCCGGATCGCTCGATCTCGGTACCCTCGTCACCCCGCCGGTGCAGACCGTGCTGCAGCGCACGCTCGCCGAGATCCTCGGGCTCGCGCAGGGGTACTGCTCCGGCCGCGGCGGCTCGATGCACCTGCAGTGGTTCGAGGCGGGGGCCCTCGGCACGAACGCGATCGTGGGCGGCGGGGTGCCGCTCGGCGCGGGCAACGCGTGGGCGCAGAAGCACGCGGGCACGACGGATGTCACGGTCAGCTACTTCGGCGACGGGGCCACGAACATCGGCTCGGTGCTCGAGAGCATGAACCTCGCCTCCGCCTGGAAGCTGCCGTTCACCTTCTTCATCGAGAACAACCTGTACGCGGTGTCGACCTCGGTCGAAGAGTCGACCGGAGAGCCGCGGCTCTCCGCGCGCGGCCTCGGGTTCGCGATCCCCTCGTGGCGCGTCGACGGCATGGACCCGCTCGCGGTGCACCTCGCGATGCTCGAGGCCGAGAAGGTCATGCGCTCGGGAGGCGGGCCGGCCGTCATCGAGGCCGAGGTCTACCGGTTCTTCCACCAGAACGGCCCGTACCCGGGCAGCGCCTTCGGCTACCGCACGAAGGATGAGGAGGCGGCCTGGCGCAAGCGCGACCCGCTGCTGCGCGTCGCCACCGAGATGATCAAGCTCGGCCTCATCGACCAGGCCGGGGTCGACTCGGTGCGCGCGCAGGCGCAGGCAGCGATGGCGCTCGCCGTGGGCGAGCTGACCGAGGCCGACCCGGATGCCGCGGGCAAGCGGCGCATCCGCGCCGAGCTGTGGCCCGACCCGAGCTTCGTGGACGTGGGCCTGCGCGGCGACCTCTCCGAGCTTTCCGGTGCGCGCACCCTCGACCCGCTGGAGTACAGCGGTGCCGTCGAGCAGTCCAAGTTCGTCGATGCTGTCGCCGCCGTGATGGGCCGCCGGATGGACCAAGACGACCGCATCGTCATCCTCGGTGAAGACGTGCACCGCCTCGCGGGGGGCACGAACGGCGCCACCAAGGGCCTCTCGAAGCAGTACCCCGACCGCGTGCTCGGCACCCCGATCAGCGAGAACGCGTTCGCCGGCCTCGGCGGCGGCATGGCCCTCGACGGGCGCTTCCGCCCGGTCGTCGAGTTCATGTACCCGGACTTCATGTGGGTAGCGGCCGACCAGGTCTTCAACCAGATTGGCAAGGCGCGCCACATGTTCGGCGGCGTCAACCCCGTGCCGCTCGTGCTGCGCACCAAGGTCGCGATGGGCTCCGGCTACGGCTCCCAGCACCTCATGGACCCGGCGGGCATCTTCGCCACGAGCCCCGGATGGCGCATCATCGCGCCCTCGACGGCGGCCGACTACATCGGCCTCATGAACACGGCACTCGCCCTCCAGGACCCGGTGCTCGTGATCGAGCACGTCGACCTGTACGGCCAGCCCGAGGAGATCCCGGCAGGCGATCTCGACTACCAGCTGCCGTTCGGCAAGGCGGGCATCCGCCGCCAGGGCGACGACGTCACGGTCATCAGCTACCTCTCGATGGTGCGGCACTGCCTCGAGGCCGTCGAGCAGTCGGGGATGGATGCCGAGGTGATCGACCTCCGCTGGCTCGACCGTGCCTCTCTCGACTGGGAGACCATCGGCGAGAGCATCCGCAAGACCAACAGCGTGCTGATCGTGGAGCAGGGCGCGCGCGGAACCTCCTACGGCGCCTGGCTGGCCGACGAGATACAGCGGCGGTTCTTCGACTGGCTGGATCAGCCGATCGAACGGGTCACGGGCAGTGAGGCATCCCCGAGCATCTCGAAGGTGCTCGAGCGCGCGGCGATCGCCCGCACCGAGGAAGTCGTCGCGGGCCTGGAGCGCATCCGCGCGGGGCTGGGGCAGCGCTGATGGCGACGATCATCCGGATGCCCGAAGTACTGGCCGGCAGCGAAGAAGCCGCGATCCAGACCTGGCTCGTGAGCGAGGGGCAGCAGATCACGCTGGGCATCCCGCTCGCGGAGGTCGAGACCGAGAAGGCGACGGTCGAGTACGCCGCCGAGAACGAGGGGACGCTGCTCAAGCTGCTCGTCGCCGAGGGCGTCTCCGTGCGCGTCGGCGACCCGATCGCGATCGTGGGGGCGCGGGGGGAGGCTCTGCCGGACGCTCCCGCTGCTGCCTCGCCGGCTGCCGCGCCTGCTGCAGCTGCCGCGCCCGCCGCCGCCGCTGAGCCCGCCCCCGCCATTGAGTCGGGAGTTGCGGCCGCCTCGGCCGCGCCGGACGACCAGAACTCCCGAGCGGATGCCACGGGCCGCCGTTTCGTGAGCCCGCTGGTCCGACGGCTCGCGAAGGAGCGCGGGATCGAGCTCGGGGCACTGAACGGAACCGGTCCCGGCGGCCGCGTCGTGCGCGCCGACCTCGACCGCGCTCCCGCGGCCGCGCCCGTCGAGGCCCCGGTAGCCGCAGCGGAGGGGTTCACCGACATCCCGCACACCGGCATGCGCCGCGCGATCGCGCGACGGCTCACCGAGAGCAAGTCGACGGTGCCGCACTTCTACCTCGTCGCGGACTGCCGCGTCGACGAGCTCGTCGCCCTGCGCAAGGCCGCCAACGAGACCGCGAGCGTGAAGCTCTCCCTCAACGACTTCGTGCTCAAGGCGGCGGCCGCGGCCTTCGTGGACGTGCCCGAGGCCAATGCGACCTGGGGCGAGACTGCCGTGCGGCGCTACTCGACGGTCGACATGTCGGTGGCTGTTGCGATCGAGGGCGGGCTCGTGACCCCGGTGCTGCGCTCGGTCGAGAAGCAGTCACTCACCGAGATCGCGCGGAACGTCGCCGACCTCGCCGAGCGATCCCGAGCCGGACGCCTCAAGCAGCACGAGCTGGAGGGCGGCAGCTTCGCCGTCTCCAACCTCGGGATGTACGGCGTCACGGAGTTCTCGGCGATCATCAACCCGCCGCAGTCCGCGATCCTCGCGGTCGGGCTCGCGCGACAGGTTCCGGTGGTCGACGACGGGGCCCTCGCGGTCGGCACGGTCATGACCGTCACACTCTCGGCAGACCACCGGGTTCTCGACGGCGCCCTCGCCGCGCAATGGCTTGCGGCGTTCGTGCGCCGGATCGAGCATCCGGTCTCGATGCTCGTCTAGCGCGCGGCCCGCGTCGACCAGGCACCGCCTAGGCCCGGGCGGCCTGCGGCTGCGCGAGTAGGGCGGCATCGAGCGCCGCGAACAGGTCTGCGGTGAGGTCGTCGACGTGCTCCAGCCCGACGGAGACGCGCACGATCCCGGCGCCCGGCCGCGCCCCGGGCGCGACGGGGCGGTGCGTGAGCGAGGCGGGGTGCTGCACGAGCGAGTCGATGCCGCCGAGCGACACCGCGTGGGTGATGAGCTCGCAGCTCTCGGTGAACCGCACCGCCGCCTCGTACGACCCGAGGTTGATGGCGATCAGGGATCCGGCTCCCTCGGCCTGAGTGCCGATGAGCCCGGCAGGGTCCTGGCCCGGGAGTCCCGGGTAGAGAACGCGAACAGCGGCGGGATGCACGAGCAGCCGCTCGGCGAGCATCCCCGCCGTCGCCTGCTGGGCCCGGACGCGCACCGGCAGTGTGCGCAGGCCGCGCTGCAGCAGATACGCGGCGAGGGGGTGCAGCAGCGCCCCGGTCAGCGCGCGGACCTGCCGGAGCCGGGTCACCCACTCCCGGTTCGTCGCGACGACACCGCCCATCACGTCGCCGTGGCCGCCGAGGTACTTGGTGGCGCTGTGCAGCACGATCGTGGCGCCGAGCTCGAGAGGCCGCTGCAGCACCGGGGTCGCGAAGGTGTTGTCGACGAGCACGGGCACGCCGTCGGCATCCGCCACCACCCGCCTGATGTCGGTCAGCTCGAGTGTGGGGTTGGCCGGCGACTCGAGGAGGACGAGCCCGGTATGGGGGCGGATCGCGGCTGCTACCTCGTCCGCGGTGACCCAGGTCACCGTCGTGCCGAGGAGCCCGGTCTCGAGCACGTGGTCGGTGCCGCCGTACAGCGGCCGCAGCGCGACGATGTGCGGCCTGCCGGCGGTGACCGTGGCGAGCAGGCAGGCAGTCAGTGCCGCCATGCCCGTCGCGAACGCCACCGCGCCGTCAGCGCCCTCGAGCCCCGCGAGGCCGTCCTCGAACCGGGCGACCCCGGGCTGCCACAGCCGCTGGTACACCGCGGAGTGCTCGGGCTGCAGGTCGCCGCCGCTCGCGAGCGCCTCGTACGCGTCGCCGCCGTGCTCGACATCGGGCAGGGGGTAGGTCGTCGAGAAGTCGATGGGGGGCGCGTGGTGCCCGCTCTCGCGGAGGCCCTCCATTCCGGCGTTGACGGCTCGGGTGTCGAGGTGGGCTTCGTCGCGCATCATGTCCCGATAGCAGCAGAACCTGCGACAATCAGCAAGGAACACTGAAGAATCTGCGATATTCGCACAGTTCATCGAAGAAAGGTGCAATCGTGGCCGAGCCCAAGCGATCCCTGGATGCTACCGACCGGGCCATCCTGCGCGCACTCTCGCACAACGCGCGCTCCTCCGGCACGGCGCTCGCCGCGGCCGCGGGCATCGCGGAGTCGACGGTGGCGCTGCGCCTGCGCCGGCTCCACGACGACGGCTACCTCCGCGGCTACCACGCCGACATCGACGTGGCCGCGCTCGGAGTCACGGTGCAGGCGCTCATCTCGATCAAGCTCACCAAGCACGTGCGCGCCGAGGTGGACGCGTTCCGGCAGGCAGCTCCCACGTGGCCGGGCGTGCTGGCGCTCTTCCACATGGCCGGTGCCGACGACTACCTTCTGCACGTCGCGGCCCACAGCGCCTCAGCACTGCGGGACTTCGTGCTCGCCTACCTCGCG
Organism: Rhodoglobus sp.; assembly: GCA_025463515.1. GTDB lineage: Bacteria > Actinomycetota > Actinomycetes > Actinomycetales > Microbacteriaceae > Rhodoglobus. The sequence continues at coordinate 132,002 of JAODAQ010000053.1, forward strand.
GGCCATCCCGCCGTCGCGCACACGGAGACGAACCTCATCTTCGAGCACGTCGAGGGGCGGGGGCTGGAGCAGCTGCTGAGTTAGCCGGTGGGTTGAGTAGGCCGCCCGCGGCCGTATCGAAACCCGGTTTCGATACAGGCGCGAGAGCGCCTTACTCAACCCGCCGGACGCTACAGCTCGTAGTCGACTGTCGCGCGGTCGTTCGTGACCGAGCGGATGAAGCCCGCCGCCTCGAGGTGCGCGGGGTGGGCCTGGTACGCCTCGAGTGCCGCGTTGTCATCGTGCTCGGAGACGAGGACGACGTCCCAGTGGCCCTCGACCAGCCCGAGGTCGGCCTTGAGCGAGATCGACTGCAGGCCGGGGACGACTCCGGCGAGGGCGCCGAGGCGCTCGCTCATCCCGGAGATGTCGGCGGCGCGCTCGGCGTCGGAGGCGGCACTGAGCTGGAACATGACGAGATGACGGATCATGCTCAGACTTTACTGCGCCAGTCGTCCTCGTCGACGACGGGGACGGGCAGCGTGAAGGTCCCGGTAGGAGGGTCGATGATCGTCGCCTCGTCGCGGCGGTGGCGCAGCACGGTGTCGACGTAGCTCGAGACCGCTTCGGCGAGCGGGATGTCGCGACCCTCGTTCTGCGACATGTACCAGCGGTGATCGAGCAGCTGGTGGAAGATCTCGGCCGGCTCGAGCTTGCCCTTGAGGTCTTTCGGGATGGCACGGATCACGGGCTCGAAGACGCGCGCCGCCCACTCGTGGGCAACGACCTCCTCGTCCAGGTCCTGCTTGTCGAACGCGGCGCGGTAGGAGTCGAGGTCGTTGAGCAGGCGGCGGGCCTGGTTCTCCCCGGCGTCGAGGCCGGTGAGCCGCAGCAGCCGCCGCGAGTGGTGCCCGGCATCCACGACCTTCGGCTGGATGCGCACGGTCGTACCGGTCTCGTCGGTCTTGATCGCGAGCTCCTCGATGTCGAACCCGAGGTCGTTGAGGCGCTCGACCCGCTGGTTGATGCGCCAGCGCTCCGACTGGTCGAACTCCTCGGAGCCGGTTAGCTCCTTCCAGAGCGTGCGGTACTGGGCGACGATGCCGTTGCTGATCTCGACCGGGTCGATGTCCTCCGCGAGGCGGCCGCCCGCCTGCAGGTCGAGCAACTCGCCGGCGATGTTGATGCGGGCGATCTCGAGGTCGTTCTCGCGCTGCCCGTTGCTGAGGCCGTCGTAGAGCTGGCCGGTCTCCGCGTCCACCAGGTACGCCGCGAAGGCGCCGGCGTCGCGGCGGAAGAGGGTGTTCGAGAGCGACACGTCTCCCCAGAAGAAGCCGATGATGTGCAGCCGGACGAGGAGGACGGCGAGAGCATCCACGAGCCTCGTCGCAGTCTCGGGCCGCAGGCTCTGCGAGTAGATCGCGCGGTACGGCAGTGAGAAGCGCAGGTGGCGGGTGACGAGCACCGACTCGAGCGGCTCCCCGGAGGTGTCGGTGCGGTTGGTGATGACGGCGACCGGCTCCACGCACGGGATGTCGAGGCGCTGCAGCGTGCGCAGCATGTCGTACTCCTTGCGGGCGAGCTCCGCGGATGTCTCCTTGATCGCGACCACGTAGCCGCTCAGGTTCACGAACCGCACGATGTGCCGCGAGATGCCCTTGGGCAGGGCCGCGATCGTCTCCTCCGGCCAGGTCTCGAGCGGGATGCTCCACGGGAGGTCGAGGAGGGCGGGGTCGACAGTGGCCGCCGTGATGTTGAGTGAACCGCTCATGCTGTGTCCTTAAGTGGGTCGGGCCTGCCGAGAGATCCCGGCAGGCCCGATCGAACGAACTACTTAGCCCGCGACAACTGCCTTCTTGCTGAGGCGGAGGCCGGACTCGGTGTCGAACACGTGGATGTGGTTCGGCTCCGGGGTGATGACCACCTTGTCGCCGGCGTTCGGGTGCGAGCGGCCGTCGACGCGCACGACGATGTCGGTGCGGTTGCCGTCGACCTCGGTGTGGCCGTAGAGGTAGCCGTCGGCGCCGAGCTCCTCGACGACGTCGACGGTGACCGGGAGGCCCTCGCCGGTCTTGGAGACCTTGACGTCCTCGGGGCGGATGCCGATCGTGACCTTCTTGGCCTTGGTCTCGCCGAGGGTCTCGCGGTCGACCTTGGCGACTGCCGTGCCGAACTTGAGGCCGCCGTCGACGATGTCGGCGTCGAACAGGTTCATCGCGGGGCTGCCGATGAAGCCGGCGACGAACACGTTCTGCGGAGCCTCGTACAGGTCGCGGGGCGTTCCGACCTGCTGGAGCACGCCGTCCTTGAGCACGGCGATGCGGTCACCCATGGTGAGCGCCTCGGTCTGGTCGTGCGTGACGTAGACGGTCGTGACGCCGAGGCGGCGCTGAAGCGACGCGATCTGCGTGCGGGTCTGAACGCGCAGCTTGGCGTCGAGGTTCGACAGCGGCTCGTCCATGAGGAAGACCTGGGGCTGGCGGACGATCGCGCGGCCCATGGCAACGCGCTGGCGCTGGCCACCGGAGAGCGCCTTCGGCTTGCGGCTGAGGTACGGCTCGAGGTCGAGCAGCTTGGCTGCCTCGAGAACGCGGGTGGCGCGCTCGTCCTTGTTGACGCCGGCGATCTTGAGCGCGAAGCCCATGTTCTCGGCCACCGTCATGTGGGGGTAGAGGGCGTAGTTCTGGAAGACCATCGCGATGTCGCGATCCTTCGGCGGGACGTCAGTGACGTCGCGGTCGCCGATGAGGATGCGGCCCGAGTTGACCTCTTCGAGGCCGGCGAGCATGCGCAGGGTGGTGGACTTTCCACAACCGGAGGGACCGACCAGGACGAGGAATTCGCCGTCGGCGACCTCGAGGTCGATTCCATCGACAGCGGGCCGGGTGGAACCCGGGTAGAGGCGGGTTGCCTTGTCGAAAGTGACTGATGCCATGACTATTAATGCTCCTTCACCGGCAGTTACGTGCCGGACGATCCGAGTGAATTGATAGCGTCTAGACGTCGCCGAGTTCATTATGTCACTAACGTTCGTACAGCGGCCGTTTGGGCTATTCTCAGACTGCACTTCTAAGATCGAGAAAGCTTGCGGCTCTCCGCCGCCCCGGCGCTGTCTTTT
>JAODAQ010000065.1 GCA_025463515.1 Rhodoglobus sp.
CGTGGCCTGAACGGCCGTTTCGTCCTGGAGGGTGAGGCGCGCGCCGCGATTATCCGGCTCGCATCCGGGGACGCACGCCGGGGGCTGACAGCGCTGGAGGCGGCATCCGTCTCGGCGGCATCGTCTGCCTCCGTTCCCGGGGAGGCTCCGGCCGAATCGGACGGTGGGAAGCCTGTGATTACGGCGGAGACAGTGTCTCTTGCCGTCGATCGCGCGCTGCTGCGGTACGACCGCAACGGCGACGAACACTACGACGTGATCAGTGCGTTCATCAAATCCGTGCGTGGATCGGACGTGGACGCCTCACTGCATTACCTCGCTCGGATGATCGAGGCGGGGGAGGACCCGCGCTTCATCGCGCGCCGGATCATCGTGCTCGCTTCGGAAGATATCGGCATGGCGGACCCGCAGGCGCTCGTCATCGCGGTCGCAGCCGCCGACGCGGTACAACTGATCGGGATGCCGGAAGGTCGGATCCCCCTGGCCCAAGCGGTGGTTCACCTGGCCTGTGCGCCGAAGTCCAATGCCGCCTACATGGCTCTGGACGCTGCCATCGCTGACGTTCGGGCAGGGAAGCTGGGTCGGGTTCCGAAACACCTCCGTGATGCGCACTATCCGGGTGCCAAACGACTCGGGCACGGCAAGGGCTACAAGTACCCGCACGACGATGCCCTCGGCGTGCTCGGCCAGCAGTATGCGCCCAACGAACTCAGCACGGTGCAGTATTACGAGCCGACGGAGCACGGCAACGAGCGGGACGTCTCAGCCCGGCTCGCAAAGCTCAGGCGGATCGTGCGTGGGCACTAGGCTCCCGCCGGTTCTACGACCCTGGATGTGTTAGTCTGGACGCTGCCTACAACTGGCTTTGGCGTGCGGCTGCGTCCATTTCCGGGTTGGATGGGATTCGTTCATTAGCCGAGCGGCCCGTGGCAACACCCCTCTGACTTTCCCCTCGCTCTGTGTGGTGCTCCTCTTTCGAAGGGCGGCACGGTGCAGCGCCTGGGATTCCATCGTTTGAGTTCCATTGAAAGGATCCCGTGTCTACCAAGTCACGTACCCGTAGCAAGACCCGCCTCTCGCGGGCTCTCGGCATCGCCCTCACCCCGAAGGCTGCCAAGTACCTCGAGAAGCGCCCGTACGCTCCCGGTGAGCACGGCCGCACCAAGCGCAAGCAGGACAGCGACTACGCAGTCCGCCTCCGCGAGACGCAGCGCCTGCGCGCCCAGTCCGGCATCCGCGAGGCTCAGCTGAAGATCCAGTTCGAGGAGGCCCGCAAGGCCGCCGGCCTGACCGGTGAGAACCTGGTCGAGCAGCTCGAGATGCGTCTCGACGCGATCCTCGTCCGCTCCGCGATCGCCCGCACCACCGCGCAGTCGCGCCAGATGGTCGTGCACCGCCACATCCTCGTCGACGGCCAGCTCGTCGACCGCCCGTCGTTCCGCGTGAAGCCGGGCCAGCTCGTCCACGTCAAGGCCCGCAGCGAGGGCATGGAGATCTTCCAGGTCGCCGCTGCCGGCGGTCACGTCGACGTTCTCCCGAAGACCCCGGGCTACCTCGAGGTCGAGCTCGACAAGCTGCAGGCGCGCCTCGTGCGCCGCCCGAAGCGCGCAGAGGTCCCCGTGACCTGCGAAGTCCAGCTCGTCGTCGAGTACTACGCAGCCCGCTAGTCGTTCCACGAGAGGGGCCGTGCCTTCGGGCGCGGCCCCTTTCGCGTGCCCGGACCTGCTCGCCGCCTGCGCCGAAAACGCAGGAGATTCTCGCCAGAACTGCCGCGGCGAGCATCCGGAGCGCCTTGTTGGCCGTTTCTCCTGCGTTCTCGTCGGCGCGATTCGTCGAGGGCTCGGGCGGCCGGATGCGCGTGCGCCGGCCCGCCGAGGGAGCAGTTGCGACGGGGCCGCCGTCGGGCTGCGCAACAGCCGGTCCCTCGCCGGCCGGTTGCGGCACGAAACGCCCGCGAGCGGGGACGAATCACGGGCCGGGGCCGGCATCGAGTAGGACGCCCCCGCTCGCGAGGCCCGGGGGCTAACGTTTCCGTCTCGAAACGCTCGGCCGCGCCGCGGGGCGGGCATCCTGTTGTCATGGACACGCCCGTCATCGACGCCGCGCTCGTGCGCGCGCTGGTCGCCGAGCAGTTCCCGCAGTGGAGCGCGCTGCCGGTCGAGTTCGTGCCGCAGGGCAACGACCACCGGACCTTCCGGCTGGGGGATGCCCTCTCCGTGCGTATCCCGAGCGCCGAGGGCTACGTGCCGCAGGGCGAGAAGGAGCACCGCTGGCTGCCGGTGCTCGCGCCCCAACTGCCACTGCCCATCCCCGCGCCGATCGCACTCGGTGCTCCGAGCGGGCTCTTCCCGTACCCGTGGTCGGTCTACGGCTGGCTCGAGGGCGACGTCCTGCCCACCGACGCGGTGGTCACCGACACGAGGCTTGCGGAGGACCTGGCGGCGTTCCTCGTCGCGCTGCAGGCCGCCGATCCCGAGGGGCCGCCGCCAGGGCTGCACTCCGCCTTCCGAGGCTGCCCGCCCTCGGTGTGGGACGAGGACGTGCGCCGGTGCATCCGGCTGCTGGCGTCTGACGCCGGTCGCGCAACGGAGGTGTGGGCCGAGGCCGCGGCCGAGACGGCGACCACCCCGGTCTGGTTCCACGGGGATGTCGCGCCCGGAAACCTGCTCCTGCGCGGCGGCCGGCTCTCCGCAGTGCTGGACTTCGGCTGCTCGGGCGTCGGCGACCCGGCGTGCGATGTCGCCGCCGCGTGGATGATGTTCGACGGCGGCGCCCGGGCGGCCTTCCTCGAGGCCCTCGCGCCCGACGAGGGAATGCTGCGCCGAGGTCGTGGTTGGGCACTCTGGAAGGCCCTGCTGTGGGTCGAGGCCGGGGGAGCCGAGGCCGAGCGGGGCAGGCGGGTCATGGCGGCGGTGCTCGGCTAGGCTCGACGGGTCAAGAAAGGCGGGTGCCCATGTCCGGTGGAGACATTGCAGGACTCATCGCGGCCGGCGTGTTCGCCGTACTGGTCGGACTGCTCGCGATCCCGCTGCTCAAGCTCGGGCGGGTGTTCGACGAGACGAGCGCGACGATCAAGGACGTCCGGCAGGGCGTCACGCCGCTGCTCGACGAGGCGACGACCACGATCAGCGAGACGAACAAGCAGCTGGCCAGGGTCGATTCGATCACGAGCAGCGTCGAGGAGGCCACCGGCAACGTCTCGGCACTCGTGGCGCTCTTCGCCGCGACGGTCGGCGGCCCGCTGATCAAGATCGCCGGATTCTCCGCCGGCGTGCGTGCCGCAGTCGTCGGCCTGCGTCAAGACCGAAAGCCGCGGTCGTCGAAGAACTAAGCTTGAACCAGCTTTCCGATACGAACTTAGGAGCACTCATGAAGGGCATTCTTCTTCTGGCCGTCGGCGTAGTCGCAGGTTTCGTCGTCGCGCACCAGGTCGCCAAGACCCCCGAGGGCAAGAGATTCTTCGACGATGTCGACACTAAGGCCCGCGAGTTCGGCAGCGCAGTGGTCGACGGCTACAAGGCCCGCGAGGCAGAGCTCCGCGCCGCTGTCGCCGACGCCGAGGACGTCATCGCAGACCTCAAGCGCTCCCGCTAGATCTCGACTCCGCTCGATCACCGAACGCTCGACAACCGGGGTCTGGCCCCTCTCAACACCTACCCCGGGAACCTCCATGTACACCGCTGACATCCAGAACCGCTGGCTCAACTTCTTCGGCGACCGCGGGCACACGATCGTGCCCTCCGCCTCGCTCGTGAGCGACGACCCCACCCTGCTCTTCACGGTCGCCGGCATGGTGCCGTTCGTGCCGTACCTCACCGGGCTGGTTCCGGCGCCGTACCCGCGCGCGACGAGCGTGCAGAAGTGCATCCGGACTCTCGACATCGAAGAAGTGGGCAAGACCCCGCGGCACGGCACGTTCTTCCAGATGAACGGCAACTTCTCGTTCGGCGACTACTTCAAGGAGCAGGCGATCGAGTACGCCTGGGAGCTCCTGACGAGCAACGAGTCCGAGGGCGGCCTCGGCTTCGACCCGAAGGACCTGTGGGTCACCGTCTACAAGGACGACGACGACGCGGTGAACTTCTGGAAGAAGACCGCCGGCCTGCCCGACGAGCGCATCCAGCGGCTCGACATGGACACCAACTACTGGTCGACCGGCCAGCCCGGCCCCGCCGGCCCGTGCTCGGAGATCTTCTTCGACCGCGGCCCCGCCTACGGCATCGACGGCGGCCCGGCCACCGACGACGACCGCTATGTGGAGATCTGGAACCTCGTCTTCATGCAGTACCTGCGCGGCGAAGGCAGCGGCAAGAACTTCGAGATCCTGGGCGAACTGCCCAAGAAGAACATCGACACCGGCATGGGCATGGAGCGCGTCGCGTTCCTGAAGCAGGGCGTCGAGAACATGTACGAGATCGACCAGGTGCGCCCCGTCCTCGACAGGGCGTCCGAGCTGTCGAAGCGCAAGTACGGCGCGAACCACGAGGACGACGTCCGGATGCGCGTGATCGCCGACCACGTCCGCTCCAGCCTGATGCTCATGTCCGATGGCGTGACGCCCGCGAACGACGGCCGCGGGTACATCCTGCGCCGCCTGCTGCGCCGAACTGTGCGCTCGATGCGCCTGCTGGGCGTCGAGGACCCGACCTTCGCCGAGCTGTTCCCCGCGTCGAGGGACGCGATGAAGGCCCAGTACCCCGAGGTCGAGCGGGACTACGACCGCATCTCGCGCCTCGCGGTAGCGGAGGAGGAGACGTTCCTGCGGACGCTCGCGAGCGGGACGAGCATCCTCGATCTCGCCGTGACCCGCGCCCAGAATGCGGGCGCGAAGGAGCTGCCGAGCGAGACCACGTTCCTGCTGCACGACACCTACGGCTTCCCGATCGACCTCACTCTGGAGATCGCGGAGGAGGCCGGCCTGAACGTCGACCGCGACGCGTTCGACACGCTCATGAACCACCAGCGCACCATCGCGAAGGCCGACGCGAAGTCGAAGAAGCAGCACCTCGCCGACCTGTCGGTGTACAGCGCGTTCCGCGCGCAGGGCGAGACGGTCTTCACGGGCTACGACTACCTCACGACGGAGACGAGCGTGCTCGGCCTCATCGTCGACGGCGAGTCGGTCACCAAGGCGACCGCGGGCCAGATCGCGGAGGTCATCCTCGCGGAGACGTCGCTCTACCCGGAATCGGGCGGTCAGGAGGCCGACGCCGGCACGATCGTGGGGGCGGGCTTCGAGCTCGAGGTCCTCGATGTGCAGCGACCGGTCAAGGGCCTCGTGAGCCACAAGGTGCAGGTTTCCTCCGGCGAGGTCGGTGTCGGGGATGCCGCCACCAGCGTCGTGGACCCGGAGTGGCGCCGCGGCGCCACCCAGGCCCACTCGGCGACCCACCTCGTCCACGCCGCGCTGCGGCAGATCCTCGGCCCTGCGGCGCACCAGTCCGGCTCGTACAACAAGGCGGGCTACATGCGCCTCGACTTCTCCTGGAACTCGGCCCTCTCGCACGCGACGAAGAGCGAGATCGAGGAGGTGGCCAACAACGCGGTGCGCGACAACCTGGAGGTCACCACCCGCATCCTCCCGCTCGACGAGGCCAAGGCGCTCGGCGCCATGGCGCTGTTCAGCGAGAAGTACGGCGAGACCGTCCGCGTCGTCGAGATCGGCGGCCCCTGGTCGCTAGAGCTCTGCGCGGGCACCCACGTGACACGCTCCTCCGAGGTGGGCCTCATCAACCTCGTCGGGGAGTCGTCGGTCGGCTCGTCCAACCGGCGCATCGAGTCGCTCGTCGGCATCGAGGCGTTCCGCGACCTGGCCGCTGAGCGCGCGATCGTCTCCGAGCTCACGAGCTCGCTCAAGACCCCGCGCGAGCAGCTGCCCGACCGCATCGCCTCGCTCGTCGCCGACCTCAAGGCTGCCGAGAAGAAGATCGCCGACTTCGAGTCGGCGCAGCTCGGCCAGCGCGTTCCCGCGATCATCGCGAACGCGCGCCGGGTGGGCGCCGCACTGCTCGTCGCCGAGCACGTCGGCTCGCTCGCCTCGGCTGACGACCTGCGCAGCCTCGTCACGAACGTGCGCGGCCAGCTCGGCTCCGACGCCTCCGTGGTTGCTCTCGCCGCTGACGTGGTGGGCAAGCCCGCGGTGATCGTCGCGACCAACGAGGCGTCGCGTGCGGCGGGCTTCAAGGCCGGCGCGCTCGCGAAGACCGCGGCCGGGATCCTCGGCGGCGGTGGCGGCGGCAAGGACGACCTGGCCCAGGGCGGCGGTGCGGATGTCGCGGCGATTCCCGCGGCCCTCGACGCGATCACCGCCGCAGTCGCGGGCTGAGCCGGTGCGCTCGGGAGTCCGCCTCGGCGTCGATGTGGGCACCGCCCGCATCGGGGTCGCCCGGTGCGACTTCCACGGGATGCTCGCGACCCCGGTCGAGACCGTGAAGCGCGGCGCGGGCGACCTCGCGCGCATCGCGGAGCTCGCCACCGAGTACGAGGCGCTCGAGATCGTGGTGGGGCTTCCCCTCGCGCTCTCGGGCCGCGAGACGGCGTCCACGGGGGATGCGCGGCTGTTCGCCCGCGAGCTGGCCGGCGTGCAGCCGGCGCCGGTGCGGATGGTCGATGAGCGCCTGTCGACGGTGTCCGCGAACTCTGCGCTCCGGGCATCCGGCCGCAACGCCAAGAACTCGCGCTCGGTGGTCGATCAGGTCGCCGCCGTTATAATTCTGCAGCACGCCCTCGACTTCGAGCGCTCGGCCCAGACACCGCCCGGCGACGTTGTAAACCCGCACGAAGGATCATGATCATGGCCAACGAGCCGAGCTGGGACGACATCTTCAAGCCCACACCGGCCGCAGGCGACCCCGAACCCGGGCAGGCGGCGGCGCAGCCCGCCCCGGCGCAGGACGACCCCTTCGCGGCGCTGTTCGGGACGCCAGAGCCGCCCGCCCTCGTCGAGCCCGCGGCGCCCGCCCCGAGCACCGCACCCCCGGTGAGCGCGGCTGCTCCCAACGACTCGTTCAGCGGGCTCTTCGGCGCACAGCCCGAGACCTACCCGCCCACCCAGGCGTACCCGACCGTCAGCGCCGAGCAGCCGATGAGCCGGCGCGAGGCGCGCGAGAACGAGGGCCGCTCGCGCGATGACAGCGGCTCGGGGCGAGGCGGCTCGGGGCGAGGCGGCTCGGGCCGAGGCAGCTCCGGCCGGGGCGGTTCGGGCGGCAAGCCCAAGCGCCGCCTGCTGTGGCTCAAGATCACCCTGCCGATCGTGCTCGTGCTGGGCGCCGTCGGCGGCGTTGCCGCGTTCGGCTGGTTCAACTACAACGAGCAGGTGCGGGCGCTGCTCGGCATCCCGCTGCCCACGGACTACGACGGCACCGGCAACGGCGAAGAGGTCGTCGTGCCGATCCGCTCGGGCGATATCGGCTCTGACGTCGCGGTCACGCTCCACGAGGCCGGCGTGACGCTGACCTACGACGCCGTCTACGACTACCTCGTGGAGAATCCGGATATCAGCTTCCTCCCGGGCAACTGGCGCCTGCAGAAGGAGATGAGCGCCGCATCGGCCGTGGCCGCCCTGCAGGACACCGACAACAAGGTGACCGACAAGCTGCTCATCACGGAGGGCACCGTTCTGCCCAACGCGCTCGAGACCATCGCGGCGACCACGGGACTGCCCATCGAGGACGTGCAGGCAGCGGCTGCGGATGTCGCCGCCTACGGCCTGCCCGCGCAGGCGACGACACTCGAGGGCTTCCTGTTCCCGGCCACCTACGAGCTCGACGGCACTGAGACGGCGCAGGCGATCCTCCAGAAGATGGTGGACACCATGATGGAGCACCTGGACGCAGCGGGGGTCGCCCCCGAGCAGCGCTGGGACGTCATCCGGCTCGCGTCGATGGTGCAGCGCGAGGCCGGCTCGAACCTGGACGACTTTGGCAAGGTCGCGCGCGTGTTCCAGAACCGCATCGACCAGGGGATCAACCTCGAGTCCGATGCGACAGTCGCATACGGCACGGGCCGGCTCGACAGCGTGTGGACCGAGCCCGAGGAGCGCGCGGACCCGTCGAACCTCTACAACACCTACGCGAACCCGGGGCTGCCGGTCGGGCCGATCGGGCTGCCCGGTGATGACGCGATCAACGCCGCCCTGCACCCGACCGAGGGCCCCTGGCTGTTCTTCGTGCCGATCAACCTCGCGACGGGGGAGACGGTGTTCTCCGAGACCGTTGAGGAGCACGACGCGGCAGTCGAGCAGCTGCACGCCTGGTGCGACGAGAGCGCAGAGAACGCAACCTACTGTGAGTGATGCGCGGTCGCAGCTCGCGGTCCTGGGCTCCCCGATCTCGCACTCGAAGTCGCCGGCGATCCAGCGCGCGGCCTACGCCGTCCTCGGGCTCGACTGGCAGTACGAGGCGATCGAGATCACGGGGGAGACCCTCGGCGAGTTCGTCGCCTCGCGCGACGGCACGTGGCGCGGGCTGTCGCTCACGATGCCGCTGAAGCGCGACGTGCTGCCCCTGCTCGCCTGGCGCGATGCCGTTGTCGACCTGGTCGGGGGTGCGAACACGGTGCTGTTCACCGACGACGGGCTGCGCGGCTTCAACACCGACGTCTACGGCGTGGAGCGGTCGTTCCGTGAGGCGGGCGTGCCCGCGCTCGAGAGTGTGCACGTGATCGGGGCCGGCGCGACCGCCGCCTCCGTCCTCGCGGGGGTCGCGCGCCTCGGGGCGACCGCGGTGACCGTATCAGCCCGCACACCGTCCAAGGCCGAGCCGCTCGTGGCCCTGGGCGAGGCGCTCGGCGTCTCCGTCGCGGTGCTGCCGTGGGGGGCCACCGTGTCCGCGGCCGACGCGGTCGTGAGCACCCTGCCCGGCGGCGAGTACGGCCTTGAGTTCCCGGAGGCGGTGCGCGCGGCATCCGTGCTATTCGATGTGGCCTACGACCCCTGGCCCAGTGCGCTCGCAATCCAGTGGGCGGATGCCGGCGGCACCGTCATCCCCGGAATCGAGCTGCTGCTCAACCAGGCCGTCGGCCAGGTGCGCATCTTCGTCGCCGGCGACCCCGACCTCCCGCTCTCGAACGAGGACGCCGTCGTGGCGGCCATGCGCGCGTCGGTCTGGGAGTATTGATCCCATGCTTCGTTGGTTGACTGCTGGTGAGTCGCACGGCCCTGAACTCGTGGCCATTCTCGAGGGACTGCCGGCCGGGGTCCCCGTGTCGCCCGAGGCCATCCAGGACGACCTGAAGCGCCGGTCGCTCGGCTACGGCCGCGGTGCGCGGATGAAGTTCGAGCAGGACGAGCTGGCCATCAGCGGCGGCATCCGCCTCGGGTTCTCCATGGGCAGCCCGATCGCGCTGCGCATCGGCAACACCGAGTGGCACCGCTGGGTCGACGTGATGAGCGCGACGCCGGTCGACCCCGAGAACTTCCCGAAGGGCCGCGGCGCACCCCTGACCCGCCCGCGGCCCGGCCACGCCGACCTCGTGGGCATGCAGAAGTACGACTTCCCTGAGGCGCGCAACGTGCTCGAGCGGGCATCTGCCCGGGAGACGGCGGCGCGTGTCGCGCTCGGCGCCATCGCGCGGTCGTTCCTCTCCGAGCTCGGCATCCGGATCGTGAGCCACGTGCTGTCGATCGGCGAGGTGCGGGTTCCGGATGGCTCGGCCCTCCCCGGCCCGGACGACGTCGCCGCGCTCGACGCCGACCTCCTCCGCTGCTTCGACCCGGCGACCTCGGCACTCATGGTCGCCGAGGTGGACCGCGCCCACGACGACGGGGACACCCTCGGCGGCGTCGTGGAGGTGCTCGCGTACGGCGTCCCTCCGGGACTCGGCTCGTACACCCACTGGGACCGCCGCCTCGACTCGCAGCTCGCGGGCGCGCTCATGGGCATCCAGGCCATCAAGGGGGTCGAGGTCGGCGACGGCTTCGAGACTGCGCGTCGCCGCGGCTCCGAAGCGCACGACGAGCTGGTCATCGGCGACGAGGGAATCACGCGGCTCTCCGACCGCGCGGGCGGCACGGAGGGTGGCATGAGCACGGGCACGCTGCTCCGGGTGCGCGCCGCGATGAAGCCGATCTCGACGGTGCCGCACGCGCTTCGCACCGTCGATATCGCGACCGGGGCCGCGGCCGAGGCCCACCACCAGCGCTCCGACGTGTGCGCCGTGCCTGCCGCCGGCGTCGTCGCCGAGGCCATGGTCGCGCTCGTGCTCGCGAACTCCGTGCTCGAGAAGTTCGGCGGGGACTCGCTCGGCGAGACCAGGCGCAACCTCGAGGCCTACCTCGCCGCGATCCCGGATGCCCTCACCACGGCACCAGCGTCCGCCAGTGAGTGATTCGGCACCGGGTGAGCGCGCCGTGGTCGTCCTGATCGGCGCCCCCGGCGCTGGGAAGACCCGCACGGGCAAGCGCCTCGCTCGGCTCCTCGAGGTGCCCTTCATCGACACCGACCAGCGCATCGTCGCGGCCCACGGTCCGATCGCCGCGATCTTCGAGCAGCACGGCGAGCCGCACTTCCGGGCCCTCGAGCGCGCCGAGGTGGCGAGGGCGCTGGCCGAGACCGCGGTGGTGACACTCGGCGGGGGAGCGGTACTCGATGCCGACACCCAGGCCGATCTCGAAGCGCATCGAGTAGTGCAGCTCGCCGTCTCGCCCGAGGCCGTCGAGGCCAGGATCAGCACCGGCAAGCGACCCCTCGTGAAGGACGGCATCGGCGCCTGGATCGCCCTCGTCGAGCGCCGCCAGCCGACGTACGACCGGCTGTCGCAGCTCACTATCGACACGTCCCGACGGCCGCTCGACGGCGTCGCGAAGCAGATCGCCGAATGGTTGGAGAACGAATGACCGGCACCACGATCATCCCGGTGGGCGACTCGTACGACGTGCTCGTCGGCCGCGGCATCCTCGCCGACCTCGCCGACCAGCTCGGGCCGCGAGTCGCCAAGGTGCTTATCGTGCACCCGCCGACGCTCGGCGCCAAGGCGAACGAGCTGCGCGACCAGCTGTCGGAGCGGTACGAGGTGCTGCTCGCCGAGGTGCCCGACGCCGAGGACGCCAAGCGCGTCGAGGTTGCCGCATTCTGCTGGCAGATCATGGGCCAGACCGACTTCACGCGCACGGACGCCGTGATCGGCTTCGGCGGGGGAGCGACCACCGACCTCGCGGGCTTCGTGGCGGCGACCTGGCTGCGCGGTGTGACGCTCGTGCAGGTGCCGACGAGCGTTGCGGGCATGGTGGATGCCGCGGTCGGGGGCAAGACCGGCATCAACACGTCCGAGGGCAAGAACCTCGTCGGCTCGTTCTACGCGCCGGCCGCCGTGGTCGCCGACCTCGACGTGCTCGACACGCTGCCGCGCAACGAGATACTCGCCGGGTTCGCCGAGATCGTGAAGTGCGGCTTCATCGGCGAGCCCGAGATCCTCGACATCATCGAGGCCGACGTCGAGCGCGTGACCGACCCGGCGTCCGATGAGTTCCGCCGGGTGCTCGAGCTGTCGATCCGCCTCAAGGCGCGCGTCGTCGCCGAGGACTTCAAGGAGAACGGCCTCCGGGAGATCCTGAACTACGGCCACACGCTCGGCCACGCCATCGAGCACGCCGAGCGCTACCGCTGGCGCCACGGTGCCGCGGTCTCGGTCGGCATGGTGTTCGCCGCCGAGCTCGGGCGGATTGCGGGCACACTGCCGGATGCCGTGGTCGACCGGCACCGCAGCATCCTGTCGTCCCTGACGCTGCCGATTGACTACCAGCTCGGGCGCTGGAACACGCTCCTCGCGACCATGCAGCGCGACAAGAAGGCCCGCGCGGGGATGATGCGCTTCATCGTGCTTGACGACGTGGGCAAGCCGCGGGTGCTCGCCGGGCCCGAGGAGGCGACGCTGTTCACGGCGTACCAGGAGGTCGGGGTATGACCGTCGCCTCGGCGCTGTGGTCGTTCGCGCTCCTCGCGGGCGTTCTCACGATCATCCCGGGGCCGGACAGTGCGCTCATCCTGCGGTCGGCGCTCGTCCAGTCGCGCAAGCACGCGTACGCGACTGCGGTCGGCATCGCGAGCGGGACCTTCGTGTGGGGCGCGGCAGCCGCGGTCGGCGCGGCGGCACTGCTCGCGGCATCCGAGGCCGCCTTCACGATCCTCAAGATCGTCGGCGCTCTGTACCTCGCCTACCTCGGCGTGAGCATGATCGTGAAGTCGTTCCGCCGGCACGTCGTCGAGACGGATGTCGCGACTCCCGTCGGCACCCTGCGGGCCGCCTTCGGCCGCGGTGCGATCACGAACCTGCTCAACCCGAAGGTCGGCGTGTTCTACATCGCGCTCATCCCGCAGTTCATCCCCGAGGGCGTACCGCCGGTCGGGATGGGCCTGCTGCTCGCGCTCGTGCACGTCGTCGAGTCGCTCGTGTGGTTCACGGGGCTGATCATCGCGGCGCATTTCGCGCGGAAGTGGCTCTCGTCGCCCCGCGTCTCGGCCTGGATCGACCGGGTGACGGGCGGCATCCTCCTCGCCTTCGGCGCGGTGCTCGCGATCGAGTCGCGCTCCTAGTCGAAACCCACCGTCCGAAAACGCAGGAGATCCTTCTCCTTCGGGGCGATGGGCACTTTGGCGTGCCGATTCGCCGCGATTCTCCTGCGTTTTCGTCGCCGGGGCCGGATCCGCGGGGCGGTCCGCGCTGCCGCGGCATCCGCCGCATCTCTCCCAGACCCGTGCCGAAAACGCAGGAGATACAGCCCCTCGGTGCCCAAACTGCCCGCCTTCGTGACCTTGGGCGCGATTCTCCTGCGTTTTCGGCGGATGCCCCGCCGATACACTCGAACCCGTGACCACAGTGCTCGTCCTCAACGGCCCCAACCTTGGGCGGCTCGGCAGCCGCGAGCCCGATGTGTACGGCAGCGGCACCCTCGACGACCTGCGACTGCAGCTCGAGGCATCCGGTGATCTTGCAATCGACCTGCGCCAGACCAACGACGAGGCCGAGCTCATCTCGTGGCTCTACGAGGCAGTGGACACCGGCAGCCCGGTCATCCTGAACCCGGCAGCCTTCACGCACTACTCGTACGCGCTCCGGGATGCCGCGGCTCTCGTCACCAAGGCCGGGCTGCTGCTCGTCGAGGTGCACATCTCGAATCCGCACGCCCGCGAGGAGTTCCGGCACACGAGCGTCATCTCCGCCGTCGCGACCGGGGTGATCGCCGGATTCGGGTTCGACTCGTACTGGCTCGCCCTTGAACTGGTCAAGCGCAGGCTCGGGTAGACTCGACCGCTGGTCTCTGATCTCGACAAGCTCGATCACCGGCTCTCAACGAACGGATTCATCTCATGGCTTCTACAGCTGACATCAGGAACGGCGTCGTCCTCAACATGGACGGCCAGCTCTGGACGGTCATCGACTTCCAGCACGTCAAGCCCGGCAAGGGCGGCGCGTTCGTGCGCACCAAGGTCAAGAACGTCATGAGCGGCAAGGTCGTCGACCGCACCTTCAACGCCGGCGCGAAGATCGAGACCGAGACCGTCGACCGCGCGGACTACCAGTACCTGTACGCGGACGGCGAGAACTTCGTGTTCATGGACAAGGGCAACTACGACCAGATCACGCTCACCCCCGCCCAGGTCGGCGACGCCCCCAACTTCATGCTCGAGAACCAGGACGTCACGATCGCCCTGCACAACGGCGACCCGCTCTATGTCGAGCTGCCGGCGTCCGTGGTGCTGGAGATCACCTACACGGAGCCCGGCCTCCAGGGCGACCGGTCGACCGGCGGCACGAAGCCCGCGACGGTCGAGACCGGCTACCAGATCCAGGTCCCGCTGTTCCTCGAGCAGGGCACCAAGGTCAAGGTCGACACGCGCGACGGCAGCTACCTGGGTCGCGTCTCCGACTAGTGGGCGCCAGAAGCAAGTCGCGCAAGCGCGCCCTCGACATCCTCTACGGGGCCGATGTGCGCGAGGAGTCCATCAACACGGTCCTGGCCGCCGAGCAGGCGCGCAACGACGCCGACCCCAAGCGGTCGAACTCATGGCCGTACGCCCGCGACATCGTCATCGGCATCACCGAGCACGGTGACGAGATCGACGAGCTCATCGAGACCTACTCGCAGGGCTGGCCGATCGCCCGGATGCCCGCTGTAGACCGCGCCCTCGTGCGCATCGGGCTGTGGGAGATCCTGTTCAACGACGAGGTGCCCGACGCCGTCGCGATCTCCGAGGCCGTGGAGTCGGCGCGCGTGCACAGCACGGACGACTCGGCAGGCTTCGTCAACGGGCTCCTCGGCCGAATCGCGGCAAGCCGCGCCTAGTTCTCGCGCCTAGGCGGGCAGCACGTCCCGGGCGAATCCGCGGTAGACAGGGGCGATCGACTCCGCCACGAGATCGCTCAGCCGTCGATCGCGGGAGCGGCCGAAGGCGATGGATGCCGCCGCCACCGCGCCGCCGAGGGCCAGGGCGTACGACAGCGGAACCAGGTCGTCGGCGTCCGCGCCCAGCCGCCGCCCGACGAATCCGGCTATCGCGTCCACCCGGCGGGCGGACCACGCCAGCGTGATCTCGCGGAGCTCGGGCGTCTCGGCGAGCACAGCCTGGTAGTCGGCCGTCGTGCGCGCCTCGTCGAGGCCGACGGCATCCGTCACATCGACGAGCGCGCGCGCCACGGCCTCGAACGGATTGGCGTCCGGGGGCGTGCGCGCGAGCCGCGCCTCGAGGTCGGCCAGCTGGTGGGCCTGGCAGCTCCAGACGACCTCGTCCTTGGTGGCGAAGTAGTTGAAGAAGGTCGAGCGGCTGACTCCCGCGCGCGCCGCGATGTCCTGTACCGAGGTGTGGGCGAAGCCGTTGTCGCGGAAGAGCCGCATCGCGCCGGCGGCCAGATCCGACTGCGAGCTCGACCGGGGGCGGCCCGGTCTCGTGGGTCCCGCGTAGGCCATCTGTTACGTCCCATCTCGCGTTTCCGGACTGCGAGCGCGGCTCCGTCCACTTACTCGCAACCTGCGTTCACGCCCCGGAGGCGGCTGCCCGCCCGTGGTTAGTCTCACAGAACCGGCTGGCCCGGCCGAGTCCTCGTGACACCCAGAGAAACATTCCACAGAAGGAACCCCCACATGACTTCCGTACGCACAAGCGGATGGGTGGCGATCGCAGCAGGCGCCACCCTCGTCCTCGCCGGATGCAGCAGCCCCGGCACCGATTCGGCCGCGGGAACACCAGTTGACGGCGGCACGATCACCGTCGCCATCGACTCCGACCCGAGCTCGCAGTTCGACATCCACTCGACCGCCGCCGACATCTCGGCGCTCGTGCTCCGCAACGTCTTCGACTCCCTCGTCGTGCAGGACTCCGACGGCACGATCAAGCCCTGGCTCGCCGACTCCTGGACGATCAGCGACGACGGCCTGAGCTACACCTTCGAGCTCAAGCACGACGTGACCTTCACCGACGGCGAGGCCTTCAACGCCGAGGCGGTCAAGGCCAACTTCGACCACATCGCCGACCCTGGCACGAAGTCCCAGTACTCGGCGGCGCTGCTCGGCGGCGCGGACTACGCGGGCACCGAGGTCGTCGACGACGACACCGTGACCGTCAACTTCACCCGCCCGTTCGCCGCGTTCCTGCAGGGGGCGAGCACGACCTACCTCGGCTTCTACGCTCCGGACGTCCTGGCGTCGAGCGCTGACAAGCTCGTGGCGGGCGGGCCGGATGTCACGGTCGGCACCGGCCCGTTCATCCTCGACAGCTTCACCCCCGGCCAGGACATCACGTTCACCAAGAACGCCGACTACAACTGGGGCCCGTCGAACGCGCAGCACACCGGTGCCGCGCACCCCGACAAGCTGGTCTACCGCATTCTTCCGGAGAACGCGGTGCGCTCGGGCGCGCTGACGAGCGGTGAGGTGGATGTCGCGGAGAACGTCTCCCCGAACGACGTCCCCGGGCTCGAGACGGACTCCTCGATCACGGTGACCGGGACGCCCGCGCCCGGCCTGCCGTACTCGATCTTCCTGAACCACTCGCAGGGCGTCTTCCAGGACAAGCTCGTTCGCCAGGCCTTCGAGCGCGGGATCGACATCACCTCCGCCGTGCAGGCGGTCTACGGCGGCCAGTACGACCGCGCGTGGAGCGTTCTCGGCCCCACGACCCCGAACTCCTACGACTCCAGCGTCGAGGGCACGTGGGAGTACGACGCCGACCTGGCGGGCCAGCTGCTCGACGAGGCCGGCTGGACAGGCAAGGACGCTGACGGATACCGCACCAAGGACGGCGTACGGCTGAGCGCATCCTGGCCGTCGTACCAGGCGCCCCGCGAGGACCGCCAGAGCCTGGTCGACGCCTTCCAGGCCGACCTGAAGAAGATCGGCTTCGAGCTGATCCCGAAGCCGCTGGACGGCGGGGCGTACATCGACGGGCTCTACTCGGGAAACTACGACATCGCCGACTGGAGCTTCGTGCGCCCCGAGGGCGACATCCTCCGACTGCACCTGTTCTCGGGATTCGCGCCCGTGCAGAACGCCTCGTACGTGAACGACCCGCAGGTCGACGAGTGGGTGCAGACGGCTTCGGAGTCCACCGACCCGGCCGAGCGCAAGGACCTGTACAGCAAGGTCCAGAAGTGGGTGATCGACGACGCGGCCATCGTGCCGATCTACGTGCCCGGCAACATCGTCGCCTCGTCGTCGGCGATCGGCGGCCTGCGCTCGGACATCGCCGGCTGGCCGCTGCTCTACGACGCGTGGACGACCAAGCAGCCGTGAGCACTGCCGTAGCCGGAACGAGCCGGGCAGGTGCAGCCCTCACGCTGTACCTGCCCCGGCTCGTCGGCGCGCTCATCGTGATCTGGGGAGCGGCGACCCTGGCGTTCCTCGTGCTGCACCTCGTCCCCGGCGACCCGGTGGACATCATGCTCGGCGTGCAGTCGACGGTGAGCGAGCAGGTGCGGGAGAGCATCCGTGACGAGCTCGGGCTCAACCAACCGATCCTGCAGCAGTACCTGGCGTATCTCGGCCATGTCGTCACACTCGACTTCGGCAGGTCGTACCGGCTCCAGCAGCCCGTGACTGCCGTGATCGGTGCGCAGCTGCTGCCGACCGTGCAGCTCGCGGCGCTCTCCATCGTGTTCGCCCTCGTCATCGCGCTCGCGATCGCCCTCGCGGCCCGCACGCGCGTGGCGAGAGCGATCGCCACCCTCATCGAGCTCATCGCGATCTCGTCGCCGACGTTCTGGACGGGGCTCCTGCTGCTCACGGTGTTCTCGTTCCAGCTGCGGTGGTTCCCGGTCTCCGGCGGGCAGGGACTCCCCGCGCTCGTGCTCCCGGCCCTCACCCTCGCCCTTCCGATCGCCGGCATCCTGAGCCAGGTGATCCGGCACGGGCTGGACGGCGCCAACGCCCAGCCGTTCGTGGACAGCGCCCGCGCCCGAGGGCTGACGTTCGCGGAGCAGCTCGGCCGCCACACCCTGCGGCACGCCTCGCCGCCCGCGGTGACCCTCGCGGCCTACATCGTCGGAAGTCTGCTCGGCGGGGCCGTGATCATCGAGCAGCTGTTCGGGCGCCCCGGCATCGGCCGCGTTGCGCTCGACGCGATAAACAACCGCGACCTTCCCGTGGTCATGGCCCTCGTGATCTTCGCGGCCGTGGTCTTCGTGGTCATCAACCTGATCGTTGACCTGCTCTACCCGCTCATCGACCCTAGACTCCGGAGGACCCGATGAGCGTCGGCCGCCCTGACCTCCTCGAACTCGCGCGGCCCGCGGCGGGGCGGCGGCGGCGGACTGTCCCGCCGGTCGGCGCCGTGGCCGGAGTCGTTCTCGGGGTCCTCGTGCTCGCCGCCGTGCTGCCGTGGATCTTCACGGGTGCGGACCCGCTCGCGACCGCGACATCCGACTCGCAGCTGCCGCCGAGCCTCGAGCACCTGTTCGGCACCGACAAGCTCGGGCGGGATGTCTTCTCCCGCGTCGTCCACGGGGCCGGCCTGTCGCTCTCCTTCGGCTTCACCGCCACGCTTGCGGCGCTCATCCTCGGCATCCTGATCGGCGTCGCGTCCGGTCTGGCCCCGCGCCCGGTGGACAACGTCATCATGCGCGCGCTCGAGATCGCGCTCGCCTTTCCCGAGCTCCTCGTCGCGCTGGTCGTGATCGCGCTCCTGGGCCCCGGGACGACCAATGTCATCGTCGCGATCACTGTCGCCGCAGTGCCGGTCTACGCGCGGGTGGTGCGCATCACGACGATCCAGGTCCGGCAGTCGGCGTTCATCGAAGCCTCGGTCGCACTCGGGCAGCACCGCGTCGCGATCGTGCTGAAGCACCTGCTGCCGAACGTGATCGGCCCGCTTCTGGTGCTCGCCACGATCGGCATCGGCACATCGATTATCGCCGGATCAGGCCTGAGCTTCCTCGGCCTCGGCCCGGTCTCGCCGACTCCCGAGTGGGGCCTCATGCTCAGCGACGGGCGGAACTCGCTCGGCACCGCGTGGTGGATCGCCGTGTTCCCCGGGCTGGCCATCACCGTCACCGTGATCTCCACGACAGTGCTCGGGCGGTACCTGCAGGGCCGATTCGAGGGAAGGGCACGATGACGGAGCAGCTCGCGAGGGTTCGGAACCTGCGGATCAGCTTCGGCGGCACGACCGTTGTCGACGGAGTGTCCTTCGAGGTCGGGGCTGGCGAGTGCCTCGCGCTGGTCGGTGAGTCGGGCTCGGGCAAGACGATCACCTCGCGCGCCCTCCTCGGGCTCGTGCCGCGCTCGGCGACGATCAGCGCCGACGAGCTGTCGGTGGCGGGGGAGGCCGCCACTGAGTTCGACGAGAGCCACTGGCAGGGCATCCGGGGCCGCCGTGTCGGGCTTGTCGCCCAGGACGCGCTCGTCTCCCTCGACCCGCTGCGCACGATCGGCCAGGAGGTCGGCGAAGTGCTGCGAGTCCACTCGCGCCGCGAGAAGAAGCCGCTCTCGCGACAGGAGCTGGCCGCCGCCGTTCAGGCCGAGCTCGCGCACGTCGCCATCCCGCAGCCGGTCTCGCGCGCCCGCCAGTACGCGCACGAGCTCTCCGGAGGACTGCGGCAGCGGGCGCTCATCGCTGCGGCGACCATCGCCCGGCCCCGCCTGCTCATCGCCGACGAGCCGACGACCGCCCTCGACCTCGGCATCCAGGCGCAAGTGCTCGACCTCCTCGACACCCTCAAGCGCGAGGGCACCGGGCTCATCCTCATCAGCCACGACCTCGCCGTGGTCGCTCGAATTGCCGACCGCGTCGCCGTAATGCAGCACGGCCGGATCGTCGAGACCGGGGATGCCGCGTCCGTGCTCTCCGCGCCGAAGCACGAGTACACCCGCTCCCTGCTCGCCGCGACACCCGGGCTGCATGCCAAGGGCGAGCGGCTCGGGACGCTCCCGCCGGTGGTGCTCGCTCCCGCAGCACCCGTGGACCGGTCGAGCACGGTGCTGTCGGTGCGGGGCGTGAGCCAGTCCTTCCGCCAGCCGGGCGGCGGGCGCATCCAGGCCGTCGACGCCGTGTCCTTCGACCTCAGGGCCGGGAGCACCATCGGCATCGTAGGGGAGTCGGGCTCGGGGAAGACCACCCTCGGCCGCATCATCCTCGGTCTCCAGAAGCCCGATGCCGGGGAGGTGCTGCTCGATGGCGCCGCGTGGAGCGCGCTGCCGGAGCGCCGGCGGCGGGAGCGCCGCCACTCGATCCAAGCCGTCTACCAGGACCCGCTGAGCTCGTTCGACCCCCGGCTCACCGTCGGCGCGATCCTGCGCGAATCCCTCGCCCTCACCGGCGTCGCCCGTGCCGACCTGAAGGCGCGCGCCGCGGAGCTCGCGAGCCAGGTCGGTCTGGGCGGCGAGCTTCTGGCACGGCGCCCGCTCACCCTCTCGGGCGGGCAGCGGCAGCGCGTCGCGATCGCGAGGGCGCTCGCGCGCAATCCGCGCGTGCTGCTCTGCGACGAGCCGGTGTCGGCCCTCGACGTCTCGATCCAGGCGCAGGTGCTCGACCTGTTCGCCGACATCCAGGCCCAGCTCGGCCTCGCGATGGTCTTCATCTCGCACGACCTGGGCGTCATCCACCACGTGAGCGACGAGGTGCTCGTCATGAGCAACGGCGTCGTGGTGGAGCGCGGCCCCAGCGGTGACGTGTTCTCGTCGCCGCGGCATCCGTACACGCAGGCACTGCTCAGCGCCCTGCCCGACCCGCTGTCGACCCTTGAAGGAGCCCCGTCATGAGCATCCCCGCGATCGTGATCCCCTCGCTGCGCCCGGAGGTGCTGGGCGCGCCCTTCCCGGGGACGGAGCTGCCCGAGCTGCGCACTGCTCTGGTGGAGGTCCAGCACTGGATCGACTCGGCCGAGGAGCCCGCGGAGGGCGGCGCGAGCCGGTGGCACGCGTGGCCGGACCGGCCGGAGTTCCAGCCGATCTACGGGCCGGTGAGCCTGAACACCGGCGCTGCCGGGATCGCGTGGTACTCGCTCGCCGCCGCAGACTCCACGGGCGACCCGGAGCACACCGCCCGTGCCCGCCGGGCCGCGGACTTCGTCGTGGCCCACTGGCGCGAGCGCATCGAGGACTCGTCGCTCAACGTGCCGGGGATCGGCCTCGGGCACTACGGCGGCCTCTCGGGCATCGCCTCCGTCTTCATCGAGATGGCGGAGCGCTTCCCCGAGTACCGGCCGACAGCCGTGGCGCTCCTCGACGAGATCCTCGCGCGGACCGGGCGAACCGGCGGCCGCGACTTCGGCTGGACCGGCGCGAACGGCAACCTGGGCGACGGCGGGATCATCATCACCCTCGTCGATGCCGCGCGCCGCCTCGACGAGCCGCGCTACCTCGAGGCCGCGGTGCGCGCAGGGGAGGGCATCCTGGCGGAGGAGCTGCAGGACGAGCACGGGTCGTACTGGCACGGTGTGGATGCCGCGGCACTCGGTATCGACTTCGAGATCGAGCTCGACGGGTTCGAACTGGGCACCATCGGCATCGCCTACGTCCTGGCCAGGCTCGGGGCGGCCACCGGGGACGAGCGGTTCACCGCCGCCGCGGCACGCGCCGCCGACCACGCGGCGAGCCAGGCGACCCTCGTGGGCGACGCGGCGGTGCTCGCCCGGATCGGCGGCACCATCTCCTTCGGATACTGCACGGGCAGCTCCGGAACTATCCGGTCGTTCCTCCAGGTGCACCGCGCGACCGGGGACGCCCAGTACCTCGAGTGGGCGCTGCGCTTCGGCCGCGGCATCCTGCGCAGCGGGGTGCCCGGCCGCCAGACCCCGGGCAACACGAACGTGTACCACCAGTGCTGCGGGTCGGCGGCCGTCCTCGAGTCGTTCATCGGCCTGTGGCTCGAGACCGGTGACAGCCTGTGGCTCGATGCCGCCACGGCGCAGGGAGACGACCTGCTGATCCGCTCCGTCGTCGACGAGCGCGGGCGCCGGTGGTACAGCGAGTCGCACGTCCTCCCGGTCGGCACGCTGAAGGCGGAGGTGGGCCACCAGGTCGGCGCCTCCGGCATCGCCCTCTCGCTGCTGCGACTGCACGATGCCGTGGCGAGCGCGGGCGGTGGCGCTGCCTTCTCCACGCTCCGACTGCCGGACGACCCGTTCCGAGCGGCCGTGTGACGCAGCGTTACGCGGGGATTGGCCCGGCCTCTGCGCCCGCCCCTACCGTGGAGCAGTGCCCACCGTCCCCGCGCTGCCCGTAGTCCTTGCGGGCGTCGGGCGCACCTTCGGCGACCGCAGGGTACTTCGCGATATCGACCTCGAGATCGCCGCGGGGGAGATCGTCGCGATCATCGGCGCGTCCGGCAGCGGCAAGTCGACGCTCCTGAGGCAGGTGGGCGGCCTCGACCAGCCCGACTCCGGCACCGTGACGATCGACGGCACGCCGCTCAACGGGGTCGACCAGCGCACCGCGATCGCGTTCCAGGAGCCGCGCCTGCTGCCCTGGCGCTCGGTGGCCCGCAACGTCGAGGTCGGGCTGCCTCGCTCGACGCCCCGGGCCGAGGGCCGCGCGCGAGTCGACGAGCTTCTGCGGCTCGTGCAGCTCGAGGATGCGAAGAGCCTGCGGCCGCGACAGATCTCCGGCGGGATGGCGCAGCGCGCGTCGCTCGCCCGCGCCCTTGCCCGCGGCCCGGGAGTGCTCGTGCTCGACGAGCCGTTCGGCGCCCTCGACGCCCTGACGAGGCTCACGATGCAGGACCTGCTGCTCGAGATCCACTCCGCCGAACCCGCCACGATCCTGCTCGTCACCCACGACGTGGACGAGGCCCTGTACCTCGCCGACCGGGTGATCCTGCTGGGGACGGAGCCCGGCTACCCGGCCAACTCCGGAGCGGTCATCCGCTCCGTCATCACTGTTCCAGGGAAGCGGCCGCGCGACCGCGGCAGCGCATCCCTGGCTCAACTCCGGGCCGAGCTTCTCGACGGCCTGGGCGTTTCCACCCACCATCCTGCCCATACATTCTGACGACACTTGAGGACTTCATGACTTCCCGCAAGCGCTTCATCTCCCTTGCCGCGATCGCCACAGCAACTGTGATCGCGCTGGCCGGCTGCGTGCCGGGCGAGGGCTCGAACCTCGCCGCCGACCCCGAGCCCGCGGCGACCCTGCCGGGCTCCTGGAGCAGCGACGTTCTGAACATCGACTTCGCCACCTACAACCCGCTGAGCCTCATCATCAAGGACCAGGGCTGGCTCGAGAGCACGTTCGGCGACAAGGTCACCGTCAACTGGGTGCAGTCCGCCGGTTCGGCCGCCGCCAACGACGCCCTGCGCGCGGGCTCGATCGACGTCGGCTCCACCGCCGGTTCGGCGGCGCTGCTCGCACGCTCGAACGGCTCGCCGATCAAGGCGATCGACATCTACTCGCAGCCGAACTGGGCAGCGATCCTGGTCGGCCCGAACTCCGACATCAAGACCGTCGACGACCTCAAGGGCAAGAACATCGCGGCGAACGCCGGCACCGACCCGTACTTCTTCCTCCTGCAGGCGCTCGAGGAGGCGGGTATCGACCAGAGCGAGGTCACGATCACGCAGCTGGCGCACGCCGACGGCAAGACCGCGCTCGAGGCGGGAACCGTCGATGCCTGGGCCGGTCTCGACCCGCTCCTGTCGGCGAGTGTCGTGAACGCGGGCTCGAAGATCATCTACGACAACCCCGACTTCAACAGCTACGGCTTCCTGAACGCCACCGAGACGTTCCTGTCGAAGTCTCCCGACATCGCGCAGGTCGTCGTGGACGCCTACGAGAAGGCGCGCGAGTGGGCGATCACGAACCCGGATGACGCGGCGCAGATGCTCGCGGACGTCGCCGGTATCGACATCGCCATCGCCAAGTCGGTGCTGATCGACCGCACCAACCTCGAAGTCGACCCGAAGCCGGGCAAGGCGCAGACCGATGTCCTGTCGGTCATCGGCCCGATCTTCGTCCAGTCCGGTGCGGTAGCCGACCAGGGCCAGATCGACGAGGCCCTCGACTCGCTGTACGACACGACCTACATCGACAACGTGGACACGTCCCTCATTGGCTGATCAGTTCATCGCGGCAACCGGTACGGCGGGCTCGGCATACTCCGGGCTCGCCGTATCGGCGCGCCGGAAGACTCTCCCGGGGCCGCTCTGGCTCCGGGTGCTCCTCGGCGCGATCATCCCGCTCGCGGTGCTCGGCATCTGGCAGCTCATCGTCTCGCTCGGCCTGATTCCCTCGTACCGGCTGCCCTCGCCCGCCAGCGTGGTCCTGGCCGGGGTCGATCTCGCCAATCGCGGCCTGCTGTTCTCGAGTATCGCCATCTCGGTCCAGCGCGTGCTCATCGGCTTCGTCGCCGGCTCGCTCGTCGGCCTCGTTGCCGCGTCGGCGGTCGGCCTGTCGAGGGTGGTCAGCAGCCTGCTGGCTCCGACCCTCGGCGCCCTGCGGGCCGTGCCCTCGCTCGCGTGGGTCCCTCTGCTCGGTCTCTACCTCGGCATCAACGAGGACTCGAAGGTCGCCCTCATCGCGATCGGCGCCTTCTTCCCGGTCTACACGACGGTCTCCGCGGCACTGCGGCACGTGGATCCCCAGCTCGTCGAGGCCGGCCGTGCCTACGGCTACACGGGCACGAGGCTGCTCGGCCTCGTGCAGCTGCCCGCGGTCGTGCCATCCGTCATCTCGTCGCTCCGGCTCGCGCTGGCGCAGTCGTGGCTCTTCCTCGTCGCGGCCGAGCTTCTCGCCTCGGCGTTGGGCCTCGGGCACCTGCTCGTCGACTCGCAGAACAACGGCCGCATCGACCGCCTCTTCCTCGTGATCATCCTGCTCGGCGTCTTCGGCAAGGTGACCGACGCGCTGGTGGGACTGCTGGAGCGGTACCTGTTGAGGCGCTGGGGCAGCTGAGTGGTTTCGATTCGCGCGACAGAGCGCGCCACTCAACCCGCTAGACTCGCTCCAACAGATTTCCTTTAAGTTCCGTCCAGAGAGGCGGGGAAGGAGGTCAGGATGACTGCACGCCAAGTGCTGCAGCAGGCTGACATCGCGCGTGCGCTGACCCGGATCTCCCACGAGATCCTGGAGTCCAACCGCGGCTCAGAGGGCCTCGTCCTTCTCGGCATCCCGACGCGCGGCGTGCTGCTCGCCCGCCGCCTCGGCGCGATCCTCGAGGATGTCCCGGTCGGCTCGATCGACGTCACCATGTACCGCGACGACCTCGCCAAGAACCCCACCCGCGCGCCCAGCCCCACGGACATCCCCGCCGGCGGCATCGACGGCAAGACCGTGATCCTCGTGGACGACGTGCTGTACTCGGGCCGGACCATCCGCGCCGCGCTCGACGCGCTCAGCGACCTCGGCCGCCCGCGGGCCGTGCGCCTCGCAGTCCTGGTCGACCGCGGCCACCGCGAGCTTCCTATCCGCGCCGACTTCGTGGGCAAGAACCTGCCGAGCTCGGCCGACGAGCGCATCAACGTGCGCCTCAGCGAGATCGACGACAGCGAGGAGGTGACGATCCTGTGAGGCACCTCCTCTCCACCAAGGACCTCTCGCGCGACGAGGCCGTCGCGATCCTCGACATCGCCGAGGACATGGCGGGCGTCGCCGACCGCGAGGTCAAGAAGCTTCCCGCCCTGCGCGGCAAGACCGTGGTGAACCTGTTCTTCGAGGATTCCACGCGCACCCGAGTCTCCTTCGAGGTCGCGGCCAAGCGGCTGAGCGCCGACGTGATCAACTTCAGCGCGAAGGGATCGAGCGTCTCCAAGGGCGAGAGCCTCAAGGACACCGCGCAGACCCTCGCCGCGATGGGGGCCGATGCCGTGGTCATCCGGCACTCGGCATCCGGAGCGCCGAGGGTTCTCGCCGACAGCGGCTGGATCGACGCGGGCATCGTCAACGCGGGCGACGGCACCCACGAGCATCCGACGCAGGCACTGCTCGACGCGTTCACGATCCGCCGTCGACTTCACGGCCCGGATGCCCGGGGCAAGGCCCTCGACGGCGTCACGGTCACGATCGTGGGTGACATCCTGCACTCCCGCGTCGCCCGCTCGAACGTGTGGCTGCTGACGACCCTCGGCGCCACCGTCAGCCTGGTCGCGCCCGCCACGCTGCTCCCGGTCTCGACCGCAGGGTGGCCCGTGGGAGTGAGCTACGACCTCGATGCCGCGATCGACGCCGGGCCCGACGTGGTCATGATGCTGCGCATCCAGGCCGAGCGCATGAACGCCGCATTCTTCCCCAACGCGCGCGAGTACAGCCGCCAGTGGGGGCTCGACGACGAGCGGGCGGCCCGCCTGCCTGCGGCTAGCATTGTCATGCACCCCGGACCGATGAATCGCGGTCTCGAGATCTCCGCCAATGCCGCCGACTCGCCGCAGTCGACCGTGCTCGAGCAGGTCGCCAACGGGGTCTCGATAAGGATGGCCGTGCTGTATCACCTGATGTCCGGGAGTGACGCATGAGTATCCGTATCACTGGCGTGCAACTGCCCGACGGCACGCGCAAGGACCTGTTCGTCGACGACGGCGTCTTCGTCGACAGCGTCTCGACGGGCTCGACGAGCGTGAGCGCTGACGGCCTCATCGCCCTCCCCGGTCTCGTCGACCTGCACACCCACTTGCGCGAGCCCGGCTACGAGCAGAGCGAAACCGTGCTCACGGGCTCCCGCGCCGCCGCGATCGGCGGCTTCACGGCGGTCTTCGCGATGGCCAACACGATGCCGGTGCAGGACACCACGGGCGTCGTCGAGCAGGTTCAGTCCCTCGGGGAACGGCACGGCTACGTGACTGTCCGCCCGATCGGAGCCGTCACCGCGGGGCTCGCGGGGGAGCGGCTGAGCGAGATCGGCGCGATGGCCCAATCGCGCGCGCAGGTCCGCGTGTTCTCCGACGACGGCCACTGCGTGAGCGATGCGCTGCTCATGCGCCGGGCGCTCGAGTACGTGAAGACGTTCGGGGGAGTCGTCGCCCAGCACGCGCAGGAGCCGCGACTCACCCTCGGTGCCCAGATGAACGAGGGCGCCCTGTCGAGCGAGCTCGGCCTCGCGGGCTGGCCGGCCGTCGCCGAGGAGTCGATCATCGCGCGGGACGTGCTGCTCGCCGAGCACGTCGACGCGCGACTGCATGTCTGCCACGTGTCGACCGCCGGCTCGGTCGAGGTCATCCGCTGGGCGAAGGCCCGCGGCGTGAAGGTCACCGCCGAGGTCACTCCGCACCACCTGCTTCTCACCGAGGAGCTCGCCCGCGGGTACGACTCGCGCTTCAAGGTCAACCCGCCGCTGCGCCGCGATGAGGACGTTCTGGCGCTCCGCGCCGCCCTCGCCGACGGCACCATCGACATCGTTGCGACCGACCACGCGCCGCACCCCGTCGAGTCGAAGGACTGCGCGTGGGACGAGGCGGCCAACGGCATGCTCGGGCTGGAGTCTGCTCTGAGCGTCGTGCATGCCGCGGTCGTGGCATCCGGGCAGCTCGACTGGTCCGACCTCGCGCGCGTGCTCTCCGCCAAGCCCGCCGAGATCGGCCTGCTCGCCGGCTACGACGCGCCCTTCGCCATCGGCAGCCCCGCGAACTTCACCCTCTACGACCCCAGCGCCACCAGGACGTTCGCCACGAGCGACCTGCGCGGCAAGGGGCTCAACTCCCCGTACCTCGGCCGCGAGCTCCCCGGGCGGGTGATCGCGACCGTGCACAACGGGTACGCGACCGTGCTCGACGGCGAGCTCGTCGACGCCGCTGCCGTTGCCAAGGAGGCACACCATGGATAGGCCCCAGCTCATGGCGATCGTGATCGCCATCCTCGTTCTCCTGCTGGTCCTGATGTACACCGGCTGGCGCGCCCGCAAGCGCCGTCAGCAGGGCGTCGCCGCGCCGCTCGCCGCACCCGCCGACCTGGGCGCGCCGCTCGGCACCTTCGACGGCAAGTACGTCGCGACCACCGCGGCCGACAAGCCGCTCGAGCGGATCGCCGTGCACGGCCTCGGCTTCCGCAGCGACGCCTCGCTCACGCTTACCGACACGGGCGTGCTCGTGCAGCGACCGGGCTCCGACGACGTGTGGATCCCGCGCACCGACGTGCTCGACCGCCGGACTGCCACCTGGACCATCGACCGCGTTGTCGAGCACGACGGCCTCGAGCTCGTCCAGTGGAACCTGGGCGGCACTCCGGTCGACAGCTACTTCCGGTTCGCGGAGCCGACGGCCTTCGAGACGGCCTTCCAGCAGCTCCTCCCGAAGCGGGCAGCGGCATGACCGCGGCCCATCTCGTCCTCGAGGACGGCACGCGCTACACCGGCCGCGCCTACGGCGCCGAGGGCCGCACACTCGGCGAAGTGGTCTTCGCCACCGGCATGACCGGCTACCAGGAGACCCTCACCGACCCGAGCTACGCGGGCCAGATCGTCGTCATGACGGCCCCGCACATCGGCAACACCGGCGTCAACGACGAGGACCCGGAATCCTCCCGCATCTGGGTCTCCGGCTACGTCGTGCGCGACCCCAGCCGAGTGGTCTCGAACCACCGGGCAACGGGCTCGCTCGACGACCAGCTCGTGCACGACGGAGTGGTGGGCATCAGCGGCATCGACACCCGCGCGGTGACGCGCCGTCTCCGTGACGCCGGCTCCATGCGCGGCGGCGTCTTCTCCGGGCCGGATGCCGCACTCAGCCTCGACGAGCAGCTCGCGATCGTCCGTGCCGCCGCAGGGATGGCCGGCCAGAACCTCTCGAGCGAGGTGTCCACGGCCGACGGGTACATCGTCCCGGCGACGGCGGAGAGTATCGGCCGGGTCGCCGTCCTCGACCTCGGGGTGAAGACGTCGACGCTCAACTACCTCGCCGCGCGCGGGTTCGACGTGCACGTGCTCCCGCAATCCGTCACCCTCGACGAGGTGCTCGCGATCGAGCCCGTGGCCGCGTTCTTCTCCAACGGGCCGGGCGACCCCGCCGCCTCGGATGCCCACGTCGAACTGCTGCAGGGCATCCTGCGCGCCGACCTGCCGTTCTTCGGCATCTGCTTCGGCAACCAGCTGCTCGGGCGCGCGCTCGGCTTCTGCACGTACAAGCTGCCTTTCGGCCACCGCGGCATCAACCAGCCCGTCGTGGATGTCGCGACCGGCCGCACTGAGATCACGAGCCACAACCACGGTTTCGCGGTGGACGCGCCGATCGGCGTGGTCACCGAGAGCCCGGCGGGCTTCGGCCGCGTCGAGGTGAGCCACGTGAACCTCAACGACAACGTGGTCGAGGGCCTCAACGCCCTCGACATCCCCGCCTTCTCGGTGCAGTACCACCCGGAGGCGGCGGCCGGGCCGCACGATGCCAACTACCTGTTCGATCGTTTCCGTGACCTGGTGATCAGTCGGAACGAGCGGATTGAGCCTGTCGAAATCTCACCTACGGAAGACACGCATGCCTAAGCGCGACGACATCAAGTCCGTCCTCGTCATCGGATCGGGACCGATCGTCATCGGCCAGGCCGCCGAGTTCGACTACTCCGGCACCCAGGCCTGCCGCGTGCTGCGCGAGGAGGGCGTGCGCGTCATCCTCGTCAACTCGAACCCCGCGACGATCATGACCGACCCCGACTTCGCCGACGCGACGTACATCGAGCCCATCACGTGGCAGGTGATCGAGACGATCATCGCCAAGGAGAAGCCGGATGCCATCCTGCCGACGCTCGGCGGCCAGACGGCGCTCAACGCCGCCATCGAGCTGCACAACCACGGCATCCTCGAGAAGTACGACGTCGAGCTCATCGGCGCCAACTTCGAGGCGATCAACAAGGGCGAGGACCGCCAGATCTTCAAGCAGCTCGTGCTCGACGCGGGCGCAGACGTGGCGAAGAGCCACATCGCCCACACCGTCGACGAGGCGCTGGCAGCGGGGGAGGACCTCGGCTACCCGCTCGTCATCCGCCCGAGCTTCACGATGGGGGGCCTGGGCTCCGGCTTCGCGTACAACCCGGACGAGCTCATCCGGATGGTCACCGACGGCCTGCACCAGAGCCCGACCACCGAGGTGCTGCTCGAGGAGTCGATCCTCGGGTGGAAGGAGTACGAGCTCGAGCTCATGCGCGACACCGCCGACAACACGGTGGTCGTGTGCTCGATCGAGAACGTCGACCCGGTCGGCGTGCACACGGGCGACTCGATCACCGTCGCTCCCGCACTCACCCTCACCGACCGCGAGTACCAGAACCTGCGCGACATCGGCATCGACATCATCCGCGCCGTGGGCGTCGACACCGGCGGCTGCAACATCCAGTTCGCCGTCGACCCGTCGAACGGGCGCGTGATCGTCATCGAGATGAACCCGCGCGTGTCGCGCTCGTCTGCGCTGGCGTCCAAGGCGACCGGATTCCCCATCGCCAAGATCGCCGCCAAGCTCGCGATCGGCTACCGCCTGGACGAGATCCCGAACGACATCACCAAGGTCACTCCCGCGAGCTTCGAGCCGACGCTCGACTACGTGGTCGTGAAGGTGCCGCGCTTCGCGTTCGAGAAGTTCCCGGCCGCGGACACGCGCCTCACCACGACCATGAAGTCGGTCGGCGAGGCCATGGCGATCGGCCGCAACTACTCGACCGCGCTCCAGAAGGCGCTGCGCTCGCTCGAGAAGCGCGGCAGCAGCTTCCACTGGGAGGGCGAGCCCGGCGACAAGGACGCCCTGCTCGCGATCGCGTCAATCCCGACGGACGGCCGCATCGTGACCGTGCAGCAGGCCCTGCGCGCCGGCGCCACCAACGCCGAGGTGTTCGACGCGACCGGGATCGACCCGTGGTTCGTCGACCAGATCGAGCTGATCAACGAGGTCGCCGAGACGATCAGGTCGGGCGAGCTCGACGAGGGCGCCCTGCGCCTCGCCAAGGACCACGGGTTCAGCGACGTGCAGATCGCGCAGCTGAAGGGCATCGCCGAGGCGGAGGTGCGGAGCATCCGGTGGTCTCTGGGCGTCCGGCCGGTGTTCAAGACCGTCGACACGTGCGCGGGGGAGTTCCCGGCGCTCACGCCGTACCACTACTCGAGCTACGACCTCGAGACCGAGGTCATCCCGAGCGACCGCCGGAAGGTGATCATCCTGGGCTCCGGGCCGAACCGCATCGGGCAGGGCATCGAGTTCGACTACTCCTGCGTGCACGCGAGCTTCGCCCTGTCGGACGCGGGCTTCGAGACGATCATGATCAACTGCAATCCCGAGACCGTCTCGACCGACTACGACACGAGCGACCGGCTGTACTTCGAGCCGCTCACCCTCGAGGACGTGCTCGAGATCGTGCACGCCGAGTCGCAGTCGGGCGAGCTGGTCGGCGTGGTCGTGCAGCTCGGCGGGCAGACCGCCCTCGGGCTCGCGCAGGGCCTCAAGGATGCCGGCGTGCCGATCCTCGGCACGACCCCCGAGGCGATCGACCTCGCCGAGGAGCGCGGGCTGTTCTCGAAGATCCTGGACGACGCCGGGCTGATCTCCCCGAAGAACGGCACGGCGACGAACCGGGACGAGGCCATCACGATCGCCGAGGACATCGGCTACCCCGTCCTGGTGCGCCCCTCGCACGTTCTGGGCGGCCGCGGCATGGAGATCGTCTACGACACCGAGTCGATGGCCGACTACTTCGAGCGGGTGAAGGACCAGGCGATCATCGCGCCCGGGTCGCCGCTGCTGGTCGACAGATTCCTTGATGACGCGATCGAGATCGACATCGACGCGCTCTACGACGGCACGGAGCTCTACATCGGCGGCATCATGGAGCACATCGAGGAGGCCGGCATCCACTCCGGCGACTCCGCGTGCACCCTGCCGCCCGTGACCCTCGGCCGCGACGTGATCAACCGCGTGCGCGAGGCGACGCTCGGCATCGCGGCCGGTATCGGCGTGCGCGGCCTCATCAACGTGCAGTTCGCGATCGGGCAGGGCATCCTCTACGTCCTCGAGGCGAACCCCCGGGCATCCCGCACCGTCCCGTTCGTGTCGAAGGCGCTCGGCATCCCGCTCGCCAAGGCGGCATCGCTGATCATGGTGGGCCGCGACATCCGGTCGCTCGTCGCCGACGGCCTGTTGCCGGCACAGGACGGCTCGATAGTCCCCATGGATGCCCCGGTCTCCGTCAAGGAGGCGGTGCTGCCGTTCAAGCGCTTCCGCACGGTCGAAGGGCACGTCGTCGACTCCGTCCTCGGCCCGGAGATGCGCTCCACCGGCGAGGTGATGGGCATCGACTCGAACTTCCCGAAGGCGTTCGCGAAGAGCCAGGAGGCTGCCTACGGCGGTCTGCCCTCGACGGGCGCCGTCTTCGTGTCGGTCGCCGACCGCGACAAGCGCGCGATCGTGCTGCCGGTGCTGCGCCTCAGCCAGCTGGGGTTCACGATCCTCGCCACGGAGGGTACCGCGGAGGTACTCGCTCGAAACGGCATCGAGGCCCGGGTGGTGCGGAAGTACTACATGGGCCAGGAGGTCGTCGAGGGCGAGCCCTCGATCGTCGAGCTCATCAACGACGGCCTCGTCGACGTCGTGATCAACACGCCGAGCGGCCGCAGTGCGCGGGCCGACGGCTACGAGATCCGCACGGCGACGGTTGCCGCGGACAAGCCCCTGTTCACCACGATCGCCCAGCTCGGCGCCGCGGTCGCCTCGTTCGAGGCGATCAGGGACGGCTTCGACGTGCGGTCGCTGCAGGACTACGCGATCGACCGGGCGGAGCGGCTGGCCCGTGCCTAGTTTCGGAGAGCGGCTCGCCGACACCTTCCTGACCCGCGGGCACCTCTGCCTCGGGATCGACCCGCACTCGTTCCTGCTCGAGGAGTGGGGGCTGCCGGACACCGCCGAGGGTGCCCGGGAGTTCTCGCTGCGCGCGGTCGAGGCGGCGGCCGGCACCGTGGGCATCGTCAAGCCGCAGGTCGCGTTCTTCGAGCGGCACGGGTCGGCCGGCTATGCCGCGCTCGAGCGCGTGCTCGCCGAGGCGCGTGCGGCGGGGCTGCTCGTGATCGCGGACGCGAAGCGCGGCGACCTCGGCTCGAGTGTCGCCGCGTACGGCGAGGCGTGGCTCACGCCGGGCTCGCCGCTCGAGGCCGACGCCATGACGGTGTCCGCGTACCAGGGCGTCGGCTCCCTGCGGAGCGTCATCGCGCGCGCGAGCGCGAACGACAAGGGCGTGTTCATCCTCGCCGCGACGTCCAACCCCGAGGCATCGGAGACGCAGACCGCACTCCGCGATCGCGGGGAGCTGGCCGGTTGGACGGTGGCGGCAAGTATCGTCTCAGAGGTGGATCTGCTCAACCCCGACACCGACCGCCTCGGCTCGGTGGGCGTCGTGATCGGGGCGACGGTGGACGCCGTGGACTACGGCATCACTGCCGACCGGCTGCTCTCGACGCCCATCCTCGCCCCCGGTTTCGGCGAGCAGGGCGCGACGCTCACGGACGCGCCCGAGCTGTACGGCGAGGTGGCGCCCAACATCATCGCGAGTGTGAGCCGCGGCGCGCTCCGTGCCGGAGCCGGGGGCCTGCGGGATGCACTCCGCGCCCAGCGCGACGAGCTGGCAGAGGCCCTCGCCCGATGACCCCGCGCCCCGCTCCTCCCGCCGACGTCGACCGCGCCGCCGCCGGCAGGGCCGCGATCGCCGCGCGACGCGCCCGAGCGGCGGTCAAGCAGGAGATCTCCTCGCGCCGGCGCACGGCGCTCGACGCGGCGCAGGCCGGGTGGAACGACCCGGAGAGCGCCGAGGCGAGTCTGCGCGTGACGGAGCTCCTGGGCAGCGTGCCGTCCCTCGGCCCGACGCGCACGGCGCGCATCATGGGCGAGCTGGAGATCTCCGACAAGAAGCGCGTCGGCGGCCTGGGCATCCGGCAGCGCAGCAAGCTCCGCGACTGGCTCGTGCAGCGCCAGGGCGCCGAGCCGAGCCGGCTCGTCGTCCTCGCCGGCCCCACCGCGGTCGGCAAGGGCACCGTGTCGGCGTATATCCGCGACAACTACCCTGACGTGATGCTGAGCGTGTCGGCGACCACCCGCAAGCCCCGGCCCGGCGAGGTCGACGGCGTGCACTACTACTTCGTGAGCGACGAGGAGTTCGACCGCAAGATCGCCGCACGTGAGCTGCTCGAGTGGGCGGTGGTGCACAACTCGTACCGCTACGGCACTCCGCGGCCGCCGATCGACGCCGCTCTGGCGGCCGGCCGGCGCGTCATGCTCGAGATCGACCTGCAGGGCGCGCGGCAGGTCCGTGAGGTCATGCCGGAGGCTCTTCTCGTCTTCCTGCTGCCCCCGTCGTGGGAAGAACTGGTGCGCCGGCTGATCGGCCGGGGCACCGAGCAGCCCGAGGAGCAGCAGCGGCGACTCGACTCCGCGAAGGTGGAATTGGCCGCCCAGGACGAGTTCGACGCGAAGGTCGTGAACCGAGAAGTCGGCCAAGCGGCCCGTGAGGTCGTAGAATTGATGGATGCGCCCGCTGGCGCCCACACTTCCCGCTGACATTCGCAGCGCGGGATCCCTACGCAAGGAGCCATCTCATGGTTGACCGCCACTCCGGAATCATCGACCCGCCCATCGACGAGCTGCTCTCGAAGGTCGACTCGAAGTACCAGCTCGTGATCTTCGCCTCCAAGCGCGCGCGCCAGATCAACGACTACTACGCCGACCTGCACGAGGGCTCGCTCTTCGACAACGTCGGACCGCTCGTCGACTCGACGATCGACGACAAGCCCCTGTCGGTCGCCCTCCACGAGATCAACGAGGACAAGCTCGAGCTCAAGCGGCTCTCCGAGGAGTAGGACTCGCTGGTCGAGCGAAGTCGAGGCCCGAGATGAACATCGTCGTCGGAATCACCGGCGGCATCGCGGCGTACAAGGCGGTCAACGTCGTGCGCGCACTCGTCCTCGCCGGCCATGATGTGCACGTCGTCGCCACCGAGAACGCGCTGCGTTTCGTCGGGCGGCCGACGCTCGAGGCGCTCAGCCGCAATCTCGTCCATTCCGACCTCTACGAGGGCGTGGCCGAGGTGCGGCACGTCGCGATCGGCCAGGCGGCCGACCTGATCGTGGTCGCGCCCGCCACCGCGAACACGATCGCGAAGCTCGCGGGCGGCTTCGCCGACGACCTGCTCGGCAACACGATCCTCGCGAGCACGGCGCCGCTCGTCATCGCGCCCGCGATGCACACCGAGATGTGGCAGAACCCCGCGACCGCGCACAACATCGAGGTACTGCGCGCGCGCGGCGTGACGGTGGTGGGCCCCGCAACCGGGCAGCTGACCGGCAAGGACGCGGGACCGGGCCGGATGTCCGAGCCCGACGACATCGTCGCTGCCGCCCTCGCCGTGGTGGCCCCGCGGGATCTCGCGGGCAGGCGCATCCTCGTGACCGCGGGTGGCACGCGCGAGCCGCTGGACCCGGTGCGCTTCATCGGCAACCGCTCCAGCGGGCGGCAGGGCATCGCCCTCGCTCTCGCGGCGGCGGCCCGCGGTGCGGAGGTCACCCTGATCGCCGCGAACCTCGAGGTCGCAGCACCCGCCTCGGTGACGGTCGTCCGGGTGGGCTCGACCCTCGAGTTGGAGAAGGCGGCGACGGAGGCCGCGGCGTCCGTCGATGTCATCATCATGGCGGCGGCCGTTGCCGACTACCGACCCGAGAACGTGGCGCAGAGCAAGATCAAGAAGGAGCGGCAGGGCGACGTGCTCGACCTGCGGCTCATCAAGAACCCGGACATCCTCAAGGGACTGGCCGAGGCGCGCCGCCCGGGCCAGGTGATCATCGGCTTCGCCGCTGAGACCGAGCAGGACGATGGCGCGCTTCTTGCCCTCGGCCGCGCGAAGATCGCCCGCAAGGGCTGCGACTACCTCGTCGTCAACCGAGTGGGCTGGACAGTGGGTTTCGCCACGGAGCGCAACACTGTCGTCGTGATCGACAAGGCCGGGGATACAGTGGTTGAGGCGGCCGGGACCAAATTGTCCGTCGCCGACAGTATTCTCGACCTGCTCGCGTAACAATCAACTGGAGCCATCGAATGAGCACAGCCCTGCGCCTCTTCACCTCCGAGTCCGTGACCGAGGGTCACCCCGACAAGATCTGCGACCAGATCAGCGACAGCATCCTCGATGCGCTGCTGACTGTGGATCCGCGCAGTCGGGTCGCGGTGGAGACGCTCGTGACGACCGGCCTCGTGCACGTCGCGGGCGAGGTCACGACGTCGGGCTACGTGGACATCCCCACCATCGTGCGCGAGCTCATCACCGGGATCGGGTACAACTCGTCCCTCGTCGGGTTCGACGGCGCGTCGTGCGGCGTCGAGGTCTCGATCGGGTCGCAGTCTCCCGACATCGCCCAGGGCGTCGACAAGGCGCTCGAGGCGCGCGAGGGTGCCACCGAGGACCTCGACGCGCAGGGCGCCGGCGACCAGGGCATCATGTTCGGCTTTGCGACGGTGGAGACGCCGCAGCTCATGCCGCTTCCCATCTGGCTCGCCCACCGCCTCGCCGAGAAGCTCTCCGAGGTCCGCAAGACCGGCCAGCTCGAGTACCTGCGGCCCGACGGGAAGACGCAGGTCACGATCGGCTACGAGGGCTACGTCCCGCGCACTGTCGACACCGTGGTGCTCTCCACCCAGCACTCGCCCGCTGTGGACAACGCGACCCTCTTCGCGGAGGTCGAGGAGCTCGTGATCCGCCCCGTGCTCGAGACCGCCGGCCTCGACAGTGCGGCTGCGAAGATCCTGATCAACCCCACGGGCCGGTTCGAGATCGGCGGCCCGCAGGGCGATGCAGGCTTGACCGGGCGAAAGATCATCGTCGACACCTACGGCGGTGCCTCCCGGCACGGCGGTGGCGCGTTCAGCGGCAAAGACCCGTCGAAGGTCGACCGCTCGGCCGCCTACGCGATGCGGTGGGTGGCGAAGAACGCGGTTGCCGCGGGCTTCGCCGACCGTCTCGAGGTGCAGGTTGCCTACGCGATCGGCAAGGCGGCACCCGTCGGCCTCTACGTGGAGACCTTCGGCACGGCGCACGTCGACGAGTCATTGATCATCGGGGCGATCCGCGATGTGTTCGACCTCCGCCCGGCAGCGATCATCCGCGATCTCGACCTCCTGCGCCCGATCTACTCCGCAACGTCGACGTACGGCCACTTCGGCCGCGAGCTCCCCGACTTCACCTGGGAGCGCACCGACCGCGTCGGTGAGCTCCGCGCCGCCGTCGGCCTGTAGCCGTGCCAGCGGCGTCGATTGCCCGCGTCCTCGTCGACTCGCCGCTGCCGCAGCTTGACCGTCTCTTCGACTATGTGATCCCGCCCGAGCTCGCCGAGCTCGCCGTGCCCGGAGTGCGGGTGAAGGTCCCGCTGCGCTCTGCGGGCCGGGTGGCCGACGGCTTCCTCATCGAAGTGGTCGAGTCGGGCGAGTACGCGGGCGTGCTCAGCGAGCTCGACTCGGTGGTCTCGCCCATCCGGATCCTCGCCCCGGAGGTATGGGCGCTCGCCCGGAAGGCTGCGGACCGCGCCGCCGGTTCGGCGAGCGACATCGTGCGCCTGGCGGTTCCGACCCGGCAGGTCCGGGTTGAGAAGGCCTATCTCGCTGACGACCGCAACGAGCCCTTCCCGGCCGTCGCGGCGGCGGCCGTCGAGGGCTACGCGCCGCGCGTCATCGAGTCCGCGCTCGCGATCAACGAGCGACTCGCTGTGGACGCGGTGCCCGGAGTCCGCGAGGTTGGCGACGGCGTCTGGGTGGGGGTGTGGGCCGTCACGATGGCGGCGGCCGCGGCATCCGTGCTGGCAGACGGCCGCAGTGCGATCCTCGCCGTTCCGGACTACCGGGACCAGGAGCAGCTCGAGGCCGCCCTGCGGGCCGTGCTGCCCGAGGAGGCCGTGGTCCGGCTGGACGCGAAGCAGTCGAACCCCGACCGGTACCGCGGGCTGCTGCGCTGCCTCGGCGGCGGCCCGCTGGCCATCGTCGGCAATCGCTCGGTCGTCTACGCACCGGCGGAGAACCTCGGCCTGATCGCGATCTGGGACGACGGCGACCCGCTGCACAGCGAGCCGCTCAGCCCCTACGTGCACACCCGCGATGCCGCGCTGCTCAGGCAGGAGCTGCAGGGCTGCGCGCTCGCCTTCTTCGGCAACTCGCGCAGCACCGAGGTGGAGAGGCTCGTGGAGCTGGGCTGGCTGAGGTCCGTCTCGCCGGTACCGCTCGTGCTCCCCAAGGTCGTCCCCACGGCGCAGCAGGCCACGACCGACCGGCTCGCCGCGCAAGCGCGCATCCCTTCCGCCGCGTGGAAGATCGCGCGCACCGCCCTCGAGAGCGGCCCGGTCCTCGTGCAGGTCGCGCGCCCGGGGTATGCGCCGCGGCTCGCCTGCGCGGACTGCGGGCAGACTGCGCGCTGCCAGCGCTGCGAGGGCCCCCTGCTGCAGAAGTCTGCGCGGTCCGTGCCGGCCTGCGCGTGGTGCGGCGCCCTCGCCGTGGACTGGAAGTGCACGAACTGCGAGGGCGAGAAGCTGCGCCTGGTGGGCAACGGGGCGACCCGCACCGCCGAAGACCTCGGCCGCGCGTTCCCCGGCGTCCGCGTGATCATCGCCGACGGCGAGCGGCAGGTGCTCGCGGTCGGCCCGGAGCCCGCGCTCGTGATCGCGACACGGGGCGCCGAGCCGGTCGCAGCGGGCGGGTACCGCGCGGTGCTCCTGCTGGACGGTGAACGGATGCTCGCGCGCGAGAGCCTGCGGGTGGGGGAGGACTGCCTGCGCTGGTGGTCGAACGCCGTGGCCCTCGGGGCGGGCGGCGCCACCACAGTTCTCGTCGGAGTCGGGGGCGCCCTCGCGACCGCCCTCGTCACCTGGCGCCACTCCGACTACGCCCGCTCCGAGCTCGCCGACCGCCGTCGACTCCGATTCCCGCCGGCGGTGCGGGTCGCGACGATCACGGGCACTGTCGAGTCGGTCGCCAAGGCCGCAACGGCCGCCGGCGTAGACCCGGAGGACGTCCTGGGCCCGGTGGATCTTGCGCCGCCCACGGTGCGCACCATCCTGCGGTTCGACTACAACCGCGGGGCCGAGGTCGCCGCATCGCTGCGCGCGGAGTTGATCCGCGCGGCAACTGCGCGGCGCCGGGGCCCGGCGTCGCGCGGCCCCGGCGCCCCGACGATGCGCGTGCGCCTCGACGACGTCGAGCCCTTCTTGGAGAGCTAGACCGCTGCGGCACGAGAGAATGGTCGGGATGTCATCTCTCCGCCTCGTCTTCGCCGGCAGTCCTGCCGCAGCCGTACCCAGCCTCACCACGCTCGCCGACTCCCGCCACGAGATCGTCGGCGTCGTCACCCGCGAGGACTCGCCGCAGGGGCGGCGCGGCGTGCTCACGCCCACACCCGTTGCCAGCGAGGCCGTGAGCCGGGGCATCCCGGTCATCAGGGCCAATCGGCTCGCGGGAGAGGCGACCGAGCGCGTGCAGGAGCTCGCACCCGACCTCGGCGTGATCGTGGCGTACGGCGGCCTCGTGCGCGAGCCGCTGCTCTCGACCCCGAGGCTCGGCTGGATCAACCTGCACTTCTCACTGCTCCCGCGCTGGCGGGGTGCCGCTCCGGTGCAGCGCGCGATCATCGCGGGCGACGACGTGACCGGCGCTACCGTGTTCCAGCTCGTGCCTGAGCTCGACGCCGGCGATGTGTTCGGCCGGATGACCGAGCCGGTCGGCGCCCACCAGACCGCCGGGCGGCTCCTCGAATCGCTCGCCGTGAGCGGTGCCGAGCTGCTCCTGCGCGTAGTCGACGCGCTCGCAGACGGCACCGCGCGGCCCGAGGCCCAGGTCGGGGACGTGACTCTCGCGCCCAAGCTCACCCTGCAGGACGGCCTCATCGACTGGGCGCAGCCCTCGCAGGCGGTGCACGACCTCATCCGGGGCGTCACCCCCGAGCCCGGCGCCTTCACCACCGTCGACGGCGCGCGGTTGAAAGTCCTCGAGGCGTCGATCGCGCGCGACGTCCC
Organism: Rhodoglobus sp.; assembly: GCA_025463515.1. Classification (GTDB taxonomy): domain Bacteria; phylum Actinomycetota; class Actinomycetes; order Actinomycetales; family Microbacteriaceae; genus Rhodoglobus. Next base: position 39,348 of record JAODAQ010000065.1, read on the forward strand.
GGCTCTTGCCCCCGGTGCCTTCGCGCTCGTCGGCAAGAGCGTGCTGGTCGGAACGGGGACCGACCCGATCGAGCTGCTGGCCGTGCATCCCGCCGGTCGGAAGGCCATGGATGCCGCGTCCTGGTGGCGCGGCAGGGCGCAGACCGAGGCGGTGCAGGCATGACCGCCCAGCCCGCACGCCGCATCGCGCTCGACGTGATCATGGCGGTGCGCGATTCGGACGCGTACGCCAACCTCCTGCTGCCCGTCCGCCTCGGGCGCGCCAAGCTCTCGGAGGCAGACGCGGGCCTTGCCACCGAGCTCACCTACGGCACCCTGCGCATGCAGGGCTACTACGACCGCATCATCGCGCTGGCCGCCGGGCGGGAGGTCGGCAAGATCGACCCGCCGATCCTCGATGTCCTGCGGCTCGCGTGCCACCAACTGCTGTCGATGCGCGTCGCCCAGCACGCCGCGGTCGACGAGTCGGTGGAGCTCGCGAAAACCGTCGGCTCGAACTCGGCTGTCGGATTCGTGAACGGAGTCCTGCGCACGATCACCCGTACGGACGCGGATACCTGGCGCGAGCGGGTCCTCGCCGAGGCGGGCTCCGGGGAGGAGCGCCTCGCCCTGGAGTACTCGCACCCGCTGTGGGTCACGCGGGCGTTCCGGCAGGTGCTCACCGCGGAGGGCCGCGAGGCGGAGCTCGAGGCGCTGCTCGCGGCGGACAACGTCGCGCCCCGCGTCTCGATCGCCGCGCTGCCCGGGGAGTCCGCGCTCGAGGAGCTCGACGCGCATCCGGCCGAGTTCTCGCCGGTGGGGGCCATCCTCGACGGCGGCGACCCGCTCAAGCTCGGGCCGGTCCGAGAGGGCCGAGCGCGCGTGCAGGACGAGGGCTCGCAGCTCGCCGCGCTCGCGCTCAGCCGGGCACGCCCGATCATCCCGGGGGAGCAGTGGCTCGACCTGTGCGCCGGCCCCGGCGGGAAGGCCGCGCTGCTCGCGGCCGAGGCGCGCGGGGGCGGCGCCATCCTCACGGCCAACGAACTGGTGCCGGCGCGAGCCGAACTCGTGCGCAAGGCCCTCGCGGTGTTCGAGACCCCGCCCGAGGTCTGGGAGCTCGACGGCACCACGGTCGGCTCGTTGTATCCCGAGGCGTTCGACCGCATCCTCCTCGACGCGCCCTGCACGGGCCTCGGCGCTCTCCGCCGACGGCCCGAGGCGCGCTGGCGAAAGCAGCCGAGCGACGTCGCCGGCCTCGGAACCCTGCAGGCGAAGCTCCTGGCGTCCGCGATCGCGGCCCTCAAGCCCGGCGGTGTCCTCGCGTACGTCACGTGCTCGCCGCATGCCGCCGAGACCAAGTCGATCGTGGCATCCGTGCTGCGAAAGGCACAGGGAGTCGAGCGGCTCGACACACCGGGGGTGCTGCAGTCGATCGTGAACGAGCCGCTCGATCTGCCCGCGGCGAGCCACGTGCAGCTGTGGCCGCACCGCCACGGCACTGATGCCATGTTCATCCAGCTGCTGGCTAAGGTCTAGGGATGGTACGCATCAACCCGAGCATCCTCGCCGCCGACTTCGTCAACCTCGAGCGGGACATCGCCCGGATCTCGACCGCCGACCTCGTGCACGTCGACGTGATGGACAACCACTTCGTGCCGAACCTCACGTTCGGCCCGCAGATGGTCGGCCGCATCCAGGATGTCTCGCCGATCCCGCTCGACGTCCACCTCATGATCGACGACCCGGACCGGTGGGCGCCCGGCTACGCGGAGCTGGGCGCGTACTCCGTCACCTTCCACGCCGAGGCCGCGAAGGACGCCGTTGCGCTGGCCCGGCGGCTGCGCGAGATCGGCGCCCGAGCGGGCATCGCGCTCAAGCCCGGCACGGCCGTGGAGCCGTTCCTCGAGCTCCTGCCCGAGTTCGACCAGGTGCTCGTGATGACGGTCGAGCCCGGCTTCGGCGGCCAGAGCTTCGTGGAGTCGGTCATGCCCAAGCTCGTCGCGCTGCGCGCCGCCCGCGGCGACCGCGACGTCTGGCTGCAGGTCGACGGCGGCGTGGACGAGAACACGATCGGCATCGCTGCGGAGGCCGGCGCGGACACCTTCGTGGCGGGCTCAGCCGTCTTCAAGGGCGATCCCGCGACGCAGATCGCCGCGCTCCGAGAACGAGCGGCGACCCACTCGCACTAGTCCCAGAAGCCCGCGTGCACCTCGCGCGCGCCCGGCACGTCGTAGGGGCCGCGCACCGAGGTGGGATGACCGCCCCGGGCGAATACCTCGCGCGCGGGCATCCCGAGGCTGAACTCCGCGGAGCCCTCGGGCAGCAGCTCGATGAGCTCGTCGCCGCCGAGGGCGAACACCACGGTGCCGATGCCGGCCCAGAAGATCGCGCCGCTGCACATCGCGCACGGCTCGGTGCTGGTGTACAGCGTGCTCGTGGCGAGCGCCTCCGTACTGAGCTCCTCCGCCGCGAGCCGCACGAGGTTTGTCTCCGCGTGGCCGGTCGGGTCTCCGAGGGCCACGACCGTGTTCTCCGCGCGGACGACACGGCCGTCGGATGCCACGACCAGCGCGCCGAACGGGTGGTTGCCGTGCTCCCGCGCGAGCCGGGCGAGCTCGACCGCCTCGGCCAGGTGTTCGCGGTCGGCGTTCTCCGGGGACACTGTGCTCACGGTGCGTACCTTCCTCGTCTGCTTGGATAGGAGCATGACAGATTCACCCAAGACCAAGCCCGAAGTCGAGTTCTACGAGGGCCCAGAGCCCGCAGACCTCGTGATCATCGACATCGAGGAGGGGACCGGCGCCGAGGCCAAGCCGGGCGCCACCGTCGACGTGCACTACCTGGGCGTCGACTTCGAGTCCGGCGAGGAGTTCGACTCCAGCTGGAGCCGCGGCCAGTCCATCCAGTTTCCGCTCTCGGGCCTCATCAAGGGCTGGCAGGAGGGCATCCCCGGCATGAAGGTCGGCGGCCGCCGCCAGCTCATCTGCCCGCCGCACCTCGCCTACGGCCCCGCCGGCGGCGGACACCGACTCTCGGGCCGCACGCTCACCTTCGTCATCGACCTGCTCGGCACCAACTAGCAGACGGCTGGTTGAGTAGGCCGCGCGCGGGCGTATCGAAACCCGCTACGGGTTCGATACGCCAGAGCGCTACTCAACCAGCCAGTACGCTTGACCACGTGAAGACCTTCGACGAGCTGTTCGCTGAGCTGAGCGAGAAGGCCGTCGCGCGCCCCGAGGGCTCGGGCACCGTCGCCGAGCTCGATGCGGGCGTCCACGCGATCGGCAAGAAGATCGTCGAGGAGGCGGCCGAGGTCTGGATGGCTGCCGAGTACCAGACCGACGAGGAGACCGCTGCCGAGATCTCGCAGCTCGTCTACCACCTGCAGGTGCTCATGGTCGCGAAGGGTCTCACCCCTTCGGATGTCTGGCGACATCTATAACGACGTCGCCCACATCCACCCTCGACCATAGGAAACCCATGCTGAGAATCGCAGTCCCCAACAAGGGATCGCTGAGCGAGACCGCCTCCGAGATGCTCCTCGAGGCCGGATACACGGGCCGCCGCGATCCGCGCGCCCTGAGTGTGCGGGACGAGCGCAACGACGTCGAGTTCTTCTACCTCCGCCCGCGGGACATCGCGACCTACGTCGGCTCCGGCGCCCTGGACGTGGGCATCACGGGCCGCGACCTGCTGATCGACTCGCGCAGCGCCGCGAACGAGATCGCGAGCCTCGACTTCGGGGCGTCGACGTTCCGGTTCGCCGGGCCGCCCGGCGCCTTCGCCGACCTTGCGGCCCTCGCCGGCAAGCGCGTGGCCACGAGCTACCCCGCGCTTGTGGGCGACTTCCTCGCCCGCAACGGCGTGCAGGTGCAGATCGTGTCGCTGGACGGCGCGGTCGAGTCCGCGGTCAAGCTCGGCGTTGCGGATGCCGTGGCCGACGTGGTCTCGACCGGTTCAACGCTGCGCGCCCAGGGCCTCGAGATCTTCGGCCCGGTGATCCTGGATTCCACCGCCGTGCTCATCAGCACCAAGTCCGACCTGCCCGGCATCACGGTGCTGCAGCGCCGACTGCAGGGCGTGCTCGTCGCGCGGCAGTACGTGCTCGTCGACTACGACGTGCCGCTCGCGCTGCTCGAGGCCGCGACCCGCGTCACCCCGGGCATCGAGAGCCCGACGATCTCCCCCCTTCACGACCCGGAGTGGGTGGCGGTCCGGGCGATGGTCCCGCGCGCCGACACCAACCACGTCATGGACGAGCTGTACCAGATCGGCGCGCGGGCGATCCTCGTCAGCGCCATCCACGCCGCGAGGATCTGACCGTGGCCGTCGCCGTGCGAGTCATCCCGTGCCTCGACGTCTCCGCGGGCCGGGTGGTCAAGGGCGTCAATTTCCTGAACCTGCGGGACGCGGGCGACCCCGTCGAGCTCGCCCGCAAGTACTACGAGCAGGGCGCCGACGAGATCACCTTCCTCGACGTGACGGCCACGGTGGACGACCGTGCGACCATGTACGACGTCGTGCGCGCGACTGCCGAGCAGGTGTTCATCCCGCTCACGGTCGGCGGTGGTGTGCGCAGCGCCGACGACGTCGCGCGGCTGCAGGCGAACGGCGCCGACAAGATCGGCGTCAACAGCGCGGCGATCGCGCGTCCGGCGCTGCTGGACGAGATTGCGGACCGCTTCGGCGCCCAGGCACTCGTCCTCTCCCTCGACGTCAAGCGCAGTGGAGGCCGCTACGTCATGACGACGCACGGCGGCCGCACCGAGACCGAGATCGATGCACTCGACTGGGCCCGCGAGGCCATCGAGCGCGGGGCGGGCGAGCTGCTCGTCAACTCGATCGACGCCGACGGCACGAAGCAGGGCTTCGACCTGGAGCTCATCGCCGCGATGCGGGAGATCAGCAGCGTGCCGGTGATCGCGAGCGGGGGAGCCGGCGCCGTCGGGGACTTCGCCCCGGCGATCGAGGCCGGCGCGGACGCCGTGCTCGCGGCATCCGTGTTCCACAATGGCGAACTGACGGTGGGCGACGTGAAGCGCGCCCTCGACGAGGCAGGGCTGGTAGTGCGATGACGACCGATGTGATCGACCGCGTGACCTTTGACGCGAACGGGCTGCTGCCCGCGATCATCCAGCAGTGGGACACGAGAGAGGTCCTCATGCTCGGCTACATGAACGCGGAGGCGCTGCGCCGCACCCTCTCCGAGGGCCGCGTGACGTTCTGGAGCCGAAGCCGCCAGGAGTTCTGGCGCAAGGGCGACACGAGCGGCAACATCCAGCTCGTCCGAGGTGCGGCCCTCGACTGCGACGGCGACACGATCCTCGTGACCGTCGACCAGCACGGCCCCGCCTGCCACACCGGTGCGCACGCCTGCTTCGACGTCGACCCGCTCACCCCGGTGGTCCTCGATGCATAACTCCACCACAGCCGCAGACTTCACCGCCCGCCTCGAGGCCGGCCATCGCGTCGTCCCCGTCATCCGCGAGCTCTTCGCGGACGGCGAGACTCCGGTCGGCGTGTATCGCAAGCTGGCGCAGGGCAAGCCGGGCACATTCCTGCTCGAGTCGGCGGAGCAGGGCGGAATCTGGTCTCGCTTCTCCTTCGTCGGCGTCTCGAGCTTCGGGGTCCTCACCCAGACCGACGGTGCCGCCGCGTGGCTCGACTACGGCCTGCCGGTCGAGCGCGCGCTCGGCGACTCGCATCCCGCCGGGCCGCTCGACGCGGTCGCGCACCTGTACGAGCGCTGGAGCACGCCGCACGTGCCCGGCCACCCGCCGCTCACCGGCGGTCTCGTGGGCTTCATCGGCTGGGAGGCGATCCGGCAGCTCGAGCGGCTGCCCAACGTCCCGCCAGCCGACTTCAGCGTGCCCGGCCAGGCGCTCAGCTTCGTCTCCGAGCTCGTGGTCCTCGACCACCGGTTCGGCACCGTGCTGCTGATCGCGGCGGCTCTCAACGACGGCACCGACGAGCGCGACGTGCTCTGGGGGGATGCCCAGCGCAGGCTCGACGCCATGCAGCAGGCCATCGCGAAACCCAACGAGGTGTGGCTCGCCGAGGTCGACCTCACGATCGCACCGACACCGATCCCGCGCACCCAGCCCGCCGAGTACCACGACGCGATCGAGCGCTCGAAGAAGTACATCGTCGACGGCGACGTCTTCCAGGTCGTCGTGTCGCAGCGCTTCGACCACGAGGTCACCGCAGACCCGATCGACATCTACCGGGTCCTGCGCACTCTCAACCCGTCGCCGTACATGTACCTGCTGACCCTCGTGGACGCCGCGGGGGAGTCGTACTCGATAGTGGGCTCGAGCCCTGAGGCGCTCGTGAAGGTCTCCGACCAGCGGGTGTACATGCACCCCATCGCCGGCTCGCGGCCCCGCGGCGATACGCCCGAGCGCGATCTCGAGCTCGCCGAGGAGCTCCTCGCGGACACCAAGGAGCAGGCCGAGCACCTCATGCTCGTCGACCTCGCGCGCAACGACCTGCTCAAGGTCTGCACGCCCGGCACGGTCGAGGTCACCGAGTTCATGCAGGTTGAGCGGTTCAGCCACATCATGCACCTCGTCTCCTCGGTCGAGGGCGATCTCAATGCCGACGCCAGCTCGGTGGACGTGTTCCGCGCGACCTTCCCCGCCGGCACCCTCTCCGGGGCACCGAAGCCGCGAGCACTGGAAATCATCGACGAGCTCGAGCCCGCCCAGCGCGGCGTCTACGGCGGCGTCGTGGGCTACTTCGACTTCGCCGGCGACGCCGATCTGGCGATCGCGATCCGCACCGCGACCATCGTGGGCGGCCTCGCGCGGGTGCAGGCCGGGGCCGGCCTCGTCGCCGACTCGGACCCCGCCGCGGAGCACCAGGAATCGCAGAACAAGGCAGCGGCGCCCCTTCGCGCGGTTGCGGTGGCGAACGCGATGCGGAGGGTGCTGTGAAGCCCTCGCGCCTGAGGCTCGCGCTCATCCTCGTCGGCATCGCCGGCGCGGGGCTCGCGCTGCTGTCGTGGACGCAGACCTGGTTCGACCTCGTGCTCGAGGGCGGGCAGCCCCTCGCGGTCGCGGGGCAGGCAGCGGCACCCGCGCTGTCCGCACTCGGCCTCGCCTCCCTTGCGCTCCTCGGCGCACTGTCGATCGCCGGCCGCGGCGTCCGGGTTGCGCTGGGCATCCTCGAGGCCGCCATCGGCGTGCTGCTCGCGGTCGTCGCGATCGGCGCGCTCGTCGACCCGGTCGCCGCCTCGGCGAGCACCATCACCGCGACGACCGCCGTGGGCGGGCCCGAGTCGATCGCGGCTCTCGTTCTGAGCGCAGCGGTCACCCTTTGGCCCGCCGTCGGAATCGTGGCGGGCGTGCTCACGGCGCTCGTCGGGATCGCCGTGCTCTCAACCGGGCACCGCTGGCCCGGGCCGACCAAGAAGTACGAGGCGGTCCCCGCGGATGACACCGGCACGCCGGTCGGCGCGTGGGACAGCCTGAGCGACGGCTCCGACCCGACCCGCTAGAATTTCACCCGTACCCCACGAAATGGAGCCCGTTCGATGAGCCAGATCCACGCTGATTCCGACCCCGGCCACGGGAACTCGCCAGCCGCCTGGACCGCAGTCATCATCATGCTGATTGCCTTCGCGATCGGCACCCTCGCCTTCTGGTTCAACATCGCGTGGCTGGTCTACGCCTCGGCCGGTCTCGTCGTCGTCGGCGGCCTCGTGGGCTTCGTGCTCGGCAAGCTCGGCTACGGCGTCGGCGGAGCCCGGCTCCAGCCCAAGGCCCAGTTGAGCCAGAGGACACAGAGCTAGGTGCTAGCCGACCTCGTAGCCGGAGCAGTCGCAGACGCTTCGGAGCGTCGCGCTGCTCGCAGCCTTGCCGACGTCGAGTCGTCAGCTCTCGCTCGGGAGCCCGCACTCGACGTCCTCGCCGCGCTCGCCCCCCGTGACCGCGTGCACATCATCGCCGAGATCAAGCGCGCGAGCCCCTCGCGCGGGCCGCTCGCCGAGATAGTGGATCCGGCGGCGCTCGCGTCCGCCTACCAGCTCGGCGGCGCCTCGGCGATCAGCGTGCTGACGGAGGGCCGCAGGTTCGGCGGCTCGCTCGCCGATCTCGAGGCCGTCCGGGAGGTGGCATCCGTGCCCCTGCTGCGCAAGGACTTCATCGTCGAGCCGTACCAGGTGTTCGAGGCCCGCGCCGCGGGCGCCGACCTCGTGCTGCTCATCGTCGCCGCCCTCGATCAGGCCAAGCTCGAGGAGCTGGCGCTGCTCATCAACCAGCTCGGTATGACGCCGCTGGTCGAGACCCACAGCGCCGACGAGGTGGAGCGGGCGCTCGACCTCGGCGCCGACGTCATCGGCGTCAACGCGCGCGACCTGAGCACCTTCGAACTCGACCAGGACCTGTTCGGCAGGCTTGCGGACCAGATTCCCAGCGGGGTGATCCGCGTCGCCGAGTCCGCGGTGAAGACGCCCGCCGATGTCGCGCACTACCGCCGAGCCGGCGCGGACGTCGTGCTCGTGGGGGAGGCGCTCGTGGCCAACGGCGACCCCGTGACCACCATCCGAGAGTTCTTGGTGCACTGATGGCCCTTCGTGACGAGCTCGGCCCCTACTTCGGCGAGTACGGCGGCCGCTTCGTCCCCGAGTCGCTCATCGCCGCCCTGGACGAACTGGATGCCGCGTACACGGCGGCCAAGACCGACCCCGTGTTCCAGGCCGAGCTCGCGGAGCTGCACGCCACCTACACGGGCCGGCCGAGCATCGTCACCGAGGTGCCGCGCTTCGCGGAGCACGCGGGCGGGGCTCGAATCATCCTCAAGCGCGAGGACCTGAACCACACGGGCTCCCACAAGATCAACAACGTGCTCGGGCAGGCGCTGCTGGCGAAGCGGCTCGGCAAGACCCGCCTCATCGCGGAGACGGGAGCCGGCCAGCACGGCGTCGCCAGCGCTACCGCTGCCGCGCTCTTCGGCATGGAGTGCGTCGTCTACATGGGCGAGGTCGACACCGAGCGCCAGGCGCTCAACGTCGCCCGCATGCGGCTGCTCGGCGCCGAGGTCATCCCCGTGACGAACGGCTCGCGCACGCTCAAGGACGCGATCAACGAGGCGCTGCGCGACTGGGTGGCGAACGTGGGCGACACCCACTACCTGCTCGGCACCGTCGCGGGGCCGCATCCGTTCCCCGTCATGGTGCGCGACTTCCACAAGATCATCGGCGAGGAGGCGCGCCGCCAGGTGCTCGACCTCACCGGCCGCCTGCCCGACGCCGTCACGGCGTGCGTGGGCGGCGGCAGTAACGCGATGGGCATCTTCCACGCGTTCCTCGATGATCCGGATGTCGCACTGTACGGCTACGAGGCGGCGGGCGAGGGCCACCTCACGGAGCGGCACGCCGCGACCATCACGCGCGGCCGACCGGGCGTGCTGCACGGCGCCCGCTCGTACATGCTGCAGGACGAGGACGGCCAGACCATCGAGTCGCACTCGATCTCGGCCGGCCTCGACTACCCGGGCGTCGGGCCGGAGCACGCCTGGCTCAACGACATCGGCCGCGCGAGCTACCTCCCGATCACCGACGACGAGGCGATGCAGGCGCTGCGGCTGCTGAGCCGCACGGAGGGCATCATCCCCGCCATCGAGTCGGCCCACGCCCTCGCCGGTACCATCAAGCTCGGCAAGGAGCTCGGCCCGGAGGCGATCATCCTCGTGAATCTCAGCGGCCGCGGTGACAAGGACATGGAGACCGCGGGCAAGTACTTCGACATCCTGGACACGGCGGCGCTGGCCGCCGAGGACGAGGCGCCGCTGTGAGCGCCCGCTTGTCGAGCTCGGTCGAGACGGTCATCGCTGCGCGCAAGGCCGCCGGTTCCGGGGCGCTCGTCGGCTACCTCCCGGTCGGGTTCCCCGACCTCAAGACCAGCATCGACGCGGCAGTCGCGCTCGTCGAGAACGGCGTCGACATCATCGAGCTGGGCCTGCCGTACTCCGACCCCGTGATGGACGGCCCGGTCATCCAGAGGGCTACCCAGACGGCCCTCGCCGACGGGTTCAAGCTCGGGCACGGGTTTGAGGCGGTTGCCGCGATCACCGCGCGCGTCGACGCGCCCGTTCTCGTCATGACGTACTGGAACCCCGTCCTGCAGTACGGCGTCGACCGCTTCGCGGACGACCTGCTCGCCGCGGGCGGCGCTGGCCTGATCACGCCCGACCTCGTCGCGGACGAGGCCTCGGAGTGGCTCGCGGCATCCGACCGCACGGGCCTCGACCGGGTGTTCCTCGCGGCGCCCTCGTCGACCGATGCGCGACTGCGCCAGGCCGTCGAGCGCAGCCGCGGCTTCGTCTACGCGGTCTCGACCATGGGCATCACCGGCGCGCGCGCCGACGTAGACCAGGCCGCCCGCTCACTGGTCGCACGACTGCGGGATGCCGGCTCCACGAGCGCCTGCGTCGGGGTGGGCATCTCCACCGGCGACCAGGTGCGCGAGGTGCTCGGCTACGCGGACGGCGCCATCGTCGGATCCGCCCTCGTCTCCGCTCTCGCCGACGGGGGAGTGCCCGCTGTGGCTCGCGCTGCCGCCGCTCTGGCAGCGGGTACAGTTGCCTAGTCTTATCGCTCTAGAAAGGTGACGAGCTTGTCGCTCCTGCCACTCAGCATCCCCAGCCCGCCCATCGACTGGCAGATCCCGTGGTCGATCCCGCTCGGCTGGCTGCACGCGATCCTGCCGTTCGTCGGTGAGAACCAGGTCATCCAGATCCACACCTACGCGCTGTGCATCCTGGTCGGCATCATCGCCTCCGCGATCATGGTCAACCAGCGCCTCAAGGCGCGCGGCGCGGAGCCCGGCATCGTGCTCGACGTCATCATCTGGGCGATCCCGCTCGGCCTCATCGGGGCGCGCGCGTACCACGTGCTCACCCACCCCGGCGACTACTTCTTCGACGGCGCCGACCCCTTCAACATCAGCAAGCCGGGCAACGTCTTCGCGATCTGGGAGGGCGGAAACGCCCTGTTCGGCTCGCTCATCGGCGGTGCCATCGGCGCCTGGATCGGCTGCCGCGTCACGGGCCTCCGCTTCTGGACCTTCGCGGACGCCCTCGCTCCCGCGATGCTCCTCGCCCAGGCGCTCGGCCGCCTCGGCAACTACTTCAACCACGAGCTCTTCGGCCTGCCGACCGACCTGCCGTGGGGCCTCGAGATCGAGTCGAGCAACCCGGCGTACCCGGTCGGCCTCGCCGAGGGCACGCTGTTCCACCCCACGTTCCTCTACGAGATGATCTGGAACGTCGTGGGCATCGTGTTCCTGCTCACGATGGAGCGCCAGTACCGCTTCGTGAAGAAGACGATCCTCGGCATCTCCCTGCCGGTTCCCCTGGGCGACGCCGTCCCGCGCCTGCAGTGGGGCAAGGTCTGGGCCCTGTACATGATCTGGTACGGCGTCGGCCGCGCCTGGTTCGAGTCGATCCGCATTGACCCGAGCGAGGTGTTCTTCGGCATCCGCACGAACGTGTGGGGGGCCTTCGCCGCGATCCTGCTCGGCATCATCCTGTTCCTCGTCCAGCGCCGCCGCCACCCCGGTTTCGAGCCGAGCGCCTACGTGCCCGGTCGGGAGTGGAAGCCGGAGGGTGCTGTAGACTCCGGGGAGACCTATTCGGATGCTGACGAACCCGACGACGATGTCGCCGACGCTGACGAAAAGCTCGCCACAAGCGACTCTGGTAACACGCGCTCCTAATAACCGGGGGCCAGATTCCTTAGGGCCGCCGACGTCCCCCAACGCAATGCACCATCGTGAGGACGGTTCCCATGGCTCTCACGCCACCCTTTGAGCGCTTCAGCTCGGTTCCGCAGGCAACGGGTCTCTACAACCCGCGCAATGAGAAGGACGCCTGCGGCCTCGCCATGGTCGCGACCCTCCGCGGCACGGCGGGGCACGACATCATCGAGACCGCTCTGAACGCCCTGCGCAACCTCGAGCACCGCGGTGCTGTCGGGTCGGATGCGGGCACGGGCGACGGCGCGGGGATCATCACCCAGATCCCGGATGCCTTCCTCAGGGCCGTCGTCGACTTCGAGCTCCCGCCCGTCGGCCGCTACGCGGTCGGCATGTCGTTCCTGCCCACGGATGCAGCGGAGCGCGAGACCCTCAAGCGGGGCCTCGCCGAGCTCGCCGCCGAGGAGAGCCTGACCGTCCTCGGCTGGCGGGAGGTGCCGGTCGAGCCGAGCAACCTCGGCAATCTCGCCCGCGACGCGATGCCAGCCTTCGAGCAGGTGTTCCTGCAGTCGACGCGAGTCTCGACGAGCTCGACCGGCGAGCAGCGCCCCGCCGGCGGCCTCGAGCTCGAGCGCCAGGTGTTCCGCCTGCGCAAGCGCGCGGAGCACCAGCTCAACGCCTACTTCCCGTCGCTCTCCGCGCGCACCCTCGTCTACAAGGGCATGGTCACGACTCTCCAGCTGGAGCCGTTCTACCCCGACCTCTCCGACGAGCGCTTCACCTCGAAGCTCGCCCTCGTGCACTCGCGCTACTCGACCAACACGTTCCCGTCGTGGCCGCTCGCCCAGCCGTTCCGCATGATCGCGCACAACGGCGAGATCAACACCGTTCAGGGCAACCGCAACTGGATGCGCGCGCGGCAGTCCCAGCTCGAGAGCGACGTGCTCGGCGACATCCGGTCGATCCTGCCCATCAACACGCCCGGCGCGAGCGACTCGGCGTCGTTCGACGAGGTCGTGGAACTGCTCAACCTGGCCGGCCGCTCGCTCCCGCACGCGATGATGATGATGGTGCCGGAGGCGTACGAGAACCAGACGGATGTCGACCCCGCCCGTCGCGCCTTCTACGAGTACCACTCCATGCTCATGGAGCCGTGGGACGGCCCCGCCGCCCTCGTCTTCACCGACGGCTCGCTGGTCGGCGCCACCCTCGACCGCAACGGGCTCCGCCCGGGCCGCTACCTCGTCACCGACGAGGGGCTCGTGGTGCTCGCAAGCGAGATCGGCGTGCTCGACATCGAGCCGAGCAAGGTCGTCCGCAAGGGCCGCCTTCGCCCCGGCAAGATGTTCCTCGTCGACACGGCCGAGGGCCGCATCATCGAGGACGACGAGGTCAAGGCCGAGCTCGCAGCGTCCGAGCCGTGGGGGGAGTGGCTCGAGCAGGGCCGCATCGCCCTGAAGGACCTGCCCGAGCGCGAGCACATCGTGCACACTCCGGCCTCGGTGACCCGCCGCCAGCGCACCTTCGGCTACACCGAGGAGGAGGTGCGCATCCTCGTCATGCCCATGGCGCGATTCGCGGCCGAGCCCCTCGGCGCGATGGGTTCAGACACCCCGATCGCCGTCCTCTCGGACCGGCCGCGCCTGCTGTTCGACTACTTCACGCAGCAGTTCGCGCAAGTGACGAACCCGCCGCTCGACTCGATCCGCGAAGAGGTCGTGACCTCGATGAAGTCCGGGCTCGGGCCGGAGCGCAACCTGCTCACCGCGACCCCCGAGCACGCGAAGCAGATCGCCCTCGACTTCCCGGTGATCGACAACGACGAGCTCGCGAAGATCCAGCACTTCGAGACCGCCAGCGGCCGTCGCCCCACGGTCACCCTCAGGGGCCTGTACCGCGTGGACAAGGGCCCGAAGGCCATGGAGAAGCGCCTCGCCAAGATGTGCGCAGAGGTCGATGAGGCGATCGCGAACGGCGCGCAGTTCATCGTGCTCTCCGACCGCGACTCCAACAAGGACCTGGCGCCGATCCCGTCGCTGCTGATGCTCGCGGCCGTGCACCACCACCTGATCCGCGAAGAGAACCGGATGAAGGTCGGAATCATCGTCGAGGCGGGCGACGTGCGCGAAGTGCACCACGTCGCGCTGCTCGTGGGCTACGGCGCCTCGGCGATCAACCCGTACCTCGCGATGGAGACCGCGGAGGAGCTGGTCCGCAGCGGGATGATCCAGGGGATCACCCCGGAGAAGGCCGTCAAGAACCTCATCAAGGCGCTCGGCAAGGGCGTGCTCAAGATCATGTCCAAGATGGGCATCTCCGTCGTCGGCTCCTACGCGGCCGCCCAGGCCTTCGAGGCGGTCGGGCTCAACCAGGAGTTCGTCGACCAGTACTTCACCGGCACCTCGAGCCTCCTCGGCGGCGTCGGCATCGACGTGATCGCCACGGAGAGCGCGGCGCGCCACGCCGCCGCCTACCCGGAGGGCGCCTCGCCGAGCGCGCACGAGCGCCTCGCCACCGGCGGCGAGTACCAGTGGCGCCGCGAGGGCCCGCCGCACCTCTTCAACCCGGAGACGGTGTTCAAGCTCCAGCACGCGACCCGCTCGCGCCGCTACGACATCTTCCGCGACTACACGAAGCTCGTGGACGAGCAGGCCGAGAACCTGATGACGCTGCGCGGGCTGTTCAAGATCAAGGACGGCCAGCGCCCCGCGGTGCCGATCGACGAGGTCGAATCGGTCGAGTCGATCGTCAAGCGCTTCAACACGGGTGCGATGAGCTACGGCTCGATCAGCCAGGAGGCTCACGAGACGCTCGCGATCGCGATGAACCGTCTCGGTGGGCGGTCCAACACGGGCGAGGGCGGCGAGGATGTCGCGCGCCTTCTCGACCCGGAGCGCCGCAGTGCGATCAAGCAGGTGGCATCCGGCCGTTTCGGCGTCACGAGCATGTACCTGACCCACGCGACGGACATCCAGATCAAGATGGCGCAGGGCGCCAAGCCCGGCGAGGGCGGCCAGCTGCCCGCTGCGAAGGTGTACCCCTGGATCGCGCGCACTCGCCACAGCACCGCCGGTGTCGGGCTCATCTCGCCGCCGCCGCACCACGACATCTACTCGATCGAGGACCTCAAGCAGCTCATCTTCGACGTGAAGCGCGCCAACCCGGAGGCCCGGGTGCACGTCAAGCTCGTGAGCCAGTCGGGCATCGGCGCGGTCGCGGCGGGCGTGACGAAGGCCCTCGCCGACGTCGTGCTGGTCTCCGGCCACGACGGCGGCACCGGATCGAGCCCGCTCAACTCGCTCAAGCACGCCGGTACCCCGTGGGAGATCGGCCTCGCCGAGACGCAGCAGACCCTCATGCTCAACGGCATGCGCGACCGCGTGGTCGTGCAGGTCGACGGGCAGATGAAGACCGGCCGCGACGTGATCATCGGCGCGCTGCTCGGGGCGGAGGAGTACGGCTTCGCGACAGCGCCGCTCGTCGTGAGCGGGTGCATCCTCATGCGCGTCTGCCACCTCGACACCTGCCCGGTCGGCGTCGCGACGCAGAACCCCGAGCTGCGCGCGCGCTTCACGGGCAAGCCCGAGTTCATCGTCAACTTCTTCGAGTTCCTGGCCCAGGAGGTGCGCGAGTACCTCTCGGAGCTGGGCTTCCGCTCGCTCGAGGAGCTCATCGGCCACAGCGAGCTGCTCGACGTCGACCGCGCCGTGGAGCACTGGAAGGCCGACGGCCTCGACCTGACCCCGATCTTCGTGGGCCCGGAGTTCGACGACGACGAGCCGCGCACCAACCGCGTGCCCCAGAACCACGAGCTCGAGAAGCACTTCGACCAGCAGCTCATCCGCCTGAGCAGCGCGGCGCTGGAGAACGGCACCCCCGTCGTGATCGAGCTCCCGGTGCGCAACACGGAGCGCGCGGTCGGCACCATGCTCGGCCACGAGGTCACGGTGCGCCACGGCGAGAACGGCCTGCCCACGGGCACGATCGAGGTGCGGCTCACCGGCACGGCCGGGCAGTCGTTCGGCGCGTTCATGCCGGCGGGCATCCGGCTCAGGCTTGAGGGCGACAGCAACGACTACGTCGGCAAGGGCCTGTGCGGCGGCGAGATCGTGATCCGCCCGCACCGCAACAGCGTGTTCCCGGCGGAGCGCAACGTCATCGCCGGCAACGTCATCGGCTACGGCGCGACCCAGGGCAGCATGTTCCTGCGCGGCATCGTCGGGGAGCGGTTCCTCGTGCGCAACTCCGGCGCCACCGCGGTCGTGGAGGGAGTGGGCGACCACGCGCTCGAGTACATGACCGGCGGGCTCGCGGTCATCCTCGGCGGCACCGGGCGCAACCTCGGCGCCGGCATGTCGGGCGGCACTGCCTACATCCACGACCTGCGGCCCGAGCGCGTCAACGCCGAGTCGCTCGCGACGGGCGAGCTCGAGCTGCTGCCGCTGGGCGGCGCGGATGTGGAGATCCTCACGGACCTGCTCACCCGCCACCGCGACGAGACCGACTCGGTGGTCGCGGCGAAGATGCTCGAGAACCTGGATGACACGATCGCGCGCTTCACCAAGGTGCTGCCGCGCGACTACGCGGCAGTGCTGCAGACGCGGCAGACCGCGATCGACGAAGGACTGGACCCGGACGGCGACGTTACCTGGGCTCGCATCATGGAGGTGACGGGCGGTTGAAAACACAGTCTGATCCCCAACTCCGAGCAACAATGGATGTGACAAATGGCTGATCCCAAGGGCTTTCTCAAGGTGCAGGAGCGGGAGACCCCGCCCCGTCGCCCCGTCGCGCTGCGGCTCATGGACTGGAAAGAGGTCTACGAGCAGCAGGACCCGTCCGAGCTCAAGCGCCAGGCCGGCCGCTGCATGGACTGCGGCATCCCGTTCTGCCACCAGGGCTGCCCGCTCGGCAACCTGATCCCCGAGTGGAACGACCTCATGTGGCGCGGCGAGGGCGCGCAGGCCATCGAGCGCCTGCACGCGACCAACAACTTCCCGGAGTTCACCGGCCGCCTGTGCCCCGCCCCGTGCGAGTCGAGCTGCGTGCTCGGCATCAACCAGCCGGCGGTGACGATCAAGCAGGTCGAGGTCTCGATCATCGACCAGGCGTTCGCGAACGGCCTCGTCACTCCGCACCCGCCCGAGCGCCTCACCGGCAAGACCGTTGCCGTGGTCGGCTCCGGCCCCGCGGGACTCGCTGCGGCCCAGCAGCTCACGCGCGCGGGCCACACCGTCGCCGTGTTCGAGCGGGACGACCGCATCGGCGGGCTGCTGCGGTACGGCATCCCGGACTTCAAGATGGAGAAGAAGCACATCGAGGCGCGCATCGCGCAGATGCAGGCCGAGGGCACGCGCTTCCGCGCGGGCGTCGAGATCGGCGTCGACATCTCCTGGAGCGACCTCAAGGCGCGCTACGACGCGGTGGTCATCGCGACCGGCGCCATGGTTCCGCGCGATCTGCCGATCCCCGGTCGCGACCTCCTCGGCGTGCACTTCGCTATGGAGTACCTCGTGCAGCAGAACAAGGCGGGCGCGGGCGACCTCGTCCCCGAGCAGATCAGCGCTGAGGGCAAGCACGTCGTCGTCCTCGGCGGCGGCGACACCGGAGCCGACTGCATCGGCACCGCGCACCGCCAGTCGGCGCTCTCGGTCACCAACCTCGCGATCGGCATCCAGCCGCCGAACGAGCGCCCCGAGCACCAGCCGTGGCCGATGTCCCCGACGCTGTTCGAGGTGTCCAGCGCCCACGAGGAGGGCGGCGAGCGCGTGTACCTCGCGTCGACCGTGGAGTTCCTCTCGAACGAGGCCGGCGAGGTGCGGGCGATCCGCGTCGCCGAGACCGAGTACATCGACGGACGCCGCGTGCCGAAGTCGGGCACCGAGCGCGAGATCCCGGCCGACCTGGTGCTCCTCGCACTCGGCTTCACCGGCCCGGAGTCGCACACCATCGACGAGCAGCTTCCCGTGCCGTTCGACGCGAAGGGTAACATCGAGCGCGACGGCGACTACCAGACCAGCGAGTCCGGCGTGTTCGTCGCGGGCGACGCCGGCCGCGGCCAGTCGCTCATCGTGTGGGCCATCGCCGAGGGTCGCGCTGCGGCATCCGCCGTCGACAAGTTCCTCGAGGGCGAGACCCAGCTGCCCTTCCCCGTGCGTCCGACCGACCACGCCATCTCGATCTAGTACCTTTCCCACCACCACCACCACTGCAGTACCCACATCAGAAGGAAGTCATGAGACGAGCTAAAATCGTCGCGACACTCGGCCCAGCAACGTCGAGCTACGAGAACATCAGAGCGATCATCGATGCAGGTGTCGATGTGGCCCGCATGAACCTCAGCCACGGCTCCTACGCCGTGCACGAAGAGGTCTACGCCAACGTGCGCAAGGCGGCTGAGGACTCCGGTCGTGCCGTCGCCGTCATGGTCGACCTGCAGGGCCCCAAGATCCGCCTGGGCAAGTTCGAGGCCGGCCCCTACGACCTCGCCGTCGGCGACATCTTCAAGATCACCACCGAGGACGTCATCGGCACCAAGGAGCTCTCGGGCACGACGTTCAAGGGCCTGCCCGACGACGTCTCGCCGGGCGACTTCCTCCTCATCGACGACGGCAAGGTCAAGGTCAAGGTCACCTCGGTCGACGGCCCGGTCGTCACGACCGAGGTCATCGTCGCGGGCGCTGTCTCCAACAACAAGGGCATCAACCTGCCCGGCGTCGCGGTCAACGTGCCCGCCCTCTCCGAGAAGGACGAGGACGACCTCCGCTGGGGCCTCAAGCTCGGCGCCGACCTCATCGCGCTCTCGTTCGTGCGCAATGCCGAGGACATCGTGCGCGTGCACGAGATCATGGCGGAGGAGGGCCGCAAGGTCCCCGTCATCGCCAAGATCGAGAAGCCGCAGGCCGTCGACCACCTCGAGGCCATCATCGATGCGTTCGACGCCATCATGGTCGCCCGTGGCGACCTGGGCGTCGAGCTGCCGCTCGAGGCCGTTCCGATCGTGCAGAAGCGCACTGTCGAGCTCGCGCGCCGCATGGCCAAGCCGGTCATCGTCGCGACGCAGATGCTCGAGTCGATGATCTCCTCGCCGGTTCCGACTCGCGCAGAGACCTCGGACGTCGCGAACGCCATCCTCGACGGCGCTGACGCGGTGATGCTCTCCGGCGAGACCAGTGTCGGCGAGTATCCGGTCATCACGGTGCAGACCATGGCGCGCATCGTGGCCTCCACCGAGGACCACGGCTTGGAGCGCATCCCCCCGCTCGGCACGAAGCCGCGCACGCAGGGCGGCGCGATCACCCTCGCGGCGGCCGAGGTCGCCGACTTCGTCGACGCCAAGTACGTCTGCGTCTTCACCGAGTCGGGAGATTCGGCCCGCCGGATGTCGCGGCTCCGGTTCCGCGTTCCCATGAAGGCCTTCACGCCCGATCCCGCTATCCGCCGCCGCATGGCGCTGATCTGGGGCATCGAGTCCTTCGTCGTGGAGCGCGTCACCCACACCGATGCGATGTACCGCCAGGTGGACGAGGTGCTCCTCGCCGAGGGCCTGGCCGAGGTCGGCGACAAGGTCGTCGTGATCTCGGGATCCCCTCCCGGCATCTCGGGCTCGACCAACGACCTGCGCGTGCACATCGTCGGCGATGCCGTGAACGCTGCAGCTCCGGTCTGGGAGAAGTAGTCCTGGAGCCCGCTCCCGGCCGCTACCGCCACTTCAAGGGCGCGGTGTACGTGGTCGTGGGCGTGGCTCGGCACAGCGAGACCGAGGAGCCGTTCGTGGTGTACCACCGCGACGGCTCTTCGGAGCTGTGGGTGCGCCCGGTCGCGATGTGGGGCGAGCGGGTCGTGCGCGACGGATACGACGGGCCGCGGTTCGCGCGAATCGAGTAGCCAGGGAGCGATACGATCTTGACTGCCCCTCACGTCAGACCGCGATAAGACCCGGAGTACCGCAATGGCGCACCCTGTGCGAACGCTCGCGCTTGCAATCGCTGCAGCGGTCATCCTCACGGGTGTCCCGCTCGGCGCGGTCGCCGCGTCTCCGCTCATCTTGGGCTACTCGACCGTTGCCGTCGGCCAAGACCCGCGTGACGTCGTGATCTCGCCCGATGGCTCGACCGCCTACGTGAGCAACTACGGTGATGACGATGCGGGCACGGTGTCCGTGGTCGACATTGCAGCGGGCTCCACGACGGCAACGATCCCCGTGGGAGAGCGACCCGCCGGTCTCGCCGTCAGTCCGGACGGCGCCCTCCTGTACGTCGCGGAGAACAGCTTCGCCCACCCGGCTGTCTCGGTGATCGCGACCGAGTCGCGATCGGTGGTCGCGACGGTCCCGCTCCCGGGCACGGGCTCCCTTCTGAATGTCGCCTTCTCTCCGGACGGGCTGAAGGCCTACGTAGTCCACGGCTTCGACACCACGAGCGGCAGTCTCGACATCATCGATGTCACCACGAGCACCTATGAGCGGCAGATTCCGCTCACGGGCTACGGCAGCCCCTATGACATCGTCGTTTCACACGATGGCGCGACGGCCTATGTCTCGCTGGGCGATCGCGGCGTGTTCGGTGTCGACATCGCATCCGGGACGATCACCGGAGTGCCTTCCGGCATTGCCCGGGGCCTCGCCCTCTCGCCCGACGGCACGAAGATCTACGCCGCGAGCAACATGATCTACGAGACGGACCTGGGGACCGGAGCGACCCGCGTTCTGGGTGACGGGCTCTACCTGGGTCAGCGGCCCTTCTCCCTCACCGTCTCCCCGGACGGCGCAACGCTCTACGTCGTTGACGCTCAGGACCCCGTCCTCGCGGTGGTCGACGTCGTGTCGGGCCACACGATCCGGAAGACCGTCGTTCACTCCGCGCTGTCCGTCGCGGTCACCCCCGACGGCACTCGGGTGCTCGTGCCCAGCCAGAACGGGACCTCGCTCGCGATAGTGAGTGAGTCGGACCCGGAACCCTCTCCTTCCCCGCTCGAGCACGCGAGCCGCATCGCGGCTCAGAACGCCGGAGCCGTGGCTGTCAACAGCCTCACCTCCCGGCTGTACGTCGTGAACCGGCCGGCGCACGAGCTTGCTGTGATCGACGAGACGACCCGACAGGCAGTGGCGCAGATCCCACTCGGCACTCAGGCCGCGGATGTCACCGTGAACGAGACAACCAACACGGTCTACGTCTCCGACATGCAGAGCAATACGGTGACGATCATCGACGGCGTTTCCAACACCGTGACCGCAACGGTTCCGGTCGGGAGCGGCCCGGCCAATATCGCCGTGGATGAGGAGCGCAACCGCGTTTTCGTGTCCAATGCGAACGGCAAGTCCGTGTCTGTCGTCGACGGCGCCACCCGCACGGTCGTGTCGACAATCACCGTGCAGGTGCAGCCTGAGGGCATCGTCGTCGACCCCGCAACCGACAGGGTCTTCGTGGTCAACACCTCTTCGGGCTTCCTGTCGGTCATCGACGCGACGACCCTCACCACGATCCGGACCGAGTCGATCGGCCAGGGCTACTGGTCGATCGCCGTCGACTCGGCCCTCGGCAGGCTGTACATCGGCAACATCACCGGTGGCTTCGTCGACGTGGCCGACGCCGGGTCGGGGGTCGTGCTCTCCCGAATCCCCTCTGATGCGAGTCCGATCGACATGATCGTCGATCCCGCTTCTCACCTCGTCTATCTCGCGAACGCGCCCGGCAGCGTCTCGGTCGTCGACGGGCCGGCCGAGGTCCTGATCTCGACGATCCCGATCGCAGCGGGAGCGTCCGGAATCGCTATCGATGCGACCCTGCGCACGGCCTACGTCGCTGCGACGTCGGGAATCGAGGTTCTCGGTGTCGCGGCCGGCCCGACCATGACCACGTCGACCCTGCCCCGCGCGTATGTGGGCTCCCAGTACGTCGAGACCGTCTCGGCGGAAGGGGCGCCGCGCCCATCCTTCACCATTGCCAGCGGGGCACTCCCGCAGGGGCTCGCGCTCGACTCCGGAACCGGTGGGATCGTCGGCACGCCGACGCAGATCGGCAGCTACTCCTTCGCGATCTCGGCGACCAGCCGGATCGACACGGATACCGTCGAGTACTCGATAGTCGTCGGAGCGGCGATTGAGCCTCCGCGGCTCATCGACGACGTCCTGCAAACGGCGCAGGTGGGCGAGGCGTACGATTTCGCACTACCGGTCACGGGCAACCCGGTGCCCACCTTCTCGCTGGAGAGCGGTGCGCTTCCCGATGGCCTGTCCCTCGTCGCTGAGAGCGGTCACATCGTAGGTGTGCCGACCACAGTAGGCACGAGCGTCTTCTCCTTCAACGCCACCAACGTCGGCGGTTCGATGATGGATGCCGGGCTCACGTTGACCGTGGACGGCGGCAGGTTCGCCTCCGCCCCGACACCGGTTGTCGTGGGGCCAGTGCAGGTCGACAGCCCGCTCACCGCGGACACGGGGACCTGGAGCCCCACTCCCAGCTCGTTCTCCTACCAGTGGCTGGTGGACGGCACGCCCGTCGCGGGGGCGACCGGGCGGGAGTACTCGCCGCCGCTCGCCTACGTGGGCCGAGCCCTGTCCGTGACCGTCACCGCGTCCCTCGCCAACTACATCTCGGAGTCGCGGACCTCAGATCCGACGTCCGCCGTGCGCCCGGGCGCGGTGCAGGGCCGCTCGCCGTCCGTCACCGGCTCGCGGTCCGTGGGCCAGACGCTGGTGGCCCAGACGGGGACGTGGACGCCGGCATCGACGGTCCTCACGTTCCAGTGGTTCCGAGGTTCCGAAGTCATACCGCACGCCACCGGTTCCCAGTACGAGCTCGGTGTTGAGGACCTGGGCCGGGTCGTCACCGTGCGCGTCACGGGCACGGCCGCAGGCTACGCGCCGTTGACACGGATGGGCAGGCAGTTCTTCGCGACGAGCATCGGCCAGTTCACCGCGCCGTCTGGTCTCGCCCTCTCCGATTCGCCGATGGTCGGAACGCCCCTCCAGCTCCTCGACGAGCAGTTCACCCCGTCTCCGACCTCCACGGTCTACCAGTGGTCGGTCGGCGGCACTCCCGTGCCGGGCGCGACGCGGTCGTCGTACACGCCCGTCCCCACGGACGTCGGTATGAAGGTCGAGGCCCGCGTCACGGTATCGCGTGCCGGTATTGAGACCACGGAGGCGACCGTCGCAACCGCGGGCGCGGTGGCGCCGGGCACGCTGTACTCACTCGGCCCGCCCCTTATCAAGGGAACCGGCAGGGTGGGCGCCGCTCTCACGACCTCGATCGGCACCTGGTCGCCAATACCCGCAACGTCGCAGGTCCAGTGGTACCGCGATGGCGCTCCGATCGCGGGAGCCGTCTCGTCCACCTACACGCCCGTTGCGGGCGACGTCGGCTCCTCCGTGTCAGTGGTTGTCACGGCCATCCGACCCGGATACTCGTCGGCGACCGGCGCCTCCTCCGCGGTCACCGTCCTGCCGGGCGTCGTGACCGTAGTCGCGCCTCCGACGATCTCCGGCAGCCCCGTCGTGGGAAGCACCCTTGTCGCCTCCGCCGGTTCCTGGAGTCCAGCAGCGACGAATGTGACCTACCAGTGGTACCTCTCGGGCTCGCCCGTCCCCGGCGCGACCGGGTCGACGTTCGGCATTGCCCCGACCTACGTCGATTCCACAGTCTCCGTCATGGTGACGGCCCATCGCGCGGGATACGACGACGGGACGAGCACCCGAACCTTCAGCTCATCGGTGACCGGCAGGGTGTACGCCACGTGCGCGGCGCTGAACGTCGACTACCCCCACGGCGTCATGCGGCCCGGGGCCATGGACCTGCGCAGCGGGACCTATCACGCGCCCTATGCGGGCACCTTCATCTCGCAGTCCGTTTACAACCTCAACGCCGCGGGCCGCGACGCCGACAAGGACGGGATCGCCTGCGAGAAGCAGTAGTGGTCGATCCTGGCGTCACTGCGAGACGGTGAGCACTACCTCCGGGTACTGCGCTCCTACCGCCTCGGCGGTCGCCTTCTCCTCCGCCGTGCCGACCGTGATCTCCAGGGCCTGCGCGCCGTCGGAGAGCGTCGCCTGTACGGCCAGCGGCAGCACCCGCCCGGAGACCGCCTGCCAGAGCCTGATGGCGGAGTCCGGCTGGGCGTCGCCCTCTCCGGCGATGGTGAACTTCCCGTCCGCGGTCGATACCGAGACCGGTATGCCGCCAAGGTCGCCCCCGGCCCCGGTGTATGCCTCTATCAGGGCGGCCGGGGCATCCCTCAGGCCTGCTTGGCTGCCGACTGTGGCATGCAGCCCGGGCGTGTAGTCGGGGGAGTCCTGGAGCGACTGGTACCGGATCGTCGCCCCGACCAGGAGCGGGTTGTCCCTCAGCCGGTTGATCGCCGCGACGTCCACCCCGTCGTCGTCGACCGCGAAGCCCCACGCGTTGCCGACGATCAGGTTGATCTCGGCGGCCGCGATGCCCTGGCTGTCGGCCCGCTCCTGAAGGGTCGACGCGAGTGAGACGAGGTCGTCGTTGCTGATCGCGCCGTCGACGACGAGGTGCGCGGTCATCCCGTCAGCTCCGGCAGCGGGCTGGGCGTCGACGGATGCCACGTGCTCGAGCGTGGTCGCCCAAATGCCGAACTCGTGGGCCTTCTCGTCCGGCGAGGAGCAGCCCGCGAGAGCCACCACCGCCACGAGAACGAGGGCGGCGCGGACGAGCTTCATGGCACTCGACACTCTAACCTCCGTACCTGCGCGGCCGAGCCGCGCCCGTGCACGGTGCCTTAGTATTGGTCGGTGCGCCCACCTGGCGGAATTGGCAGACGCGTCCGACTCAAACTCGGGTGCCGCAAGGCGTGCGGGTTCAAGTCCCGCGGTGGGCACGAACAACCTCGTCCGGAGGAATACCGTAGGCTTTCCCCGTGACTGATCAGGATGCTGCTCCCTCCGCCCCTCGCCGGGTCGTCGTTGCCGAGGACGAGTCGCTCATCCGTATGGACATCGTCGAGATCCTGCGCGACAACGGCTTCGAGGTGGTCGGTGAGGCCGGTGACGGCGAGACGGCTGTCGCACTCGCCACGGAGCTCCGCCCCGACCTCGTCATCATGGACGTCAAGATGCCCCAGCTCGACGGCATCTCCGCTGCGGAGCGCCTGAGCAAGAACCACATCGCTCCCGTCGTGCTGCTCACGGCATTCAGCCAGAAGGAGCTCGTGGAGCGGGCCTCCGAGGCCGGCGCCCTCGCCTACGTCGTCAAGCCGTTCACCCCGAGCGACCTGCTGCCCGCGATCGAGATCGCGCTCAGCCGCTACACCCAGATCATCACGCTCGAGGCCGAGGTCGCCGACCTTGTCGAGCGCTTCGAGACCCGCAAGCTCGTCGACCGCGCCAAGGGCCTGCTCAACGAGAAGATGGGCCTCACCGAGCCCGAGGCGTTCCGCTGGATCCAGAAGGCCTCGATGGACCGCCGCCTCACCATGCACGACGTCGCCCAGGCGATCATCGAGCAGTTGTCGGCGAAGAAGTAGCCACCGGATGCCAGGCTCCGTCGTCATCACGGGCGGCGGGCGCGGCGTGGGTGCCGCCATCGCGAAGACGCTGCTCTCGCGCGGCCTCGACGTCACCGTCCTCGTGCTCGACGCGCCGGACTGGACCCACGACCGCCTCACGGTGGTGATCGGCGACGCTGCTGATCCGTCCGACGTGGCCCGGGCCGCCGACGCCGCGGTTGCCGAGCAGCCGCTCGTGGGCTGGGTCAACAATGCCGCGGTGTTCGACGACGCCTTCCTGCACGAGGCTCCCGAGTCGGTGCTCGAGACCATCGCCGCCAACCTCGTCCCGGCCGTGGTCGGCACGGCGGAGGCCGTACGGCGGTTCCTCGCGGCGGGCAGCAAGGGCGCGATCGTGAATGTGTCCTCCCACCAGGCGCAACGGCCGGTGTCCGGCGCGATGGCGTACTCGGTGGCGAAGGCAGCGCTGGAGGGGCTCACGAGAGCTACCGCCGTGGACTACGGCGGCCGGGGCATCCGGGCCAATGCCGTTGCTCTGGGTTCCATCGTGACGGAGCGCTTCGACGGGGACGCCACGGTCACGGGCGCAGCGCACCCGGCGAACCGCATGGGGCTCGCGAGCGAGGCCGCGGAGGCCGTCGCGTGGCTGCTGTCGAACCTCGCGGGCTTCGTGAACGGCGCGGTGCTCCCGGTCGACGGCGGTCGCTCGGTGTGGGGCCGCGACCCCGAGGAGAAGTCCTTCTAGCTGGCGGAGGTACTCGACGGCCGGTCGAGGAGCATGTTGGTCATGCGCACCGTCGAGAGGCGGCGCCCCTGCTCGTCGGTCATCACGATCTCGTGGGTCGCCAGCGTGCGGCCGACGTGGATCGCGCGGCAGGTGCCGGTGACCCAGCCCTCGGTGGCCGAGCGGCTATGGGTGGCGTTGATCTCGATGCCGACGGCGTAGCGGCCGGGGCCGGCGGCGATCGCCGACGAGATCGATCCGAGCGACTCGCCGAGCACGACGTGGGCGCCGCCGTGCAGCAGGCCGATCACCTGGCGGTTGCCCTCGACGGGCATCCGGGCCACTGAGTACTCCGCTGAGCACTCGAGGAATTCGATGCCCATCTTGACCGAGAGCTCGCCGCCGTTGGTGCCCTCGATGATCCGCCGGGTGACCGGGTCGATGTCGTCGGGAAGCTTGGTCATGGGGCCCCTTTGCGGCGGTGCAGCGGCGGTGAAGGTGTCGGATGCCGCAGCTAGGCTGGGCTGGTGCCGGACTCAGAAAACCCTACCCTCCTCGTCATCGACGGCCATTCGCTGGCCTTCCGCGCGTTCTACGCGCTTCCCGTCGACAGCTTCACGACACGCGACGGGCAGCACACGAACGCCATCCACGGGTTCCTGTCGATGCTCATCCTGCTGCTGCAGAACGAGAAGCCGACGCATCTGGCCGTGGCCTTCGACATCTCGCGCCACTCGTTCCGCACCCGCGACTACCCCGAGTACAAGGGCACCCGCGGCGAGACCCCGTCTGAGTTCGTCGGGCAGGTGCCGCTGCTCGAGGAGGCGCTCAAGGCGCTGGGCATCACGACCATCAGCAAGGAGGACTACGAGGCCGACGACATACTCGCGACCCTCGCCACGCGCGGCTCGGCCGAGGGCTTCGACGTGCTCGTCGTCTCGGGCGACCGCGACGCCATCCAGATGGTCAAGCCCGGCGTCACCCTGCTCTACCCGAACGCGCGCGGCGTCTCCGAGCTCAAGCGCTACGACCGCGATGCCGTGATGGAGCGCTACGGCATCGAGCCCGAGCAGTATCCGGATATCGCGGCACTCGTCGGGGAATCCAGCGACAACCTGATCGGCATCGACAAGGTCGGTGAGAAGACCGCGGTCAAGTGGATCCAGCAGTACGGCTCGCTCGCCGAGGTCCTGGCGCATGCCGACGAGATCAAGGGCGTCGTCGGCGAGAAGCTGCGCGAGCAGCAGGACCGCGCCATCCGCAACCGCAAGCTCAACCACCTGCTCACGGATGTCGAGCTCCCGGTCGGTCCCGCGCAGCTCCTGCGCCAGCCGATGGACATCCCGGCAGTGCGCGACATCTTCGACCGCCTGCAGTTCAAGACCCTGCTCGACCGCGTGCTCAAGATCGCCGCCGCCGAGCAGGGTGCAGACGTGATCGCCGACACGGCTCCCGCCGCGAGCGGCATTCCGGTCATCCGCACCCTCGTCGACGAGGAGCTCGGCAAGTGGCTCAGCACGCAGTCCGTGAACGGGCAGAGCGCGCTCGGGCTGCGCATCGAGAGTGCGAACGGCGTCGTGACGGGCTTCGGCCTCGGCGCCGCGGATGAGACTGCCTGGGTGCCGTGGGCATCCGGCCGCGCCGACTACGTGGCGCTCGAGCAGTGGCTCGCGAGCGACGCGCCCAAGGTCATGACCGGGTCGAAGACGCAGCTCAAGATCGCGCGCGACTCGGGCCTCGAGATCAACGGCATCGCGTACGACACGATCCTCGCCGGCTGGCTGCTCAAGCCGGGCTCGAAGTCCGAGACTCTCGAGTCGCAGGCCGAGTACTACCTCGGCGAGACGCTGCAGCAGTCCGACCCGAACCAGCTCGTGCCCGAGACCGAGCCTGCCAGCCCCGCCACCGAGGCCTGGTACTCGCTGCGGCTCGCCTCGTACCTCTCCGAGAAGCTCGACGCCGGCTCGCTCAACGTGCTCGAGACCATCGAGATGCCGCTCGTGCCGGTGCTCGCGACCATGGAGCGCACCGGGATCACGGTCAACCGGGGCATCCTGGGCTCGCTGACGGCCGATCTCGGCGCCAAGTCCGCGGACGTCGCGGAGAAGGCCTTCGCGGAGATCGGCCGCGAGATCAACCTCGGCAGCCCCAAGCAGCTGCAGGAGGTCCTGTTCGACCAGCTGGGCATGCCCAAGACCCGATCGAACAAGACGGGGTTCTCCACTGATGCAGCGAGCCTCGCCGACCTGCAGGAGCAGAACCCGCATCCCTTCCTCGACCTGCTGCTGCAGCACCGGGACGCGACGAAGCTCATGCAGATCATCGCGAGCATCGACAAGGCCGTCGACCCTGCCGGCCGCGTGCACACCACGTACGAGCAGTCCGGATCCGCCACCGGGCGTATCGCGTCGAACGACCCGAACCTGCAGAACGTCCCGGTGAAGACCGAGACCGGCCGCATCATCCGATCGGCGTTCGAGGCCGGCGAGGGCTACGAGACGCTGCTCACCGCCGACTACTCGCAGATCGAGATGCGGATCATGGCCCACCTCTCGCGCGACGAGGGCCTCATCGAGGCGTTCAACGGGGGAGAGGACCTGCACCGCTTCGTCGGTGCGCGGATCTTCCACGTCGACCCGGCGGAAGTAACGCCGACGATGCGCACCAAGGTCAAGGCGATGTCGTACGGGCTGGCCTACGGCCTGAGCGCGTTCGGCCTGAGCAAGCAGCTGCGCATCGAGGTGAGCGAGGCGAAGGAGCTCATGACCGACTACTTCGCCCGCTTCGGCGCCGTTCGCGAGTACCTGCAGAACGTCGTCGAGCAGGCGAGGGCTGACGGATACACGACCACCGAGTTCGGTCGGCGGCGCCCCTTCGGCGACCTCTCGTCGTCGAATCGGGTGCTGCGCGAGAACGCGGCACGGCAGGCGCTGAACTCGCCGATCCAGGGCACTGCCGCCGACATCCTGAAACTCGCGATGATCGGCATCGACCAGGACCTCAACGGCATGAAGTCCCGGATGCTCCTGCAGGTGCACGACGAGCTCGTGTTCGATGTCGCCCCGGGGGAGCTGGACGACCTCACGGCGATCGTGCGCGGCCGCATGGCGGGCGCTGCTGACCTGAGTGTCCCGCTCGACGTGCAGATCGGCACCGGCCCGAACTGGGACGCCGCAGCGCACTAGTTCCTCGCTGATCGAGCGGTGGCGAGATCTCGACTCCGCTCGATCGGCGCGCCCCGACGCGCTCGAACCTGAAAATTGGCCGTGAGTTGACAACCGGACACAAACGGACTTATATAAACCCATAACCACATTTGGTTAGGTTGATTCGTTACCCAACAAGCCCCACAACGAGGTCGGATTTGTACGCACCGGAGCGTCACCAGCAGATCCTGGAGACCGCGCGCGCCCAGGGCCGCGTCGACGTTGCCGGCCTCGCGCGCGACCTCTCAGTGACCCCGGAGACCGTCCGCCGCGATCTCACCGCCCTCGAGCGCCGGGGCGTCCTGCGCCGGGTGCACGGCGGGGCGATCCCGGTCGAGCGCATGGGCATCGAGCCCGGAGTGGCCGACCGCGAGGTGCATGCTGCCGGCCAGAAGGAGCGCATCGCGAGAGCCGCCCTCGAGGAGCTGCCAGACGGCGGATCCGTGATCCTCGATGCCGGCACCACGACCGCCCGTCTGGCCGAGCTTCTTCCGACGGACCGCGAGCTTACGGTCGTCACCCACTCCATCCCCGTCGCGAGCATCCTGATCTCCCGCCCGAACATCAGCCTCCACCTGCTGGGCGGCATCGTGCGCGGCCGTACCCTCGCCGCGGTGGGGGACTGGACCCGCGCCCAGATTGCCGACGTCTTCGCCGACGTCGCCTTCATGGGCACCAACGGCATCAGCGTCGAGCGCGGGCTCACCACCCCCGACCTCGCCGAGGCGAGCGTCAAGCGCGCGCTCATCGACGCGGCCCGCCGCACCGTCGTGCTCGCGGACCACACCAAGTTCGGCCGCGAGGACTTCGCCCGCGTGGCGCCGCTGAGCGACATCGACACCGTGATCACCGACGTCGAGCTGGACGTCGAGCTCGCGGAGGACATCGAGAACGCCGGCCCCAGGGTCGTGGTCGTGTGATCGTGACTGTCACCCTGAACCCCAGCCTCGACCGCACTCTCGAGGTCGAGTCATTCGACCGCGGCGCAGTGCTGCGCACGTCCGAGCCGACTCTGGAAGCCGGCGGCAAGGGCGTGAACGTCACTCGGGCGCTGGCGGCCAACGGCGTCGAGAGCATCGCGGTGCTGCCCGTCGGCGGCAGCGAGGGCACCGAGCTGACATCGCTGCTGGATGCCGCGGCGGTGGCCGCGCGCCTCGTCCCCGTCTCCGGCCGAACCCGCTCGAACATCACGGTCGCCGAAGCAGACGGCACCATCACCAAGCTCAACGAGCCCGGATCCACGCTCACCGCCGACGAGCTCGCGGCCGTCACCTCCACGGTTGCCTCGACGGTGACCGCGGGGGACTGGGTGATCATCAGCGGAAGCGTTCCGCCCGAGTTCAGTACGGAGCAGCTGCTCGCCCTGACGAGCAGCCTCGCCGACCGTGCTGTGAATCTCGCCATAGACACGAGCGGCGATGCGCTAGTTGCCTCGCTCGCCGCTCGGCCCCGCCTCATCAAGCCCAACCGCGCCGAGCTGGCCGAGGTCGCGGGAAGGCCGCTCGACTCCATCTCCGAGGTGATCGCCGCTGCGAAGGGCGTGCGAGAGCTCGGCGTGGAGATCGTGCTCGTGAGCCTCGGCTCGGATGGGGCAGTGCTCGTGGGGCCCGCCGGCGTCATCGTCGGCGAGTCCCACGTGGAGCACCCGCGGAGCACGGTCGGCGCGGGGGACTGCTTCCTCGCCGGGTTCCTCTCCAAGTTCTCCGTCGACGAGACGGATGTCGATGCGGCGATGCTCGAGGCGCTCGCCTGGGGTGCCGCCGCGGCATCGCTGCCCGGAACCGCGGTTCCCGAGCCGGGCGACATCGACTACACGAACGTCCAGCTGGTGTGGCAGCCAGACCTGGATCGGCCACTCGTGGCCAGCTGAATCACCCCACCCTGTCCAAGTACGAAGGAGTACACACTCACATGTCTGATTTCACCCCCGCGGTCACCGGTACCGGTGCCAAGGCAGCGGTACAGCGCTTCGGCGCTTTCCTTGCCGGAATGGTGATGCCGAACCTCGGTGCGTTCATCGCGTTCGGCCTCATTACCAGCCTCTTCATCGACACAGGCTGGATCAACTACATCACTGGGCACGTCATCGATGGAAAGCCCGTCGATCCGCTCCCGTTCACGACGGAGATCGCCAGCGTCGTCGGGCCGTTGATCGTCATCCTCATTCCGATCCTGATCGCCTTCACGGGCGGCTCGCGGGTCTACGGCCACCGTGGTGGTGTGGTCGGTGCGGTCTCGCTGGTCGGCGCGATGCTCGCGCCAGTCGCGCTGCCGTGGCTGAACCCGATCATCCTCAACGGTGAGGAGGCGACCCGCCCGACGTCGATCGCGGAGATCGGCCCGACCATCCTCGCCGCATTCGTCCTCGGCCCGTTGACGGCCTGGATCCTCAAGAAGTGGGACAACGTCATCGCGGGCAAGGTCAAGGGCGGCTTCGAGATGCTCGTCGACAACTTCGCCGCGGGCATCGTCGGCGGTGCCATGGCAGTCGTCGGCCTGTACGTCGTCGGGCCGATCACGTACTACATCACGCAGGGCCTCGGTGCGCTCGCGAACGCGCTGGTCAACACCGGGCTCCTCCCGCTCGTGTCGATCGTCGTGGAGCCCGCGAAGGTGCTGTTCCTCAACAACGCGATCAACCACGGCGTGTTCACGCCCCTGGGCATCGAGCAGGCCTCCGAGGCGGGCAAGTCGATCTTCTACATGATCGAATCGAACCCCGGCCCCGGCCTGGGCATCCTCACCGCCATGCTGCTGTTCGGCCCGCGCGCGATCCGTCCGACGGTCCCCGCCGCGATGGTCGTGCACTTCCTCGGCGGTATCCACGAGATCTACTTCCCGTACGTGCTCATGAAGCCGATCCTGGTCGTCGCGGCCATCGTCGGTGGCGCTGCAGGCGTGCTGTGGGAGACGATCTTCGGCCTCGGCCTCCTGGCCCCGGCATCGCCCGGCAGCATCATCGCCTGGGCGGCTGTCTCGCCACCGGAGAATATCGCGCTCAACCTGATCGGCATCTTCGTCGCAGCGGCTGTCACCTTCGCGCTCGGCGCGGTTCTCCTCGGCTTCGGCCGCAAGGAGTCGGCGGTTGACGCTGAGCTCGACCTCGAGGCCGCCCGGGAGAAGACGGCGTCGAACAAGTCGGCCTCGAAGGCAGCGCCGGCTTCGGCGTAGCCTCGAACCAGGCCCCAACAAAGGAGAACAGCAATGGCAACCATCGACGGATCCAGCATCAAGAAGCTGATCGTTGCGTGCGACGCTGGCATGGGCAGCAGTGTCATGCTCGCCAGCACGCTCAAGAAGCAACTCGCGAAGAACGGGGTGACAGTCGAGCACTCGCCCGTCGCCAGCATTCCGAGCGACGCCGATGTGGTGGTCACCCAGACGAACCTGGCGGAGCGGGCGAGAGGCGTCGTACCCGGCGTGCCCGTCGTTCCGTTCATGCTCTTCCTGGGTGACCCCGCCGTTGCCAAGCTCGTCAAGGCGATTCAAAACGGCGACACGGTGGAGTTCTGATCGTGTCGGACAACGAATCGAAGCCGCTCACTGAGCTGCTCGCGGAGGCGTCGATCACCCTCGACGCCTCCGCGACCGGCCGGGACGACGCCATCCGCCAGGCCGGAGCGGGATTGCTCGCGGTCGGCGCCATCGACGCCGGCTACATCGACGCGATGATCGACCGCGAGAACTCCGTCTCCACCTTCATGGGCGAGGGCGTGGCGATCCCGCACGGAACGCTCGCTGCGAAGGACTCCGTGAAGTCGGACGCCCTGTCTATGGTCAAGTTTCCCGACGGGGTCGACTGGGACGGCAACGATGTCCGCATCGCGTTCGGCATCGCCGCCAAGGGCAACGGGCACATCGCGCTGCTGTCCCAGCTCGCGACCGTCCTCATGGACCCCGAGAAGGCCGAGG
Source organism: Rhodoglobus sp. (assembly GCA_025463515.1). Lineage (GTDB taxonomy): Bacteria > Actinomycetota > Actinomycetes > Actinomycetales > Microbacteriaceae > Rhodoglobus. Next base: position 72,335 of record JAODAQ010000065.1, read on the forward strand.
CCCTCCGGGACGCCACGACCGTCGAGCAGGTCTACGCCCTCCTCGAGTCCGAGGACGAGTAGAAGGCCTTGAAGGTAGCCCGTTTCTACGCCCCTGGCGACATCCGCCTGGAGGACGTCGAGGAGCCCCGCGTCTCGGCCGGCGAGGTCAAGATCCGCGTGCGCAACTGCTCGACGTGCGGCACGGATGTCAAGATCTTCCGCTCGGGGCATCCCAACATGACGCCCCCGCAGGTCATGGGGCACGAGATCGCGGGCGAGATCGTGGACGTCGGCGCTGGCGTCGATGGCTGGGCCGCGGGCGACCGCGTGCAGGTCATCGCCGCGATCCCCGACGGCACGTGCGAGTACTGCCTCGCGGGCACGCCGGCGATCTGCGAGAACCAGCTGTCGATGGGCTACCAGTTCCCCGGCGGATTCGCCGAGTACATGATCGTGCCGAACGAGGTGCTGCGCGTCGACGGCCTCAACCGGATCCCCGACGGACTCGGGTTCGCCGAGGCATCCCTGGCTGAACCGCTCGCCTGCGTGCTGAACGGCCAGGAGCTCGCCCGAGTCGGCGAGGGCGACACCGTGGTCGTCGTGGGCTCCGGCCCCATCGGGTGCCTGCACGTGCGGCTCGCGCGATCGCGCGGGGCCGGCCGGATCATCCTCATCGACCTCAACGGCGAGCGGCTCGCGGAGGCCGCAGCCCTCGTGGCGCCCGACCTCACGATCGTCTCGAGCGAGACCGATCCGGTCGAGGCGGTGCTCGCCGCCACGAACGGCAGGGGCGCCGACGTGGTCATCACGGCAGCGGCATCCGGCACCGCACAGGAGCAGGGGCTACGGATGCTCGCCCGCCGCGGCCGGCTCAGCCTGTTCGGCGGTCTCGCGAAAGACCACCCCACGATCACGGTGGATGCCAACCTCGTGCACTACCGTGAACTCACGATAGTCGGAGTCAACGGATCGAGCCCCGCCCACAACAAGCAGGCGCTCGAGCTCATCGCCTCCGGCGCCGTGCCCGTGTCAGACCTCATCACCCACCGCCTTCCCCTTGACCGGCTTCTCGACGCGATAGACATCGTGGCGAGGGGCGAAGCCATCAAAGTAACGATCGAACCGTAGGAGCCCTCATGGCCGAGAGAACAGTCACCGTTGCGTCCAGTGTCGGACTGCACGCCCGTCCCGCCTCGCTCTTCGCGCAGGCCGCCGCCAAGGCCGGCGTGCCCGTGCAGCTCACCTCGGCCGCAGGCAAGAGCGTCAACGCCGCGAGCATCCTGGGCGTGCTGTCGCTCGGCATCGGCCACGGCGACGAAGTGACCCTCAGCGCCGAGGGCGACGGGTCGGACGCGGCGCTGGACAGCCTGGCCGAGCTCCTCGGAACCGACCTCGACAAGGAGTAGCTGGTGGGTAGGCTCGGAGGATGACTGACTCACCGCTGAGCTCTACAAACGCCCGGAAGCCCACCGCGATCGACCAGATCGCCGAGAACTGGGTCACCACGATGATCGATCTCGACCCCGACACGGCGATCTGGCTGGGTCTGCCCGGCCGCATCGGGGAGATCGGCGATGCTTCGCCCGCGGGGCACGAGCGCTACATCGGCGAGGCGAAGAGGGTTCTCGCGGCTCTCGCCACCGAAACGCCCGTCGACGAGGTCGACGAGGTCACCAAGACCGACATCTCGTACCAGTTGAACCTCGACGTGCAGTCGTCCGAGGCGAAGCTGAATGAGCGCGACCTCAACGTGATCGCCTCGCCCTCGCAGGGCATCCGTGAGATCTTCGACCTCATGCCGACCGCCTCCGAGCAGGACTGGTCGGTGGTCTCCACGCGCCTCGGGAACGTGCCGGGCGCGATCGACGGCTACATCGAGACCCTCCGCAAGGGCATCGCCGACGGTGTTGTGCCCGCTCGCCGCCAGGTCGTCGAAGTGGCGCAGCAGGCGCGCAAGCACGGCGACCCGCTCGGCTTCTTCTTCGACTTCACGGGCGCCGCAGTCCTGGACGGCGGCGCGGCCCTTCCCGCGAGCCTGGCCACAGACCTCCGCGCGGGTGCCGAGGCGTCCGCGGACGCCTACTCGCGGCTCGCCGAGTTCCTCGAGACCGAGCTCGCACCGCGCGCGAGCGAGCAGGACGCGATCGGGCGCGAGCTCTACGCGCTCCACTCGAAGCACTTCCTGGGCGCCGAGATCGATCTCGACGAGACCTACGAGTGGGGCCGTGAGGAGCTCCAGCGCATGGTGGACGAGCAGACCCGCATCGCCGGGGAGATCAAGGCCGGGGCATCCGTCGAGGAGGCCATCGAGCACCTGGAGAAGGACCCGTCGCGCAAGCTCCACGGCACGGATGCCCTCCAGAAGTGGATGCAGGAGACGAGCGACCGCGCTGTCGCCGAGCTCTCGCGCGACCACTTCGACATCCCCGAGCCCGTCAAGGCACTCGAGTGCATGATCGCCCCCACGCAGGAGGGCGGCATCTACTACACCGGGCCGAGCGACGACTTCTCGCGCGCGGGCCGCATGTGGTGGAGCGTCCCCGAGGGCGTGACCGAGTTCGACACCTGGCGCGAGCTCACGACCGTGTACCACGAGGGCGTTCCCGGCCATCACCTGCAGATCGGGCAGGCCGTCTTCAACCGCGCAACGCTCAACACCTGGCGCCGCCAGCTCGGCGGCACGAGCGGCCACGCGGAGGGCTGGGCGCTCTACGCCGAGCGCCTCATGGAGGAGCTCGGCTACCTCGAGGACCCGGCAGATCGCCTCGGCATGCTCGACGGCCAGCGCATGCGCGCCGCGCGCGTGGTGCTCGACATCGGTGTGCACCTCGGCAAGCCCAACCTCGAGGGCACGGGAACCTGGGACGCCGATTACGCGCTCCAGTTCATGCGCAAGAACGTGAACATGAACGACTCCTTCATCAGGTTCGAGGTGAACCGCTACCTCGGCTGGCCGGGCCAGGCGCCCTCGTACAAGGTCGGCCAGCGCATCTGGGAGCAGATCCGCGACGGCGCGCAGAAGCGCGATGGCGCGGCCTTCTCGTTCAAGGACTTCCACAAGAAGGCGCTCGACCTCGGCGGCGTCGGCCTCGACACGCTCAAGTCGGCACTCCTCAAGTGAGCCGGACCCTCGGCGAGGCGTGGCTGGAGATCGCCGCGCGCATCCTCGAGGAGGGCAGGGAGTCGAGCTACGACGGCCTGCCCATCCTCGAGATCGCGCACGCGACCCTCGTGGTCGAGCATCCGGACCCGGATGACGCGCTCATCGCGAGGCACGCGAATCCCGAGCGCCTCGCATGGATGCGCGCCAACTTCGTCGACCAGAGCCTCGTCGCAGAGCTCGGCGACGCCAGGAGCTATGCGAGCCGGCTCTTCGACTACGCGGGCACCGGCGTCGACCAGGTGCAGTGGGTGATCGACAGGCTGCGGGATGACCCCACCTCCCGCTCGGCGGCGATCACGACGTTCGAGCCGGCCCTCGACACGACGTACATCCCGTGCGTGAGCCTGCTCGACTTCTGGATCCCGGCCGGTGCCGTCGACCTCGTCGTGTACGCGCACTCGATCGACTTCGGCTCGAAGGGGTACGGCAACCTCGTGCAGCTTGCCGACCTGCAGCAGCGCGTGGCGGCGGCGCTCGACCTGCCGGTCGGGACGCTCACGTTCATCGTCAAGTCGGCGCACGTGTACGCGACCGAGTACGAGTACATGCGCGACGTGCTGGCCGCGGCGTCGTGAGCCCCTGGGAGCGCGCGCTCGGCGAGCAGCTCGAGGGGCTCGACCCGGGCCTGCGCTCCTACTTCGGCACGATCCCGCTCGGCAGCGCCGGCCGCGGGGAGGGCGTCTTCGAGGTTGTCGGGACCCCGCGGCGCTGGCTGTGGCCCGTTCTCGCCGCGCTCGCGATCGACGGCATCGTGTTCCCGGTGTGGGAGCACAGCGTTCCGTTCACCGTGACGAACCGCCCGACGACTCGGGGGACGGTGCAGGCGCGACGGGTGTTCCACTTCGAGGGCGGCGACGCGACGATGACCGATGAGATCGGCATCACCGCGGCAGGCCTTACCGACCGGCTGGGGCAGCACGGCCTCGTGTCGTCGACTCTCGCCGCATCGGTCGTCAACGGCCGCCTGGTGCTCCGCTCGACCGGCGTGACACTCCGGCTCGGTCGCGTTCGGGTGCCCCTCGGCGCGCTCTCGCCCCGCGTGACCCTGGTCGAGCGCACCGAGGGCGAGCGGCAGCACGTCTCCCTCCGCCTGAGCCTGCCGGCCATCGGGACGGTCTACGAGTACGCGGGCAGCTTCAGCTACCGCGTTGTGGAGGAGAGCGGTGTCTGACCGCATCGTCATCGCCGGGGCATCCGGCTTCATCGGCACCTACCTCGCCCGCGCGTTCAGGGCGGAGGGCGCCGAGGTGAGGCTCATCGGCCGTGACGGGCCGGATGCCTCGTGGGGGCAGACCTCCGCCATCACCGACCTGCTCGACGGCGCGGACCTCCTGATCAACCTCGCGGGCAAGAGTGTCAACTGCCGGTACGGCCCCGCGAACCGCGCCGAGATCATGCGCTCCCGCATCGACACGACGCGCGAGCTCGCGAACGCGCTCGAGGCGTGCGAGAACCCGCCGAGGCTGTGGGTCAACTCGTCTACCGCCACGATCTACCGGCACGCCGAAGACCGGCCCATGACCGAATCGGCGGGGGAGATCGGCACAGGCTTCTCGGTGGGCATCGCCACGGCGTGGGAGCGGGAGCTCGCCGCCGCCGATACCCCGCGCACCCGGAGGGTCGCGCTGCGCATGGCGATCGTCCTGGGTGACGGGAGCGCGCTCATCCCGCTCCTGCGGCTCGCGCGCTTCGGGCTGGGCGGACCCCAGCTCGACGGGCCGTGGTTCCGCTCGCGGGCGCGAGTGGCGGCGGGCACCTTCCACGAGTTCCGGGCGACGTGGGGGAGGCAGAAGTTCAGCTGGATCCACATCGCCGATGTTCTCGGGATCATCAGGTTCCTGCGCGCGCACGAGGATCTCGAAGGGGTCGTGAACGCGAGCTCGCCGCATCCGGTCGACAATGTCGAACTGATGCGCACGATCCGGCGCTCGCTCCGGGTGCCGTTCGGGCTGCCCGCGCCGCGGCCGCTGCTCGAGATCGGCACGGCGCTGATCCGCTCGGAGACCGAGCTCGTGCTCAAGAGCCGCTGGGTGGTGCCCGAACGGCTGCTGGACGCGGGCTACGAGTTCGAGTATCCGGATCTGGAGCCCGCCGTGCGGGAGATCGTCGCGTCGCGCACAGCTTAATCAGGCGGTGGTTATCCGTTTCGTGAGGCGCTAAGCTGGAATGTCGCATTTCTGTGACGATCTCTATTCGCCTGCCATGGCGACAATCACCAGCATTACTGTGCCGTGGCCTGATTATGTCCATACCGGAGCAACTACTACATGACAATCGTAACGACCGACAAGGCACCCAAGCAGGTCGCCGTCAATGACATCGGATCTGCTGAAGACTTTCTCGCCGCGGTCGAAAAGACGCTGAAGTTCTTCAACGACGGAGACCTCATCGAGGGTGTCGTCGTCAAGATCGACCGTGACGAGGTTCTCCTCGACGTCGGTTACAAGACCGAGGGTGTCATCCCCTCCCGCGAACTCTCCATCAAGCACGAAGTCGACCCCACCGAGGTCGTCGAGGTCGGCGACACCGTCGAGGCGCTCGTTCTCCAGAAGGAGGACAAAGAGGGTCGCCTCATCCTGTCCAAGAAGCGTGCGCAGTACGAGCGCGCG
>JAODAQ010000021.1 GCA_025463515.1 Rhodoglobus sp.
TGCCGGGGCCCTCGCCGTGCTCGCGGCCGGTGCGCTCGTGGTCCTCCCGGCTCCGGCCGCCCGCGCCGCGGTGACGGAGGAGACGATCTCCGGCACGGCGATCACCCTCGTCTCCGTCGCCGACAAGGACGCGATGGCCGACCTGCAGCCCGGGGTGCCGGTGTGGTGGCAGATCGGGATTACGGCGCATCCGGCCCAGCCCGGCGTCGTCGACCTCGCGCTGGCGGGAGCGGGCGGGCTCGTGTCCGATCCGCAGGGCCTGTGGCTGTCGGTGGCGACCTGCGGGCAGCGGTGGACGGGGACGACGTGCGCCACCGGGGAGACCTCCGTGATGGGGTTCGCCGCGGCATCCGGCGTGCTCGGCGGTTCCGTCCCGCTGACGAGCATGGCCACGACCGACGAGCTGTGGGTGCTCGTCGAGGCGATGGTGCCGAATGCGCCGACGATGCGCGCGGGGACCGCCAGCCTGTCGATCATCGCGTCCGGCACGGGGAGCACGGTGGTCGCGGGGGCGAGCCCGGGGGCGGTCGCGTACACGGGGAGCAACCTCGCGGGGCCGTTGACCGCGGCCGTCGGCGCGCTCGCCCTTGGCCTCGGGCTGGCGTTCGCCGCCCGGTACCGGAGGCTCGCGTGAAGCGCGCACTCGTGGGGATCGCGGTGCTGGCGGTCGCGGCAGCGCTGCTCGTCTCGCCGCCGCGGCCCACCCTCGCGTCCTGGGCCGACACCGAGAACTCGACTGGCGCTTTCGCCGCGCTCACCGTGCCGCCGCCCATCCTCGGGGCGACGTGCACGCTCGCCCCCGGTGTCGCCGGCCTCAATCCGGTCATCACGATCACCTGGAGCCCTCCCGCGGGCTACGCGCTCGGCGACGTGCGCTACGGCAACAACACCGTCACGGGCCTCGAGGTGGTCACGGGCGGACTGCTCAGCTCCGTCACGACGACCGGCACCGGCCCGTACACGACCAAGTTCGGTTCCGGCCTCCTCGGCGGACTGCTCGGCGGCACCAAGTCGCTCGGCATGCTCATGATGCACAGCAGCGGCTGGACCTCGAAGTGGGCCACCGTCACGGCGAGCATGGGCCTCGCAGGGTCCAACCCCACGTGCACGGTGAACCCCATCGTCTAGAGCAGGGCCGCGGCCTGCCGCGCGATCTCCAGCTCCTCGTTGGTGGGCACCACGAGCACCGCGATGCGCGACGCCCCGGATGACACGACCCGGGCCTCTTTCGATGCGGCCCCGTTGAGGGACTCGTCGAGCTCGATACCCAGCCCCGCCATACCGGCCACCGCGGCACTCCGGGTCGCCGGGCTGTTCTCGCCCACCCCGGCCGTGAACACGATCGCGTCGGCTCCGCCGAGCTGCGCGAGGTAGGCGCCGAGGTAGTGGCGGAGGCGGTGGTGGTACACGTCGAGTGCGAGCTGCGCCTCGGCGTCACCCTGGGCAGCCTTGCCCTGCACGTCGCGCATGTCGCCCGAGCCGGTCAGGCCGAGCATTCCGCTGCGGCGGTTGAGCAGGGTGTCCAGCTCGTCGAGCGTCGCGCCCGAGCGGCCCAGGTGGAACAGGATGCCCGCGTCCAGATCGCCCGAGCGGGTGCCCATGACGAGGCCCTCGAGCGGGGTCATCCCCATCGACGTCTCGACCGATCGGCCCGCGTCGATCGCCGCGACGGACGCGCCGTTGCCGAGGTGGAACACGATGAGCTTCGCGGCGGGATTTCCGAGCAGGTCGGCCGAGGCCTTCGAGACGTACTGGTACGAGGTGCCGTGGAATCCGTAGCGCCGGATGCCCTGCTCGCGCGCCACGTCGGCGTCGATCGCGTACGTGTAGGCCTCCGGGGCCAGGGTCTGGTGGAACGCCGTGTCGAACACCGCGACATTGGGCACGCCCGGGAACGCCGCGCGCGCCGCCCGGATGCCCGCCAGATTCGGCGGGTTGTGCAGCGGTGCGAGCGCGGAGAGCTCCTCGATCGCCGCCTCCACCTCGTCCGTCACGAGCGTGGCCGCGGTGAAGACGGAGCCGCCGTGCACCACCCGGTGGCCGATGACGGCCGGATGCACGTCGCCGAGCTCCTCGAGGATCCCCAGCATCGCGGACTCGTGGTCGGTGACCCGCTCGATGAGCCCGCCGCGGAGCTTCTCCGCGCTCTCCACGTCCACGAGCTCCCACTTGATCGAGGAGGAGCCGGAGTTGACGACGAAGACGAGGGTCACGATCGGCCCGCCCCAGCTACGGCCTGCGCCTGGACGGCCGTGATCGCGACGGTGTTCACGATGTCGCGCACGAGGGCGCCGCGGGAGAGGTCGTTGACCGGCTTGCGCAGGCCCTGCAGGACCGGCCCGATCGCGATGGCGCCCGAGCTGCGCTGCACCGCCTTGTACGTGTTGTTGCCCGTGTTGAGATCCGGGAAGATGAACACCGTCGCGCGACCGGCGACCTTCGAGTCGGGCATCTTCGCCTTCGCGACCGCGGCATCCGCGGCGGCGTCGTACTGGATGGGCCCCTCCACGGGAAGGTCGGGCCGGCGCTCGCGCACGAGGGCCGTCGCCGCGCGGACCTTGTCGACGTCGGCGCCCGAACCGGACTCCCCGGTCGAGTACGAGAGCATCGCGATGCGCGGCTCGATGGTGAACTGCTCGCTCGTGGCGGCGGCCGAGATCGCGATGTCGGCGAGCTGCTCCGCCGTGGGATCCGGCACGATCGCGCAGTCGCCGTAGACCAGCACCTGCGTCTCGAGCGCCATGAAGAAGACGGATGACACGATCCCGACGCCCTCGACGGTCTTGATGAACTGCAGCGCCGGCGTGATGGTGTGGGCCGTGGTGTGCGCGGCGCCGGACACCATGCCGTCGGCGAGGCCGAGGTGGACCATCATCGTGCCGAAGTAGGAGACGTCGGTGACGATGTCGCGGGCATCCTCGACGGTCACGCCCTTGTGGGCGCGCAGCCGGGCGTACTCGACCGCGAACTGCTCGTGCAGCTCGGGGTCTGTCGGGGAGATCACGGTCGCTGCCGAGAGGTCGACTCCGAGGCCTGCCGCGCGCGAGCGGATCTCGGCCTCGTCGCCCAGGATCGTGAGGTCGACCACACCGCGGCTGAGCAGCGTGCCTGCGGCCTGCAGGATGCGGTCGTCGCCGCCCTCGGGCAGCACGATCCGCTTCTTGTCGGAGCGCGCCCGCTCGAGCAGGGCGTACTCGAACATGAGCGGGGTCACCGCGGTCGACTCGCCGGCGCCCAGCTCGGTGGAGAGCAGGTCCGAGTCGACGTGCTTCTCGAACAGCGCGAGCGCGGTGTCGATCTTGCGCTGCGAGGTGGCGGTGAGCTTGCCGCGGGTCTGCGCGACGCGCTGGGCCGTGGCGTAGGTGCCCAGCTCCGTGGTGACGATCGGGAGGCTCGCGTCGAGGCCCTCGATGAGCCGCTCGATCACGGGCGAGAGGTCGAAGCCGCCGTTGAGCACGATGCCGGCAAGCGACGGGAACGTCGCGGACGCGTGGGCCGTCAGCGCCGCGAGCAGCACCTCGCTGCGGTCCCCCGCGATGACGACGAGACAGCCCTCGGTGAGCCGGGGCAGCACGTTCTCCATGGACATCCCCGCGATGACGACGCCCAGCACCTCGCGGGCGAGCAGGGCCGGATCCCCCTTGAGCAGCGTCCCGTCGACGGCGCCCATGACGGCCTCGACAGTGGGGGCGACGAGGTACGGGTCTTCTGGGATCGCCCAGGCCGGCACGTGGGCGACGGCCGCGATCGCGGCGACGATGCCGTCGATCTCGTCCGGATCCGCGCGGTTGACGATCACGGCGAGGAGGCTCGCGTGCGCGAGTGTGAGCTCTGGGAGGCTGACCTCGGCGACCTGCCGCAGCTCGTCCGCGGTGCGCGCCCGGGACTGGTCGGACTCGCGGCCGGTCAGCACGAGCAGCACCGGCGCCCCGAGGTTCGCCGCGATGCGGGCGTTGTACGCGAGCTCGGTCGGAGTGGCGATGTCGGTGTAGTCCGAGCCGACGATGACGACCGTGTCGCACTTGCGCTCGACGGCCTTGAATCGGTCGACGATGCGCGAGAGCGCCGCATCCGGGTCGTCGTGCACCTCCTCGTAGCTGACGCCGACGCACTCGTCGTAGTCGAGGTTCACGCCGTCGTGCGCGAGCAGCAGTTCGAGCACGAAGTCGGGCTCGTCCGTGGAGCGCGCGACGGGCCGGAACACACCCACCCGCTCGACACCCCGCAACAGCGTGTCGAGCACCCCGAGCGCCACAGTCGACTTGCCCGAGTGCCCTTCGGCGGACGTGATGTAGATGCTCCGGGCCATGCCCTCAGCCTACTGAGGCTCGCCCGCGCGCCCCGGCTCCGTCGCTCCGTCGCTGCGCACCCGTCTCGTGCGGCCCGAGTCCGCGGGGAGCCTCCGCGCGTTCACCGAAATCAGGACGTTCGTCCTGGCCCGGCGGATGTCCTGAGCTCCGCGAGACGACGGGGAGCCTCCGCGCGTTCACCGAAATCAGGACGTTCGCTCTGGCTCGGCGGATGTCCTGAGTTCGGTGAGCGCGGAGGGGCGGGCAGGTCGGCTCACGGGCGCGTGGCGAAGCCAGTGGGCGGGCAGGGAGGGCGAGAGGCGTTCGGAGCGTGCATCCCCGGGCATGTAAAAACTCCTCGCGCACCCGCCAGAGCCCGGTTACCCTTGCTACGTTTCCGTCCTGGGGGAGTTGGCCTGGATGGCGCCACGCGAGGAGCCGCGACCAGTTTACGTTAGTATCGCTGGAGGTTGTTCCCGGTGTCCGGGGATGCCATCAGGAGAATTCGCCTAGTGGCCTATGGCGCACGCTTGGAAAGCGTGTTGGGTGAAAGCCCTCGGGGGTTCGAATCCCCCATTCTCCGCCAAGCACATGAATACCGGGATGCCCGGGACCCGTGGGGGGATTTAGTGGTCGCAGGAGGCACGCCCGAGCGCGTCAAGCTGCGTCCGCTCCCGCGGATCTTCAGCCAGGGCATCATCGCCGTCGTGGCCTTCATGACTCCCGTGTTCGTCGTGCTGTATGTCATGACGATCCCGAGCGGGCCGTGGCGGGCCGTGCTCGTCACGCAGATCATCGCGACCATCGTGGTGGTGGCCGCCTCCGCCTCCTACTTCCGGCTCGCGATCTGGGTGGACCGCACGAGCATCACCGAGGTCGGCTTCTTCGGTCGCACAGTGCGCGTGGAGGCGGGCGAGATCGGCTCGGTGTTCGTGGCCGATGTGTTCGAGGCATCCGGAACCAAGACCCTTCCGCAGCTGTTCGTGCGCGACAAGGCGGGCAAGCAGGTGATCCGGATGCGCGGGCAGTTCTGGTCGCGCGAGAGCATGGACCGCGTGCTCGCGATACTGGAGGTGCCCAAGCTCGCGCGGGACGACTCGGTCTCGACGAGGGAGCTGCGGGACGAATATCCGGGCCTGCTCTACTGGTTCGAGCGGAGGCCCTTCATCGCCGGGCTCGTGTTCACCGCGTGCACGATCGTGGTCGGCGCGCTCGTGTACGCGCTCTTCGTGGTCTCGGGCTGGACCTAGCTACTTCCGCTTGAGGGTGGAGAAGATCCCGCGGAGCACCTCGCGGATCACCGTCTGGCCGGTGCGCGAGCCGAGCATGTCGCCGATCGGGTTGTCGGCCTTCCGGGTCGGGGTGCGCGACGTCGTCTTCGGCCTCGACGGCTTCTCGGCCTTGCGCATGTCGCGGATCATCCGGTCGTAGTCGGCCTGGTTCTTCGCGGCGGCCTTCTGCTCTGCCACCGCTGCCTTCTCCGCCTCCGCGCGCGCATCGGCCTCGGCGGCGGCGTTCATCTTGACCGAGAGCAGCTCGTACGCCGACTCGCGGTCGACGGGCGTGCCGTAGGCCGCGAGCAGCGGGCTGGCCGTCACGGTGGCCTCGATCGCGGCCGCCGGGGTCGGCGACATGGAGCCCTGGGGTGCGCGGACCCGGGTCCAGGCGACGGGCGAGGGCGCGCCCTTCTCGTTCATGACGGTGATGATCGCCTCGCCGATCGCGAGCTCCTGCAGCACCTCGCCGAGCTGGTACCCCGACGTCGGGTAGGTCGAGACGGTGGCCCGCAGCGCCCGCGCGTCGTCGGGCGTGTGCGCGCGGAGCTGGTGCTGCACGCGCGAGCCGAGCTGGGCGAGCACGTCGCTCGGGACATCCTTGGGCGTCTGGGTCACGAAGAAGATGCCGACCCCCTTCGACCGGATGAGGCGCACAGTCTGCGTGATCGAGTCGATGAAGTCCTTCGACGCGTCCTTGAACAGGAGGTGCGCCTCGTCGAAGAAGAACACGAGCTTGGGCTTGTCGATGTCGCCGACCTCGGGCAGGTCGTTGAACAGGTCGGCGAGCAGCCACATGAGGAACGTGGAGAACACGGCCGGCCGGTTCTGCACCCCCGGGATCTCGAGCAGGCTGACCACGCCCTTGCCCTCGGCGGTCGTGCGCAGGAACAGGGCGGTGTCGATCTCGGGCTCCCCGAAGAACACGTCCGCGCCCTGGTCGGAGAACCCGATGAGCTCGCGCAGGATGACCCCGGCCGTCGCACCGCTCAGACCGCCGAGGCTCTTCAGCTCGGGCTTGCCCTCGTCGCTCACGAGCCACTGGAGCACGGCGCGCAGGTCGTCGAGCCCGACGAGCGGCAGCCCCGCCTGGTCGGCGTAGTGGAAGACGAGGCCGAGGCTCGACTCCTGGGTGTCGTTGAGGCCGAGCACTTTGGAGAGCAGCAGCGGGCCGAAGCTGCTGACCGTCGCCCGGATCGGGATGCCCGTGCCGACGCCGCCGAGGGTGAAGTACTCCGTGGGGCTGGCGGCGCCCGACCAGTGCTGCCCGATGCTCGCCGCGCGCTCGAGCAGCTTCGCGCTGGACTCCCCCGCGGTCGCGATGCCCGAGAGGTCGCCCTTGATGTCTGCCGCGAACACGGGAACGCCGTGGGCGCTCAACTGCTCGGCCAGGACCTGCAGCGTCTTCGTCTTGCCCGTTCCGGTGGCGCCGGCGACGAGGCCGTGGCGGTTGACCATGGCGATCGGGATGCGCACGGGCACGTCGGCGAGCGGATCGCCGTTGACGAGGGCGCCCATCTCGAGCGCGGGGGCGTCGAAGGTGTAACCGGCTTTGACGGTGGCGACCTGTTCGGCGGTGAGCGGGCCGAGAGCTTCAGCGCGCGACTGCTCCGCGGCGAGGGCTGCCTCCGCCTCGGCGAGCGCCCTCTTCGCGGCTTCGACCTGAGCTGCAGCATCCGTCATGCGCCAAGCCTATGCAGTGCGGGTCGGATGCCCCGCACGGCAGCCGGGCTGGGACTCGCGGGCCGCCTAGTGGGCTGACCGTGGGTGTGTGCCGGGCAGCCGGCGGCGGTGCCCGACGCTAGGCGAGGCGCGCCGGGTCGATGCCCAGCACGATCGAGTCGCGGCCGACGCCGAGGTCGTCGAAGCCGAGCCGATCGTAGAAGGCGCGGGCGGGCGCGTTGCCGGGAGACATCGAGAGATGGATGCCCGGCACCCCCGCCGCGAGGGCTGCGAGGCCGAGCTGCCGCATGAGGGCGCGCCCGTTGCCGTGGCCCTGCGCCTCGGGCAGCAGGTCGATGTGCAGGTGCGCGGGATAGTGGTCGGCGACCGACGGCCAGTAGCGCGGCTCCTCCCCGTCGCCGACGTCGTACAGCCACTCGGGCCCGGTCTCGCGGTGCGGGTGCCGCGCCCGGAACACGGGGGTCCACTCATCCCGCCACCGCTCGGTGAACGCCGCCGTGTCGAGTGCCGCGACGAGGTAGCCGACCGGTCGCCCGTCGAGCTCCGCCACCCAGCACGTCTCCGGTACGAGGGTGACGTACGGCTCGAGGAATGCGTCGGGCAGGAGCGCGTCGTCGGGGTAGAGGCCCGTGGCATCCGTGCCGTCGTTGCCGGTGAGCAGGCAGATGCGGCGCAGGTCCGCGAGGTCGTCCGGCTGGTAGCCGCGGATCACCGCTCTTCGAGGCCCCAGGCCTGGCCGTAGCCGCCCTGGTCGATGGGCTGCGCCATGAGTTCGAGGAACGGCTTGGCGTCGAACGCCTCCGGGCCGAGCACGCCCGTGCCGGCCCAGGTGCCGTTCGAGAGCAGCTCGAGCGCGATCACCGGGTTGAGGGCGGTCTGCCAGACCACGCACTGGGCCTCGTACTCCGCCATCGTCCACTCGTTGTCGCTCACGTGGTACAGGTAGACCTCGCGGGGCTTGCCGTCGACGCCGGTGCCCGTGACCCACAGTCCCGCGCAGGTCTTGCCGGTCATCCCGGGCCCGATCGTGGCCGGGTCGGGCAGCCCGGCCGCGACGACATCGCGGGGCGCGACCATGACGGGGCCGTCGGCCGAGCGCACGCGAAGCGGCTCGGTCTTGTCGAGCCCGAGCTGGTGCAGGGTCTTGAGGATGCCGATGAACTCGTCGCCGAGCCCGTACTTGAAGGTGACCCGCTTGGCGTCCACCCAGCGCGGCATCAGGAGCACCTCCTCGTGCTCGACGTTCACGCACTCGACGGGGCCGATGCCCTCGGGGAACACGAACACCTCGGGCTCGCTGAACGGCGGGGTGGTGTACCAGCCGCGGTCCTTCTCCCACACGACGGGCGGGTTGAGGCACTCCTCGATGGTGGTCCAGATGCTGAAGGAGGGGGCGAAGATCTCGTTGCCGGCCTCGTCGCGCACGACCAGGTTCGCTCCGTCGCGGGTACCGAGCTCGTCGATCTCGCTGAACAGGTGGTCGGCCGCGTAGCGCGCGAAGACGTCGGAGAGCCCGGGCTCGACGCCCATGCCGACGAGCGCGAGGCGGCCGGCGGTCTCCCAGTCGGGCGCCTGCGCGAACTGGTCGTCGCCGAGCTTGACGCCGGTCTTCTCGTGCGGGTCGGTGGGGTGCGGCTCCGAGAGGCTCATCGCCATGTCGAGGTAGTCGGCGCCCGCGGCGAGCGCCCCGGCGAAGATCGTCGGCACGAACTTGGGCTCGACCGCGTTCATGACGTGGGTGGCGCCGTGCTCCTTCGCAACGGATGCCACGTTGTCGGGGTCTGACGCGTCGATCTGCGCGGCCACGAACCGGCCGCGCGCCTCGCCGCGGGACTCGATCCAGGCGATGGTGCGCTCCGCGCGGGAGAGGTCGTAGTCGCTCACGACGATGGTCTCGAAGAAGTCACGACGTGCGGCGATCTTGGCGATCGCGTCGCCGACGCCGCCGGCACCGACCAGGAGGATTCTCATGATGAGACGCTATCGGGCGCGGCGGGCGGTGACCACTCTTTCTGCAGCCGGAGCGCGAACGGCGCCCACACGAACACCGCCACGGCACCGCCGAGCAGCAGACCGCCGATCGTGTCGCTCAGCCAGTGGGCCCCGAGGTAGGTGCGGCTGAAGATCATCAGCACGGTCCACGCCGCGCCCGCGAACCAGACCCAGCGGCGCTGCAGGATGATCGCGAGGGCGACGGAGATCGTTGCGGCATTAGCCACGTGCCCGGAGGGGAAGGAGCCGAAGTCCGCGGCGACGAGGATCTCCTCGGGCCGGGCGCGGGCGAACAGGTTCTTGAGAAGCTGCACGACTCCCGCGCTCAGGGCCGACGCGAGCACGAAGTAGAAGGCAGACCACGGTTTGCGCGCAATGAGCAGGACGACCGCAACCCCGATGGGCACGAGGAAGACCCCGAACCACCCGCCGCCCAGGAAGCTCATCACGAGGGCCGGCACGTTCCACAGCGGGCTGCGGTGCTCGACGAGCTCCTCGAGCCACTCGGCGTCGAAGCCGTAGGGGTTGGCGCGCAGGCCGACGATCGCGCCGAGCGCGAGCACCAGCGCGAGGGCGACGCCGCCGCTGATGAGCGGCCAGCGCCGGGAGACGCGGCGGGCGCTGGGCTCCGAGATCGGCTGCGACATCACTCCACGCTAGGGCAGCTGGCTGAGCGAGGGCGCAGAACTAGGCGGGCGTCGGGGCCATCCGGGCCGTCCAGGTCGTCCAGGCCGTCCAGGCCGTCGGTCCGGCGTCCCGGCGTCCCGGCGTCCATAACTCAGGACTCGCCGGGGCCGCCGTTGCTGCCGTGGCCCAAGTGATGAACTGTGGCCACTCGCGCACCGCAAGTCACACGGAGTCCTGAGTTCGGGGCTGAGGCTGGGGCGGCTGCAGCGGGGGGCGCGGGGTGAGGCGGGGGGCGGCTGCAGCGGGGCGGCGAGATCGGA
>JAODAQ010000035.1 GCA_025463515.1 Rhodoglobus sp.
GGGCAGAAGTGCGAGCCGCGGTTCATGAACTGCTCGCGCACGATCGGCCGCCCGCAGCGGGGGCACGGCTCGCCCTGCTGGCCGTAGGCCTTGAGGGAGTGGGCGAAGTAGCCCGAGACCCCGTTCACGTTGAGGTACTGCTCGTCGAAGCTCGTGCCGCCCTCCGCGAGCGCCTGCCTCAGGACGGCGCGCACCTCCGCCAGCAGCAGCTTCGCTCGCGGCCTGGTCAGCGTCGCCGTCGGCTGGTCGTAGTGGATCTTCGCCCCCCAGAGCGACTCATCCGCATAGATGTTGCCGACGCCGCTGATCAGCGTCTGGTCGAGCAGCGCCCGCTTGATGGTGGTGTTCTTCTTCGCGAGCCGGGTGAGAAACGCCGCGTCATCGAAGCGCTCGTCCATCGGGTCGCGCGCGATGTGCGCCACTGAGGTGGGCACGAGCTGCAGCGGGTGGTCTTTCGTCTGCACGAGCGTGTCGATGGCCATGGAGCCGAAGATGCGCTGGTCGACGAAGTTCAGCCGCAGCGGGCCGTGCTCCGGATGCTCGAGCTCGAGCCGGATCCGGGTGCGGAGGTCGTCCGTGGTGCGGTCGCGGAGGAGCACCTGTCCGCTCATGCCGAGGTGCAGCACGAGGGCCTCAGGGGTCTCGACAGGCTCGACCACCGGGGAGAGCGGGATCCACATGAACTTTCCGCGGCGCTCGGGCGCGAGCATCCGGCGGCCTGTAAGCCTGTCGATGAAGTCCTCACTCGGGCCCGCGTGCCGACGCAGCGAGCGCTCGTCGTAGACGGCGACGGATTCCACGGTCGCTCCGGTCACGGCCGGCTCGAGGCCAGCTCGCACGACCTCTACCTCGGGCAGTTCGGGCATAGCTAGACGAGTGTGGCGGAGAGCTGCGTCCAGGCGTCGAGGGCCGCAGCCATCTCCGCCTGCTTCTTGCTCGAGCCATCGCCGGTGGCGATCTCGACCTTGCCCAAGAGCACCGTCGCGTGGAAGCGCTTGGAGTGGTCGGGGCCGCTGTCGCTCACCTGGTAGTTCGGGAGGCCGCGGCCGAGGCGTGCGGCGAGCTCCTGCAGGCTCGTCTTGGGGTCCATCGCGGCGCCGAAGCGCTCGGGGTTGTCCATGAGGGGGACGATGAGCCGCAGCACCAGCGCGGTGGCCTTCTCGCCGCCGAGGGAGAGGTAGGCGGCGCCGATGATCGCCTCGACGGTGTCGGCGAGGATCGACGACTTGTCGCGGCCGCCGGTGAGCTCCTCGCCCTTGCCCAGGCGCACGTGCGCGCCGAGGCCGATGGAGCGGGCTACTTCGGAGAGCGCGACGCTCGAGACGAGGCTCGCGCGGCGCTTGGCCAGCTCGCCCTCGTCGAGCGTCGGGTTGTCCCGGTAGAGCATGACCGTGACGGCCTGCCCGAGGATCGAGTCGCCGAGGAACTCAAGGCGCTCGTTGTGCGCGAGACCGCCGTGCTCGTAGGCGTACGAGCGGTGCGTGAGTGCCAACTCCAGCAATTCGGGGTCGATGGAGACGCCGAGCACCGTTGTGAGCGCTTCGGGGTCGCCTGGGGCGACCCCGTCACCCGAAGGGTGAGCCATAAGCTCAGACGTCGGCGACCTTGCGGCCCTTGTACTCCAGGTACAGGGGGGTGCCGGCGGAGTCCTCGACGACCTTCGCGCGGTGCGGGAGGCTGTACGTGGTCTTGCCGTTCTCGATCGTCTTGACGAGCGTGGGGGCGGTTGCCTTCCACTGGGCGCGGCGCATGCGGGTCGAGGCCCGCGACATCTTGCGCTTCGGAACTGCCATGGTTATCTCTTCTCTTCAGATTCGTCGTTCAGGCCTTCGAGCCCGGGCTGTTCTGCCAATGTCGACAGGGCCGCCCACCGAGGATCGACGGGGGCTTCGTGCTCGTGACCCGGGTTGTCCAGAAGCCGCACCCCACACTCTGGGCACAGGCCGAGGCAATCTTCCTGACAGACCGGTTGGAACGGTAGTGACAACACCACCGCATCCCTGACCACGGGTTCCAGGTCGACGTGATCGTCGTGAACCATGTAGTCAAAAGCTTCGTCGAAAGAATACGCGAAAAGCTCCTGGAATTCGACCTTGACCGGAACCTTCACGTCAATAAGGCATCTCACGCACTCGCCCTCGGCCACAGTCTTCACCTCTACCGAGGCCAGAATGCCGTCGTGGAGCGACTCGAGCCGGGCATCCACGTGCACGTTCGTGCCCTGGCGGACGCCGATGACCGCGTTGCCGAAGCCCTCGGGCTCTGCGACGTCGAGCGACTTCTCGCGCATCTCCCCCGGGCGGTGCATGAGGTCGTAGACCGGGATGCTGTAGGGGGTCTGGATGTGGTGTGACACGAGGAACAAGCTTACGCGCTGGGCGGGCCGGATGCCGGGCGGGAGGCTGCCAGTACCGCTCTCTCGTCGACTCGCGTTCAACACTCGGCCGTCACCTCCCCGCTCGCCCTTCTCAATGGTCACCATCTGTAGGGCGTCCCGCACTCCTCCCACGTTCCGAAATGACGGAATTTCGAGACGTCTATCGTCGATCACGCCGGATGTGGCACCCGAGCCACGCCGATCTCCGTCATTTCGGAAGGTGCGGCGGGGTGCGGCGACGGCTCGCGCCGGCAGAACGCCGGTCGCGCGGCAGATTTCTTGTCGCGCTACAGGTATTTCTGGCGCGCGACGAGAAACCTGCAGCGCACGTTGGAAGGACCCCTAGAGCGCGGCCTCGACCTCGGTGAACGCCTCGTCGTAGATCGACAGGGCCTGCGCCACCTGGTCAGGAGTCACGATGCACGGCGGCACCACGTGGATGCGGTTGTCGGCGGCGAAGGGCAGCAGTCCGCGGTCCATGAGCGCCTTCTTGAGCTGCAGGATGACGCCGCCCGAGACGGGCTGGCGCGACTCGCGGTCGTCGACCAGGTCAAGGGCCCAGAACACGCCAAGGCCGCGCACGTCGCCGATGAGGGGATGCTTCGCCGCGAGATCGGCGAGGCCCGGCGCGAGGTGCTCGCTGCCGATGGACTTGGCGTTCTCGACGACCCTCTCGTCGGTCATCGCGTCGATCGAGCCGACGATCGACGCCATGGCGAGCGGGTGGCCCGAGTAGGTGAGACCGCCGGGGAAGACCTGCGACTCGAAGGCGTTCGCGATCGACTCGGAGATGAGCACGCCGCCCGTGGGCACGTAGCCGGAGTTCACGCCCTTCGCGAAGGTCACGAGGTCGGGGGTGACGCCGCCGTCGATGCCCTGCCAGGCGAACCACTCCCCCGTGCGGCCGAAGCCGCACATGACCTCGTCGAAGATCAGGACGATGCCGTACTTGTCGCACAGGGCGCGCACGCCGCGGAGGTAGCCGGCGGGCGGCACGAGCACGCCTGCGGTGCCGGGCACTGTCTCAAGCAGAATCGCGGCGATGCCGTTGGAGCCCTCGGACAGGATGACGCGCTCGAGGTGCTGCAGGGCGCGCTCGCTCTCCTGCTCCTCCGACTCCGCCCAGAACTCCGAGCGGTACTGGAACGGGCCGAAGAAGTGCGCGTGCCCGCGCGAGTACTCGTTCGGCTGGCGCCGCCAGTCGCCGGTCGCGACGATCGCCGCACCGGTGTTGCCGTGGTAGCTGCGGTAGGCGGAGAGCACCTTGTCGCGGCCGGTCGTGAGCCGTGCCATCCGGATCGCGTTCTCGTTCGCATCCGCACCGCCGTTGGTGAAGAAGACTTTGCCGAACGGGCCGTCGGCCTTCGAGATGATGCGCTTGGCGGCCTCGCCGCGCGCGAGGTTGGCATGGGCTGGGGCGACCGTCGCGAGCACGTCGGCCTGAGCCTTGATCGCGCCGATGATCGCCGGATGCTGGTGCCCGAGGTTCGTGTTGACGAGCTGGCTCGAGAAGTCGAGGTAGTGCTTGCCGTCGTAGTCCCACACCTCGCTGCCGAGGCCGCCGGCGATCACGAACGGGGTGAGCGCGCCCTGGGCCGACCACGAGTGGAACACGTGCGCCCGGTCGAGGTCGTACGCGAGCTGGCCGTCTGCTGAAGTCATGGTGATTCCTATCGGGATGAAGCGGAGGCCGCCCGAAGACGGCCTCCGCTCACACTACTGTCCGCCCTCGGTGAGGGTCACGTCGATCGGCGTGTACGCGCCGTCGACCACGACACCATCCGCGGCGAGCTCGTCGAGCGCCTTCTGGATGTACGTGTTCGAGTACGCGGAGTCAGCCGGCTCGGCCGTGATGAGGTTGAGGCCGTCCTGGTTGACCGCCGCGAGGGCGCCCTTGACGGTCTTGTCCCACGCCGCCTGGTCGACGAGCCCGAACGGGCCGCCGGCCCAGATGAGCTTGTTGACCTCGTTCATCTGCCAGAGCTGGTGCACGGGGCCGACCGGGAAGGCCGCCTCGGCGTTGATCGCGGCGTTGTACGTGATCTCCGCAGCCTGCTCGGGGTTGTCCCGGGCGAAGATCCAGCCCTTCGTCACGGCCTTGAGGAAGCGCACGGCGGCATCGGCGTATGCCGGGTCCTCCAGGCGCTTGGTGTCGGCCCACAGGGCGTCCTGGAGCATCGCGCCGTCGGTGTCCTCGTACGAGACGACGTCGAAGTCCTCGGGCTGGTAGAGCTTGCCGGTCGCGGGGTTCACGACCTCGAGGATCTGCGCCCACTCGTTGTAAGTCATCGCCTGCGCGGCGTCGACGTCACCGTCGAGGAGGGCGTTCATCGAGAAGTCCTGCGTCGTGATGGAGACCGAGGTCGAGTCGAGGTCCTCCGCGGCCATGGCCGCGAAGATCTCCCACTCGTTGCCGAAGCCCCACGAGCCGATGCGCTTGCCCTCGAAGTCCGAGACGGAGGAGACCCCGTCGCCCTTGAACGACACCTGCAGGGTGCCCGACTTCTGGTAGACCTGCGCGATGTCGGTGAGCTCGGCGCCCGTTGCCTCGAGGGTGCCGAGAACCTTCGGGACCCACGCGACGGCGAAGTCGACGTCGCCTGCCACGAGGGCGTCCTGCGGGACGATGTCGCCGCCCGACGGGACGATATCGACGGTGTCGAAGCCCTCGTCCTCGAAGTAGCCCTGGTCGAGAGCCACGTAGTAGCCCGCGAACTGCGCCTGCGGAAGCCACTGGAGCTGCAGCTTGATCGAGGTGATCGGTTCGAAATCACCCGTGTCTGTGCCGGTGTCCGGCGCGGGGGCGGAGCACGCGGCGAGCGCGATTGCCGTTGCGGCGGCCACTGAGGCGACCGTTAGGCCGCGTCTGGTGCTGTGTCTCATGCTGTTCCTTTCGATGGGTGGTGCGGATGGAGCAGGGTGCCGGTCAGACCGGCCTTCCCCTCGTCACGAGCCGCTCGAGCAGCGACATGACGAGGAAGAGCACGAGTCCGATGGCGATGCCGCCGGCGACGTAGGCGAAGGCCAGGGCCGCGTGCCCGGATTTCGCGTAGCTGGCGATCGCGGTGCCGATGCCGTCGGCGGGGCCGCCGAAGTACTCGGCGACGAGGGCCGCGATGACGGCGATCGAGCTCGCGATCCGCAGGCCGGTGAGCAGGTACGGCAGCGCCGTCGGCAGTGTCAGCACCCGGAAGGTCTGCAGCCCGCTGGCGCCGGAGGCCCGCAGCAGGTCGCGGTGCACGGGCCGGGTCTGCCGCAGCCCGCGCAGCACGTTCACGAACACGGGCACGAACGCCGCGATCGCGGCCACGTACTGCCGGCCGAACTGGCTGGAGGCGCCGAACATGGTGTTGAGGATCGGCGTGATCGCCACGATGGGCACGACGGCGATCGCCGCGACCAGCGGCGCGAGCATCCCGTCCATCGGCCTGAACGTCGCCGCGAGGGCGGCGAGCACGATCGCCACGACGGCGCCGACCGCGAGCCCGACGAGGGCGTTGGTGGCCGTGATGCCCATGTCCTCGAGGATGATGTCGTAGTGCTCGGCGAGCTGGCCCACGATCGCGACCGGGCTGGGCAGGGCGCGCGGCGCCGCGTGCAGCACGTCGACGACGAGGAACCAGAGCGCGAGGATGATCGCGCCCACGACGATCGGAGCTACCACCCGCGCTGCGCGGGATCTCGACTCCGCTCGATCAGCGGAGGCGGCGCGATCAGCGGCGACGGCGGTCATCGTTCGTTCGCCCGCTCGACCGGCGCCCCGTGGAGTGCCTCGCGCACCGCGGTCACGCGCTCGAAGTACTCGGGCGACTCCCGGAGTGCCTCGGTGCGGGCATCCCCCAGCCCTGTCGTGAGGATGTCGGTGATGCGGCCGGGGCGCGGGCTCATGACCACCACCCGGTCGGAGAGGAACACCGCCTCGGGGATCGAGTGCGTCACGAACACGACTGCAGCGCCGGTCTCGGCGGCGATGCGCGCGAGCTCGCCCTGCAGGTACTCGCGGGTCATCTCGTCGAGCGCGCCGAACGGCTCGTCCATGAGGAGCAGGCGCGGCTGCTCGGCGAGCGCACGGGCGATCGCGACCCGCTGCTGCATGCCGCCCGAGAGCTGGTCGGGGTAGCGGTCCACGAAGTCATCAAGGCCGACGAGCGCCGCGAGCTCGGCAACGCGGTCGGCGCGGGCCTTCTTCGAGACCCCGTGCAGCTCGAGGGGCAGCGCGATGTTGCCCGCAACTGTGCGCCAGGGCAGGAGACCCGCCTGCTGGAACGCTATGCCGTAGTCCTGGTCGATGCGGGCCTGACGGGCGGCCTTGCCGAAGACCTCGAGCTCGCCCGTGGTCGCGGAGTCGAGGTCGGCGATGAGGCGCAGCAGGGTCGACTTGCCGCAGCCCGAGGGGCCGATCAGGGAGACGAACTCGCCGGGCTCGACGGTCAGCTCGACGTCGGTCAGGGCGACCACATCGCCGGACTTGGTGCCGAAGGTCTTGCCGACGCCCTTCGCAATGACTGCACTCATACTGCTGCCTCTCCCCTGCGGTAGTTCCTGAGGCCGAGGCCCACGAGTGCGACGGATCCGGCCGCCACGAGTCCCAGTGCGATCGAGCCGAACGTGGGGCCCCACGGTGCTGCCGGGTCACTGGAGCCCTGCCCTGCCAGCTGGATGAGCATCCGGCCGATGCCGCCGCGCATGCCGATCGAGACCTCCGCGACGACCGCGCCGACCACCGCGTTGGCGGCGGCGAGCCGCAGCGCGGGCAGCAGGTGCGGTACCGCGGCGGGCAGCCGGAGCCGGAACAGGGTCGGCCAGTACCCGGCGGCATAGGTGCGCATGAGGTCGAGATGGATGCGGTCGGGAGACTCGAGGCCGCGGAGCACACCCACGGCCACCGGGAAGAACGCGAGGTACGACGCGATGACCGCGACGGAGAGCCACTGCGGCCACGGTACTGTTCCCGCCCGGTCGACCTGCGAGCCGATGCTCGCGATCAGCGGCGCGAACGCGATGAGCGGCACCGTCTGGCTCACGACGATCCACGGCAGGAGGCCCCACTCGGCAAGGCGCCAGCGCTGCATGACGAGCCCGAGCAGGGCGCCGACGGCGACGCCGATGAGCCAGCCGACCGCGGCGATCCCCAGGGTCGTGAGCGCCGCGGTGACCACCGGGACGATCAGGGGCGGAGTGTCGCCGCCGCTCGCGGACTGGAACAGCCGCGCGACCATGTCCCAGATGTGCGGCATCGCGCGGTCGTTGGTCCGCGGGAGGATCATCACTCCCGAGCCGGTCTCGCCCGCGACGGCGCCGACGATCAGGCCGTCGGCCGGGCCGAGGAACTTGTACAGCTCCCAGGCTACGAGCACGGCGAGCACGCCGAGCGCCCCCCACGCGATGGCTGCCCGGCTACGACTCATGCCTTGGCGACGATGTGCTCGCGAAGGGCCGGCATGACGGTCTCGCCGTACACGCGGAGGGTCTCCTCCTTGTTGTCGTGCTGGAGGTAGCCCGCGAACTGGTCGACGCCGAGCTCCTTGAGCGCCTTGAGCTTCTCGATGTGCTGCTCGGCGGTGCCCAGGACGCAGAAGCGGTCGACGATGTCGTCCGGCACGAAGTCGACGTGGTCGTTGCCCGACTTGCCGTGTGAGTTGTAGTCGTAGCCCTCGCGCGCCTTGATGTAGTCGGTGAGCGCCTTCGGCACGTTCGAGCCCTCGCCGTATTTTGCGACGATGTCGGCGACGTGGTTGCCGACCATCCCTCCGAACCAGCGGGTCTGGTTGCGCATGTGCTCCACGTCGGTGCCGATGTACATCGGGGCTGCGACGCAGAACTTGATGGACATCGGGTCGCGCCCGGCTGCCGCGGCGGCATCCCGGACCGTCTTGATCATCCACTCCGCGATGTCGAGGTCTGCGAGCTGCAGGATGAACCCGTCGCCCACCTCGCCCGTGAGCTTGAGCGCGAGCGGGCCGTAGGCGGCGACCCACACCTCCACCTCGGAGCCCTTCGACCACGGGAACTGCAGCTGGGCGCCGTTGTACTCCACGGGCCGCGAGTTCGCGAGCTCGCGGATCACGTGGATCGACTCGCGCAGCGTCTTGAGCGTCGTCGGCGCGCCGTTCGTCACGCGCACGGCCGAGTCGCCGCGGCCGATACCGATGACCGTGCGGTTGCCGTACATCTCGTTGAGAGTGGCGAACACGGATGCCGTGACCGTCCAGTCACGGGTCGCTGGGTTCGTCACCATCGGGCCGACGATGACGCGGTTGGTCTGCGCGAGGATCGCGCTGTAGATCACGTACGGCTCCTCCCAGAGGAGGTGCGAGTCGAACGTCCACACGTACTCGAAGCCGTACTGCTCCGCGAGCTTGGCGAGGTGCACGGTCCGGCTGGCCGGGGGGTTGGTCTGGAGTACTGCGCCGAATTCCATGGTGCTGCTTTCTTGGGTTCTGCGGGTTGAGTAGGCCGCCTGCGGCCGTATCGAAACCTGGTCTCGATACGGCCCTGGCGGGCCTACTCGACCCGCCTAGATCAGGTACTGCGAGAGGCCGCGTTTGACGAACTTGCCGTCGCCCTTCGTGCCGACGTACTGGTTGTCGTTGACGACGACCTTGCCGCGCGAGATCACGGTGTCCACGTGGCCGTCGACCTCGAAACCCTCCCAGGCCGAGTGGTCCATGTTCATGTGGTGCGTCTTGCCCTCGCCGTAGCCGATCGACGTGTGGCCGTTCGGGTCGTAGATGACGATGTCGGCGTCTGCGCCGGGCTGGATGACGCCCTTCTTCCCGTAGAGGCCGAACATGCGGGCCGGGGTGGTCGCCGTGATCTCCACCCAGCGCTCGAGCGAGATCTGGCCGTCGACGACGCCCTGGTAGAGCAGGTCCATCCGGTGCTCGACCGAACCGATGCCGTTGGGGATCTTGCGGAAGTCGCCGAGGCCGAGGTCTTTCTGGCCCTTCATGCAGAACGGGCAGTGGTCTGTCGACACCATCTGGATGTCGTTCGTGCGCAGCGACTGCCACATGGCGTGCTGGTGGCCCTCTTCCTTCGAGCGCAGCGGCGTCGAGCACACCCACTTGGCACCCTCGAACTTTCCCCACTCCGCCGACTCTGCCCCGAGCTGCTCTTCCAGCGACAGGTAGAGGTACTGCGGGCAGGTCTCGCCGAACACGTTCTGCCCGTTGTCGCGGGCCCACGCGAGCTGCTGCACTGCCTGCTTCGCCGAGACGTGCACGACGTAGAGCGGCGCGTTCGTGAGGTCGGCGAGCATGATCGCGCGATGGGTGGCTTCCTCCTCCATCTGCCACGCGCGGGCGACACCGTGGAAGTACGGGTCGGTCTTGCCCGCCTCGGCGAGCTGGGCGGCGAGCACGTCGATCGCCGGTCCGTTCTCGGCGTGCATCATCGTCATCATGCCGGTGTCGGCGGAGACCTGCATGGCCTTGAGGATCTGCGCGTCATCCGAGTAGAAGACGCCCGGGTAGGCCATGAAGAGCTTGAAGCTCGTGATGCCCTCGTCGGGCAGCTTGCGCATCGCGGCGAGCGAGTCGTCGTTGACGTCACCGATGATCTGGTGGAACGCGTAGTCGATGGCGCACTGGCCCTCGGCCATGCCGTGCCAGGTCGCGAGGCCGTCGAACACCTTCTGGCCGTAGGTCTGCACGGCGAAGTCGATGATCGTCGTCGTGCCGCCCCACGCCGCGGCGCGCGATCCGGTCTCGAAATTGTCGGATGCCGCGGTGCCGCCGAAGGGCAGCGACATGTGGGTGTGCGCGTCGATGCCTCCGGGGATCACGTACTTGCCCTGCGCATCGATGACCGTGTCGACGTTGCCCGCGACATCGAAGCCGAGCAGGCTCGAGCCCGGGGCGAGCACGGCGACGATGGTCTCGCCGTCGATGAGCACGTCGGCGAGCGACCTGCCTGTCGAGGTGACGACGGTTCCGTTCTTGATAAGCGTCTTGGCCACTGGTGGATCCTTTCAAGAGTCGGTGGTTGAGTAGGCCCTCCGGGGCCGCATCGAAACCTGGCCTCGATACGGCCGCGGGCGGCCTACTCGACCCGCGAGAGCGCTATGGCTTGGGGATGGACGTGTAGGACTCGGGGCGGCGGTCGCGGTAGAACTGCCAGTCGTCCCGCATCTCCTGCACCATGTCCATCTCGAGGTCGCGGATGAGGACCTCCTCGTGCTCGCCCGAGCCCCGCTCGCCGACGAAGTTGCCGCGCGGGTCGATGACCTGGCTCGTGCCGTAGAAGTCCACGGCGAGCTCGCCGTACTCGTTGTCCTCGCGCCCGACCCGGTTGGGCTGCAGCACGAAGTAGCCGTTGGCCACGGCCGCGGCGGGTCCCTCGACCTCCCAGAGCCGGTTGCTCAGCCCCGGCTTGGTGGCGTTCGGGTTGAAGACCATGTGCGCCCCGTTGAGGCCGAGCTCGCGCCATCCCTCGGGGAAGTGCCGGTCGTAGCAGATGTAGAGGCCGATCTTGCCGACCGAGGTGTTGAACACCGGGTAGCCCATGTTCCCGGGGCGGAAGTAGAACTTCTCCCAGAACCGGTCGAGGTGCGGGATGTGGTGCTTGCGGTACTTGCCGAGGATCGTGCCGTCAGACTCCACCACGACGGCGGTGTTGTAGTACACGCCGGTGATGTCCTCCTCGTAGATCGGCAGGATCATGACGATGCCCAGCTCCTTGGCCAGCTTCGCGAAGCGCTGCACGATGGGGCCGTCGGCGGGCTCGGCATAGCGGTAGTACTTCTTGTCCTCCGTGATGCCGAAGTAGGGCCCGTAGAACAGCTCCTGGAAGCAGATGACCTGAGCGCCGTCGGCCGCCGCGTCGCGCGCGAACTGCTCGTGTTTCGCGATCATCGACTCTTTGTCCCCGGTCCAGGTCGTCTGGGTGATTGCGGCGCGTACTACGGTCATGCATACCTCCGGGGTCAGACCCTCATCATCGAGGGCGAACGTTTCCCCATTGTTTCTGTTTGTGACGGCCGCGTAAATAGACTGGGTGAATACAGACCCGTGCGCCGTGTATGGCGTGGTGTGCTGCCCACGAGTTGGGGCGGCAGGTCAATCCGACCTATCACAGCCATGCCCACCGGAGGTCTTCTTGCCCACGCTCGCCCGCGCTCTTCCCCTTGTCCTCCTCGCCTCGGTCGCCCTTTCCGGGTGCGCCGCGACACCCGCCGCCGTGCCCACGGCATCTGCCGACGCGCCTGTCACCGTGGACAACTGCGGCACCTCGGTGACGTTCGACACGGCTCCCTCGCGCGTGGTCACGATCAAGTCCACGTCGACCGAGATGCTGCTCGCGCTCGGCCTGGGCGACAGGATCGTGGGCACCGCCTTCCAGGACGGGCCGGTGCCCGATCAGTGGGCGGCGGATGCGGCATCCCTCACGTCCATCTCCGACAAGGTGCCCAGCGAGGAGGTCGTCCTCGAGAAGCAGCCCGACCTGGTCTACGCGGGCTGGGAGTCGGCGTTCGCGGCGGACGGCGCGGGCGAGCGCCCGGAGCTCGCGAGCCTCGGCGTGAACTCGTACGTCTCCCCCTCCGCCTGCCAGAGCGCCGAGCAGCCGGCCAAGCTCAGCTTCGACAACGTGTTCGGCGACATCACGCAGGTCGCGTCGATCTTCCGCGTCGACCCGGCCCCGCTGCTCGCGGAGCAGCAGAAGACGCTCGACTCGATCGACGTGAACGGCGACGGGCGCACGGCGTTCTGGTACTCCTCGGGCTCTGACACCCCGTACTCGGGCGCGGGCATCGGCGCACCCGAGCTCGTGCTGGAGACCGTGGGCCTGACGAACATCGCCGCCGACGTGAAGGCGACCTGGGCCCCGCTGAGCTGGGAGTCGGTTGTCGACGCCGACCCGTACTTCATCGTGCTCATCGACGCCAGCTGGAACACCGCCGCGGCGAAGATCGAGCGGCTCGAGACCAATCCCGCGACGGCCAACCTCGACGCCGTGCTCAACAAGCGGTACCTCGTGCTCCCGTTCGCGGCGAGCGAGGCGGGCGTGCGGACCGTTGAGGCCGCGGCATCCCTGTCGAAGCAGATCGCGGAGCTCGACAAGGCCGCCGATTGAGCTCGTCGAATTCCAGGCCTCGATACGGCCGCGGGCGGCACTCTCGACCAGCCTTGATCGGACTGGCGCTCGGGGCCGTCCTCGTCGCGTCGATCGTCGTCGCGGTCACGATCGGCCCCGCGAGCATCACCTTCGGCGAGGTGTGGGGCTCGATCGGCAGCCATCTCGGACTCGGGGCCTCGCCGCTGCCGCCGCTGCGCGACGGCATCGTGTGGGAGCTACGGCTGCCGCGCGTGCTCACGGCGGCCGCGGTCGGGGCCGGACTCGCGATCGCGGGCGCCGTCATGCAGGCGATCACGCGCAACCCGCTCGCCGACCCGTACCTGCTCGGCCTCTCCTCGGGGGCCTCGCTCGGCGCGGTGAGCGTCGTGCTGCTCGGAGCCTCGCTGCTGCTGCCGGTGGCGGCGTTCCTCGGGTCGATGGTCGCACTCGGCCTCACCCTCGCGCTTGCGAGCTCGCTCGGCGCGATCACGCCCACGCGCACCGTCCTCGCCGGGCTCGCGGTGTCGTCGCTCGCCGGCGCGATCACGAGCCTGGTGATCTTCTGGACGGCGACGGGCGACTCGTACCGCGAGATCCTCAGCTGGCTGCTCGGCTCTCTCGCCGGAGCACGGTGGCCCGCGGTCGCGATCGCCGTCGTCGCACTCGTCGTCGCGGGCATCCCGATCATGCTCAGCGGCCGGCTCCTCGACGCGTTCGCGTTCGGGGATGTCTCGGCCTCCTCCCTCGGCGTCAATGTGCCCGCCACCCGCTGGGGGCTCCTCGCCGCCACCGCCCTGCTGACCGGGGCGATGGTCTCCGTGAGCGGATCGATCGGCTTCGTGGGCCTCATCCTCCCGCACGGGGTCCGGCTGCTCGTAGGCCCCGGCCACCGCGCACTGCTCCCCCTGAGCGCCCTCGTCGGAGCGGTGTTCCTGCTCTGGGCAGACACCGCTGCGCGCAGCCTCTTCGACCCGCGGGAGCTGCCGGTGGGGATTGTCACGGCGATCATCGGCGCCCCGATCTTCGCGCTGCTGCTGGGCCGCCGCCGGAGCGAGACGTGAGCGGGCTCGAGGCCTCGCGCGTCCGCATCCTCGCCGGGTCGACGCTCATCGTGGACGGGGTCGACTGCACGGTTCCGGCGGGGAGCTTCTCGGCCCTCGTGGGGCCGAACGGCGCGGGCAAGTCCACGCTGCTCCGCACCCTCGCGGCGGTGCACAAGCCGGCGTCGGGCAGTGTCTCGTTCGACGGGAACGAGCTGCTCACCGCTCCGCGGCGCGAGCGCGCGCGCATCGTCGCGTTCGTCGAGCAGGACACGGCGACCGAGACCGCCATGTCCGTGGCATCCGTCGTCGCGCTCGGGCGCCTGCCGCACCAGTCCCTGTGGGGCGAGGGGCCGGACGCCGTGGTTGCCCGATCACTCGAGGCGACCGGGACGACCGCGTTCGCGGACCGCGAGTTCGCGACGCTCTCCGGGGGCGAGCGCCAGCGCGTCATGCTCGCCCGCGCCCTCGCGCAGCAGCCCTCGCTGCTGCTGCTCGACGAGCCCACCAACCACCTCGACATCGGCGCACAGCTCGACTCACTCGACCTGCTGCGCAGCCTGGCGGACGGCGGGATGACCGTGCTCGCCGCTCTCCACGACCTCGGTCTCGCCGCCACGTACTCCGACCACGTCATCGTCCTGCGCGACGGGAGGGTCGTCGCGGCGGGCCCCACCGTGGAGACGCTCACCCCCGCACTCCTGCGCGAGGTCTACGGGGTCGAGGCGACCGTGCTCACGAACCCCGTCACCGGGCGGCCAGTGCTCGCGTTCAGCCGGCTCGAGTAGCGGCGGTGTGCGGCCCGCCGCGCCAAGGCACCCCGGGCGCAGTGCGGTTCAGTCCGCGTCGGCGCTGCTCGGCGCGGGCAACCACCCGGCCACGAGCGACCGCGGCGCGATGAACGACACGAGGGCGCGCAACGGCCCGGCCTTGCGGCGCAGCGACCACAGCACGGCCCCGAGGTCGGCCGCATCGGCCCCGCTCGCACGGTCGGCGAAGGCCTCGCGCTCGAGGGCGGCCCGGAGGCGCGCGAGCGCTGCGGCCCCGCGGTCGTCGAGGTGCGGCGCGAGATCCAGGGCGATCTGGCGCGGTGTGCGATTCGGGCTGGTCGCGAGGCCGAGGTCGTCGGCGGTGTCGCGGAGCTCGTCCCACGCGGCGGCGGCAGAGCCCCGGGACGTGAGGACCCTCCGCCTCGCCCGACGGATGCCGCGCACGACCAACGGGGCCAGGAGCAGGGCCACGATCGCCGCCACCAGGGCCCACCACCACGAGATCGTGCCGAGGGGGGCATCCGGCCCCGCGACCGGCGTCGAGCTCGGGTCGGATACATCGCTCGGCGCGGCCGTGGGTGTCGACGACGGCACGGGCGCGTTCGTGGCGGCGGGCGGCGGCACCGACTCGTCCACGTCCGGAGTGGTCGGGTCGTCGACGGTGAGCGGCGCGAAGGCGGGCGGCACGCCGCGGCCGGGGGTCGGCTCGAACCGCACCCACCCGATGCCGGCGAAGTACAGCTCGGGCCACGCGTGGAGGTTGTGGGTGGTCACGCGGTACTCGGTGCCGGTCGGCAGGGTGTTGGCGTCGCCCGGCGTGAAGCCCACCACGACCCGGGACGGGATGCCGAGGGAGCGGGCCATCGACGCCATCGCCGAGGAGAAGTGCACGCAGTAGCCGGCCTTGGCCTTGAGGAACGCCTCGAGCACGGATGCCCCGGAGCCGTCGTACCCGTTCTCGACGGGCGCCTCCTCCGAGTAGGTGAACTCGCCGCCGCGGAAGTACTCCTGCAGCGCGATCGCCTTGTCGTAGTTCGTGGCAGCGTCGCCCACCACGTCGAGGGCGGTCTGCCCGACGATCGCGGGCATGTCGTCGGGCAGCGCGAGGTAGCGCTCGAGACCCGGCTCGACGGTGGTTCCGGCAGCGATCAGCTGGTCGACGGAGGGCGAGATCGTGAGGCTCTGCACCTCGTACTGCTGGTTGCGCGCGTTCGAGCTCGCGGTGCGGATGGCGAGCGCATCCGGCTCCCACGCCCAGTTGCCCTCGAGCCCGGTGATGCTCGTGGGCGCGTAGGGCACGGGCAGCCAGCGGCTCAGGATGTTGCCGACCGTGATGTCGCTCGTCGCCGCCGCCCTCGGGACGTCCGCGCCAAGGCCGGGGGCGGCCCCGATCGTCGCGACGTCGTTGCCCGCGATGACGTCGGTCGAGCTCGGCTTCCAGGAGGCCCCGCTGAAGTCGTCAAGGGCGGTGAGCCTCAGGTAGACGCCGCCCGGCTCGCTCGTCGTGTAGGTGAGCGCGAGGCTCGGGTCGCCCTGCCGGAGGTCGTCACCGAGCGTGAGGATCGGATTGATCCCGGTGGCGGTGCCGGATGAGCCCTGAGCACCCGGGTCGGGCGGAGTCACATCGGGCAGCCCGAGGGGCACGAGGAGCGCGATGACGACAGCCCCCGCCGCGATGCCGACGCCCGCTCCGCGGCTGGCCGGGCGGGACCGCACGAGGAGCAGGCCGACGAATGCCGCCGCCGTGAGGGCGAAGAACAGGCCGTCGTTCAGGCTCGGATCGACCAGGCTCGGCACGAGTAGCAGGACGACCAGCGGGAGCCCCGCGAACGCGGGCACCCGCAGCGTCAGGGCGAACAGGTCGAGCACGACGCAGATGACCGCCACCCCGAGGCACAGCAGGTAGACGATCCCCTGGTCGGCGTCGGCGGGCAGGCTCTGGCTGGCGATCGAGGCGGTGCCGGATGCCTCGAGCTCCCGCAGCGCGCCCGCGGTGTCGAATGTGGGAACGATGCCGAGGATCGCGGACCCCGGCGCGAACAGAAGAGTGAGGGTGCCGACCGCCGCGAGTGCTGCACCGAGCGATCCCCAGGCGCGCCGCCGGGCGAACGAGCGCACCGTCGCCGCGGTGCCCAGCACGATCGCCGCCACGAGCATGAGCACGAACCACCACTGCACGTCGGTCAGGATGCTGCTGAGCGCCGCCCCCGACGTGCCCACCGCCGCGAGCAGCACCCCGCTGGTGAGCCAGTCCAGCCCGCGGGCGCGCTCGGCCTCCCCGGGGGCCGGCGCGCGCCTAGTTTCCGGCACGCGAGCGCCCCGTCTCGAACACGACGGCCTCCCAGGCCGCCGCGTGGTCGTCATCCGCCCGCACGGGCACGACGAGCCACCCCGCGTCAGCGAGGCGCTCCCCCACGCCCGAGGGCGCGCGGTCCACGCCGAACGACCGGTTGATCACGTCGACGGATGACACGTTCTGCACCATGAACACGACCGAGACGTCGCCCTCCCGCCCCTGACCCGCGAGCCAGTCGAGGGTTGCCGCGTCCGGGCTCCCGACGATCGCGATAGTGGGACCGCCGCGGCGCGTGCGCGGCTCCGCGTGCTCGTGGTCGTCGACGAGGCCGAACGACGCGAGCCCGACGAGGAACTCCTCCTCGCCCCACACCCGACGGCCCTTGCGCCCGAGGGCGGCGAGCTGCGCCGGCCCGGTCTCGACGATGCGCACGAGGAATCCGGATCTGCGCAGGTGCACGGCCACCGAGCCGAGCATGCGCACCACCCACTCGAACGACTCGCTCTCGGCGCCGTCCGGGTCGTCGCCCTCGCCCGAGGCGTCGCGGTAGCCGCTGCGCCTCGTGTCGACGATGATGCGCGCCTCAGGGAGGCTGCGCTGCTCCTCCTGCCGCACCATGAGGTCGCCGTGCCGGGCGGTCGCGCGCCAGTGCACGCGGCGCATCGCGTCGCCAGAGCGGTACTCCCGCGTGATCGTGTCGTCCTCATCGCCGGACGATCGCCGCTGCACGAGCCGCGACTCGCCGTCGCCCGCGGTGGTGCTGAGCCCCGTGGCGGGCAGGGCGACGACCTCCGGCGTCACGACTATCGGCTGCGGCTGCCCGGTGGTGAGCGAGCTCGACGCGAGGCCGAACGCATCGGTCACGTCGACGCCGAGCGGCCCGATCGAGAAGACCCCGCGGCGCGGCGGGCGCAGCTCGTAGCGGAGCTCGGCGGAGTTCCCCCGCGCCGAGAAGCGTGCACCGCGGGGCTGGAGGGCCGGCAGGTCTGCGTCGGGGGTGCGCCCCGGGCGCCACGGCAGGGTGTCCCGCCAGCGGGAGCGCGTGCTGCGCCGGTACGCCTGGTTGCGCACGTGCATGGCCACGGATGCCGCGGCCCCCGCCTCGAGGATGTGCGGGCTGAACGTGCGGGTGACCGAGAGCCGGGGCCGCGCGAGCCACACGAGCGCGAGCGCGCCGACGGGCAGCGCGACGAGCAGGATCGCGACGTAGAGCAGTTCGCGCAGGCCGAGCGAGTACGCGAAGACCGACGCCAGCAGGGACGCGCAGAGGAACACGACCCCGCGCCGGGTGAATCCGACGCGCACCGGCCGCTGCGACATGGTCCCGGGCGCCTAGGACGACGCGCTGATCGGCACGGGCGTGTCGGCGATGATCCGCGCGATGATGTCGGTCACGCTTCCGCCGCTCAGGACCGACGAACCCGCGCCCGCACGGCGCGCGGCGATGAGCCGGTGCCCGAGCACGGGGATCGCGAGGGCGTCTATGTCGTCCGGGAGGACGAACTCGCGGCCGTCGAGGGCCGCGCGGGCCTTGGCGGCGCGCACGAGCTGGAGTGTCGCTCGGGGGCTGGCGCCGAGCCGCAGGTCGCGGTCCTGGCGGGTGGCCTGGGCGATGGCGACGGCGTACTGCTCCACCGCGCGGCTCGCGTAGACGGCGCGGGCGGTGGCGATCATGTCGGCGAGCTCCGAGCTGTCCACCACCGGGCGCACGGCGGCGAGGGGGCTCGAGGTAGCACGCTGCCTGAGCATGGCGAGTTCTGCCGTGGAATCCGGATACCCCATCGAGATGCGCGCCATGAACCTGTCGCGCTGCGCCTCGGGGAGGGGGTAGGTGCCCTCCATCTCGATCGGGTTCTGGGTGGCGACGACGATGAAGGGGGTGGCGAGCGCGTAGCTGCTGCCGTCGACCGTGACTTGCCCCTCCTCCATGCTCTCGAGCATTGCGGACTGGGTCTTCGGGCTCGCGCGGTTGATCTCGTCGCCGATGACGATGTTCGCGAAGATCGGGCCCGGCTTGAACTCGAACGCCCGCTCCGCCTGGTTGTAGACGGAGACGCCGGTGATGTCGGCGGGAAGCAGGTCGGGCGTGAACTGGATGCGCGAGACCGAGCAGTCGATGGTGCGGGCAAGGGCGCGGGCGAGCATCGTCTTGCCGACCCCCGGGACATCCTCGATCAGGAGGTGGCCTTCGGCGAGGAGCACGGTGAGCGCCATCTCGACCGCGTCGCGCTTGCCGTCGATCACCGTCTCCACAGTGGAGAGGATCGCCTGCGCTTTCGCGTGGAAGGCGTCGTAGGCCATCGCGGGCACGTCGTCGTGCTGGAGCTCGAGGTTCGACACGCTATGAGTCTGCCACGGGTAACGAACGGGTCACGCTGGGAATTACCTGCGGATACCTCAGGGCTTGGGGTCCTCGGAGCGCTTCGCCTTCAACTGCGCCTCCAGCCGGCGGATCTCAGCCTGCTTCTCGTGGTACTCGATCTCCCGTTCGACGGCGGCCAGATCGTCCTCGGTGCTCGACCCCTGCGGGAGGCTCTCGCGCCGCCTCGGGTCGCCGAAGCTGCCGTGGTCGACCGGCGCCGTGCGCTCCTTGCCGAGCACGAACCAGAGGATCGAGCCGATCAGCGGCAGGAACACGATGAGCAGCACCCACGCGACCTTCGGCAGGTAGCGGATTCGCCAGTTGTCGGAGGTGACGGCGTCGACGATGGCGAAGATCATGACCGCGAGCAGCAGGAGCGAGAGGATCTGGGCCATGCTCCGACCATACAGAGCTACGGTTGAGCAGTGAAAGTAGTTGTTCTCTCCGGCGGCGTTGGTGGGGGCCGTTTCCTCCTCGGGGTGCGGGAGTATTTCGGCGGCACTGACGCGGAGATCACCGCGATCGTCAACGTCGGCGACGACATGTGGCTCACGGGCGTGCGCATCGCACCGGACCTCGACTCGATCATGTACTCGCTCGCCGGCGTGAACGACACCGAGCGCGGCTGGGGGCGGGCGGGCGAGAGCGAGCGGGTGAGCGCCGAACTGCGCGCGTACGGCGTCGGCTGGCCGTGGTTCACGCTCGGCGACCTCGACCTGGGCACCCATCTCACGCGCACCCACTACCTCCGCGAGGGGCTCGGGCTCGCCGAGGCCACCCGCCGGATCACGGCGCGCTGGCCGCTCGGCGTCACCCTGCTGCCCGCCACCGACGCCGAGGTGGAGACGCAGGTCGTCACCGCCGAGGGCATCATGCACTTCCAGGAGTGGTGGACGCGCCATCGCGCCGCAATCCCCGCCCTCGGGTTCGAGTACCGCGGTGCCCCGGATTCGCAGCCCGCCCCGGGAGTGCTCGAGGCGATCGCCGGTGCCGACCTGATCCTCATCGCGCCCTCCAACCCCGTGGTGTCGATCGCGCCGATCCTCGCGATCCCGGGCGTGCGCGAGGCGATCCGGGGTGCCTCGGCGCCGGTAGTGGGAATCTCCCCCATCATCGCGGGAGCCGTGGTCCGCGGCATGGCCGAGGCGTGCCTCACCGCGATCGGCGTCGAGACGAGCGCCTCGGCGGTGGCGCTGCACTACGGGTCACGGGCGAGCGGGGGCATCCTCGACGCCTGGCTCGTCGACTCGGTGGACGCGGGTGTGGTCGACGTGATCGAGGGCGCGGGCATCCGGGCCGTTGCTGTTCCGCTGTGGATGACCGACCCGGCGACGACCGCGGAGATCGTGCGCGCGGCTATCGCGGTGGCTGCCGAACCAGTCTGAGGGTGCGCGCGCCCAGCCGCTCTCGCGGGATCGCGGCGAGCGCCGCGGGCGAGTCGACGTCGAGGCGGAGCCCGCTCGTCACCGGCAGGTCGAGCTCGCGGTAGCCCAGTGCGAGGTGCGCCCGGCGCGAGTCCGCGCCGAAGGCCGGGACGCGGCCCGTGATGAGAGACGTGCCGGTGCCCTCCGCATCGGGAACCATGATGCCCTCCTGCAAGGCGGCCTCGAGCTCCTCCGGCCGCAGCGCGGGGAGGTCGGCCAGCAGGACGGCCGCTGGGCCCTCGATGGTCGCGAGCGCGCGGCGGATCGCGCCGTTGAGGCCGTCGCCGGGCTCCTCCGCCATCACGGATGCCCCGAGCTGCAGGAAGGCGGAGGAGAGGCCGTCTCCGCCGATCACCAGGACCGGGGCCACCCGCACCGCCGCCTCGACGGTGTCGAGCGCCATCGCCTCTGCCAGCTGAAGCCTGCGGCCGGGATCCCCTCCCAATCGCGACTTCGACTCCGGCGTGCCCTTGACCGGCACGACTACCGTCCAGCTACTGCTGGGCGGCATGCAGCCCCGCCCGGTAGCCCTCGTCCCAGGCCTCCTGGGTGCCGAGCCGGAACATGTCCTCCGCCGCGGGCCGCACCAGGGCGCGAGCGCCGGGCTGGTCGAGGTCCGCGACGACGTGACCGAGCCCGCGGACGATCGCCACCGGCAGCCCACCGGCCTTGCCCTTGACGAGGTCGGCGGCCGCCGCGATCTCGTCCGCGGTCGCTGCGACCGTGACATCCAGCCGCCGGCCGTTCGCGTCGTTCGTGCCGCGCAGGTCGTCGAGCACCCGGATGCCCGCAGCCCCGATCGCGACATCGGTCTGCCCTTGGCGCCACGGCCGGCCGAGGGTGTCGGAGACCACGACGCCGACCCGCACCCCGAACCGCTCGCGGAGCGCGGCGCACAGGGCGCGGGCGCTCGCGTCGGGGTCTTCGGGCAGGAGCAGCACGTGGCCGTCGGGGGTGTTGCTCGAGTCGACGCCGGCGGCCGCGAGCACGATGCCGAGGCGGTTCTCCACGATGCGCGTCACTCCGCCCGGGTGGACTCGGGATGCCACGACCCGCACGGTCTCGGCGGTGATCGCCTCCTCGCGGTCCTCGGCGACGAGGAGCCGCCCCTCGGCCTTGCTCACGATCTTCGACGTGACCGCGAGGATGTCGCCGTCAACCAGGTCGCCCGCGACCGCGTCGCTGATGATCGCGACGAGGTCGTCGCCCGCAACAAACTCGGGCAGCCCCTCCACCGCCCAGACCGTGAGCACTAGCGCACCAGTTTCGGCAGGACATCCCGGGAGAACACGTCGATCCACTCCTTCTGGTTGCGGCCAGCGTTGTGCAGGTAGACCCGGTCGAAACCGAGGTCGAGGAACTCCTGGATGCGCGCGCGGTGCCTGTCGGGATCGGCGGAGACGAGCATCCGGCCCTCGAAGTCCTCAGGGCGCACCAGCCGTGCCAGCTGCTCGAGCTCGAACGGCGAGCGCACGTCGCTCTTCGAGAAGCGCATCGCGCCGTTCGGCCACTCGGCGAGTGCGCTCGCCATGGCCTCCTCGTCGGTCGGGGCCCAGCTCAGGTTGAGCCGCAGCACGCGCGTGAGGCTCGCGGGGTTTCGGCCCGACTCGCGCGCACCCTCCGCGAAGCGCTGCAGCAGCGGCGCGATCTTGTCGAGCGGCGCACCCTCGGTGATGAGCCCGTCGACGGTGCGGCCCGCGCGCTTGGCCGCAACAGGGCCGGATGCCGCGACCAGGATCTCGGGAGCGACGGCCGGCATCGTCCACAGCCGGGTGGACTCGAGCCGGTAGAACTGCCCCTCGTGGCGCACATCGCGGCCCGCCAGACCGGACGCGAACAGCTTCTTGATGATGTCGACGGCCTCGAACATCCGGTTGATCCGCTCGGGCGCCTCGGGCCAGTACTGCCCGACGACGTGCTCGCTGAGCGCCTCGCCACTGCCCAGGCCCAGCCAGTGCCGGCCCGGGTACATCGCGCCGAGCGTCGCGCTCGCCTGCGCGACGGTGGCGGGGTGCCACCGGAACGTGGGCGTCGTGACGCCGGTGCCGAGGTCGCCGGTGGTGACCTGCCCGAGCGCGCTGAGGACGTTCCAGACGAAGGACGCCTCGCCCTGGTGCGGGAGCCAGGGCTGGAAGTGGTCCGTGGCCATGACCCCGCGGAATCCCCTTGATTCGGCGTACTGGGCGAGGTCGATGGCCTCCAGTGGCGGGAACCGCTCGAGCATCGCGGCGTAGCCGATGTGCGGGAGGGTCATGGATACATTCTCGCGCGTTGCGGCCTCGCTTTTATTCGGCCTGCCCGTTCGTCAGCTGCGCGTAGATCGCGGCCGAGGCGGCGATGAGGAGGTTGGCGTCCTCGTCGGTGTCGGTCTTGGCCTGCACCGCGACGGCGAGGTTGCCCTCGCGCACGATGTAGGTGCGGATGGTGAGGAGCTGGTTGTCCACTCCCGCGACGGTGTCGAGCCGGAAGCCCTTGCTGTCGTCGGCCGCCTCAGAGACGGTCACCTCGACCTGGTCGGTGCCGGCGGTGAATTTC
The DNA here is from genome assembly GCA_025463515.1 of Rhodoglobus sp. GTDB lineage: Bacteria > Actinomycetota > Actinomycetes > Actinomycetales > Microbacteriaceae > Rhodoglobus. Next base: position 22,861 of record JAODAQ010000035.1, read on the forward strand.
GGGCAGTCCTCGTTGGCCTTCTGGAAGTCGGCGATGAACTTCTGCGCTGCGCTGTCGCTCGCGAAAAGGCGGGCCTTGACGCCGATGACGGTCTTGCCGGAGGTCAGGTTGGGGAGGGCGTAGAAGGTGTCGGCGCTGTCCTTGTCCTGGTCGGTAAGGATCAGCAGCCGCGCGGCATTCGCGCACTCGGCGGGCTTGATGCCGGCGGCGCCGTCGGTGACGCCCGCGACGTAGTTCTTCACGGAGTCGGTCGCGATCGTGTTGCTCGACGGCGTGAGGCTCAGCGACGTGAGGGAGGCCTGGGTCACTTGGCCGAACAGGACGGCTTTCGCGTCGGCATCCGTGAACGTCGCCTTGTCGGCCGCGCAGCCGGAGAGCGCGAGGACCGCGAGGAGGGCGACCGCAAGAAGTCTCTTCATGAGCTTGAGGGTAGCGAGTGTTCGTGGGCGAAGCTGCGAGCGGGGTGGGTGCGGGGCGCGTGCGGGCAGGCGGGGCGGCCAGGCGGGGGCGGGGCGGGGCAGGGCAGGGCGGCAGGGCGGGGCAGGGCGGCGGGCATCCCCTCGAACTTCCCCAAATGGCTCCTCGCGGGTCTGCGAACAGCCATTTGGGGAAGATCGGTGCGGTGGGGATGGGGATCGGTGCGGTGGGGTGGGATGGGGATTGGGTGGGATGGGGATTGGGTGGCGGGGTGGGGATCGGTGCGGTGGAGACCGCTGGGGTGGGATGCCCGCCGCCGCCGCCGCGGGCCTAGCTGTGGTCGACCGCCCAGGCCAGCGCGAAGTCGGCGACCTCTTCCCAGCCCTGCTGGCTCACGATGCGGTGCGTGCGGCCGGCGAACTCGCGGTAGTCGACCGTCGAGGGGCCGCTGTACTTCTTGACGATCGCCTCGCCGATCGCCGGCGGCACCACGTGGTCGATCTCGCCCGTGATGATCAGCAGCGGTGCGCGGTCCGGCTTCGCGTAGTCGACATGGCTCGCGCCGTTCTTCTCGTTGAACGCGGCACCGACGCCCTCGAAGAAGACGCGGTTCACGGAGTTGATGGCGTCCGACTCCCAGATCGCGTCCGACGCGGCGCGCGACAGGTCGTTGCCGAACGTGAAGTGGAAGTGCGCCTTCGAGATCGGCGAGGCGCCGTTGCGCGCGAACGGGTTGCGGAGGATCGGGAATCCCGTGCGCAGCGTCGACGGCGGCAGGGTCGTGATGCCGGCGGGCTGGCCGGGCGTCACGCCCACGACAGCGGAACCGAGCCCGCGATCGGCGAGCATCTGCGCGAACAGGCCGCCGAACGAGTGGCCCATGATGATCGGCTTCTCCGGCAGCGCGCGGATGATGGCCTCGTAGTGGTCGACGATGTCCTTGATGCCGATGCCCTTGAGCGCGCTCGGGTCGCGGCGGATGTCCTGCGGGGTTCGGTCCCCCACTCCGGGCCAGCCGGGAACGATGACGTCGTGGCCGGCGGCACGGAACCGCTCGGCCCAGGTGTCCCAGCTCTTGGGGGTCATCCAGAGACCGTGGATGAGGACGATGGTCGGCTTTGCAGACATGGGATTCTTCTTCCTGGAGTTTGACAGATAGAACGTTCGTTCTTGCAATGAGAATGGCATGCCGGATGCCCGTTGTCAACACAGAAGGAGAAAGAACGTTCTGCTACCATCGAGATATGGTCGACACCGTCACCCGCAAACCCTCGGAGGCACGCCAGCGCCTCCTCGACACGGCCTCGGGCATCTTCTACCGGGACGGCATCCACTCCGTGGGCGTCGACCGCGTCATCCTCGAGGCGGGCGTGACCCGCGCGACGTTCTACCGCCACTTCCCCGGCAAGGAGGACCTGGTGCTGGCCTACCTCCAGGCCGAGGACGACTCGCTACGAGGGCAGTTCGCCGCGGCATCCGGACTGGGCCTCGACCCAGACGGCCTGCTCGAGGCGATCATCCAGGCGATCGCGGACGACGTCAGCCGCAACCACACGCGCGGGTGCCCGTTCATCAACGCGTCGGCCGAGTACCCGGATGCCCAGAGCCCCGTGCGCCTGACCGTGGCGTCGCACCGCACGTGGTTCCGCGGGCAGTTGCGCGACGCCCTCGAGGCGGCCGGGCGCGACGACGCCGAGGAGCGTGCCGGCGCGCTCGTGCTGCTGCGCGACGCCGCGCTCGTGGGGGGCTACCTCGACGGGCCGGACACGATCCGCGCGACGTACCTGCGCACGGCGCGGCAGGTGTCGGGCCTGGGCTAGTCGCGCGGCGACTGCAGGTAGTTCGCGACCGCCGGCGGCACGTACGGGCTCACGTCTCCCCCGAGGGAGGCGACCTGCCGTACGAGCGAGCTGGAGACGTGCGCGTGCGCGGGGTTGGGCAGCAGGAACACGGTCTCGACACCGGCGAGATCGCGGTTCACGATCGCCATCGGCGTCTCGTACGCCACGTCGATCTGCGACCGGATGCCCTTCACGAGCACGCTCGCGCCGACATCCGTGCAGTAGTCCACCAGCAGGCCTACGCTCCAGCTCGTGACCTTGATGTTGTCCGGAAGGCCGGCCTCGCGCACTGCCTGCTCGATGAGCGAGACGCGCTGCGCGATCGGGAGCAGTGCCGTCTTGCCGGGGTTGTGGACCACGAGGACGTGCAGTTCGTCGAAGAGCCCCGCGGCCCGCTCGATCACGTCGATGTGCCCGAGCGTGATGGGGTCGAACGACCCTGGAACGACGGCGATCCGGTGCATGGTGCCAACCCTACCCGGCGGAGGTTTCAGGTTAGTTAACTGTGTCAGTTCTTGGAAAGATAGGCCTCGGACTCGGCATCCAGCCGCCGCTCGAGCGCCTCGCGCAGGGCGGGGTGGCGTTCGAGCGCCGGGTCGTCCGCGAGCACGCCCGCCGCGACTTCGCGCGCCTCCGCGATGAGCTCGCCGTCCTTCGCGACGCGCACCAGCCTCAGGCTCGACCGCCCGCCGGACTGGGTGCTGCCGAGCACATCGCCCTCCTGGCGCAGCTCGAGATCCTTGTTGGCGAGCTCGAAGCCGTCGAGGGTGGATGCCACGGCCTCGACGCGCTCGCGAGAGAGAGTCAGCTCCTCCGCCGACGTGACGAACAGCGCGAGCCCCGGCACTCCCCCGCGGCCGACCCGGCCCCGGAGCTGGTGCAGCTGCGAGACCCCGAACCGCTCGGCGTCGAGCACCACCATCGTGGACGCGTTCGGCACATCGACGCCCACCTCGATGACAGTCGTCGCGACGAGAACGTCGATCGCGCCCTCGGCGAAGTCGCGCATGAGCTCGTCCTTCTCCGTGCTGGGCAGCCTGCCATGCAGCGCCTCGATGCGGCGCCCGGCGAGCAGCTCGTTGCCGCGCAGGGAGGCGAGCACCTCGGTCACGTTCGCGGAGGGCCGGTCGGCCGCGAGGAGGTCGCCCTCGGTGACTGTCTTGTCGATCGCGGGGACGACGACGAAGGCCTGGTGACCCTTCGCGAGCTCTTCGGCGACCCGCTGCCACACGCGGCCAATCCATGCGGGCTTCTCAGCGAGGGGCACGACGAAGCTCTCGATCGGCGAGCGCCCGGCCGGCAGTTCCGCGATCGACGAGATGTCGAGGTCGCCGAACACCGTCATCGCCACGGTGCGCGGAATCGGGGTCGCTGTGAGGACCAGCACGTGGGGAGGGAAGATGCCCTTGAGCCGCAGGGTCTCGCGCTGCTCGACACCGAACCTGTGCTGCTCGTCGACGACCACGAGGCCGAGGTCGTAGAAGTCCACCATCTTGCCCAGCAGGGCGTGCGTGCCGACGACGATGCTCGCCGAGCCCGAGACGATCGCGAGCATGGCCTTGCGGCGCTCGGCCACCGGCAGTTGGCCGGTCAGCAGAGTGGGGCGCAGGCGGGCCGCGAGATCCGGTCCCAGAGTCTTCACGATCGACCGCAGGTGCTGGTGCGCGAGCACCTCGGTCGGCGCGAGCAGGGCGGACTGGCCGCCCGACTGCGCGACCGCGAGCATGGCGCGCAGCGCCACGAGCGTCTTGCCCGAGCCGACCTCGCCCTGCACGAGCCGGTTCATCGGCACGGGCTCGGCGAGGTCGTGCGCGATCTCCTCGCCCACCGCCCGCTGGTCGCCCGTGAGGGTGAACGGGAGGGCGGCGTCGAAGCCCTCGAGCAGCGCTCCCCCGGTGCGGGCGGTTGCCGCGATCGACCGGAGCCGGGCGCGCTGCTGGAGAAGCGCGGCCTGCAGCACGAACGCCTCCTGGAAGCGCAGGGCTTTGCGGGCCGCGCCCCAGTCCGAGTCGATCGAAGGACGGTGGATCAGCTCGAGGGCGCGGGCGAACGGCATCAAGCCGCGGGACTGCCGTACGGCATCCGGCACCGGGTCTTCGAGCGGGCCGAGGGTGTCGAGCACCACGCCCATCGCCTTCTGGATCTGCCAGCTCGCCACCGTCGAGGTGGCCGGGTAGATCGGGATCGGCAGCTCCGCCCACGCGAGGGCCTTGAGCGGGTCGGGGTCTTCGTCGAACAGCTCGTAGTCGGGGTGCGCGAGCTGGGCGCTGCCCTTGTAGTCGCCGACCTTGCCCGCGAAGATTCCGCGCACCCCGGGCTTGAGCTCGCCCGCCCGCCAGGCCTGGTTGAAGAACGTGAGGGTCAGGATGCCGCTGCCGTCGCTGATCGTCACCTCGAGGATCGACCCGCGCTTGGCCCGCATGGGCCGGTTCACCACCTGCATCACCTCAGCGACGATCGTCACGTTCACGTCGCGCGGCAGCTCGGTGAGGGCGCTCAGCTCGCCGCGGCGGGCGTAGCGGCGCGGGTAGTGGCTGAGCAGGTCGCCCACCGTGTGCAGGTCGAGGCCCTTCGCGAGCGCGGCGGCGCTGCGGTCGCCGAGGGCGTTGACCAGCGGTGCGTCGAGAGGGGATGCCACAGCACAACGGTACCCGCACGCCGTGACAGGATTGCGGGCATGACGGAGCAACCGCGGTACGGACAGCTGGGCCCCGTGCCCGTACCCCCGCCGGGCGGCGGCGACGCCTCCCCGCCCCGGCAGCCACGGCCGGTGCGCTGGGCGCCGAGCCCGATCTTCCTCGGCATTCTCGCGGCGGCGATCGTGACCGGCTGGGCGCTCTACAGCGGCCTCGGCGACCGCGGGATCATGACCTTCCTCTTCGTGGCCACGGCCTGGGTCGTGACGCTGTGCCTGCACGAGTTCGCGCACGCTATCGTCGCGTACCGCAACGGCGACACGTCAGTCGTGTACCGCGGGTATCTCACGCTCAACCCGCTGAAGTACACGCACGTGCTGCTGAGCATCGTGCTGCCTCTCGTGTTCCTGCTGATCGGCGGCATCGGCCTCCCGGGCGGCGCCGTGTTCATCGACCGCAGCGCCCTGCGCACTCGGTTCGCGCACTCCGCGGTCTCGGCGGCGGGGCCGCTCACCAACCTCGTCGTCTCGATCGTGCTCGCCATCGCGATCTTCCTGCGGCCGGACAACACCAACTTCTGGGCTGCGGTCGCGTTCCTCGCCTTCCTTCAGGTGACCGCGGCGATCCTCAACCTGCTGCCGATCCCCGGGCTCGACGGCTACGGCGTCATCGAGCCGTACCTGCCGAGGTCGTGGGCCGGGCAGGCGGCGCGCATCGCCCCCTTCGTCTTCTACGGCTTCATCCTCCTGCTGTGGATCCCCGCGCTCAACCAAGCGTTCTTCGGGGCGATCTACGGCGTTCTCGGGCTGATGGGCGTCCCGCGGATCCTGGTGGAGACGGGTCTGGGCCTGTTCAGGTTCTGGCTGTGACGCGCATCATCGCCGGCTTCGCGGGCTCCCTCACGATCGCGGTCCCCGGCGCGGGCACGCGGCCCACGAGCGACCGGGTGCGGGAGGCGATCTTCTCCGCGCTCGAGGCCAGGGACGCGATCGACGGGATGCGCGCGCTCGACCTCTACGCCGGCTCCGGCGCTCTCGGCCTCGAGGCCGCTTCGCGCGGCGCAGCCCACGTCACGCTCGTAGACCGCAGCATCAAGGTCGCGAAGGCCAACGCGGCCCTCATCCTGCGGCAGGCACCCTCCGGGCTGGCGATCGAGGCCAGCGGAGCCTCCGTGCAGTCGTTCCTCGACTCGGCGCGATCGTTTTGGGACCTCGTGTTCCTCGACCCGCCGTACGAGCTCGGCCTCGGCGAGCTGGCCCGCAACCTCGTGGCGCTGGTGCCGCGCCTGTCCCCGGGCGCCACCGTCGTGCTCGAGCGCAGCTCGCGCACCCCCGAGCCCGAGTGGCCGGAGGGCCTCGAGTTCGAGCGCCGCAAGGACTACGGCGACACCGCGCTGTACTGGCTCTCGACGAGCTGAGCGCCTAGTCCGCCGCGCCGTCCCAGTTCTCGTACGGGTCCCAGCCGGAGCGCGCGAGGTACGGAACGCCGTCCACGAGCACGCCCTCTCCGTCGACGACGTGCCCGATCGCGCGGAAGCCCGCGGGGAGAACCGTGCCTCCCGGGAACGTGGCGAGCAGGGAGTGGTCCTCTCCGCCGTCCAGGCACAGGCGCGGGTCGTGCGGCTCGTCGAACGGGAAGCCCGCCGCGACCGCAGCTGCGGAGAGGTCGAGGCCGACGCCGCTCGCAAGCGCGAGGCGCCGGGCGTCGATCGCGAGACCGTCGCTCAGGTCGAGCATGGCGGTGGCGCCGGCGGTCGCGGCGGCGGAGCCGTCCGCGATCGGCGGGTGCGGCGCGAGCTGGGCGGCGATGGCGGCCGGATGCTCGCGCTTCAGTGCGGCGGCGGCCGCTGCATCCGGTGCCGGGGCACTGCCGAAGAGCAGTTGCAGGCCGTGCGCGGCGGCACCGAGCACACCCGAGACGGCGACCGTGTCGCCCGGGCGGGCACCGGCGCGGGTCACCGGAGCGCGGCCCTCGAGGTCGCCGAACGCGGTGACCGCGATCGTGAGGGTCGGGGACACGGACAGGTCGCCGCCAACCACCCCGCAGCCGGGGGCGAGGGCTTCGCAGCCCGCGCGCAGTCCGTCGGCGAAGGCCTCGAGGAAGGCGACCTCGGTGTCGGCAGGGGCGGCGAGGGCGACAACGAGCGCGGTCGGCACGGCTCCCATCGCGGCGAGGTCGGCGAGGTTGGAGGCCGCGGCCTTCCAGCCGAGGTCGTGCGGGGTCGACCAGGCCAGCCGGAAGTCGGGGCCGTGGATCATCATGTCGGTGGTGATGACCACCCGGCCGTCGGGCGCGGACACCACCGCCGCGTCGTCGCCGGGACCGAGCAGTTCGTGTGACGCGGCGGGCAGTCGCGGGAAGATTCGGGCGAGGACTCCCGATTCGCCGAGCGAGCCCAGGGTCTCGGGGAGCGTCATGGTTCACACGATAACCTGACCGGGATGAGAAAGCCGATCCGGGCCGCGCTGCTCGCCCCCCTGCTGCTGCTCGCGCTGTCCGGGTGCTCGGCCGCCGTCGCCCTCCAGCCTGCCGACGACGCCACCGACCCCGACTGCGCACGGGTGGTCGTCGCGCTGCCGGACACGGTCGGCGGGCTCGACGCCCGTGAGACCGACGCCCAGGGCACGGGCGCGTGGGGCGACCCCGCCTACGTGCTGCTGCGCTGCGGAGTTCCCTCGCCCCCGCCGACGTCGGCCGAGTGCGTGCGCCTCGACGGCATCGACTGGATCCGCAACAGCGACAAGGACCCGAACTTCGTGTTCACGACCTACGGCCGCACGCCGGCGGTGGAGGTCATCATCGACAGCGACGGCGACCCGGATGTCGACAACGACGGGGTCTCCGGCTTCGAAGCCCTCAGCGACCTGTCGTCGGCGGTCGGGCTCATCCCGCAGACGAACAAGTGCATCTCGCCCGAGGACGCGGGCTAGCTGCTGGCTGTCCTCGCTAGCGCACCGTCTCCAGGCCGAGCTCGATGAGCTCGTCGATCAGCTCGGGATAGCTCATCCCGCTCGCCGCCCAGCACTTCGGGAACATCGAGATCGGGGTGAAGCCCGGCATGGTGTTGAGCTCGTTCACGATGAACTCGCTGCCGGTGTAGAAGAAGTCGACCCGCGCGAGGCCCGAGCCGTTGATCGCCTCGAACGCGCGTGCCGCAATCCGCTGCATCTCGGCGAGCTCGCCGTCGAACAGGGATGCCGGGCACACCAGCTGCGCAGCAGAGTCGTCGAGGTACTTCGCCTCGAAGTCGTAGAAGCCGTCGCCCGCGATGACGATCTCGCCGGCGACGCTCACGCGCGGAGCCGCCCCCGCGCGACCGGACAGGACACCGCACTCGATCTCGCGGCCGACGATCGCGCTCTCGATGAGCGCCTTGCCGTCCTCGGCCCACGCGATGTCGAGCGCGGCGTCGAGGTCTTCCGCCGCGGTCACCTTGGTGACGCCGACCGACGAGCCCGCGCGGGCGGGCTTCACGAACACCGGCAGGCCGAGGGATGCAGCACGCCCCCGCCAGAGCGCGTTGTCCGCCGCCCACTGCGCCGGGGAGACCGTGACCCACGGCGCCACGGACACGCCGGCGGCCTCGAGGGCGGTCTTCGTGAAGTGCTTGTCCATGCCGAGGGCGGACGCGAGGACGCCGTTGCCGACGTACGGCAGTCCGATGAGCTCGAGCAGCCCCTGCACCGTGCCGTCTTCGCCGAACGGCCCGTGCAGGATGGGGAAGACCACGTCGACATCGCCGAGCGAGCGCGTCGCGCCGTCGGCATCCGTCACCCGCAGTTCGCGCGAGACGGATGACTCCGGCCACTGCACCCGCGAGCCGTTGTCGCTCACCATCGGCATGTTCGACGGGTCGAGCGCGAAGAGCGCTGAGTCGTCGGGCTGGAGGGTGAACGCGCCCTCGAGCGTGATGCCGATCGGGATGACCGAGTACTTGGTCCGGTCGATCGCGGAGAGCACGCCGCCCGCCGTGGCGCAGCTGATGGTGTGCTCGCTCGACCGGCCGCCGAAGAGGAGGGCGACGGTAAGCATTACTCTCCCTGGGGCACGTCGTCAGTGGTGAGGTGCGGGGCGATGTCCCGCGGAGCCAGCGTACCGGCAAGCACCTCCGCGACCTGGCTCACGATCGGCATCTCGACGCCCTTGGCGAGGGCGAGCTCGAGCACCGGCGCGACCGAGGAGAGGCCTTCCGCCGTCTGCTTCATCTGCTTGATGGTCTCGGCGAGGGTGTAGCCCTGGCCGAGCAGCCGGCCAGCGGTGTTGTTGCGCGACAGCGAGCTCTCGCACGTCGCGATGAGGTCGCCGAGCCCCGCGAGGCCGGCGAGGGTCTCTGCGCGGCCGCCGTAGGCGACGGCGAAGTCGGTCATCTCGACGAGGCCGCGCGTGATGATCGCCGCCTTCGTGTTCTCGCCGTAGCCGACGCCGTCGACGATGCCGATCGCGACGGCGATGAGGTTCTTGAGCACTCCCGCGAACTCGGTGCCGATGACATCCGTGTTCACGAAGGAGCGGAAGTAGGGGTTCGTGGCGGTCGTGGCGACGGTCGTCGCGGTCTCGAGGGTGTCGGACGACACGACGGCCGCGGTCGGCTGCTCCTTGGCGATCTCGAGCGCCAGGTTGGGGCCCGAGACGACGGCGACCCGGTCGGAGTTGACGCCGAGCTCCTGCAGGATCACCTCGCTCATGCGGGCGCGCGTGCCCTTCTCGACGCCCTTCATGAGCGACACGACTATCGCACCCTCGGGGATCAGGTCCTTGATGATCCGAAGGTTCTCGCGCAGCGACTGGGCCGGCACCGAGAGGTAGACCTGCTCGGCGTCGTCGAGCACGTCATGCAGGTTGGCGCTCGCCCACAGCCCGCGAGGCAGGTTGATGCCGGGCAGGTAGTCGCTGTTGCGCTTCGACTGGCTGATCTCGCGGGCGAGCTCCGGCCTGCGGGCCCACAGCGCGACATCCGAGCCGCCGTCGGCGAGGATCTTCGCGAACGTCGTGCCCCACGAGCCCGCTCCGAGCACTGCGACTTTGGTACTCACTGGAACCGCCCGATCTCGCTCTGGCCGTGGTCGGCCGGGTCCCAGCGCTGCGCGGGCGGGGTCTCTTCCCTGAGCTCGCCGACCATGGCGGCGAGCGTGTTCATGAGCAGGTTCGTGGCCTCGGCAAGGGCCTTGCCGTCGCCCGACCTGCCCTCGAACTTCGAGAGGTCCAGTGGCGGGCCGAACACGATGTCGACCTTCTTGCGCGGGAAGAAGCTGATGCGCCCGTAGCGCGGGAGGATGCGCTGGGCTCCCCAACTGACAGCGGGGATGAGGGGGATGCCCGCATCCAGCGCCGTGCGCACCGCGCCGAACTTGCCGCGCATGGGCCAGAGGTCGGGGTCGCGGGTGAGCGTGCCCTCGGGGTAGATCACGACCGCGTGCCCGGCCTGGGCGATGGTGCGGGCCTGGGCGAGAGTCTTGGCTCCGGAGCTGCCCGCGCGCTGCACGGGAACCTGGCCCGCCTTGGCGAGCATCCAGCCCAGTACCGGCACCCTGAACAGGGAGTCCTTGGCCAGGAAGCGGGGCATCCGTTTCAGCTTGTACATCGCGTAGCCGATGACGACCGGCTCGATGTCGCTGTAGTGGTTGGGCGAGACGACCACGGCGCCCTTGTCGGGCAGGTTCGCCGCGCCGTGGATGCGGTAGGAGCCGACGAGCTCCATGAACGGGATGAGGAGGTACGCGAACGTGCGGAAGATGGCGGTCTTCTCGCGGCTCGTGCGCGGAGCCGAGTCACCCTCGACGCGCATCAGCCCTCGTAGACGAAGTCGGCGCCGAGCTGCTCGAGCTTGTCGATGAAGTGCTCGTACCCGCGGCTGATGATCCCGACGTTGCTCACTGTCGACTGGCCCGAGGCCGTGAGGGCCGCGATGAGGTGGCTGAAGCCGCCGCGCAGGTCGGGGATCTCGATATCGGCGCCGTGCAGGGCGGTCGGGCCGACGATGACCGCGGCCTGCTCGAGCGGGCGGCGCGGCACACGGCGGCTGATCGACTCGATGCCGTCTTTGTGCACCTCGATGTTCGCCCCCATCTCGATGAGCGCGTCGGTGAAGCCGAACCGGTTCTCGTACACGGTCTCGTGCACGACCGAGCGGCCCTCGGCCTTCGTCAGGGCGACGATGAGCGGCTGCTGCCAGTCGGTCATGAATCCAGGATGCACGTCCGTCTCGACCACGACTGGCTTGAGGGGCGTCCCGGGGTGGTAGAACCGGATGCCGTCCTCATGGATCTCGAACTTGCCGCCCACCTTGCGGAAGATGTTGAGGAACGTCATGAGCTCCTGCTGGCGCGCGCCGCCGACGAAGATGTCGCCCTCCGTGGCGAGCGCGGCGGATGCCCAGCTCGCGGCCTCGTTGCGGTCGAACAGCGCCGTGTGGTTGTAGCCGTCGAGCTTGTCGACGCCCTCGATGAAGATCACGCGGTTGGGCTCGACCGTGATGATCGCGCCCATCTTCTGCAGGATCGCGATGAGGTCCATGATCTCGGGCTCGATCGCGGCGTTCTTGAGCTCCGTGACGCCCGCTGCCAGTACGGCGGTGAGGAGCACCTGCTCGGTAGCTCCCACGCTCGGGTACGGCAGCTCGATGTTCGCGCCGTGCAGGCCGTTGGGGGCGGTCAGCCGGATGCCCTCGTAGCTCTTGTCGACGATCGCGCCGAACGCGCGAAGGGCATCCATGTGGAAGTCGATCGGGCGGTCGCCGATGCGGCACCCGCCGAGGTCGGGGATGAGAGCCTCACCCAGGCGGTGCAGCAGCGGCCCGCAGAACAGGATCGGGATGCGGCTGGAACCTGCGAGCGCGTCTATCTCGTGGAACTGCGCCTTGAGCACGTTGCTGGGGTCGAGGAGGAGCTCGCCCTCGCCCTGCTTGGTGACCGAGACGCCGTACGCCTCGAGCATGCCGGTCACGACGTTGACGTCGCTGATGTCCGGCACGTTCTTCAGCACGCTCGGCGTCTCCGCGAGGAGGGCGGCGACCATGGCCTTCGTGGCGAGGTTCTTGGCCCCGCGGATCTCGATCCGGCCCTTGAGGGGCTTGCCGCCGTTGATGACGATCTTGTCGGACAGGAGTCCCACTCTCTCGGCTGCCTTTTGGGCATCCTTGGTAAGAGAATTCATGCTCACCCTCTGTCTTGGTTGTTACTTAGCCGGCAGCGCCTTGGTTATCTGGCCGGAAGTGTCCGTGGTCGCCAGCTCTCGCGGTGCGATTCGAATGCCGTGATGTCGGCCTCGTTGCGCAAGGTGAGCCCGATGTCATCGAGCCCTTCGAGCAAACGCCACCTAGTGTAATCATCGATCTCGAAAGGGAACTGGGCCTTGCCAATCGTCACCGTCTTGGCAACCAGATCGACAGACACCTCTATTCCCGGGTTCTCGTCGATGATCAGCCAGATCGTCTCGATGTCAGCCTCGGAGAGCTGGGCGGCGAGAAGGCCCTGCTTTCCGGCGTTCCCCCGGAAGATGTCGCCGAACCGCGGGCTCAGCACGGCCTTGAACCCGTAGTCGCGCAGCGCCCACACGGCGTGCTCGCGGCTCGACCCGGTGCCGAAGTTCGGGCCCGCGACGAGCACGTTGCCGCCCGCGAACACCTCGCGGTTGAGCACGAAGTCGGGGTCCTGCCGCCACGCGAAGAACAGCGCGTCGTCGAAGCCCGTCTTGGTGACGCGCTTGAGGAACTCAGCGGGGATGATCTGGTCGGTGTCGACGTTGGCCCGCTGCAGCGGGACGGCGATGCCGTTGATGACGGGTACCGGTTCCATTACAGACCTCCGCTGGTTGAGCCTGTCGAAACCACATCGGAACTCGGGTCTCGATACGCTCCTTCGTCGCTACTCGACCAGCCCAGGTCCCACGGGCTCGAGAGCGTGCCGCGGATGGCCGTGGCCGCCGCGACCAGCGGGGACACGAGGTGCGTCCTGCCGCCCTTGCCCTGCCTGCCCTCGAAGTTGCGGTTGCTCGTGGAGGCGCAGCGCTCCCCCGGTGCGAGCTGGTCGGGATTCATCCCGAGGCACATCGAGCAGCCCGCGAAGCGCCACTCGGCGCCGAACTCCTCGACGATCTTGTCGATGCCCTCGGCCTCGGCCTCGATGCGCACCCGCGCCGAGCCGGGGACCACCATGACGCGCACGCCGTCGGCCTTCTTCTGGCCCTTGATGACGCTCGCGAAGGCGCGCAGGTCTTCGATGCGCGAGTTCGTGCAGGAGCCCATGAACACCGCATCCACGCGGATGTCCTTCATCGGGGTGCCGGCCTCGATGTCCATGTACTCGAGCGCGCGCTCGGCGGCAGCCCGGTCGTTGGGGTCGGCGAAGTCCGCCGGGTTGGGCACCGGCTGGCTCAGGGAGACGCCCTGGCCGGGGTTGGTGCCCCAGGTGACGAAGGGCTCGAGAGTGCTCGCGTCGAGGTAGACCTCGGCATCGAAGACCGCGGTGTCGTCGGTGGCCAGCGTGTCCCAGTACTCGACCGCGGCGTCCCAGTCCGCGCCCTCGGGCGCGTGCGGGCGGCCCTTCAGGTAGGCGTAGGTGGTGGCATCCGGTGCGACCATGCCGGCGCGCGCGCCCGCCTCGATCGACATGTTGCAGATCGTCATGCGCCCCTCCATGGAGAGCGCCCGGATGGCACTGCCGCGGTACTCGAGCACATAGCCCTGCCCGCCATTCGTGCCGATCTGGGCGATGACGGCCAGGATGATGTCCTTCGCGGTCACCCCCGGCCGCAGTTCGCCCTCCACGGTGATCGCCATCGTCTTGAACGGGGCGAGCGGAAGGGTCTGAGTGGCGAGCACGTGCTCGACCTCGCTCGTGCCGATGCCGAGCGCCATCGCGCCGAACGCGCCGTGAGTGCTCGTGTGCGAGTCGCCGCACACCACGGTGATGCCCGGCATGGTGAGGCCGAGCTGCGGGCCGACGACGTGCACGATGCCCTGCTCGATGTCGCCGAGCGGGTGCAGGCGCACGCCGAACTCGGCGCAGTTGTCGCGCAGGGTCTGGATCTGCAGGCGGCTCGTCAGGTCTTTGATCGGTTTGTCGATCTCGAGAGTCGGAGTGTTGTGGTCTTCGGTGGCGATCGTGAGGTCGGGGCGGCGCACGGGGCGGCCGGCCAGCCGGAGGCCGTCGAAGGCCTGGGGGCTCGTGACCTCGTGCACCAGGTGCAGGTCGATGTAGATGAGGTCGGGGTTGCCGTCCTCGCCCTTGACGACGAGATGGTCGTCCCAGACTTTCTCGGCCAGGGTACGGGGCTTTGCTTCAGTCATGATGCTGTCTTTCTTCGATCGAGGGGCCCGAGCCTGTCGCGCCGTCAACCGTCGACAGCGAACTCCGCGACGAGGGAGGCCAGGGGGCTAAGCCTCGTCGCGGCGACGAAGAAGAAGTCGACCGAACTGCATGTTTCGAGATTACCACCCGCTCCGCCGCGCTCAGTCCTTCTCGACCTTGATGACGTAGTTGCCGAGCACGATCTCCGAGCCGGGCGGCACGGCGCCGCGCACACCGGACGCGAGCACGAGCTCCGAGCCGTTCGCGAGGGCGATGATGACACCGTTGGTCGAACCCAGATCGGTCGCCCAGAAGTTGTTCGCGTCGGCCTCGAAGAGCGCGTGCACCTTGGAGACGGACTTCGTCGTGTCGGCGACCGACAGCAGCCGCGCCCCTGGCCAGCGCGGGTCTGCCGATTTGACCTGACGGCCCACGAGCACCTGGCCGCCGACCCCCTGCTGCGTGCCGCCATCGAGCACGATCCGCCATCCGGTCGACGAACGGCGGTCGGAGACGACGGTGGCGTCGTTCTCGTCGTCCTCTTCGTCTTCTTCGAGAACCAGTGAAGGGAGGGATGCGGCGGACGCGGCTTGCGCGGCCGTCGGGGGTTCGGGCGCGGGTGCCGGCGCGGGCTCAGGTGCGGGTGGCTCGGGAGCAGGCGGCACAGGATCCGGCACGAACTCGGGCGCGGGCGGGATCTGCTCCGGGTCTGGCACGGGCAGCGGGGCAATCGGGGTGCTGACGACGGGCGGCGGCGCGATCGGCGACGCCGCGGGGGCGGGCGGTGCGATCACCTGCGGCGGCGGCGCGACCACCTGCGGCGAGGGCACCTCGGCCGCGATCGGCAGCCCGGTGAAGAGGAAGGTGTTCGTGGGCGGCGGTGCGCTGATGCCCCCGGGCGGCGGTGCGATACCGACGGGCGGTGCGGGCGCGACCTCGACCGGGACATCGGCCGCGGGCGCCCCCCACCCGCTCGTCTCCCCCGCGATCGGCAGCAGCGGTGGTGCAGGGGCGGGCGGCGGCGGCACGAGCGCAGGGGGTGCGGCGGGCACTGCCGCCGCGGCATCCGGCGCCACTGGCTCTGCGGCACCCGCGGGAGCCGGTCCGTCGAGCCGGAACGCACAGGACCCGCAGAACATCGCGCCGGGGCGCGACACGAATCCGCAGTTGGGGCAGGGCGTCATGTTGGACAAGCTACCAACGATTTGTAACTGAGAGAAAACCAGCTACGAGGCGTCGCGCCGCCGGTCGATCCGGATCTTGATGAGGCTCGCGACGGTCGCGATGGCCATCGCCGCGATGATGACGCCCAACGAGGTCCAGGTGGAGATCTCCGGTGCCCACTCCACGCCGTGCCCGCCGTTGATGAAGGGCACCTCGTTCTCATGCAGGGCGTGGAAGACGAGCTTCACGCCGATGAACGCGAGGATGAACGCGATGCCGTAGTGCAGGTACACGAGCTTGTCGATGAGGTCGCCGAGCAGGAAGTAGAGCTGGCGCAATCCCATCAGGGCGAAGATGTTGGCCGTGAACACGAGGAACGGGTCTGTGGTGATGCCGAAGATGGCCGGGATCGAGTCGAGCGCGAAGATCAGGTCGGTAGTGCCGATGGCGATGAACACCACGAGGATCGGCGTGAAGACCTTCTTGCCGTCGATCACGGTGCGGAGCTTGCCGCCGTCGAACTCGTTGGAGATCGGGATGCGCTTGCGCAGGAACCGGATGACGCCGCTCTCGGTGTCCTCCATGTCGTCGTGGCTCTGCCTCGCCTGCTGCACCGCCGTGTAGACGAGGAACGCGCCGAAGATGTAGAAGATCCAGGAGAAGTTCTCGATCAGCTGGGCGCCGAGCAGGATGAAGATACCGCGCAGGATGAGCGCGATCACGATGCCCACCATGAGCACCTCCTGCTGGTACTTCCTGGGCACGCTGAACCTGGTCATGATGATGACGAAGACGAACAGGTTGTCGATCGAGAGGCTGTACTCGGTGACCCAGCCGGCGATGAACTGGCCCGCGTGCTCGGCATCGCCGAGCAGCAGCATGAGCAGCGCGAAGACGAGCGCGAGACCCACGTAGAGGCCGACCCAGAGCGCGGACTCGCGCGTGCTCGGCACGTGGGGCCGGCGGTAGGCGAGCACGAGGTCCGCCACGAGGATCAGCACCAGCACGACGAGCGTGATGATCTCGAAGGTGGGGTTGAGCGGGCTTTCGCCGGTAGTCAAGAAGTGCAGCACGCGCGTCCATTCAGGAGGAGGGGTCGGGAAAGAACCGAAAGTCTCTCCCGCAGTTCGATCGCTCAACTGCCGCTGGCCCGGAACTGCAACGCTGCAGAACGTACTGACGGGCACAACGAGGTGGGATACTCCCCTTCGCACCGCAATGCTACAGGCTCAGACCAGTCCGATGCGGGGCGCGCGGTAGATCTTGCCCGCCGGTGAGATCCAGTCGTAGGCCGTGCCGCACGGCGCGGGGGCGTACTCCCATGGGCTCGCATGCTTCAGGGAGTGATGACCAGGGCACAGGAACGCGAGATTGTCGATGCTGGTGTTACCGCCCTTGGCCCAGTCGACGATGTGATCGAGGTCGCAGAACTCGGCCGGTCGCTCGCAGGTGGGGAATTCGCAGGTGGAACCACGCGCGCGTTTCGCAGTCTTCATATCCGCCGGGGGTGCGTATCGCTCCCTGCCGACCGAGAGCACCACGCCGGTCTCGGGGTGGGTGAGGATGCGCACGAAGCTGGGTGCGCCGGCCGCCAGCTCCCGTGCCGTCTCGAGCGAAATCGGCCCGTAGCCGTCGAGGGTCGCCGGCGCGTCGGAGGCGCCCAGCAGTGACAGCACCGGCACGGTGACGTAGACGTCGGCGCGGATCCGGCGACCCTCCATCGACTCGAACGTGCCCATGAGCAGGGCGTCGCGCAGCACATCGGCGCGGAGCTGCGCGAGGGTGCGAGGCTCGTCGGCGCCCTGCACCCTCATCGCCAACTCGGTACCGCGGGAATAGATCGCCTGCACCTCGTGCATCGGCAGGTGAAGGATCAAGTCGCCCATGCCGTCGCGACCGGGAACCAGCACGGCCTCCCGCTTCTCGGCCGCCGCTCTGGTGCACTGATCGATCGTGGCGGGGTCAAGCCCCTCGCGGAGCCGGCGGGCCGCTCGGCCGAAGGAGGACACCGTGGAGGTGGCTGCCACCGGCACGGCGAGCTTCTCGAACGTTCTGAGCTGCGCGGGCTCGAGACCAGCGCCCTCGTCGACGATCACCTGTGCGTGGCGGTAGCTGATCTCCCCCGCCCTCAGCGCGCTCATGGCACCGGGCAGGTCGCGCATGAGCATGCGCGCCTCACCGAAGAGCCGCTCTGCCTGGCGCTCTGAGACTCGCAGCGCGCACGACACCTCCGCGCGCAGTGATCGGAACGACATCTCGCGCGCCGCGGGCGCGGGGGCCGCGACCGACGCCTCCAGCTCGCTCCACACCCGCAGCGACTCGAGCATCTCGGTGCGCGCCGCCATCAGCGTCGCGATCATCGCATCGATGCCCACGAGCGAATCGAGCAACTCGGCCCCGGCGCTGTGCATGCTGCCGCGCAGGTCGGGTGCGTCGATCAAGGTCATACCAGTATGAGACACCCGGCCACCGACATTCCCGACCGTGACGGGGGTCGGTCTGGATAGCCGCCCCGCAACGCGCACTGGGGAGGAAGCGCGCCTACCGCACCCCCTCGAACACCGTCACGAGGTTCACGACAGCCGGACCGAGCACAACGATGAACAGCACCGGCAGGATGCACAGCATGAGCGGGAACAGCACCTGCACCGGCACCTTCATCGCCTTCTCCTCCGCGCGCTGGCGGCGCTTGGCCCGCAGGTCCTTCGACTGGGTGCGCACGACGTTGGAGACCGAGACGCCGTAGGCGTCGGCCTGCATGATGGCCCGGGCGAACCGCTTGAGATCGGTGACGCTCGTGCGCTCGGCGAGTGCCGTGTACGCCTCCTTCCGGGAGAGGCCGACCCGCATGTCCTGGATGGTGCGCAGGAGCTCCTGGGCGAGCGGCCCGGTGCCGTGCTCGCCCGCGCGGATGATGGCGGTCTCGAGGCCGAGCCCGGCCTCGATCGAGATCGTGATCTGGTCGAGGGTGTCGGCGAGCTCCTCGCGGATGGCGTCCTGGCGCTCCTGCGCCCGGCCCCACACGACGAGGTCGGGCCCGAGGTACGCGACCACGAGCACGGCGAGCGCGAGCAGCACCCGGAACGGCGAGGGCTGCGGCGCCACGAAGAGCACCCCGAGCACGAGAGCAGCTCCCGCGAGGATCACCTTCGTCCGCATGATCCCCGCGACCGACCACTTCGTCGCGAGCCCGGCGAGCGCGAGGTTGCGCTCGACCCTGGCCACCAGTGCGGCGGGCGCCAGGTAGCGCGGCCCGGTCGAACGGGCGGCCGGATGCACGAGCGCGCGCGCCCGCACGGAGAGCGATTCCCGCCCCGCCGCAGGGGCGAGGGCGAAGGCCAGCACGGGCAGTGCCGCCGCAACGAGTACCACCGCGACGATCGCGATCATGACTGTGTCCATGGTCCGCTCCCCTAGAACTTGATCCTGGTGATGGAGCGCATCCACACGGCGCCCACGATGAACAGCACCACCGAGACGGCGACGAGCACGAGGCCGATCGTCGTCGTGACGAAGATCGTCAGGTAGCCCGGCGAGACGACGCTCAGGATGATCGCGATGCCGATCGGCAGCGCCATGAGCACGTTCGCCGAGATCCGGCCCTCCGAGCTCAGCGTGGCGACCTGGCGGCGGATCTGGTTCCGCTCCCGGATCGTCTCCGAGACGTGGTCGAGGACCTCGCTCAGGTTGCCGCCCACCTCGCGGTGGATGTCGACGGCCTGCGACGTCCAGGCCAAGTCGTCGCTCTTCATCCGGCGGGCCGCGCGCATGATGGCCTCGCCGAGGTCCATCCCGAGGCGGTTCTCGTTGATGATGCGGGCGAACTCCTCGGCGGTGGGCGACTCGGCCTCGCGCGACACCGCGTCAATGGCGCGGGCCAGACTGTGCCCGGCACGCAGGCCGCTCGAGATGAGCTGGAGTGTGTCGTCGAGCTGGTCCGCGAACTGGGCGCGGCGCTTGCGCGTGCGGTAGCCCAGGACAGCGCGGCCGCTGAGCGGCACCGCGATCACGAGGAGCGCGTACACGAGCCACGCGAGCGGCGAGCCGATCGAGAGGGCCACGACCAGCCCGAGCAGGGCGACCCCGACGGTGATGACGGCGAGCATCACCACGTAGGCACCGGGGCGCATCCGCACGCCCGCGAGCTCGAGCTCGTCGATCGTGACGAACGAGAGACCGCGGCGCTGCATGGCGGCGTCGGTCACATTGGCCGCACGGTCGCCGAGCAGGCGCAGGGCATCCGTGCGCGACAGCTTGGGCCCCCGCGGGGTGCGCGCACCCCGCAGCCGCGGCGAGAACAGCGCGAAGATGCCCAGCACCACCGCGACCGCGCAGACTGCGAGGCCGATCCAGAGCTCCATCAGCGCCACCCCTCCACGGGCTCGGCCATGAAGAGCGCCTGGTCGAACGGGATGCCCAGCTCGGCGAACCGGTCGGTGAAGCGCGGGCGCACGCCCGTGTACTTCGCCTCCCCGACCACGTGGCCGTCGAGGTCGATGCCTGCCTGCTCGAACGCGAACGCGTCCTGCAGGGTGACGGTGTCGCCCTCCATGCCGAGCACCTCGGTGATGTGGGTGACCCGGCGGCTGCCGTCGCGCAGGCGGCTGACCTGGATGATGATGTCCACCGCCGAGGCGATCTGCTCGCGAACAGCCCGCAGGGGCAGGTCCATCCCGGCCATGAGCGCGAGCGTCTCGAGGCGCGCGATGGCGTCCCTCGGCGAGTTCGCGTGCACGGTCGACAGGGATCCGTCGTGGCCGGTGTTCATCGCCTGCAGCATGTCGAGGCTCTCCCCGCCGCGGCACTCGCCGACTACGATGCGGTCGGGCCGCATGCGCAGCGCGTTGCGGACGAGGTCGCGGATCGTGACCTCCCCCTTGCCCTCGATGTTGCTCGGGCGGCTCTCGAGCCGGACCACGTGCTCCTGCTGGAGCTGCAGCTCGACGGCATCCTCGATCGTCACGATGCGCTCATCAGCGGGGATGAACGACGACAGCACGTTGAGCAGCGTCGTCTTGCCGGTGCCGGTGCCGCCGGAGATGATGATGTTGAGGCGCGCGTTGACGCACGCGTTCAGGATCTCCGTCATGTCCGCGGTGAGCGTCCCGTACTCCACGAGGTCGTGGGCGCGCAGGGGCTCCTTCGCGAACTTCCGGATCGTCAGGGACGACCCGCCCACCGCGAGCGGCGGGATGATGGCGTTCACGCGCGAGCCGTCGGGGAGACGGGCATCGACCAGTGGTGAGGACTCGTCGATGCGACGGCCCACGCGTGAAACGATGCGCTCGATGACGCGCCGCAGGCGCTCCTCCGAGCGGAAGCCGTTCGCGGTGCGCACGAGGCGCCCCTTGCGCTCGACGTAGAGGTGGTCGGCCCCGTTCACCATGATCTCGGTGACGGTGGGGTCGTCCAGCAGCCGCTGGAGCGGGCCGAGGCCGAGGGCGTCGTCCGCGAGATCGCGGATGAGCGCCTGGCGCTCGTCCTCGTCGAGCGTGGCCGCCTGCAGGTCGATGATCGACGCGAGCTCCTGCCGAGCGATCGCGTGCAGTTGCTGCTCACTCAGGTTCGGGTCGTTCAGGCGCGTGCCGAGCCGCTCGTAGAGCGCCTCCGTCGCGGCCGTGCGTGCCTCGTCGCTGATGACCGGGGCGTCGTCGAAGTCGCGCTCGATGTCGGGCACGAGCTCGTCGGTGCTCAGGTCCTGCGCCACCGGCCGTGGCACGTCGTCGTAGAAGTCGTCGGGCAGGGAGACCTCGGGCGGCGGCACGTAGCTCTGGCCGGCCGGCCGCTGGTTGCGTGCCGCCTGGAGGCGATCTGACAGGCTCATGACACCTTCTCCTTCCGGCTGGCCTCGCGCCAGCCCTTCCTCGTCGGTTCGGTCGAGAGCCGGGTGACGAGCACCCGGAGAGTGCGGGACGCCTTGTCCCTGGGCTGGTCGATGATCACGGGCAGGCCGCGGTTGCTCGCCGCACCGACGCCCTTCGTGCGCGGGATGACGATGTCCACACGAGCACCGATGGCGGTCTCGATGTCGGCGATGGTGAGGCCGGATGACCGGTCCCCCTGGTTCACGACCACCTGCCGCGAATCCGGGAGCAGCCCGAGCTCGTCGAGCACATCGAGCTCCTTGCGCATGCCGCGCACGCTCGACACGTCCATGCTCGTGACGGCGACCACGTCGGTCGCCTGCTCGAGGACGGTCAGGGTGTGCTCGAGCAGCCCCGGCGAGGTGTCCACCACGACGTAGAGGAACTCGTCCGCGAGCTGGCGCAGCAGGTGCCCCACTTGAGCGGCCGTGACGCGGTCGGCCGTAGCGGGCGACTCCGGCCCGCACAGCACGAGCAGGCCGGACGGATGCTTCGTGAGCACGGTCTTGAGCACGAGCGAGTCGCGCGCCGCCCCCTTCGCCACCGCGTGCTCCAGGAAGTACACCGGCTCGAGCCCGAGCGTCGAGGAGACGTCGCCGAACTGCAGGTCGAGGTCGACGAGGACGACGCACCCGGGCTGGAGCAGGGCGAGCCCCACCGCGACGTTGCACGCGATCATGGTCTTGCCGACGCCGCCCTTCGGCGAGGCCACCGCGATAGTGCGGCCAGGGCCGAGGCGGCGAAGGGAGGGTGCCGGCCGGCCGGCAGCCGCGGCATCCATGGCGAATTCGTGGGCGCGCGCCACCATGAGGTCGATCGCGTCGAGGTCGACTGTCGTCGGGAGCACGTCGCTGATGCCCGCGCGCATGGCCTCGACCATGATGTCGGGCTCGTCACTCACGATGGCCATCGAGTCGGCGTGCTGGCGCCCTGCCGAGGCAAGGGCGAGCGCGAGGTGGCGGGGCAGCTGGTGCCCGAACACGATGAGCTCCGGTCGCTCGGCCATGCGGCCGAGCCGGCCCGAGAACTGCTCGGGGTCGGTGGCGGGAATCACCACCATCTCCTCGGCGACGACAAGGCGCACCTGCCGCTCGAGGCGGCTGTCGGGTGCGACGAGGACTATCCGGCTCACCCTGCGAACACCCCCCGGGTGACGGCGCCGCTGGCTGGCGCCGTGACGTCCTTCGACTGCTTGGACAGGTAGACCTGGCCGAACTCGAGCTGGTAGACGATGCGCTGCGCCTGGTCGGCCGTCACCGCGAGGTTCACGAGGATCACGCCCGAGGTCTGCGCCGTCGCCGGGTCGATGGAGCTGTCGTGCACCACCGAGGTCACGAGCACCTTGCTCTCCACGAGCTGCGTGCGCGCGGGCTCGACGTTGTCGGTCGGCAGGCTGCCGAACACCCCGACGAGATCGCCCGCGACGAGCGAGCCGCCCACGACGCGCTGCACGTCGAGCGAGACCGAGATCTCCTGCATGCCCTTCGGGACGGCGGCAGTTCCGCCGTTGGCGCCGAAGTCGGCCGGCTTGACGAAGCGTGACGCGAGCACCTGCTCCCCCGGCTCGAGCGACACGGCGGCGACGAGGCCGTCGAGGTCCGCGACATCCGTGATGGCGCCGTCTGCCACGTACGCGACGGGTACTGACCTGACGTCGACAGTCGTGCCGAGCTCGGCGCCGGCGGTGCCCGCGGGGATCTCGTCCTGCACGACGAGCACCTCCGTGAGCTTGGCGCCGTCGAAGGCGCGCTCGTCGGCCCCGCGGACGTAGCTGATGAGCAGCACCGCCCCGACGACGGCGAGCACTGCGGCGAGTACCACCGCGATGATCCTGGTTGTCATGCTGTTTCCCCCATGTTGTTGGTGCTGCTGGTTATGCGATGAGTTGCACGCCCGCGATGCGCTGTTTGGCCTCGTCGGGTGTCAGGTAGCCGACCAGGTAGCCCTGGAGGCCCTGGCAGGCGGGCAGTTCGAGCCCGAGCAGCTCAGGGCACTTCGGGTCGCCCGGCATGTACTTGGGTCCGCCGAGCGAGATCCCGAGCACGTTGAGGCTCTGGAAGTCGTAGCCGGTGAGCTGGATGAGCGCGTACTTCTCCACCGGGTAGCCGTGGCCGAGCAGCACGCCGTTCACGATGATGTCGGTCAGCACGTGGCTGTACACCGGGACGATGATCTCCTTGCCGACGAGCGCGTTGACCATCGAGACGCACTCCGAGGGCAGCAGGTTCGAGAGCACGCCACCCACGTAGGTGAGCAGATCGACGTCGAAGGTGCAGTCGTCGCCGACGGCCCAGCTCGCGCCGAGCACGCCCGTGACGTCGCCGAGGAGCCCGCAGGAGGTGGTCAAGAGGTTCAGCACCCCCAGCGCGTCCGTGCGCAGGAAGACCTTCGTCGTCGCCGACGCCGCCGGCAGTGCGCACTCGTGGAACGCGAGCGGCAGCGGCGTGACCGGCTGGGTCCACTGGGCTGTGGCCGACGCCGTGAGGCCCTTCGAGGCATCCCCGAACAGGCCGGAGAAGATCCCGATCTGCGTGCTCGTCGCGGTGACCTTGACGGTCGACGATGTGAACACCGGGATGCCCACGCTCGCGTCGCCCAGGTTGTCGGTACCGAGCTCCATCGCCGTCGAGCTCGCAGTAGACAGCACCGCCGACGCGCAACTCGCGAGAGTCGTGCCGGACGAGCCCGCGCACTGCTGCGCGATACCGAGGGCGGCGGCATCCGCTGCCTCTTGCAGTTGGGCTCGTCGGGCCTGGGTGGCGCCGATGTCGATGACGAGCGCCGCCATGGCCAGCACGGCGGTCATCGAGATCGCGACGATCACTGCGACCGCGCCGTGCTCGTCGCTCGCTCGCTGCTGCATTAGCCGAAACATCTGCGCGTCGACTTTCCCTCGAGGCCGACGGTCGCCCCGAACATGCCCGTGAGATAGGGCTTGTCGTAGTCGATCGTCACCGAGACGTTGGTCGTCGCCGAGCAGGTGCCGGGCGTGATGACGATGTCGGCAGCGGTGACCGCCGGCGTCAGGCCGATAGCGGCGTTGATCACGGCGGTGCGCGCCTGTCCGACATCGCCGGAGACGGCCATCGTGCGCGCACCCTCGCGGGCGGCGCTCGTGAGCATCAGCTGGGTGTTGAACACCGAGCCGTACTCGATGATGCCGATGAGCACCAGTATGAGCACCGGGAACACCAGGGCGAACTCGACAGCGGCAGCGCCGCGGTCGTTCCCCCAGATGCTCTTCCTGAATAGCCGTCGCATGGCAAACCCTCCCCGTTCACACGCAGGCGAAGAACAGCGGGCGCCCCGCGGAAGGGGCGACCGTGCTCGAAAGGGTGAGTTGCTACTTGAGCTTGTCGTTGATGTCGTCGAAGAAGCCCTGGAGGTTGGTACCCAGGAGCGCGACGGCGGTGACGATCACGACGGCGATGAGGCCCACGATGAGGCCGTACTCGACGGCGGTGGCGCCGGTCTCCTCGCGGGTGAGGCGAGTGCGGGCGTCGACGAACAGTTTGGTGATTGCGTTAAACATGACAGTTCCCCCTGCATGTCAATGCGCGATGGCCCCCCTTGGCGCACTTGAACTGTAGCGCTTTCGGCCACCGATATATGGCCCGTCTTAGGGGGTGACGAAGGGGGTGATCGCGACGGCGATCCAGAGGCCGACGAGCATCCACGGGCCGAACGGAATCGCGGTCTTGCGCGTCGCGCGGCCCGCCACGATGCCGATCAGGCCGACGATGCCGCCCACGAGGAACCCCGCGAACGCCGCGACGAGAACCGTCTCCCAGCCGAGGTAGCCGGCGTAGAGCCCGACGAGCGCGGCGAGCTTCACGTCGCCCATGCCCATCCCCCGCGGCGAGATGAGGGCGAGCACGAGATACAGCACGAACAGCGCCGCGCCGCCGGCGAGAGCGGTGAGCCCCTTCGAGAGGTCGCCGTCCAGGAGTGCCGCCCCGAGAAGCAACGGCACGGATGCCCCCACCGCCGGCAGCACGATGCGGTTGGGCAGCCGCCGCTGGGTGAGGTCGATCCACGACAGCGCGGCGCTGACCACGACGAGGCCCAGGAACGGGAGCTCCGCCCAACTGCCGCAGAGCCGCCACACCGCGATCGCCGCGGCCGCAGCCGTGCATCCGGCGATCGCTATTCGCATGGTGAGGAGTATGGCGGAACTGGCGCGCACACCGGCGGACGTCCCCACAGCCGCGACGATGATTGCCGCCACGGGAGGCGGGGCTCTGTCTGGGCAACGTATGGCGGATGTATGCCTGTTGTCGAAACTGGGCCCCGGAGGCAGGGGACGGGCCGAGGCCGGGACGGGCGCGGTCGGGACGGCCGCGGTCGGGGCGACTGACCGCGGCGCGACACGGTTAAATGACAAAACCCCCGGTTGAGACCGGGGGTTTTCGCTATTGTGACCCCAGCGGGATTCGAACCCGCGTTACCGCCGTGAGAGGGCGGCGTACTAGGCCTCTATACGATGGGGCCGTCACGACAACTTTACGAGTATGCCATACCGGGCGAGGCCTCGCCAAACACGGGGGAAAGGATCAGAGTGCGGCGCCCTTTCCTAGTGCTCGCCACGGTCATCGCGACGACCCTCGTGCTGTCGGGGTGCGACGTGCTCGCCCCCACCCGGGACGTCGACGGGAAGATCGTCAAGGCCCTCGAGATGCCGTCGATCGACGCCTGGGTCGGCGACTGCTTCACCTTCGTCGACGGCAGCAATCTCGCCCTTGCGACGGTGGTGCCGTGCTCCGATCCGCACACGCACGTCGTCATCGGCAGGGGCACCCTGACGCAGAAGCGCATCGACTACTTCGAGACTCTCCAGGTCGCCGTCATCTCGGCCTGCAAGGACCGCGTGAGCATCTACGGCTCGCAGCAGGGCGTCGACCCGGAGCCGGAGTACATCGTCTCCTCGAAGAGCGCCCCGGACGGCGCCACGACCATGTACTACTCGTGCTTGGTGAAGGACTCCCCGGCCTGATCGAGGATTCGCATCGCCTTCGGCACCACCTCGATGTCGAGCGGCAGTAGTCCGATGCGCTCGCCGTCGGCGTAGGCGACCACGCCCTCCGACTCGATGCGGATCTTCTTGGCGCGGTGGATCGCCACTCGCGGGTCGGTGACGTGCTCGCCCTTGAACACGCGCGGGAAGATCCGCAGGAACGAGATGCGCGACAGCGCCTGCACCACCAGGACGTCGAGGAGGCCGTCGTCGACGAGGGCATCGGGAGTGACCTTCATGCCCCCGCCCAAGGAGATGTTGTTGCCGACACTGATGAGCGCGCCCGTGGTGACGATCTCCCTGCCGTCAAGCACGAGGCGGTACGGGATCGGCTTGAGCTTGGCGAGCTCGAGGCCGAGCGCGATCAGGTAGCGGCTGGGGCCCTTCGGGTGCTCCATGTTGTTCGCGCGCTCATTGACGATCGCGTCGAACCCCGCGGAGAGCACGCACGCGAACCAGCGCACCGCAGGCACGCCGTCCTCCAGGTACTCGACCCGGCCTGCGTCGATCGGCCGCGACGGGCGGTCGAGGGATGCCACGAGCGACTCGATCGCGGCCTCGGTGTTCTCGTGCGGGATGCCGAGACCTCGGGCCATGTCGTTGCCCGTTCCGGAGGGCACGAGCCCCAGCGGGACCTTCGTGCCCACAACGAGGTTCGTGCCGAGGTTCACCATGCCGTCGCCGCCCACGACGATGAGCGCATCGGGCTTGCCCGCCACCGCTTTGCGGCCCGCAGTCATGAGCTGCTCGAAGTCCGGCTCCTGCAGGCTCGTCACGTCGTGGCCGAGGGCACGGAGCGTCTGCACGACGGCGGGGCCGACGTCGCGCCCCTTGCCGAACGATGCTGTCGGGTTGATCGCCACTACCAGGCGCTTCGGCTTCGTCGTCGTCACGCGCTCAAGTATGGCGGTCTTGCGGGTTGAGTAGCGCGCTCTGGCGCGCGTATCGAAACCCGGTTTCGATACGGCCGCGGGCGGCCTACTCAACCCGCCTGTCTACCGAAGGCGCAGCAGCCGCAGCAGCTGCGCGTTCGCCGCCACGACGATCGTCGACACCGACATGAACACGGCGGCGAGCGCCGGCGGCAGCAGGATGCCAGCGCCGAACAGCACCCCCGCCGCGAGCGGGATTCCCACGGCGTTGTAGCCGGTCGCCCAGAAGAGGTTCTGCAGCTCCTTGCGCCACGTCGCGCGGCTCAGTGTGAGGGTCTCGGCGACGCCGCGGGGGTCGCTCGACGCCAGCACGATGCCTGCCGACTCGATCGCGACATCCGTGCCCGCCCCGATGGCGATGCCCACGTCGGCCGTCGCCAGGGCGGGGGCGTCGTTGACGCCGTCGCCGACCATCGCGACCTTGGAGCCGTCGGCCTGCAGCTTGGCGACCACCTCGGACTTCTGCCCGGGCAGCACCTCGGCGAACACCTCGTCGATGCCGAGCTTTCCCGCCACCCAGTCGCCGACCTCGTGCGAGTCGCCGGTGAGCATCGCCACCCGCACCCCGCGCTTCTTCAGCAGCGCGACGGCCTCCGCCGACTCGGGGCGGATCGTGTCCGCAAGGGCGATCATGCCGAGGATGCTCGATCCCTCGATCAGGTACACCACGGTCGCTCCCCCGGCGGCGACCTCGCGGGTCTCGTTGACGAGCTCGGACGGCAGCTCGAGGCCCCGCTCGGTCACGACGCGGCGGCTCGCCACGGTGAGCTCGCGGTCGCCGACCGTGGCCGTCACGCCGCGCCCCGCGAGGGACGAGAAGCCCTTCGACCGCGGCACCTTGAGCTTGCGCTCCTTGGCGGCCTCGACGATGGCGCGCGCGATGGCGTGCTCAGACTTCGACTCGACGGCCGCGGCGAGCGCGAGCACCTCGTCGTCGACCTCGCCGATGACGCCCTGACGCCCGGTGGTCAGCGTGCCGGTCTTGTCGAACAGCACGACGCTGATACCCCGCGCCTCCTCGAGGGCGAGCCGGTTCTTCACGAGGATGCCGTTGCGGGCCCCGAGCGCCGTCGAGATCTGCGACACGAGCGGGATGGCTAGGCCGAGTGCGTGCGGGCACGCGATCACGAGCACGCTCACGACGCGCTCGAGCACGAAGGCGGGGTCGTCGGGCCGGATGAACAGCCACACGACCAGCGTCACGATCGCCGCTCCCAGCGCGACGTAGAACAAGAGCGCCGCCGCGCGGTCGGCGAGGAGCTGGGCGGTCGACTTACTGGACTGCGCATCCGCGACGAGCTTCATGATGCCCGCGAGCGCGGTCTCGCCGCCGGTCTTGGTGACGCGGATGGTGAGCGCGCCGGAGCCGTTCACGCTGCCGGCGATGACCGCGGAACCGGTCTTCTTGTCGACCGCAGCCGACTCGCCCGTGAGGAGGGACTCGTTGACATCAGAGGCGCCATCGACCACCTCGCCGTCCACCGGGATGGAGGCGCCGGGCCGCACGAGCACGTGGTCGCCGACCGTGAGCGAGGAGACGGCCACTGGCATGACGTGGTCGCCGTGGACCAGGTCGGCCTCGTCGGGCAGCAGCTTCGCGAGCTCGCCCAGCGCGTCCTGGGCACCCATGACCGCGGACATCTCGATCCAATGGCCGAGCAGCATGATCGTGATGAGGGTCGCGAGCTCCCACCAGAAGTCCATGCCCGGCAGCCCGAGCGTCACGGCGATGCTGTAGCCGAGAGCGACCACGATCGCGAGGGAGATGAGCGTCATCATCCCGGGCTGCTTCGAACGGAGCTCGGTGACGGCGCCCTTCAGGAATACGAGGCCGCCGTACAGGAAGATGGCGATGCCGAAGACGGCGGGGATGTACTGGCTGCCCGGGAAGCGCGGGCCGCTGAGGCCGAGGATGTCCTGCAGGCCCATCGAGAAGACGAGGGTCGGGATCGTCAGGATGAGGCTGAGCCAGAACTTGCGCCGGAAGACGGCGGGGTCGTGGGCGGAGTGGTCGCCGTGGCCCGCGTGGCCCTCGTGCTCGTGGTGCTCGTGGTGGGCTTCGACGGGCTCAGCCGGCGAGTGCGTGTGATCCATATTCAGTCTCCCCTGACGTTGTTGAGCTCGTAGACCTTGAGCAGCTCGTCGACCGCGACATCCTGCTGGCCGTTCGCGAACATGTCGGCGACGTGGGTGCGCAGGTGGTTCTCGACGAGGAGCTTGTTGAGGCTTCGCAGCGACTTCTGGATGGCGAGGGACTGCGTGATGATGTCCATGCAGTAGTCCTCGTTCTCCACCATCTTCTCGAGGCCCCGCATCTGGCCCTCGAGGATCTTCGTCCTGTGCAGCGCACGCTTCTTGATGTCCGCGATCATGGAACCATGATACCCCCCGGGGGTATTCCCGGGAATACGCTACGGATATGAAGCTGACGAAGTACGAGCACTCCTGCCTGGTCATCTCGAAGGGCGATGCGACGCTCGTGATCGACCCGGGATCGTTCACCACCCCGCTCACCGACATCAGCGGCGTCGTGGCGATCGTGATCACCCACGAGCACGCCGACCACTGGACCGCCGAGCAGCTCAACCGCCTCCTCGACCGCAACCCGAGCGCGCGCATCCTCGGGCCCGCCGGTGTGGCGGCAGCCGCGACCGACTTCCAGATCGAGACCGTCAAGGGCGGCGACTCGGTCGACATCGAGCCCTTCACCCTCCAGTTCTTCGGCGAGAAGCACGCCGTCATCCACTCGTCGATCCCGATCGTGGACAACGTGGGCGTGCTCGTCGACGGCTCGCTGTACTACGCCGGCGACTCGTACACGGTGCCCGAGGGCATCGAGGTCGAGACCCTCGCTGTGCCGATCGGCGCGCCCTGGCTCAAGATCGGCGAGGCGATGGACTACGTGCTCGAGGTCAAGCCGCGCCGGTCGTTCCCGGTGCACGAGGCCGTGCTCTCGCAGATC
Organism: Rhodoglobus sp.; assembly: GCA_025463515.1. GTDB lineage: Bacteria > Actinomycetota > Actinomycetes > Actinomycetales > Microbacteriaceae > Rhodoglobus. The sequence continues at coordinate 52,978 of JAODAQ010000035.1, forward strand.
GGCAAGACCATGACGCAGGCGCGAATCGAGGCGGTCACGACCCAGGGCGGCGGAGAGTTCTTCGTGCTCGAGGCCGGGGAGTCGTTCGACCTCTAGATTTCGATACGGCCGCGGGCGGCCTACTCAACCCGCCTAGATGCCGCCGCCTCCACCTCCGCCGCCACCGCCGCCCGAGCTGCCGCCGCCGCTCGACCCGCCCCCGCCCGAGGACCCGCCCGAGCTCGAGTACGAGGTCGTCGACGAGACGCTCGAGGTGAAGCTCGCGATACTTGTCGCGAACGCGCCGGCCTGGAATCCGGAGATCCCGTCGCCCGAGTACCAGTCCGGCGGAGTCGTGCTGTAGTACTGCTCGAGGGTCTCGCCCCACTCGCGCTCGAGTCCGAAGATGAGCGCGTAGGGCAGCAGCTTCTCGTAGATCTTGACCACGTCGCCACCGCCACCCTGGCCCGAGATTCGCTCGGCGCCGGTCACGGACTGCAGCATCTGAAGACGGTCGGCCTCCGCGAGGCGGATGTAGAGGCGCATCCCCTCGAGGTAGTCGTGCACCTGCGCGCCGGCCTCGGTCAGCGGTTTGCGCCCCGCCACCCGGCTGATGAGGAAGATCGTGAGCCACGGCACCAGGTTCGCGCCCAGCACGCCGAAGACGATGCCCGCGCCGTCATCGTCACTGCCGAAGGTGCCGAAGATGAAGATCAGGAACGCGACGATCGCGAGCAGCACCATGACGACGGCGGGCCAGCGCGGCCCCGCCTTACGCAGCCCGAGGGCGAGCTCCTCCGCCTCGATCGTCTTGCCCAGGGACTGCACCTGGCTGCCGAGCAGGATGTCGCGCTTGACGAACCAGCGCTCGGCGCGGCTCGGCGCGGTGAAGAAGCCCGTCGAGAACAGCACGTACATCGCGCGGGTGGAGTCCTGCTCGAGCCCCGAGCCGTCAACCTCCTGCACCCCGTACTGCTTGCCCCGGCCGGAGGGGTTCGGCCGCTCGAGAATCTTGACCTTTCCGCGGACGGCGAGATCGACGATCGTCGCGGCCATCCCCTTCTTCGGCTTGCCCCAGACGTTCGCGGCGAGCCACGGGCCCACGCCGGGCTGCGGCTCGTACTGCGCAACGACTGTCGATCCCGGCCGGTCGCGCAGGACGGTGAGGCGCGTCACGATCGCGAGCACCACCGAGGCGAGCAGTGCCAGCACGGCGAGCAGCGGCCCGAGCGGGATGTAGTCGAGCGGGTTGAACGGCGCGCCCGCGAAGGTCTTCGGTTCGAATCCGATCGCCAGCGTCAGGTTCTGCCCGGCGTTGGCGTCGGTGGCGCTCGCCCTGAACCCGTCCTCCGTTGCCGCGATCTCGCACTTCTCGGCCGAGCCCGCGTACCCGAAGTAGCAGGCGTTCTGGCCGGTGAGGGCGCTCCGCAGCGACGGATCGACGTGCACCTGCGCCGCGATCGAGCCGAACGGCTGGTCCCAGCCCGTGCCGTTCGTGTCCCAGTAGAACTCGTCGTCGTCGGTGTCCTTGAAGTATCTCGTGACATTCGCCTGGGTGTACGTGATCACATAGGTCTGCGACCCGTGCACGTACTGGCCCTCCGGGACCGCGATCGTGATCGTCGTGAACTCGCCGTCGGTGCCCATCGCGAAGTCGCGCGGACTCCCGTTGCCGTCTGTGACCGACTTCACGTCGATCTGCGTCCCATGCCCGTCGTACTTCGTCGGGATCGCCCGGATGATCCCGCGGTTCTGGTCGAAGTCCGGGAAGACCGCGACGAGCGTCTCGACAGTCAGGAGCGTCGACCTGCCGCCGCCGTCCTGCCCGAGCGTGTAGTCGGCGCTGAACGAGTCGAACTCGAAGTCATCCACACCCGTGGGCACCACGACCGCGGCACTGGGGGGCGCATCGTCCGCGAGCACCGGGGCCGCCGGCAGTGCGACGAGGGCGGCGAGCAGGAGCGTTCCGGCGAAGACCTTGGGTGCGAGCACGAGCCAACAGTAGGGCTCGAGGGGCTAGAGCGCGAGCCTCATGAAGGCCAGATCGAGCCACCCGTCGAACTTGGTCCCGACCTCGCGCAGGGTCACCGGCTGCTCGAACCCGAGCGACTCGTGCAGCGCGATCGACGCGGAGTTGCCCGCCTCGATCCCCGCGATCATGACATGGATGCCGCCGGCCCGGGCCAGGGCGATGAGCTCGACCATCAGCGCCCGCGCGATCCCCTGCCGCTGGTACGCGTCCGCGACGTACACCGAGTTCTCGACGGTGAACCGGTAGCCGATCCGCTCGCGCCACCGGCTGTAGGCGGCATAGCCGGCGACCGCGCCGTCGACCTCGGCGACGATGACCGGATGCCCGTCCGCCCGGTGCGCGGCGAGCCAGCGCTCGCGGTCCGCCCGGTCCACCTCGACGTCGGTCCAGATCGCGAGCGAGTTGCGGATCGCGGCGTTGTGGATCGTGAGGATGGCGTCGAGGTCTGCATCGACAGCGGGGCGGATGAAGGCGGGCATCCGGGTCACTCTACTGAGCCGCAGGGCGGCGCGCGAAGCCCGCCACGGCTGCCGCTAGGAGCACGAGGGCCGCGGCGCCGAGGAAGAGCCAGGAGAACCCGCCCGTGAGGGCGTCCGGGACGGTGGCGCCGGCGCTCACGAGATCGCCCGTGCGCGCCGTGGCGATCGAGGCGAGAACGGCAAGACCGAGGGCGCCGCCGATCTGCTGGCTGGTGTTGACGAGCCCGCCCGCGAGGCCGGCCTCGCCGCCCTGGACGCCGTCCACCGAGAGCTGCGTGGCGGTGACGAGCGCACCGCCGATGCCGGCGCCGATGAGGAGGCCGGGCCCGAGCAGGTGCACGAGGTAGACGGCGTCACTCGGTGCTGCCGACAGCCAGACCAAGCCCGCTGCGAGGACGACCAGCGACACGATGAGGGTCCGCTTCTCGCCGAGGCGGCCGATGATCGCGGGGGCAGAGCCGGCGACGAGCACGAGGACTCCGGCGAGCGGGAGCTGCGAGAGCCCGGCCTGCAGCGCGTCGTAGCCCAGCACCGACTGCGTGTACACGGAGATTGCGAAGAACAGGCCGACCATCGCGGCGCCCACCAGGAGGACGATCACGTTGCCGGTGGCGAGATTGCGGTTGCGGAAGATGCCGAGCGGAACCAGCGGTTCAGCAGTTCGGCGCTCGATAGCGATGAACGCGGCCCCGAGAGCCAGCGCCGCGGCGATGAGGCCGAGGGTGACCGGGTGCGCGAACCCGAGTTGCTGGGCCATGCTGAGCGCGAATACCGCAGCCACGAGGGCACCCGTGATGGTGGCGGCTCCCGCGAAGTCGAGCCTGGTGCGCGCGGTCGCTGGGTCGCGCGTGATGAGCATCGGGATGAACACCAGCACCAGCAGGCCGATCGGCACGTTGACGAAGAAGACCGCGCGCCAGCCGAGGGAGGCGGTGAGCACTCCCCCGAGCAGCACGCCGGCGACGGCGCCGATACCGGCCACACTGCCCCAGATGCCGAGGGCCTTCGTGCGGTCCGCAGGCTCCGGGAACAGCTGGGTGAGCAGGGCAAGCGCAGCAGGGGCGAGCAGGGCGGCGGATGCCCCCTGCAACGCCCGCGCGACGAGTAGCATCTCGCCGCCGCCCGCGAGACCTGCCAGAGCGGACGCCGCTACGAAGCCGACGGTGCCGATCAGGAACAGCCTGCGGTGCCCGTACCGGTCGGCGAGCCGGCCGCCGAGCAGTAGCAGCCCGCCGAACGGCAGCACGTAGGCCGTGATCACCCAGGCGAGCGTCACCGTGTCGAGCCCGAACTGCGCCCCCACGACGGGCAGCGCGACGTTGACTATCGAGGCGTCGAGGATGACGAGGAACTGCGCGAGCGCGAGCACCACGAGCGCGAGCCAGCGCCTCGTGCTCCTGGGGATGGCGGTGATGGTGGTCATGATGCGTACCTTTCGTTGAAGAGTGACTGATCACTCACTGTTGAGGGCATAAGAAAAAGGACTTCGGAGGACGGGACCTCAGGGGTGGCGGATGCCGTGCGCGAGGGTGCGCGCCCACTCGTCGGGCACGCTCTCGAGCCCGAGGGTGACGATGAGGTGGCACAGCTGCCCGTAGGCGATGAACCGCTGAACGTCGTTGTCCGCGGCGCCCGAGCGGGTCTTGACGAAGCGGGTGAGGGCGCCGAGGCCGGTGCGCAGGGCCTCCCCGATCTCGGGAATCTCGGCCACGGACTGCGCGTGCACCTGGAGCATGAGCAGCGTGCGATCGGCGATGAGCTCCGCGTAGGCGCCGCCCATGGCGTAGAGCACGCCGTCGGGAGACTGGTCGGCCGACGCATCCGCGCCCGCGGCCACGGCCACGGACTCCATGATCTCGTCGAAGCAGCGCTCGAGGGCGGCGACGAACAGCTTCTCCTTGCTGGGGAAGAGCTTGAAGACGTAGGCCGGCGAGATCCGGGCATCCTCGGCCACCGCGGCGATCGTGGTGCCGTGATAGCCGCCGCGCGCGAAGACCCGGGTCGCGCTGGCGGCGACGAGCGGGCGGCGGGAGTCTGCCGTGGAGAGGGCCATAAGAGTGACTGTACACTCACTCACTGCGGTCTGGCAACTGTCGTTAAATGTTGGACGGCGGCCCCTCGGGGCCGCCGTGATCAAAACGTTACCTCACCCTCGGCGCCAACGGTAGGTGATGTCGGAATGTTTCACTCGCCGTTCACCGGGCACAGTCTCGGGCCCCTAGATACACAGTCTCGGGCCCCTAGATACACGGTCTCGGGCCCCTAGATATAGGACGCGACGCGGACGCCATGGATAAACACGTGGCTGGGGTACCTGGACTCGAACCAAGAACAAAAGAATCAGAATCTTCCGTGTTGCCAATTACACCATACCCCACAGAGCCGCGGGCAAGCCCGGGCCGACTGTCTACTTTAGCGTACCGGCGGGGCCTCGTGAAACCCGAGCAGATCGCGGTTGAGTGCTGCCGCCACGCGAGCCCCCGTACCCGCTGCGACGATGAGCTGCTGCGGGCCCGGCGGGGTCACGTCGCCCATCGCGTAGACGCCCGGGACGCTCGCGCGGCCGTCGGGGTCGACGAGCACCAGCCCCTCGTGGTCGCGGTGGAGGGCTAGGGACGCGGCGAAGTCCAGGACCGCCTCGTACTGCGGTCGAACGAACACCCCGACGCGCGGCACCGTGCTCCCGTCGGCGAGGACGACGCCGGTGATGCCCGAGCGGTCGCCCGCGACATCCGTCACCGCCCGCCTGTCGACCCGGATGCCGAGCCCCGCCAGCCGCGCCTCGTCGGCGGGAGTGACAGCCCCCACGCCGTTCGTGAAGACGATGAGGTCGCGGCTCCACTGCGACATGAGCAGCGCGCGCTCGGCGAGGTCGTCGGTCTCGCCGATGAGGGCGATGGGCTTGTCGGCGTACTCGTAGCCGTCGCACTCCATGCAGGAGTGCGCGCTCGTCCCGTAGAACGCGCGCAGGCTCGGCAGCGTCGGCGGGAGCTCGCGGAGACCGGTGGCGAGGATGACCGTGGATGCCTCGGCGACCCCGTTCTTGTGCGTGATCGTGAACCCTGCCTGCGAGGTTTCGACGAGCTCAACCGGCGAGGTCTCGTAGGACGCCTCCGGGTAGGCCTCGAGCTCCTCTCGGCCCAGGCGCCGAAGCTCGAGCGGCGAGATGCCGTCGCGACTGAGGAACCCGTGCGCGTGGAACGTCGCCGAGTTGCGCGGCCGGTTGCTGTCGAGCACCAGCACCCGCCGCCGCGCGCGAGCGAGGTTGAGGGCGGCACTGAGCCCTGCGGGACCGGCACCGACGATGACCGCGTCCCAGCTCACAGCGCGGCTCGGAGCCTCTCGATGCGGGCGAGGGTGTGCTCGCGGCCGAGCAGCTCCATCGACTCGAAGAGCGGCGGGCTGATCCGGCGGCCGGAGATGGCGGTGCGCAACGGCCCGAAGGCGACGCGCGGCTTGAGCTGCTTCACGTCGATGAGTTCGGTGCGCAGGGCGGCTTCGATGGCCTCGGTGTTCCACGGGGCGACGGCGGGCAGCACGGATGCCGCGGCCTCCAGCACCACTGAGCCCTCCTCCCCCGGCATCGCGTCGGCGGCGAACTGCAGCTCGTCGTCGGGCGTGAACAGGAACGCGAGCAGCTCCGGAGCCTCGCCGAGAAGCTGCATGCGCTCCTGCACGAGCGGCGCGGCGGCGAGCAGCATCGAGCGGTCGGCGTCGTCTTTCACGAGGTCGCCCAGGTACGGAAGGAGGCGGTCGGCGAAGTCCTCGACGCTGATCAGCCGGATGTGGTCGCCGTTGATCGACTCGGCCTTCTTCACGTCGAACCGGGCCGGGTTCGGGTTCACGTCGATGACGTCGAAGGCGGCGACCATCTCGTCGATCGAGAACACGTCGCGGTCGTGGGTGAGCGACCAGCCGAGCAGCGCCAGGTAGTTGACGAGCCCCTCGGGGATGAACCCGCGATCGCGGTGGTGGAACAGGCTCGACTCCGGGTCGCGCTTGGAGAGCTTCTTGTTACCCTCCCCCGTCACGTACGGCAGGTGGCCGAAGCGCGGGATGAACTCGGTGAGCCCGATCTCGATCAGCGCCGTGTAGAGCGCGATCTGCCGCGGGGTCGACGAGAGCAGGTCCTCGCCGCGCAGCACGTGGGTGATGCCCATGAGCGCGTCGTCGACCGGGTTGACGAAGGTGTAGAGCGGCGCACCGTTCGGGCGCACCACGACGAAGTCGGTGAATGATCCGGCCGGAAACGTGATCTCCCCGCGCACCAGATCGTCGAAGCTCAAGTCGGTGTCCGGCACGCGCAGCCGCAGCGCGGGCTCCCGCCCCTCCGCCTTGTACGCGTCGCGCTGAGCATCGGTGAGCTCGCGCTCGAAGTTGTCGTAGCCCTGCTTGGGGTCGCGACCGGCCGCGACATTGCGCGCCTCGATCTCCTCGCCTGTGGCGAACGACTCGTACAGGTGGCCGGATGCCTTCAGCTTCTCGATCACGTCGAGGTAGATGCCCGACCGCTGGGACTGGCGGTACGGCTCGTTGGGGCCGCCCACGTCGATGCCCTCGTCCCAGTCGATGCGCAGCCAGCGCAGCGCGTCGAGCAGCTGCAGGTAGCTCTCCTCGCTGTCGCGCTCGGCATCGGTGTCCTCGATGCGGAAGACGAGCGTGCCGCCGGTGTGCCGCGCGTACGCCCAGTTGAACAGGGCGGTGCGGATGAGGCCGACATGCGGCGTCCCGGTCGGCGAAGGGCAGAACCTGACGCGGACGTCGGAACCGGCAGCAGTAGAGAATGGCGCAGTCATCGCGGTCAAGTCTACGAGTCGTGCAGCACAGCCGCGGATGCCTCCGCCAAGGTAGCCCCACCGGCAACGACTTCACGCACCGCAGCCAGATGCGCGGCATCGACCCGCGCGATAGTCCATGCACCGCCGGCGAGCTCTTCCACAACCACAAGCCAGCCCTCAAGCCCAAATCTCTCGCGCACGAGCACCTCTAGTTCGGGCAGGGCGAAAGGCGAGATAGTCAGCGACTCAAATGTCGCGATGAATTCAATCTCGCCAGCAACCGACCAGTGATCGCTCACGGTCCGGTCAAAGAATGCGTGCAGCGTACGCGCGTCGAGGATCACGGCAGGATCCCACCGCGCGGCGCCGGGCGGTGATCCCCCAGGGTCTTCTCCAATGACTCCCGCACCAAATGCGCCGTGGTTACATGACGGCGCGCGGCAATGCGCTTCATTCGAGTGAGCATCTCCGCAGGAAGGTAGATCGACGTGCGTATGAGGCTGTCCGGGGGCGGCGTGTTCATCCCAGCAACGTATGCCGTGACGGCATACGTCGCTCAGAGGAGGACGCCGTTCCCTGGCAGCCCGCTTTTGTCGATGGGCTGGGGAGGGCAAGCGCGCAAAGGCCAGAAGACCTAAGCGCTAGGCGGCGCGGACCGGGTTTCGTAGGGTGCCGATGCCGGGGACCGTGATCTCGATGGTGTCGCCGTCGGCGAGCTGGCCGACGCCTGCCGGGGTGCCGGTGAGGATGACGTCGCCGGGGAGGAGGGTGAAGACCGCCGAGGTGAAGGCCACGAGCGAGGCCACCGAGTGCACCAGGTCGGTGAGCGGCGCGGACTGGCGGAGGTCGCCGTTGAGGCGCGACTCGAGGGTCTCCGTCGCCAGGTCGAACTCGGTCTGGATGACCGGGCCCAGGGGGCAGAAGGTGTCGAAGCCCTTCGCGCGGCCCCACTGGCCGTCCTTCTTCTGCAGGTCGCGCGCGGAGACGTCGTTCGCGATCGTGTAGCCGAAGATCACGCTCGCGGCGTCCTCCTCGCGCACGTTGCGGGCGACGCTGCCGATCACGACCGCCAGCTCGCCCTCGAAGTCGACGTGCGAGCTCTGCTGGGGAAGCACGATCGCGTCGCCCGGGCCGATCACCGAGGTGTTCGGCTTGAGGAACATCATCGGCTCCTCCGGCACCTCGTTGCCGAACTCGGCAGCGTGGTCACGGTAGTTGCGGCCGATCGCGATCACCTTCGAGCGCGGGATGACCGGTGCGAGCAGCTTCACCTCCGTGATCGGCACGCGCTCGTCGAGCGTGTCGAAACCGCTGAACAGCGGATCGCCCGCGAGGACCACCAGGTCCGTGCCGTCGAGGATGCCGTAGCGGGGGTCGCCGCCTGTCGAGAACCGTGCGATCTTCATGGTTACGATCGTGCCATGCCTGTCGACGTGCTGTGGAACTCCGCCGAAGAACCGATCGGCACGCTCGTGCTCGCGCACGGGGCCGGCGGCGCCATGGACTCGCCGTGGCTCAACGAGATGGCGGCGCTCGTGGCGAGCCGGGGCATCCGTGTCGCTCGCTTCGAGTTCGCCTACATGGCGGGGCGGCGCACCGGGACCAGGAGGGCGGTGCCCAAGGCGGAGCTCGTCATGGACGAGTACCGCGAGGTCGTCGAGCAGATCGGCGGCGACAACCTCTTCATCGGCGGCAAGTCGTACGGCGGGCGGGTCGCGAGCATGGTGGCGGACGGGCTGCTGGATGCCGGCGCGATCCGCGGCCTCGTGTGCCTGGGGTACCCGTTCCACCCGCCGGGCAAGCCCGAGCAGTTGCGCACGGCGCACCTCACGGGCATCCGGACCCCGACGCTCATCTGCCAGGGCGAGCGCGACCCGTTCGGCACCGAGGCCGAGGTGCGCGGCTACGAGCTCTCGCCCGCGATCGAGGTGCTGACGTTCGCCGACGGCGACCACGAGCTGAAGCCGCGCAAGGGAGTGACCGGGCTCACCCTGCGCGACCACCTGACGACGGCCGCGGACGCGATCCTCCGGCTGGTTGAGTAGCGCAGCGTATCGACACCGGTAGCGCACCGGTTTCGATACGAGCGCTGGGGCGCCCTACTCAACCCGCCTAGGCGTCCAGGCGGGTGAGCCACCCGTGGCGGTCGGCGACCCGGCCGTACTGGATGTCGGTGAGCTCCTGGCGCAGCGAGAGCGTGAGCTCCCCCGCGGGGGCGTCGGCCTCGCCGATCGTGTAGTTCGCCGCCTTGAACTGGGCGATCGGCACGACGACCGCGGCGGTTCCGCACGCGAACATCTCGGTGATCTCGCCGGATGCCACGCCCTCGCGCACCTCGTCGATCGTGACCTTGCGCTGCTCGACATTCAGGCCGCGGTCCTTCGCGAGCTGCAGGATCGAGTCGAGCGTGATGCCCTCGAGGATGCTGGAGGACTCCGGGGTGACGATGCGGCCGTCCTTGTAGACGAACACGACGTTCATGCCGCCGAGCTCCTCGAGGTACTTGCTCTTCTCGGAGTCGAGGAACAGCACCTGGGCGCAGCCGTGGTCGTACGCCTCCTGCTGCGCGACGAGCGACGACGCGTAGTTGCCGCCGGTCTTCGCCGCACCCATGCCGCCTCGGCCGGCGCGCGCGTAGTCGGTGGAGACCCAGATCGAGACGGGGGCCACTCCCCCGCTGAAGTACGCGCCCGCGGGCGAGGCGATCACGTAGTAGTTGACCTTCGCGGCGGGGCGCACCCCGAGGAACGCCTCCTTCGCGAACATGAAGGGGCGCAGGTACAGGGAGGTATCGGGGGCGTCCGGCACCCAGCGGGCGTCGACGGCGATGAGCTGCCGCAGCGACTCGATGAAGTACTCGGTCGGCAGCTCGGGCAGCGCGAGGCGGGCGGCGGAGCGCTTCATGCGCTCGGCGTTCATCTCGGGGCGGAACGTGTAGATGCCGCCGTCCTGGTGGCGGTAGGCCTTGAGCCCCTCGAAAACCTCCTGCGCGTAGTGCAGTACTGCCGCTGCCGGGTCGAGCGCGATCGGTCCGTAGGGCTGCACCCGCGGACGGTGCCAGCCGCCCAGCTCGCTCCAGCAGATGTCGACCATGTGGTCGGTGAAGTGCTTGCCGAAGCCGGGGTTCGCGAGGATGTCGGCGTGCTCTGCGGCGGAGCGGGATTCCTGGTTCGGCTTCACCATGAACTGGAGAGTCGTGGGGGCGAGGAGGTTCTTCATGGGGGGTCCTTAGTCGGAAGGTCTGTTAATTCTGCTTCACTCTTGCCGCGATCGCGTCACCGATTTCCGAGGTGCTGCGTTTCGCCGTGCCCCTGGCCGCCAGGTCTGCCTCGACCGCCGTCGTGATGCGGGCCGCGGCATCCGTCTCGCCCTTGTGGGTGAGCAGGAGTGCTACGGACAGGATCGCGGCCGTGGGGTCGGCGAGCTGCTGGCCTGCGATGTCCGGGGCCGAACCGTGCACGGGCTCGAACATGCTGGGGAAGGCGCCGTCCGGGTTGATATTGCCCGAGGCCGCCAGTCCGATGCCGCCGCTGATTGCGGCAGCGAGATCGGTGAGGATATCGCCGAAGAGGTTGTCCGTGACGATGACGTCGAATCTAGCAGGATTCGTCACGAGGAAGATGGTCGCGGCGTCGACGTGGAGGTAGTCCCAGTCCACCGATGGGTGATTGGCCGCCTCCGCGGTCACGAGCCGCTGCCACAGCGAGCCGGCGTGGGTGAGCACGTTGGTCTTGTGCACGAGGGTCAGCTTCCCTCGGCGCTTCTCCGCCTGCTCGAAGGCGAACTTGACGACTCGCTCGACGCCGAACGCGGTGTTGATGGAGACCTCGGTCGCGATCTCCTGCGCAGTGCCGACCCGGATGCCCCCGCCATTGCCCACGTACGGCCCCTCGGTGCCCTCCCGCACGACGAGGAAGTCCACGTCGCCCGGGGCCGCCAGGGGCGAGACCACTCCGGGGAAGATCGTCGTCGGTCGCAGGTTCACGTAGTGGTCGAACGCGAACCGCAGTTTGAGGAGCAGGCCGCGCTCGATGATCCCGCCCGCGAGCCGGGCATCCCGAGGGTCGCCGCCGATCGCGCCGAGGAGGATCGCGTCGTGCTTCGCCAGCGCGTCCAGGTCGTCCTGCTCGAGGATGCGGCCCGTCTCGAGGAAGTGGCCGGCGCCGAACGGGTACTCGGTGGCCGCGACATCCACCCCCGTCGCTTTCAGCACTTTGAGGGCTTCGGCGATGACCTCGGGGCCGATGCCGTCGCCGGGGATGACTGCGAGGGAGAAGCTAGTGGGCATGGCACAACGATATCGGGAGCGCAACCCCTCCCCGTTTCCGGGGAGCCGTGGCTAGCGTGAGGCCCATGAGTATTGGAACAGGAATCGTATTGTTCGTCATCGGCGCGATCCTCACCTTCGCGCTCAACTTCGAGACGGGCTTCATCAATCTCGACCTCGTCGGCTACATCCTCATGGGTGCAGGGCTGATCGTGTTCGTGATCGGTCTCGTCCTCGCCCTGCGCAAGCGCCAGTCCGTCACCACGGTGACCTCGGGCGTCGACGGCAGCGGTGCGAACGTCGCCCAGCGCCGCACGACTACGACGCCTGACGACGTGGTCTGACCCTCGGTCGGTTGAGTAGGCGCTCTAGCGCCGTATCGAAACCCCGCAGTCGATCAACCGGTTTCGATACGCGCGCCAGAGCGCGCTACTCAACCCACCATGATCGGCCCGGGGTTGCCGAACTTCTGCACGGCGCTGTACTCCGGCGCCGCCCAGCGCGCGGCGTTCGCGATCACGCGCTGCACATCCGCGTGGTGGTAGGTCGGGTACGTCTCGTGACCGGGCCTGAAGTAGAAGATCTTCCCGGTGCCCCGCGTGTAGCAGGCACCGCTGCGGAACACCTCCCCGCCCGTGAACCAGCTCACGAACACCAGGGTCTCGGGCGTCGGCACCTCGAAGAACTCGCCGTACATCTCCTCCTGGTCGATGATGAAGTGCTCGCCCAGACCGGCGGTGATGGGATGCCCGGGGGCCAGGTTCCACAGCACCTCCGTGTCGGTGCTCTCGCGCCACTTGAGGTTGCACGTCGTGCCCATGAGCCGGCGGAACAGCTTCGACCCGTGCCCGGAGTGCAGCACGATCAGCCCCATGCCGTTCAGCACGCGGTTCTGCACGCGGTCGACGATCTCGTCGCTTACCTCCTCGTGCGCGAGGTGGCCCCACCACACGAGCACGTCCGTGGCGTCGAGCACCTCGTCGGTCAGGCCGTGCTCGGGCTCGTCGAGCGTCGCCGTGCGCGCCTCGATGCCGTGCTCCCCCAGTGCCCTCGCGATCGTTGCGTGGATGCCGTCCGGGTAGATCGCGGCGACCTCGGGGTCGCTCTTCTCATGCCGGAACTCGTTCCAGACGGTGACGCGGGGGTTCATGCGGTTCCTTTCGTGGTGCGGTACTGCAGACCGGTGCGCGACGACTCGATCGCGCCCAGGGTGAGCTCGAGGGTGAGGAGGTTGGCCCGGCCCGACGTCATAGGCTCGCGGTCCTCGGAGATCGCCGACCGGAACTCGGCCACCGAGCCGAGCCGGTCGAAGACGTCGCCAGGGACGAGCTCGAGCTCGTAGGGCTCGCCGTCGAGCGGATGCACGACCACGGCGTCGCCGTCGGTCGTGGTGTTGTCCCGGCCGGTCCAGGCGATGGTGCCGCCCGCGCACTCGACCACCCACTCCCCTGCCCAGAGGGTCGGCTCGCCGGTGCTCGCCCAGCTGCCCTGGTAGTCCGCGACAGCGCCGCCGTCGAACACGACCGTGGCGACCGCGCTGGCCGGGTCGACGAAGTGGCTCCACTCCGGGTTCCACGCGTAGCAGCTCACCGACACCGGCTCCTGTCCGAGCACGAACCGCATGAGATCGAAGTGGTGGATCGACATGTCGAGCAGCAGCGGATCGGCGAGGTTGTAGTGCGCGCTCGTGCCCGCCGGCGCCGCCGTGCCGTACTTGCGGAACGCGACGCTCACCGCGCCGACCGCGCCGAGCGTGCCCGCTGCGATGAGCTCGGCAGCGGCTCGCGCGGCGGGGTAGAACCGGTAGTTCTGGCTGACCATGAGCGTGCGGCCGGCGGCGGCCGCGGCATCCACCATCGCCCGTGCGTCGTCGAGGGTGGCCGCGATCGGCTTCTCGACGAGCACGTGCTTGCCCGCGGCGAGCGCCTCGATCGCGACCGAGGCGTGGCCGGGCAGGGCCGTGGTGACGAGCACCGCGTCGACGTCGACCGCCGCCAGGGCCTCGGCGAGCGAGGTGAAGCAGCGCGCGGGATCCACGACCGGCACTTCAGCCTGGAGCTGCACGAGCATGTCGGGGTAGACATCGACCCACGCGAGCGTGGTGACGAGGTCGGGCCGCTTGGTGAGCTCCGCGGCCCACGAGCGGCCCCAGCCGCCGAGGCCGACCTGGATGATCCGAAGAGGTTGTGCTGCTGCCATCTACTTGACTGCTCCCGCCGCTATTCCCGCGATGAAGTGCTTCTGCCCCGCTACATAGACGATCACGACCGGGAGCACCGCCACAACCGACGCGGCGAACACTAGCCCCCACGCGGTGGTGTGGGCCCCCTGGAACGCAGCGATACCGAGCGGCAGCGTGCGCTTGAGCGGATCGGTGATGACAGTGAGCGCCCAGACGTACTCGTCCCAGCCGCCGAGGAAGGAGAAGACGGCCGCGGTCGCGAGCGCCGGGCGTGCGAGCGGGATGTAGAGGCCGACGAACTTGCGGACGATGCCCGCGCCGTCGACAGTCATCGCCTCGTCCAGCTCGTGCGGCACGCGCTCGAAGAACGCGCGCAGCAGGAACGTGGTGAACGCGATCTGCCCCGCCGTGTAGAAGAACACCAGGCCCCACAGCGAGTCGACCATCCCGAGGTTCTTCGCGAGGATGAACTGCGGGACGATGATCACGATCCCGGGGATCATGAGGCCCGCGAGCAGCAGCGAGAAGACCACGTTCTTGAAGCGGAAGTCGAACCGCGCGAACGCGAACGCCGTCATCGCCGAGATCGCGACCGTCGCGACCGTGGTGGCCACCGAGACGAACAGCGAGTTGAGGAAGTAGCCGCCGAAGTTGTTCTCCGTGATCGCCCGCACGTAGTTGTCGAGGGTGACCTCCTGCGGGAAGAAGTGCGGCGGGCTGGGCAGGATGCTCGTGTTCGGCTCGAGCGAGGTCGAGATCATGATCAGGAACGGCGCGATCATGAACACCGCGCCCACCGCCACGACGATGAACCGCACTACGGCCCAGCCAGGGTGCGCCCTCATGAGCCCACCTCCTTCTTCTCGCCGAAGAACCGGAACTGCAGGAACGAGATGACGAAGATGAAGATCGCCAGGATGAACGACATGGCCGAGCCGTACCCGAAGTCGAGGAACGAGAACGCCTGCTTGTACATGTAGGTCAGCGGCACCTCGGTACTGCCCGCCGGCCCGCCGTTGGTCATGAGCAGCACCGACGGGAACACGTTGAACGCCCCGATCACCTGCAGCACGAGCACGAACAGCAGGGTGCCCCGGATGCCCGGGACGGTGACGTGCAGGAACCGCTGCCAGGCGTTGGCGCCGTCCAGCGCCGCAGCCTCGTACAGCTCCTCCCGCACTCCGGAGAGCGCGGCGAGGAACACCACCAGGCACCAGCCCACACTCTTCCACACGCCGAGCGCGGAGATCGCGATGAGCGCCGTCCAGCGCTGCTCGAGCCACGGGATCGACTCCGACGTGAGATGCAGGAAGTCGGTGAGGAACCAGTTGACCGCGCCGTCATTGGTTGTGAAGAGGTACTTGAAGAGCAGGGACACCACGACCCAGCTCGTCACCACCGGGATGTAGAACAGCACCCGGAAGAGCGCTCGGGCGGGCATCCGGGCGTGCAGCAGTGTTGCGAAGAAGAGCCCGATGGCCACCGTCGCCGGCACCGTGAGCAGGAGGTAGACCGCGGCATTGACCATGCCGGTCCAGAACTGCTCGTCGCCGAGCGCCCGGATGTAGTTGTCGAGGCCGATGAACTTGCTGACCTGGGTCGGCACCACCGACCAGTTGTAGAAGCTGATCTGCAGTGAGCGCAGCAGCGGGTAGCCCGTCGTCATGCCGAACAGGATGAGGCCGGGAGCGGCGAAGGCCCACGGGACCCACCAGTGGGCGGGGCGGCGGCTGGCGCCACCCCGTCCCGGCCGGTAGGGCCGGGACGGAGCAGCAGCCGGTGCCGTTCCCGCAGGAGCAGTACCGAGTGTCATGCGAGGCGGCTCAACCCTGGGCCAGGAGCGGGTCGATCTGCGCGACAGCCTCGTCGAGGGCGTCCTGCACCGAGATCGTGCCCTGGAAGGCGAGCTGGATCTGCTTGGCGAAGATGTCGTCGATCTTGGCCCACTGCGGGGTGACCGGGCGCGGCTTCGCCGTCTCGAGCTGGGTGAGGAAGTCCGCGTAGTACGGCTGCAGGTTGCTCATGTCGTCCGCGAGCGTGGACTGCGCAGAGAGCTGGCCGACCTCGCCCATCGCGAGCTGGGCGTCCTTCGAGAGCATGTAGCGCAGGAACTCGGCCGCGAGCGGCTTGTTCTCCGACTGCGACGTCAGCACGAGGTCCTCTCCGCCCACCACTCCGATACTGCCACCGTCGCCGGAGAACATGGGAGCGGTCTTGAAGTCGACCTCCGGGTGCGCGCCCTGGAGCACGGGCATCGCCCACGGTCCGTCGACCATGCTCACGTACTCGCCGGACGGCACGCCGTCCCAGGTCCCGGTTCCGGTGCCGCCGAGGATGATGCCGGGGAGCTTGCCGTCCTTGTACAGGTCGACGAGCATCTGGATCGCCTCGACCGATTTCGGGCCGTTCAGGTAGCCGTCGGCAGTCGTGTAGTCGGGGTCCGTGATGTCGCCGCCGTTGGACCAGATGTACGGGAGCAGGTTCCAGCCGCCCGCTCCGCCCTCGGCGAAGGCGTAGGTGCCGTCCTTCGAGTTCTCCGCGGCGTCCTTCAGCTCGTCGAGGGTCGCGGGGACCGCGTCCAGGCCGTCGGCCTCGAGGCCCTGCTCGCTGTAGATGACGACCTTCGTGTTGGTGTCGAGCGGCAGGCCCCAGTAGTCGTCGCCGTAGCGGTTCGTCTCGAGCGGGCCCGGGTACATCGTGTCGGCGAAGTCCTGGAAGTCGGGCATGGCCTGGCTCAGCGGCACGAGGGTGCCGAGCTTCGCGAGCTCGGGGACCGTGACGATGTCGGCGCGGATGATGTCGGGCAGGCTGCCGGCCGCTGCAGCCGTGACGAGCTTCTGGTGCATGTCGCCCGGCGGGATCTGCACGGGCGTCACCGTGACGCCGGGGTGGAGCTTCTCGAACGCGGGGATCACGACGTCGGTGAGGGTCTTGACCTCGGCGCCGTCCTCGCCGTAGCCGTGCCAGAAGATGATGCTGCCCGTGACGTCCGCACCGGGCGCGAGCTGCTCGACGTCCGCGGCGGGAGCCGCACTGCCTCCGATGTCGCATCCGCTGAGGCCCATCGCAATGGCGAGGGCGACCGCCGGCAGGAGTACTGCTGTTCTCTTCATGATGGTTTTCCTTCTCTTGGTGCGGGCTACATTGCCCGGGTCTGGGTGAGGACCTTCAGCTCCCACGGCCGCAGGGCCAGGGCGGTGTGGTCCGGGTAGTTGCCGAGCAGCAGGGCGGCGGATGCCCACGCCGGGTCCACGTCGGGCTCGACCGGCTCCGCGCCGAAGTTGCCGAGGACGAGCAGTTCCTGCTCCCCCCACGAGCGCGTGAACGCGTAGACGCGGGGATCGTCGGGCAGCAGCATCCGGAAGTCTCCGCGGGCGATGATCGGCTCGCTGTGCCGCAGTGCGATGAGCCTGCGGTAGAACTCGAAGACCGAGTCATCCCGGCCGACCTGCTCTGCCGCGTTGATGCGGGCGCTATTGGGGTTGATCGCGATCCACGGCTCCCCCGTGGTGAAGCCCGCGCCCGGGTAGCCCGACCACTGCATCGGCGTGCGCGCGTTGTCGCGGTTGTGCTGCGCGAGCGAGGCCAGGGTCTCGTGCTCCGGCAGGCCCAGCAGGTCGGTCGCCTCGCGGAAGTAGTTGATCGCCTCGATATCGCGGTACTCGTCGATCGTCGAGAACGCCATGTTCGTCATCCCGAGCTCCTCGCCCTGGTAGATGAACGGCGTTCCGCGGTGGGTGTGCAGGATGCCCGCCAGCATCTTCGCGGACAGCTCCCGGTAGGCGCCGTCGTCTCCGAAGCGCGAGACCACGCGGGGCTGGTCGTGGTTGCTCCAGTACAGGCTGTTCCAGCCGCGCTCGGCGAGCCCCTCCTGCCAGCGACCGAGTGACTGCTTGAGGTCCACGAGGTCGAGCGCCTTCGGGCGCCACTTCGAGCCGTCGTGGTCGAGGCCGACGTGCTCGAACTGGAACACCATGGTGAGCTCGTCGCGCGCGGCATCCGTGAACAGGCGCGCGTCGTCGACGGTCACGCCGGGCATCTCGCCCACGGTGAGCAGCGCGCCTGCGCGTGGGCTGAACACCTCGCGGTGCATCTCCTGCAGGTACTCGTGGATGCGCGGGCCGCTGATGTAGAACGCGGAGCCGTCGCCGTACCGGTTCGAGCCCCAGACGCGGCCGTCCGGCAGGGCCGGGTCCTTCGAGATGTAGTTGATGACGTCCATCCGGAAGCCGTCGACGCCGCGGTCGAGCCACCAGTTCATCATCTCGTAGACGGCGGCGCGCACCTCGGGGTTCTCCCAGTTGAGGTCGGGCTGCTGCGGGGAGAACAGGTGCAGGTAGTACTCGCCGGTCGTCTCGTCGAGGGTCCAGGCCGGGCCGGAGAACGCCGCGCCCCAGTTGTTCGGCTCGGCACCGTTCTCCGGCGCGCGCCACCAGTACCAGTCGCGCTTGGGGTTGGTGAGCGATGACCGCGACTCGAGGAACCAGGGGTGCTCGTGCGAGGTGTGGTTGACGACGAGGTCCATGATGAGCTTCATCCCGCGGGCGTGCAGCTGGGCGATGAGCTCGTCGAGGTCGGCGAGGGAGCCGAACAGCGGGTCGATGTCGCGGTAGTCGCTGATGTCGTAGCCGTTGTCGTTCTGAGGTGACACGTAGACGGGCGAGAGCCAGACCACGTCGACGCCGAGGGTGTGCAGGTAGTCGAGCCGTTCGATGATGCCCCGGATGTCGCCGACGCCGTCGCCGTCGGAATCCGAGAAGCTGCGCGGGTACACCTGGTAGACCACGGCACTCGTGAACCAGTCGGAGTTCGCGGCGACGACTGTCGCGGAATCCTGCAGTTCGGTGCTCACCGGGCCTCCTCGTTGGGGTAACGGGATTAGTTTCATGGCAATCGTTTTTAAAGTCAATAGCGATCTTCTGGCACCGAATCCGGCTGGTTTAGCGCGCATTACATTTCGTGGCGCAATTAAGGCCGCAATCGTGGGATGATCTTCCGGTGACCTCCGAATCGACGTGGACTCAGCGGTCCGACCCGTCATCCCAGTCGGTCGCGATCGAGGTGCTGCGACGCGGGCCGATCTCCCGCATCGAGATCGCGCGGCGGCTCAATCTCTCCGCTCCCTCCCTCAGCAGGCTGACGGCGCCCCTCATCGAGCAGGGGCTGCTCATCGAGACCGGCACGCAGAACGAGGGCCGCGTCGGCCGGCCCACGCAGCTGCTCGACGTGCAGGCCGGCGCCCGCAACTTCATCGGCATCAAGCTCCGGGAGAACGAGCTCGTCGCCGCCCTCACCGACCTGCGCGGCGACATCATCAGCTACGAGACGCGGGCGCTCACCGACCGCACGCCCTCCGTGGTCGTCGCACTGCTCGCCGACGCGGTCGCCGAGCTCTCGCGCGGGCTCGTGGTGAGCGCGATCGGCATCGGCATCGGCGGGCTCGTCCGCGACCGCTCGTACGTGGTGAGCGCGCGCTTCCTCGAGTGGGACGAACTGCCGCTGGCGGAGCTCGTGACCCGCGCCACGGGCATCCCGACCGTCGTCGACAACGACCTCATCGCGTTCACCGAGTACGAGCGCTGGTTCGGCGCGGGCAGCGACGACGACCGGTTCGCGGTCGTCTCGCTGGGCGCTGGCACGGGCTTCGGCCTGGTCGCCAACCGCGAGCTCGTCGTCAACGAGGACTACGGCCTCGGCCTCATCGGGCACTGGCCGCTCGACCCGCTCGGGCCGATGTGCCCGGCCGGCCACCGCGGCTGCGCGCACGCCCTCCTGAGCTCAGACTGCATCGCCCGCAACGTCGGTGCCGCCATCGGCCGCGACGTCGACTACGACGAGGCGCTCGACCTCGCCGAGGCCGGGCAGCCGGCGGCGCGCGAGATCCTGTCGGCGTCGGGGCGCGGCCTCGGCCGACTGCTGGCCGCCGTCTGCAACATGACCATGCCCCAGCGGATCATCATCGGCGGCGAGGGGGTCCGGCTGGCGATCGTCGCCGAGGATGCCGTGCAGCAGGGCCTCGCGCTAGACCGTGATTCGCGCGCGCACAACCCGCCCATCGTCTACGCGAACGGGGACAACCGGGAGTGGTGCCGGGGCGCCGCGGCGCTCGCCATCCAGGCGATGGTGCTCGGCACGCTGCCCAGCACCGCCTGACCTACTGCTGGACGATGTCGATCTCGCGCAGCAGGTCTGCCTTGATCGCCTTCCGCACCTTCTCGAGGAGGTCGTCCGGAACGGGCGAGTCGACGGTCAGCACGCTCAGTGCCTGGCCGCCCGCGCTCTGGCGCGCGATCTGCATGCCCGCGATGTTGATGCTGGCCTCGCCGAACTCCTTGCCGTAGACGGCGACGATTCCGGGGCGGTCTTTGTAGATCATGACGATGAGGTGCTCGGCGATCGGCACCTCGACGTCGTAGCCGTTGATCTCGACGATCTTCTGCGTCTGCTTGGTGCCCGTGAGGGTTCCGGACACCGAGATGGTCGCGCCGCTGGAGAGCGCACCGCGGATGGTGAGCAGGTTGCGGTACTCCTCGCTCGTGGCATCCGTCGCCAGGCGCACCGTGATGCCGCGCGCCTCCGCGAGCAGCGGCGCGTTCACGTAGCTGACCGACTCGGTGACGTTGTTCGAGAAGACGCCCTTGAGCGCCGCGAGCTTGAGGACGTTGACGTCGTGCTCGACGATCTCGCCGCGCACCTCCACGTCGATGGTCGTGATCGGGCTGTCGGCGAGGCCGGCGAAGACCTGGCCGAGCTTCTCCATGAGCGGGATGCCCGGGCGCACGCTCGGGTCGATGGCGCCCCCGGCCACGTTGACCGCGTCGGGCACGAGCTCCCCGTCGAGCGCGAGGCGGACCGAGCGGGCCACCGAGACGCCGGCCTTCTCCTGCGCCTCGTCGGTCGAGGCCCCGAGGTGGGGCGTGAGCACGATGTTGTCGAGGCCCAGGAGCGGGGACTCCTTGGGCGGCTCGTTGACGAACACGTCGAGACCGGCGCCCGCGATGCGCTTCGACTTGAGGGCGGCGAACAGCGCGTCCTCGTCGATGAGCCCGCCGCGCGCGACGTTGACGATGAACGCGGTCGGCTTCATGAGCGCGAGCTGGTCGGTGCTGATCATCCCCGTGGTCTCCGGGGTCTTCGGCATGTGGATGGTGATGAAGTCAGCGGACTTCAGCAGGTCTTCCAGGCTCAGCAGCGTCACGCCGAGCTGCTGGGCGCGCGCGCTCGTGACGTAGGGGTCGTAGGCGACCACGTTCATGCCGAAGGCCTGCAGCCGCTCGGTGATGAGGGCGCCGATGCGGCCGAGGCCGATGATGCCGATCGTCTTCTCGTAGAGCTCGACGCCGGTGTACTTCGACCGCGCCCAGGTGCCGGCAGCGAGGTTCGCGTGCGCGGCCGGGATGTGGCGCGCGAGGCTCAGGATGTGGCCGACTGTCAGCTCGGCCGCCGAGATGATGTTGGAGGTCGGCGCGTTCACGACCATCACGCCGGCGGCGGTGGCTGCCTTGATGTCGACGTTGTCGAGCCCCACGCCCGCGCGCGCGACGACCTTGAGGTGCTTCGCGGCGGCGATCGCCTCAGCGTCGACATTGGTCGCGGAGCGGATGAGGATCGCGCTGGCGTCCGCCAGGGCGGAGAGCAGCGCCGGGCGGTCGGTGCCGTCCAGGGAGCGGATGTCGAAGTCGGGCCCGAGGGCTTCGACTGTCGCGGGCGAGAGTTCTTCGGCGATCAACACGATCGGCTTGGCCACGGATCGAATCCTTCAGTCGGTTAAGGAGCAACCCCACGACTTTACCGGTCGCCGTGTGAGCATGAGGACATGGACGTAACGCAGTGGATCATCCGCATCGCGCTCGCCGCGGTGTTCCTGTTCATGGGGGTGAACCACTTCCTGCCGGCGACGGCGCGCGGCATGGCCGCGATGGTGCCGCCCGCCCTCAAGGCCCACGTGAGCGGGAAGACGCTCGTGCGCTTCACCGGGGTGTGCGAGATTGCGGGGGCCGTCGGCATCCTCGTGCCCGCCACGCGGTTCGCGGCGGGCATCGCGCTGGTGCTGTTCCTCATCGCGGTGTTCCCGGCCAATGCCTATGCCGCCGAGCACCCCGAGAAGTTCGGGCGCGCTGCGTTCCCGTTCTGGCCGCGGTATTTCGCGCAGCTCGGGCTGATCCTCCTGGTGCTGCTCGCGATCGTGTGAGGGGGCGCGCTTGGCCCGCTCGACCGCTCGGCTGGGCCGCCCGCGGCTCGGCGCCCGGGGCTCGGGGCTCGGCGCCCGGGGTCCGGCGCCCGGGCTCACGAGCAGCCCGGTGGCCACCCCAACTTGCTCACCGAACTCAGGACATTTTGAGGCGCGGCATGAGTGTCCTGAATTCGGTGAGCAAGAGGAGCCGGGGGCGGGACCGGGTAGCTGGGGCTAGTTGGACAGGACCCCGGGCAGGAGGGGCGGGAGCAGGGAGTCGGCGAGCGCGAGCATCCCGAGGGTGAGGGCCGCGACTACCGCGAGTCCGACCAGGAAGATGAGCGCTTTGCCGAAGACGTTGCGGCGGCGGCCGACGAAGACGGCGACCGCGAAGACGACCGGCGGTACGAGCACGCCCACCCAGAGCAGTGCCCACGGGATGCGGTCGCCGAGGCCGAGCGCGTTGTAGGCGGTCGGCAGGTTGAAGAGGTTGCCGAGGGCCTCCCACACGTCGTACGCGAAGAAGAGCCCGAACAGCGCGGCGACGACGAGGCTCAGCCAGCCGTAGCGGCCGCGCTTGGCCTCGCGGGCGTCGTCTTCGACGATCTCCTCGAGCGGGTTCTCCGAGTTCGCAATCGAGTCACTCACTGCCACACCCCCAGCACGAAGGGCCAGGGCAGGACGATGACGAGCCCGATCAGGAGGGCGAGCAGCCGGATGACCGGCTTGCGCCCGCGTGTGAGCAGCAGTGACGCCACGAACCACAGGGCGGGGGCGAGCATCGCGAGGATCTCCCCCAGCCCGAACATGAACGCGTTGAGCGGCTCGGGCGAGGTCACGACGGTGGCGTTGTAGCGCTGCACGCTCACGACCCAGCCGATCGTGTAGATGAGGCAGGCGCCAGCGAGGATTCCGTACGTGATGAGCAGGGCCGCGGGCATCTGCGGCTTGCCCGTCGGGGAGGTCTCGACAAGCTCGACCCGCGAGGGGGGCTCGACCACCGGCTTCGCCGAGGCCGCAGCGACCGGCTTCTCATCACCTGCCCAGGCGAGGGCGGCGTCGTCGTCGTGAGGGTCCGCCATGTCGAAACCTTAGCGCGCCAGGCGCAGTTCGATGACCTCGACAACGTGCGGGAAGAGGGGATGCGACGGCTCAAGTCCCGTGATCGTCTCGGCGAGAGCGTCGGTCTTCGCCCCGCTGGCCAGCAGCGCCTGCAGCTCCACGCTCTCCGCGTCCTCCTCCACGTCGAACCGGAGTGCCGCGCCGACGGCGTTCAGCAGGTTCCACGTCTCCATACCGCGCTCGGCGAGCTCGGCTGCGGGGCCGATGAAGCGCTCCTTGCGGGAGAGCTTGCGCAGCGGGCCGCGGCCCACCCGCTCGCAGGTGTCGGGCAGAGCAGGGTTGCTGATGCGCTTGAGGGTCTTCTCGATGTACGCCTGCTGCTCGTCCGGGTCGAAGCCGTGCTTCGCGACGAGGAGCGCCTTCGTCTCGGCGAGCACCGCACGGATCTCGGCCTGCAGCTCGGGCGTCGCGAGCGCCTCGCGGATCGACACCCACCCGCGGTCGATGCCGTGGTACGCGGCCGCGGCGTGCGCGGTGTTGACGGTGAAGAGCTTCCGCTCGATGAAGGGCTCTAGGTCGTCGACCCAGGTGACTCCGTAGATGTCGGGCGTGCTGCCCTTGAACGGCGTCTTGTCCACTACCCACTCGAAGAACGACTCGATCGTGACATCCAGCCCGCCCGCCTGCTCCGGCACGATGCGGTCGATGGCGCAGTTAGCGAAGATGGCGTTGTCAGCCGGATCGTGCTTGCGCACCTCTGCCGCGAGGACGTCGGTGCCGCCGATGGCGTTCTCGCACGCGATGACGACGAGCGGCTCGTCGCGAGTGCGGGCCGCGAGCCCGGCGGCGATGACGGGCGCCACGAACTGCAGGATGCGCGCGCCGACCGCAGTCGTGACGATGTCGGCCGCAGCGATCTCGGCGATGACGTCGGCCTCGTGGCTCTTCGAGTTGATCGCGCGGTAGTTGTCCACGGTTTTCGTGACGGCGCCCTCGCCAACCTCGATGACCTCGTAGGAGTCACGCGCCTGGAGCGCCCCGATGAGCTCTTCGCTCACGTCGGCGAAGACCACTTCGTAGCCGCTCTCGTGCAGGAACTGGGCGACGAAGCCCCGGCCGATGTTGCCCGCCCCGAAATGTACAGCCGTCTTCGCCATGCAGTGATCCTATTCGCGACGCGCCTCCCGCGAGAGGATCCCGTTCAGCCAAGCGGCCTGCCGCCGCCAGTGGTGGCCGCCGCCGCCCTCGTGCTCGTTGAAGGGGTAGACCTCGATCTCGGCCTCGCCGCCGTACTGGTTGAAGGAGGCGAACACCGTCGAGGGCGGGCAGACGGGGTCGAGCAGCCCCACCGAGTAGAGCGCGGGGCACGTCGCCCGCTTCGCGAAATTGACGCCGTCGAAGTAGGAGAGGGTCTCGAATACCCGGCTCTCGCTGTCGCGGTGGACTGCGAGATAGCGCACGAGCTCGTAGTACGGGTCGTTCTCGGTCTGGCCGACCGCCCGCGCGAAGTGGCTGAGGAACGGGACCTCCGGCATCGCCCCGACCAGGTCGGGCACCAGCCCGGCCACCGCGATGGCGATCCCGCCGCCCTGACTGCCGCCGCACACGGCGACGCGCTCCGGGTCTACGCGGTCGAACTGCCGCACGGCGTCGACCGCCCGCACAGCATCCGTGTAGACCCGGCGGTAGTAGTACTCAGCGGGGCTCTCGATGCCGCGAGTGGTGAACCCGGGAACGGCCGGGCCTGAGCCGTGCGGGTCGGCCGTCTCTCCCCCTGAGCCCCACACGCTGCCCTGGCCCCGCGTGTCCATGAACAGGTAGGCATAGCCCGCTGTCACCCAGGCGAGGCGCTCGTGGGGAAACCCGCGCCCGCCGCCGTAGCCGTTGTACTCGACGACGGTCGGCAGGCGCCCGGCCCGGCCTCGCGGCACCATGAACCAGGCCTTGACGGGCTCCCCGCCGAAGCCGGGGAATGTCACGTCGAAGACCTCGACCTCGCTGAGGCCCGAGTCGACCGCGACGAGCGATGGATGTCCGCCCGCCAGCCGCGCCTCCGCAATGGTCTCCGCCCAGAACGTGTCGAAATCCTCGGGCTCGGCGACGACCGGGCGGTACTCCCGCAGTTCGTCGAGGGGCAGGTCGAATCTAGGCAATGACTGTCCTCCCGGGGAATCAGGATCGGGGCGGTATCTCTCCGGAACCGCGCTTGATGAGGTAAGTAGGGATCTCGACCTGGCGCGGCGGCCCGTTCGGGTCTTCGAGCCGGGAGAGGGCCATCCGCGCAGCTTCGCGCCCCAACTCGATGGTGTCATACGCGATGACGCTGACGCCGAGCGCGTCCGCCAGCTCGAAGTCGTCGAACCCGATGAAGGCCACCTGCTGGGCCCTGCCGTAGAGCTCGCGGTACGCCGCAGTGCTCGCGCGGTTGTTGCCGGCGATGATCGCGGTGGGCGGCTCATCCATCGCCAGCAGATCGCGAACGGATTCCTCGGCTGTCGGCCCCGGTACGGGCTCGAGCCGCTCGTACCGCTCGTAGTCGGTGATGCCCGCCTCGAGCAGGGCGGAGCGGTACCCCATGAGCCGCTCCTGGTGCGTGTAGAGGCCGGCGGGGCTGCAGACGAACCCGATGCGCCGATGCCCCGCGGCGATGAGCGAGCGCACCGCCTCGGCCGCGCCCAACCGGTTCTGCAGCACCACGGAGTCTGCGACGAGGTGGTGAGCCGGGCGGTCGACGCACACGACGGGCGTTCCGAGTTGCCGCTCCCCCTCGAGATACGACTGGTCGCTCGCGATGGGAACGATGATGAGGGCGCGCACCCGCTGCGCCAGAAGGGTGTCGACCACCACCGCCTCGCTGCCCGGAGCGTCGTCGGTCGTGGCCAGCAGCATGGTCATCCCGCGCGTTGCGAGTTCGCGCTCGATGCCGGCCGCGACGTTGAAGTAGAACGGGTTGGTGATGTCGCCGATCACGAACGCGACGGTATTGGTGACGCCGCCGTGCCGGAGGTTTCGTGCGAGGGTGTTCGGACGGAACCGCAGGCGCTTGGCCGCGCCCATCACCCGCTCGCGGGTGTGGGCGGCCACCTTGTCATCGCCAGACATCACGCGCGACACGGTCTTGGCGCTGACCCCGGCCAGCCGAGCGACATCGGCGAGGGTCGCCCTTGCCTGCAGGGGTTCGAGCGACGGCGCAGCGATCTCGCCCTGGTGCTCGGTTGTCACGGTGTCTCCAGACTCGGATGCCTTCGCGATCGCGATCAGGCTAGCAGAACCCTACCTCGAAACGCCGGAATGTCAACGTCGGACATTTTGGACATCAACTGCTGCACAAGATTCGATCGCTGCATTAAAAATGCTGATCAAGCCCCAGTCAAAACTCAGATGTCCACTTTGGACATCAATGTACTACGTTGACATTGGTGCTTGACCTGCCCGTGATGCCCCACCTACCATGGCCGCGATAGCTAGTTCTGCCCTCCGACAGCCACAGTCGGGGTCGGAGTCAATGGTGATACCGAAATTGGAGACACAACATGGCAAAGAAGCTCATAGCGGTAGGGGCAGCTGCTGTCGCAGCGACGCTGATGCTCGCGGGCTGCCAGTCGGGCGGCACCCAGCCCGACGACGGCACCCCCTCGGGAGAGATCACTGTCCTCACCCAGCGCACCGACCTGGTCGACAACGTCTTCCAGGACTACAAGAAGGAGTTCGAGGCGAAGTACCCGGATGTCACGGTGAACTTCGAGGCGATCACCGACTACGAGGGCGAGATCGCGATCCGCCTCAACACCGACGACTACGGTGACGTGCTGCTCATCCCCAACTCGGTGAGCAAAGACCAGCTCGCCAACTACTTCGAGCCGCTCGGCACCACAGACGAGCTCAAGGAGAAGTACCTCTTCGTCGACGAGCAGGCCTACGACGGCACCGGCTACGGGGTCGCCATCACCGGCAACGCCCAGGGCTACGTCTACAACAAGAAGGTCTGGGCGGCCGCGGGCATCACTGACGCCCCGACCACCCCCGAAGAGTTCATCGCCGACCTCCAGTCGATCAAGGACCAGACGGACGCCATCCCGCTCTACACCAATTACAAGGACGGCTGGCCGCTGAGCCAGTGGACCGGCGACCGCGGATTCGGCCCGGAGGGCGGCAACTACGCCAACCACACCACCGAGATCGACGCTCCCTGGACGCCGGGCGAGGACTACTACGAGATCGACTCGATCCTCTACGACGCCGTGGCCGGCGGCCTCACGGAAGACGACCCCGCCACGACGAACTGGGAGAACTCGAAGACCCTGATCGGGTCGGGCCAGGTCGCCACCATGGTCCTCGGCTCGTGGGCGATCACCCAGATGCGGGATGCCGCGGTCGCCGCGGGCGGCTCGGCCGACGACATCGGCTACTGGCCGTTCCCCGTTCAGACGGACGGCGTGTTCCACTCCGCGGTCGGCGGCGACTACAAGAACGCCATCAACGTGCACTCCCAGCACAAGGCGGCGGCCCAGGCCTGGATCGACTGGTTCGCCAATGAGTCGGGCTACGCGGCAAGCCAGGGCGGCATCTCCCCCGTCGTCGGCGGCGAGCTGCCCGACACGCTCGCCGACTTCGACGCCCTCGGCGTCAAGTTCGTCGAGACCGTGCCGGCTCCCGCCGGTGACGAGGCGCTCGAGGCCGCGATCTACAACGGCGCCGAGATCGACATCTGGGGCAACCTCTACCGCCAGAAGCTCATCGACATCGCCCGCGGCGCGGCCGACGGCGACAAGGAGAGCTACTTCGCAGAGTTGAACGCGAAGTGGGAGGCGGCTCGCACCGCGGCCCAGGGCTGAGCCACACTGCACTGAACCCGACTGAACGACGATCGCCGGAACGGACAATGGAGTACGCGGCCCAATGGTAAGTGTGACCGATACAACAAAGCTCGTTCCGGCGATCGCCGGCAAGCGCACCCGGAAGGGCGGCCCGCCCGGGCGCCGGCGGACCGGCAGGATCACCCCGTGGTTGTTCCTGCTGGTGCCGCTGGCCCTCCTGGGGGTGTTCACCTACCTGCCTGCGGCGAACATGTTCATGTACAGCTTCACGAGCTGGAACGGATTCGAGGCGACGCCGAAGCAGTTCGTCGGCCTCGACAACTACGCCTCCATCTTCACGAGGGACGACATCCTCCCGGTCTTCGTCGTCAGCCTGTACTACATCGCGGCGTCGTTCATCCAGATGGCCCTGGCCCTCTACTTCGCCACCCTGCTGAGCTTCAGCACCTGGTTCCAGAACCTGTTCAAGGGCATCCTCTTCTTCCCGGCCCTGATCAACGGCGTGGCGATCGGGTTCGTCTTCCTCTACCTCTTCCAACCGGGGGGCACCCTGGACAGCGCGCTCGGCGCGGTCGGCCTCGGCGACCTCACCCGCCACTGGCTGGGCGACCCGGACGTGGTCAACTACTCGCTCGCGGCGACATCGGTGTGGCGCTACACCGGGCTCAACTTCGTGCTGTTCCTCGGCGCGATCCAGTCGATCCCGAAGGAGACCTACGAGGCCGCCGAGATCGACGGCGCCAACCGCTGGCACCAGTTCCGCTACATCATCGCGCCGAGCATCAAGCGGATCATCAGCCTGTCGTTCATCCTCGCGATCTCGGGAAGCCTCGCGGTGTTCGAGATCCCCTACATCATGACTCAGGGCGCCAACGGCTCCATGACCTTCGTCATCAAGACCGTCACTCTCGGCCTGGGCACCTTCCACAAGGTGGGGCTCGCCTCGGCCATGGCCGTCGTACTGCTGCTGCTCGTCCTGCTGATCACGTGGGTGCAACGACGCCTCGTGCCCGACGACAAGGTGGACCTGTCATGACCGCGCGCGTGATCTTCACCGTACTCAAGTACCTCAGCCTCGTCGTGGCCTGCGTCGTGACGCTGCTGCCACTGGGCGTCGTGCTCATCGCCTCCCTCAAGAGCGGCACCGAGTTCGCCACCTCCGGCCCCTTCGACCTGCCCGCGAACCTCTTCAACGTCGACAACTTCGTCACCGCGTTCGTCAAGGGCGACATGGTGCAGGGCCTGATCAACACCGCGTTCATCCTCGTGGTCTCGCTCGCCGGCACGATCCTGGTCGGCACGATGACCGCGTACGCGATCGACAGGTTCACGTTCAGGGGCAAGAAGATCGTGGTCGGCCTGTTCCTCATCGCCACTCTGGTGCCGGGCGTGACGACCCAGGTCGCGACCTTCCAGATCGTCAACAACCTCGGGCTGTTCAACACCCTGGCGGCGCCGATCGTGCTCTTCCTCGGCACCGACATCGTCTCGATCTACATCTTCGTGCAGTTCATGTCGTCGATCCCGAAGTCGCTCGACGAGGCCGCGATGCTCGACGGCGCCAACCGCTGGACCATCTACTGGCGCGTCGTGCTCCCGCTGCTCAAGCCCGCGATCGCGACGGTCGTGATCATCCGCGGCATAGCGATATACAACGAGTTCTACATCCCCTTCCTCTACATGCCGTCGGCGAAGCTCGGCACCATCTCCACCGCCCTGTTCCGGTTCAAAGGGCCGTTCGGCGCGCAGTGGGAGGTGATCGCGGCGGGCACGATCCTCGTGATCATCCCGACGCTCGTCCTCTTCCTCTTCCTTCAGAAGTACATCTACAACGGATTCATCTCAGGAGCTACTAAATGACCTCTGCCCCACGCACGCGAACCTTGCACGAGGGTTGGACGGTCACATCGGTCGGCGGGCCTGTGCCCGAGTCGATCGTCGGCCGCAGCATCCCGGCGACCGTGCCCGGCAGTGTGCACACCGACCTGATGGCGGCCGGCCTGATCGCAGACCCCTACCTGGACGCGAACGAGCGCCTCGTGGCGTGGGTCGGTGCCGCCGACTGGCGCTACAGCACGACGTTCGAGTGGAGCGACGGCGGCTTCGATCGGAGCGACCTGGTCTTCGAGGGCCTCGACACGGTCGCGGCGGTCGAGTTGAACGGCGTGCAGGTCGCCTCGACGGCGAACATGCACCGCACCTACCGGATCGACGCGACCTCGGGCCTGCGCGAAGGGTCGAACGAGCTCGTCGTCACGTTCTCCTCCCCGCTCAAGTACGCCGACCGCATGAGCCTCGAGCTCGGCTACCGGCCGCACGTCAACCACCACCCGTACAACGCGATCCGCAAGATGGCCTGCAGCTTCGGGTGGGACTGGGGGCTCGACACCGCGACCGTCGGCCTGTGGCGCCCCGTCAGCCTGCACAGCTGGAACACCGCGCGCCTCTCGGCCGTGCGCCCGCTCGCGACGGCCGACGGGCACGTCGCGGTGCACGTCGACCTCGAGTACACGGATGCCTCGGCCCCCCTGACCCTCACCGCGACGATCGCCGGCGCAACGGCGAGCACGACGGTCGCGCCCGGCTCGAGCGCCGCGCTCCTCGAGCTCGATGTGGCGGACGCCCAGGCCTGGTGGCCCCGCGGCTACGGCGAGCAGCCGCTCTACGACCTCGCGGTCGCGCTCGAGACCGACGGCGCCCCGATCGACAGCTACTCGACCCGGCTGGGGTTCCGCTCGGTCTCGATCGACACCGCCCCCGACGAGATCGGCGCGCCCTTCACCTTCGTCGTGAACGGCCAGCCGATCTACGTCAAGGGGGCCAACTGGATTCCGGACGACGCGTTTCCCCACCGCGTCGATCGTGCGCGCTACGCTGCCCGCCTCGATCAGGCCGAGCACGCGAACCTCAACCTGCTGCGCATCTGGGGCGGCGGAATCTTCGAGAGCGACGACTTCTACGCCGAGTGCGACGAGCGCGGCATCATGGTCTGGCAGGACTTCCTGTTCGCCTGCGCGTCGTACTCCGAGGAGGAGCCGATGCGCACCGAGGTGCTCGCCGAGGTGCGCGACAACGTGATCAGGCTCCTCCCCCACCCGAGCCTCGTGCTCTGGAACGGCAACAACGAGAACATCTGGGGCTACTACGACTGGGGCTGGGAGAACCGCCTCGAGGGCAAGAGCTGGGGGCTCGGGTACTACCTCGAGCTGTTCCCCGCCCTGCTCGCCGAGCTCGACCCGCACCGCCCGTACACGCCGGGCAGCCCGTTCTCGCCCTCCGACCCGAGCGGCGCCACGATTCATCCGAACGATCCCGACAACGGCTCCTCCCACCAGTGGGAGCACTGGAACCGGGTCGACTACCCCGACTACCGCAACCACGTCCCGCGGTTCGTCGCCGAGTTCGGCTGGCAGGGGCCGCCGGCGTGGTCGACCCTGGAGCGCGCGATCTCCGACTCGCCGCTGACCCCCGAGAGCCCCGGGATGCTCGTGCACCAGAAGGCCCTCGACGGCAACGACAAGCTCACCGACGGCCTCGTCGCGCACCTGCCCTTTCAGAACGACATGGACGACTGGCACTGGGCGATGTCGCTCAACCAGGCGAACGCCGTGGGCGTCAACATCGAGCACCTGCGCTCGTGGAGCCCGCGCAACCGCGGTGCCGTCGTCTGGCAGCTCAACGACTGCTGGCCTGTGACCTCCTGGGCTGCCGTCGACGGCGACGGCGCCGCGAAGCCGCTGCTCTACGCGATCAAGCACGGCTACGCGCCGCGGCTTGTGACTGTCCAGCCACGAGAGGGCGGTCTCGCCGCGATCGTGCACAACGACTCGGCCGAGGCGTGGTCGGGCGACCTCGCCATCGACCGGCGCGACTTCTCGGGGGCCGTGCTCGAGAGCGCGTCCGTCGCCGTGGAGGTGGAGGCCCGTGGATCCGTGACGGTGCCTCTGCCCCCGGCAGTCGCCACCCCGGCGCGGGATGCCTCGGAGTTCGTCGTTGCCTCGCTCGCGGGCATCCGAGGGCTGTGGTTCTTCACCGAGGCTCGCGACTCGGCGCTCGCCCCCGCGGAGACGACTCTGGAGGCGGTGCCCCGAGCGGGCGGCTACGACGTCACGATCACGGCCACGACGCTCGTGCGCGACCTCGCCCTGCTCGTGGACAAGCTCGACCCGGCAGCGTCTGTCGACGACATGCTCGTGACGCTGCTGCCCGGTGAGTCCGTGACGCTCGTGGTGGCGACGGGCGCCGAGCTCACCGCGTCGGACTTCGACACCCGCCGCGTGCTGCGCAGCGCCAACCAGCTGCTCGAGGTGCTCGCGTGAGCTCGTTCGCCGGCGAGCGGGTCAACGGCATGACGTGGGGCTGGGTCGGCGAGCCGGGCACGTGGGCTACCGACGAGGCCGCGAGCTCGATGGCGAAGATGCTCGATGTCGGGGTGTCGTGGGCGGGCATCGCCTTCGCCGCCTGGCAGGAGCGCACGTTCTCCACGGAGGTCCGCTTCGGCGGCGAGTACACCGTGAGTGACGACGAGGTGCGCTGGGCGATCCGCGAGGCGAAGCGGCTCGGTATGAAGGTCGTGCTCAAGCCCGTCGTGAACGTGAGCGACGCCTGGCGCGGGCACATCGCGTTCTTCGACTGGGACGTGCCGGGCGAGCCCACCTGGACCGGGTGGTTCGCCTCGTACACCCGCTTCATCGTGCACTACGCGACAATCGCCGCGGAGGAGGGCGCCGAGATGTTCTGCGTCGGCTGCGAGATGGTGCAGTCGGACAAGCGCGCCGACGAGTGGCGCGAACTCGTGCGCCGGGTGCGCGAGGTCTACCCCGGGCTCGTCACCTACAACTGCGACAAGTACCAGGAAGACCGGGTGACGTGGTGGGACGCGGTAGACATCATCTCGTCGAGCGGCTACTACCCGACCGGGCAGTGGGAGGCTCAGCTCGACCGAATAGCGCCCGTGCTCGAGAAGTTCGACAGGCCGTTCTTCTTCATGGAGGTGGGCTGCCCGAGCCGCGAGGGCTCCGCCGCACTGCCCAACGACTGGATGCTGCAGGGCGCGCCGTCTGAGCGCGAGCAGGCCGACTACTACGAGGAGATGTTCTCGGCGTGCGCCGGCCGCGAGTGGGTGCAGGGGTTCATGCTGTGGGACTGGCCGGCCCGGCTGTACCCGCTCGAGCAGGCCGCGTCGAACACCGACTACTGCCCCTATGGAAAAGAAGCGTCGGCGATTCTGCAACGCTGGTACGTGTGAACGGCCAACACCCCGCACGATCCCTTTTCGCCCTCCTCGCTCCCCACCGGCGCCGCGTCGCCTTGAGCATCGTGTTCTTCGCGATCAAAGACAGCCCGCTCTGGGTGCTGCCGATCATCACCGCGCGCATCATCGACGTGGTGGTGCGGCACGGGTCGCTCATGGAGCTGTTCAGCTACGCGGCGATCGCGATCGCCGCACTGCTGCTCAACTACCCGGGCCACGTGCTCTTCGTGCGGCTCTTCGCGGGTGCGACCCGGCAGATCGCGGCCGACCTGCGCAACCGCCTCGCCAGCCGTCTGCAGTACCTCTCGATCGGATTCCACTCGCGCGCGAGCGCGTCGGTGATCCAGTCGAAGGTCGTGCGCGACGTCGAGAACATCGAGCTCATGTACCAGCAGGCCGTGCCGCCGGCGCTCTCCACGATCCTCATCCTGATCGGCGCGCTCACCGTCACGGCGATCCAGGTTCCGGCATTCGTCCTGGTGTACGCGCTCACCGTGCCCCTCGCCGTCGGTCTCGTGACACTCGTGCGGCGCCGCATGGGGCGCCGCAACGAGGAGTTCCGGCGCGAGGTCGAGCGGTTCTCCTCGAGGGTGGGCGAGATGGCCACGCTCATGCCGATCACCCGCGCGCACGGGCTCGAGGAGGTTGCCGAGAGCCGGGTCGCCGACGGCGCGGAGGGCGTGCGCAGCGCGGGCTTCACCCTCGATCGCCTCAACGGCCGCTTCGGGGCCATGGCCTGGGTCTCGATGCAGGTGCTCGCGGTGGCGACACTCGTCTTCGCCGCGATGTCGGCTCTGACGGGCATCCTGCCCATCACCCCCGGCCAGGTAGTGCTGCTCAGCACCTACTTCACGATGCTCACGGGCGGTGTCATCAACCTGCTCAACCTCACCCCGCTGTTCTCGCGCGCGGTCGAGTCGGTTCGGTCGATCGGCGAGATCCTGGATGAACCAGACCTCGAGCAGAACAACGGCAAGGCCCGCGTCGACTCGGTGGCGGGCGCACTCACACTCGAAGGGGTCGGATTCAGCTTCGACGGCGGCGGCACTCGCGCCCTCGACGACATCGGCCTCGAGATCGCCGAGGGCGAGACTGTCGCGTTCGTCGGCCCGTCCGGCTCCGGCAAGTCGACGATGCTCAACCTCGTTCTCGGGTTCATCAGGCCCACCGAAGGGCGCATCCTGCTCGACGGCGTGGACATGGAGGCGCTCGACCTCAGGACCTTCCGCCGCTTCGTGTCGGTCGTGCCGCAGGAGTCGGTGCTCTTCGAGGGATCGATCCGCGACAACGTCACATACGGCATGACCGATGTGCCGGACGAGCGGGTGCGCGAGGCCCTGCGCGACGCGAACGCCCTGGAGATCGTGGGCGCCCTCCCGGACGGCTGGAACACCGTCGTCGGCGAGCGCGGCGCGCGCATCTCCGGCGGGCAGCGGCAGCGCCTCGCCATCGCGCGCGCGCTCATCCGCGACCCGCGCGTGCTGCTGCTCGACGAGGCGACGAGCGCCCTCGACACGGAGTCGGAGGAGAAGGTGCGCGATGCTCTCGCCCACCTGATGCGCGACCGGACTACGCTCGTGGTCGCGCACCGGCTGTCGACGATCCGGTCGGCCGACCGGATCGTGGTGCTCGATCACGGGCGGATAGTCGAGGTCGGCAACCACGACGAGCTGCTCGCCCGCGATGGCAGGTACGCGGCACTCGTGCGCACTCAGGCGCGCTAGGCGGGCCGCGCGCCGTTACACCCCCGTCACATCCATCGGCGAGACTCTGACGATGGACCTCGTCACAGTGCAGTCGGCCAGGGTCGCCCGCGAGCGCGGCGACCTGGCCCTCGCGACCGGCGAGGTCGTGATCGGCGGCGGCACCTGGCTGTACTCCGAGCCGCAGGAGGCGACCGGGGTCGTCGATCTGCTCGGCATGGGCTGGGAGCCGGTGACCCGCACCGCGGACTCGTGGGTCATCGCCGCGACCTGCACGATCGAGACGCTGCGCGGGCTCGGTCCGTTCTTCGAGCAGTGCGCCGACTCGCTGTTGGCGTCGTGGAAGATCCAGCGCGTGGCGACGGTCGGCGGCAACATCGCGCTCTCGCTCCCCGCGGGCCCCATGACCTCGCTCGCCGTCGCGCTCGACGCGACGCTCGTGCTGTGGACGGCGTCGTCCGAGCGCCGGGTGCCCGCCGCCGCCTTCGTGACCGGCGTGCGCACAAACGTCCTGGCGCCCGGCGAGGTGGTCCGCGCGATCGAGATCCCGCTCGCCTCGCTGCACCGCACCGCGTTCCGCCGCATCGCGCTCTCGCCGCTGGGCCGCACCGGCACCCTCGTGACCGGTCGGCGGGATGCCGCGGGCCTCACGGTCATCACCGTGACGGGCGGCACCACCCGTCCCCACCGGCTCGCGTTCGACGCGCTCCCGAGCGCGGCGGAGGTTGCGGCATCCGTGGACGCCATCGACGACTGGTACCGCGACGCGCACGGCTCCCCGGACTGGCGCCGGGCGATGAGCCTCGCGTTCGCCGAAGAGGTACGGCAGGAGCTCGCATGAGGTTCACGGTCAACGGTGCCCCGATCGAGACGACTCCGCGGGCCGGGCAGGTGCTGCGCACGCTGCTGCGCGAGAACGAGCACTACGAGGTGAAGAAGGGCTGCGACGCGGGCGACTGCGGCGCGTGCACGGTGCTGCTCGACGGCGGGCCCGTGCACTCCTGCATCTACCCCGCGCACCGGCTCGAGGGCGCGTCGATCACGACGGCCTCCGGGCTCGGGACCGCCGAGCACCCGCACGCGGTGCAGCAGGCCTTCGTCGACGCGGGCGGCTTCCAGTGCGGGTTCTGCACCGCGGGGATGGTGGTGACCGCGTCCACCTTCGAGTCGACGGACGACCTCCCCCGCCTGCTGAAGGGCAACCTGTGCCGCTGCACCGGCTACCGCTCGATCGGCGACGCGATCTGCGGCGTGCACAACACCGAGCGGGCGGCCGCCGGGGATGCCGCGGGCCGCTCGATCGCCCCGCCCGCCGCCCTGCGCGTGGTGACCGGGACGGAGCCGTACACGCTCGACTTCACCACCACCGCGCTGCTGCACGTGGCCGTGCTCGGGTCGCCGCACCCGCATGCGCGCATCCTCTCTATCGATGCGTCCGCGGCCCTGGCGATAGAGGGCGTGCACGCCGTGCTCACGCACCTCGACTCCCCCGACGTGCTGTTCTCGACCGGCCGCCACGAGAACCGCGAGGACGACCCGGACGACTCGCGGGTGTTCGACCCGGTGCTGCGGTTCCGCGGGCAGCGGGTGGCGGCCGTCGTTGCAGACACCGTCGGCGTCGCGCAGCTCGCGCTGCGGGAGATCGTCGTCGAGTACGAGGAGCTGCCGGCGGTGTTCGACCCCGAGCTCGCGCGGCAGCCCGGCGCCCCGCTCGTGCACGGGGACAAGGGGCCCGCGTCGCGGATCTCCTCGCCCGAGCGCAACACGGTGGCGGAACTGCACGGCGAGATAGGCGACGTCAGCGGCGCCATCGCTGCGGCGGCGGCCGAGGGCGGGGGCGCCGTCTTCTCCGGAGTGTGGCAGACGCAGCGGGTGAGTCACGCCGCCCTCGAGACCCACGCCGCGCGGGGCTGGATCGACGGCGACGGGCGCCTGGTCATCCGCACCTCGAGCCAGGTTCCGTTCCTCGTGCGGGACGAGCTCGCCCACATCTTCGCGCTCGATCCCGGGCGGGTGCGGGTGTTCACGGCACGCGTCGGCGGCGGCTTCGGCGGCAAGCAGGAGCTGCTCACGGAGGACCTCGTAACGCTCGCCGTGCTGAAGACCGGCCGCGCGGTGCAGTACGAGTTCACCCGCGAGGACGAGTTCACCATCTCCCCCACGCGCCACCCGATGCGGGTCGCGGTCACGGTTGCCGCGACATCCGACGGGGTACTGACAGCCCTTGCCGTCGACCAGCTCATGGACACGGGCGCCTACGGCAACCACGCGATCGGCGTGATGTTCCACTCGATCCACGAGTCGGTCGAGGTGTACCGCTGCGCGAACAAGCGGGTCGACGCTCAGTCCGTGTACACGAACAACCTGCCGTCGGGAGCGTTCCGCGGGTACGGACTGGGCCAGGTGATCTTCGCGATCGAGTCTGCGATGGACGAGCTCGCGCGTTCTCTGGGCATCGACCCGTTCGAGTTCCGGCGCCGCAACGTGATCGTGCCGGGCGACGACTTCGTGGTGACCTCGGTCGACGAGCAGAGCGACCTCTCGATGGTCAGCTACGGGCTCGACCAGTGCCTCGACCTCGCGGAGGGTGCGCTCGACCGCTCGCTCGTCGGCCCGGCCGGCTGGCCCGTCGGCACCGGAATGGCCCTCGCGATGATCGCGACCATCGCGCCGCGCGGCCACTACGCCACGGCATCGGTGACGGTGCTCGCCGAGGACTCCTACGAGATCGCGGTGGGCACCGCCGAGTTCGGCAACGGCACCACCACGGTGCACGCCCAGCTCGTGGCATCCGCGCTGGGCACGACAGTCGACCGCATCAGCATCAAGCAGTCAGACACGGATGCCGTCTCCTACGACACCGGAGCATTCGGCTCGGCCGGGGTGGTGGTAGCCGGCAGGGCGCTGCTCGCGGCCGCCCTGCAGCTGCGCGGCCTCATCGCGACGCAGGGGCCGCGTCCCGGGCTCACCGCCACCGCCTCTCACGACGGATCGCCGCGCTCCGTCTCCTTCAACGTGCACGCGTTCCGGGTCGCCGTGAACCCCGCGACTGGCGAGGTGCGCATCCTGCAGTCGATCCAGGCCGCCGACGCCGGCTACGTGCTCAACCCGGAGCAGCTGCGCGGGCAGATCGAGGGCGGCACGGCGCAGGCGATCGGCACGGCGCTGTACGAGGAGATGATCCTCGACGGCTCGGGCCGCGTGCTGACCACGGCGTTCCGCAACTACCACGTGCCGCAGTTCGCAGACGTCCCGGTCACCGAGGTCCTGTTCGCGGACACCTCGGACGCCCTCGGCCCGCTCGGCGCGAAGTCGATGAGCGAGGCGCCGTACAACCCCGTCGCGCCGGCCCTCGCGAACGCGATCCGCGACGCCCTGGGCGTGCGGCCCCACGAGCTGCCGATGTCCCGCGACCGGCTGTGGCGGCTCACCGCCGGTTGAGTAGCGCCCTCCAGGGCGCGTATCGAAACCGGTTGCTCACCGCGGGTTGAGTAGCGCCCTCCAGGGCGCGTATCGAAACCGGTTGCTCGACATCAGGTTTCGATACGGCCGCGGGCGGCCTACTCAACCAGCCTGACGCTACGGCGGCCGTGGATCGCGCCGTCGAGCACCGTGAGCGGCAGCGCCGTGCTGTCCGTGCGCGCCGCGAGGATCTCGGCGAGGATCGAGACCGCGGTCTCCTCAGGGGTGCTCGCGCCGAGGTCGAGGCCGATCGGCGAGTGCAGCCCGGCGATGCTCTCGCGGCTGAGCCCGCGCTCGAGCAGCGACGCGACCCGGCGGTCGTGGGTGTTTCGCGAGCCCATCGCGCCCACGTGGGCGACGGGCAGGTCGAGCGCCTGGGCGATCAGCTCCGCGTCGAACCGGGCGTCGTGGCTCAGCACGCAGATCACGGTGCGCTCGTCGACGGCCGTGGTCGCGAGGTACTCGGTCGGCCACATCACGACGACCTCGGCTGTCGGGAACCGCACGGATGTCGCGAACAGCGGCCGGGGGTCGCACACCGTCACGCGGTACCCGAGTACGGCCGCGGCCTTCGCGAGGGCCGCGGAGAACTCCATGGCGCCGAAGATGATCATCCGCCGCTCGACGGGCGCCCGGTCGATGTAGCCGCAGACGTCGACATCCGCGCCCTCTCGGAGCGAGACTTCGAGAGCCTCGGTCAGCGGCTGGACGTGAATCGTGATGACGCCCCCGCAGGTGAGCCCCACCGAGAACGCGGTCTCCTCACTCACGCCGTACTCGACGGTGCGCGCGATGCCGTCCTCGGCGACGAGCTCGCACGTGTCCACGACCGCGCCCTCGACGCAGCCGCCGGCGATGCTGCCGATGACGGACTCGCCGTCCCACGCCATCGACGTGCCGACGGTGCGCGGCGCGCTCCCGTCGATCGAGATCGCCGTGGCCACCACCAGCGTGCGGCCCGCGTCGACGGCCGCGAGGATGCGGTCAGCGATCTCGTGCATGGCTACAGCGTTGCACAGGCGCGTTTCGACGGCATTACGGCAGCACGCTAGTCCTCGGCGATGACCAGGCACACCGGTGTCGGCACGGGCGCCTCGTCGCGGAACGCCAGGCGCCCGTGCCCGTTGCGGGCGAACGTGACCACGGTGTCGGAGTCCTGGTTCGCGACGTGCAGGAGGGACTCGTCCGGCGAGAGGGTGAAGTCGCGCGGGGTCCGGCCGCGCGTCGGCTCGAACTGGAGCGGCTCGAGCGCGCCGTCCCACGAGAAGACCGCGATACTGTCGTGCCCGCGGTTGCCCGCGTACACCGTTCTGCCGTCCCGTGCCACCGCGATCGCGCTCGCGAAGGTCGGCCCCTCGGCGTCGGCGGGAACGGTCGAGACAACGGATTCCACGGCGAACGACGCACCGGTGCGCACGAGTACCGCGATGGTGCTGGCGAGCTCGTTCACGACGAACAGGTGCTCGCCGTCGGAATGCAGAACCGCGTGCCGCGGGCCGGAGCCGGGCGGCAGCGCGACGCGGTCCTCCTCCGTGAGCCTGCCCTCGCCGTCGAGGGAGTAGCCCACCAGGGCGTCCGTCCCGAGGTCGGGGACCAGCATCCGGCCGGTCACCGGATCGAAGTAGGCCTGGTGCGGATGCGGCCCCGCCTGCCTGACCGGGTGCACGCTCGAGCCGACGTGGCTCACGAGGTGCGTCATCCGGCCCAGGAGCCCGTCGGCGCGCAGCGCGAACACGGCCAGCGAGCCGTCGGCGTAGTTCGCGACCACGAGGAAGCGCCCGGACGGGTCGACCGCGAGGTGGGCGGGCTCGTACCCGCCGGATGCCACGACCTGCTCGAGGAGCAACGAGCCCCCGTGTCGCGAGAACACGGCCACCTGGCCCGGCTCGCCGCTGCCCGCCTCGATGACCGAGTAGACG
Organism: Rhodoglobus sp.; assembly: GCA_025463515.1. Classification (GTDB taxonomy): domain Bacteria; phylum Actinomycetota; class Actinomycetes; order Actinomycetales; family Microbacteriaceae; genus Rhodoglobus. The sequence continues at coordinate 93,085 of JAODAQ010000035.1, forward strand.
TGCGTGCCCGCCGGCGAGAGCGCGAGCCACGACGGGCTGCGGACGGCCACCGTGCGAGGGTCTCGGATCGCGCCGTCGTAGTCCGCGACCACGATGCCGCCGGCCCGGCCCAGTACGTGCGGATGCGGCTCGGTGTAGGTGCCGATGAAGAGGGTCACCAGTCGTGCACGGTGCCGTCGGCGAGGCGGTTGTAGGGCAGGTAGGCCTGCTCGTACGGGTACTTGCCCGCCTCGTCGAGGTTGAGCTCGACACCGAGCCCGGGCTTGTCGCCCGGGTGCAGCATCCCGTCGACGAAGGTGAAGGACTGCTCGAACGTGGCATCCGTCTTCGCACCGTGCTTCATGTACTCCTGGATGCCGAAGTTGTGGATGGCGAGCCCGAGGTGCATCGCTGCGGCCATCCCGACCGGCGAGATGTCGGTCGGACCGTGCATTCCCGATTTGATCTGGTACTGGGAGGCGTAGTCGAGGGTCTTCTTGAGGTGGGTGATCCCGCCCATGTGGGTGACCGCTCCGCGCACGTAGTCGATGAGCTGCTCGCGGATGATCTGCTGGTAGTCCCACACCGTGTTGAAGATCTCGCCGATGGCCAGCGGGGTCGTCGTGTGCTGCCGCACGAGGCGCAGCGCCTCGGGGTTCTCGGCCGGGGTGACATCCTCGAGCCAGAACAGGTCGTAGGGCTCGAGCGACTTGCCCAGCTTCGCGGCCTGGATCGGCGTCATGCGGTGATGGCCGTCGTGGAGCAGCGGGACCTCGGGGCCGAACTCGTTGCGCACGGCCTCGAACACCGTCGGGATGTGCCGCAGGTAGGAGCGCGTGTCCCAGTCCTCCTCCGCGGGGACGGCGCCGCGCTGCGCGGGCTCGTGGTCGTAGCGCACGCCGGCATTGGCCTCGAAGGTCGCGTTCGAGGCGATGCCGTAGATCGACTTCAGGCCGGGCACGGCCGACTGGATGCGGATCGCCCGGTAGCCCTCGGCCTGGTGGTGGCGCACGCTGTCGAAGAGCTCCTCGTTGTCGCGGCCCGACGCGTGCCCGTAGGTCAGCAGGCCGGTGCGGGATGCTCCGCCGAGCAGCTGGTACACGGGCATCCCCGCCGCCTTGCCCTTGATGTCCCAGAGAGCCATGTCGACCGCCGCGATCGCGGCCATGGTGATCGGGCCGCGGCGCCAGTAGGCCGACCGGTAGAGGAACTGCCAGGTGTCCTCGATGCGGCTCGCGTCCCTGCCCACGAGCAGCTGCACGACGTGGTCGCGGAGGTAGCTCACGACGGCGAGCTCCCGCCCGTTGACCGTCGCGTCCCCGAGGCCGACGAGGCCGTCGTCGGTCTCCAGCCGGAGGGTGACGAAGTTGCGGTCGGGACTCGTGACGACGACGTCGGCCTTCTGGATGATCATGGCTGCTCCTTGTGCATGGCCGAGAGTTCGGCGGTGATGGTGGTGGTGAAGGCGAGGTCGTCCGCGAGGTCCGGATCGAGGATCCGGACGAGGGCGCGCACGTCTCCCGCCGCGCGCGCGATGGCGGGCGACTCGGAGTCGGCGCCGTACCCGCCCCTGCGGATCGCCGCGACCCAGGCCGCGATCGGGGTCGCGGCACCACGGGCATCCCGGCCGGCGGAGCGCTCTGCCCGCGCGGTCGGAACCACGCGCAGCCGCAGCTTGGTCGCGCCGTCGAGGCCGATCTGCGCGAGCTCGTGCCGGATACGGGGGTTCTCGAAGCGCCGCAGTAGCGCGGCACAGTACTCGTCGAGCCCGAGGGACTCGTCCGCGAGGGTGCGGCGCGCCTCGGCCCAGAAGTCGAGCACGGCGCCGCGGCACACCGGGTCGGCGATCGCGTCGGAAACCACGTCGAGTCCGCGCACCGAGCCCAGGTAGGCGAGCAGCGAGTGCGCGCCGTTGAGCAGCCACAGCTTGCGGTGCTCGAAGGGCGTGATGTCGTCGACGAACCGCGCCCCCGCCGCCTCCCACGCAGGCCGCCCGACGGGGAACGCCCCGCTCAGGATCCAGTCGCTGAACGGCTCGGTGACGACCGGGGCGGCGTCCGTCCAGGGCCCCAGCCGGCCCGCCGCCTCGCGATCGGCGGGGCTGAGGCGCGGCGTGATGCGGTCGACGCTCGTGGAGACGAACGAGACGTTCTCGCCGATCCACTCCGCGAGGGCGGCATCCCTCCGCTCGGCGAGCGCGAGCAGGCCCGCGCGCACGAGGGCGCCGTTGGCGGGGAGGTTGTCGCACGGGACGACGGCGATCGGCGCACCGGTCGCGCGCCGGGCGTCCAGTGCGAGCGCGAGGCGGCCCAGAGCGGAGCGCGGCGGCTCGCCGGCCAGGTCCGCGGCCATGACGGGATCAGCGGCATCCGGCAGGCCGTCGGGCAGCAGCCGGTAGCCGGCCTCCGTGATCGTGAGCGTGACGAGCGCCGTGCTCTCTGCAGCCACGAGCTCGATGAGCCGGTCCGTCCGCGCGCCGTCGACCGCCTCGACGATGCTCGCGACGATGCCGGTGCGGTCCGACTCGCTGTCGCGCTCGACGAGCGTGTACAGGCCGTCCTGGCGGGCGAGGGCCTCGGCGGCCTCCGGGCTCCGGCCGCTGAAGGCGGCGATGCCCCAGTCGTCGCTGACGGCTGCGGTGTACCAGGCCTGGTGCGCGCGGTGGAACGCTCCGAGACCGAGGTGCACGGCCCGGACGGGAGCGGCCTGCAGGCCCGCGGCGGCGCGCGACAGGGCGGTCACAGCTTGAACGCCCGCCTCGGGATCGCGCCGACCAGGTCGATCGCGACCCGGGATGCCTCGGCCACGGTCATCCGGCCCTCGACGACCTGGCGCGCGAGGAAGCCCGAGTCCACGCGGCGCGAGACGGCGTGCCGGGCCGCGACCGACATGAAGGCCCTGGTGTCGTCGATGAAACCGGAGCCGCGGTAGAAGCCCGCGGTCTCGGTGGTCGCGGAGCGGAAGCGCGCGATCGAGTCGGGAGCGTCGAGGAACCACCACGGGGCGCCGATGAACACCGACGGGTAGAAGCCCGCGAGGGGGGCGAGCTCGCGCGACCACACCGACTCGTCGATCGCGAAGAGCACGAGGTGGAAGTCCTTCGCGGTGCCGAAGCGCTCGAGCAGGGGGCGCAGATTCTCGGTGAACGAGGTCGCCACGGGGATGTCGTGCCCGGTGTCGGGGCCGAAGTGCGCCAGTGTCTGGCGGTGGTGATTGCGCTGCACCCCCGCGTGCACGGTCATGACGAGGCCGTCGTCGACCGACATCCTGGCCGATTCGAAGAGCATGTGCGCCCGGAACAGCGCTGCCTCCGCCGCGTCGAGGCGGCCGGCCCGCGCGCGCTCGAAGAGCGACTGGGCCGTGCCCGGATCCAGCTCGACGGTCACGGCGTGCTCGACGCCGTGGTCTGCCGAGACGGCCCCGTGCTCGATGAAGTGGGCGCGCCGCGCGCGCAGGGCGTCGAGGTACCCGGCATGGTCGGAGGCGCCGAGGCGCTCGATCCGGTCGGACCAGCCCGGCGCGGCCGGATCCAGGTAGGCATCGGGCCGGAAGGTCGGGATGACCCTGCCGCCGAAGGCCGGGTCATCCCGGAGTGCGTCGTGCACGCCGAGGTCGTCGAGCGGGTCGTCCGTGGTGGCGAGCACCTCGATCGCGAAGGACTCGAAGAGCGCCCGCGGCCTCAGGCGCGGCTGGGCCAGTGCCTCGACCAGGCCGTCGAACAGGTCGGGCGTGGGGGCGGCCCGCACTCCGAGGACCGCCGCAAGAGTCTCCCGCAGCCAGAAGCCGGACGCGGTGCCGTGGAACCAGTGCCAGTGGTCGCAGAAGACCCGCCAGACCTCTCGCGGCCGGGCGCTGCCCAGCAGGTCGTCGAGCGGCACCCCCGCGGCGTGGAGGAGCCGGGTGACGTAGTGGTCCGACGACACGAGCAGCCCCGCCGGATCGGCGTACGGCCGGTCGTCGAGCAGGAGGCGCGGGTCCACATGCCCGTGCGGCGACACGATCGGCGCATCCGCCACCAGGGCGTACAGCTCGCGGGCGATGCCGCGCGTCCGGTCCTCGGCCGGCAGGAGCCGGTCGGGGTCGAGCGCGTCGTCGGCGCTCACGCGAGCGTGCCGACCCCGCGGCGGATGGCGTCCATGGTCGTCATGACCTCGATGGAGAAGTCGAGCGGGTGCAGCGGCGAGTCGGTAAGCCCGTCGGCGATGTGCTGGGCGATCGCCGCGGCCTCCCACGCGATGCCGTCGCGGAACTCGAGGCCCGTGTCGTTGACGAAGGACAGGCGCTTGTCGCCCTTGCCCGGCGCGATGAGCTCGAACCCTGCGGGCACCACGAACCACGAGTTCACCTCGATGCGGGCATCCGTGCCGTTCACGCTCGCGCGCTCGGGGCTGAAGTGCAGGAGGCTCGTGGTGAGCACGGACTGCGCGCCGCTCTCGAACTCGAGCACGGCCGCGGTCTGCGCGTCGACGCCGGTGGACGTGAGCGTGCCGAAGGTCGTCACCCGGTCCGGGGCGCCGAGGAACAGCTGGCTGAACCACACCGGGTAGATGCCCAGGTCGAGCAGCGACCCGCCCGCGAGCTCCGGGCTGTAGTTGCGGCCGGCCGGATCCGTCGGCGCGATGGTCGCGAAGTCTGCGGTGACCAGTCGGATGTCGCCGAGCACCCCGTCCTCGACCAGCTGCAGCATGATGTCGGTCTGCGGGAGGTAGCGCGACCACAGCCCCTCCATGGCGAACACCCCCGCGGCCTTGGCTGCGGCCTGGATCTCGCGCGCGTCCTGCGCCGTGACGCCGATCGGCTTCTCCACGAGCACGTGCTTGCCCGCGGCGATCGCCAGAAGCGCCAGGCGCTTGTGCTCGCTGTGGGGCGAGGCGACGTAGACGATGTCGATCTCGGGGTCCTCGACGAGCTGCGCGTGGTCGCCGTAGGCGCGGGCGATGCCGTGCTTCGCCGCGAACTCCTGCGCGCGCTCGAGCGACCGGGAGGCGACAGCCTCCACGCGCTGGTCGGTGTGCGTGTGCAGCGCGTGGGTGAAGTCCTTCGCGATGTCCCCGGGGGCGAGGATCCCCCAGCGCAGCACCGGCCCGCCTCGCAGCGGGTAGGTCCGCGCTACCGGAAGCGAGCTGGGGAATACGGTCATGATGCTCCTTGGGTCTGGCTCGCCGAACCGACGAGGTACTCGTGCAGAAGTTCGCTGGCGTGGTGCGGGTCGCGCGCGACGAGGGCGGCGCCCTCGGCCTCATCCGGCGCACCGTACCCCCAGGCCGCGAACATCGAGGGGATGCCCGTGGCGGTGGCGCCGCGGATGTCGAACGAGCGGTCCCCGACCAGCAAGGCCGAGCCGCCCCGGTCGCCGAGCCGCTCGATCGCGGATCGGATCACCGCGCTCTTGCCCGCGCCCGCCTCGTCCTCGCCGGCGCCGCTCACGACCGCGAAGGACTGGTCGAGACTGTGCAGCTCGAGGATCGCCCGGGCGTGGCTCTCGCGCTTCGAGGTCGCGACGGCGGCGGGCATCCCCCACTCCCGCAGCATGGCCAGCAGTGCGGGAATGCCCGCGAACACGGAGCTCCGCTGCAGTCCCTCGGCCAGGTAGCGCGCCCGGTAGTACTCGATGGCCTCGGGGATGTCGCGCTCCGGCAGAGAGGTGAGCGTGCGCAGGGTGTCGGCGACCGGCGGCCCCACGAACGATCGCAGGGACTCCGGCCGCACCGACGCGCCGCCGAACTCGCGGATCGTCTCCGCTAGGCACGCCGTGATCCCGGGAGCGGAGTCGATGAGGGTGCCGTCGAGGTCGAACAGCACGCACGACAGCCGTGCCAGCATCGGTGCGGTCATCGGGGGTGTTCCTCCATACAGGGATGCCGCGCCAGTGGTTTGACGCTGCATCAGACTATGTGCGAACATTCTGTCATTAGATGGACCTCACGGACAATACGGCCCGTGACCCCAGACATCGTCGTCGAAAGGACGCAATCACAATGCCTGAAACCCTCGGCATCGCCATGGTCGGCTGCGGCGGAATCGCCCGCAGCCACGCCTTCGCCCTCACCAAGGTGCCCAACGCGCGCCTCGTGGCGAGTGTCGACATCGACGAGGCGGCCGCGATCCGCTTCAAGGAGCGCTTCGGCTTCGAGACCCACTCGACCGACCTCGACGCAGTGCTCCTGCGCGACGATGTCGACGCCGTCGTGATCTCGACCTCGTCGAAGTCGCACGGCCCGCTCATCATCAAGGCGCTCGAGGCCGGCAAGCACGTCCTCGTGCAGAAGCCCATGACCGCGAGCGTCGAGGAGGCCCGCGCGGCCCTCGCACTCGCGGAGAAGACCGGGCTCAAGCTGATGGTCTCGTTCTTCGAGCTGTTCCTGCCCCCGGTGGAGCGCGCCCGCGAGATCATCGAGGCCGGCCTCATCGGCGAGCCCTTCCTGTTCAAGGCGATCATGGCGTGGCACACGCCCGACGTGACCAACAGCTGGCGCTTCGACCCCGCACTCGCGGGCGGCGGAATCATGCTCGACGGCAACGTGCACCACGTCTCGAACGCGCTCTACCTGCTGGGCAACCCCGAGGTGCAGAGCGTGTACGCCGAGTACGGCGCCCTGACCGCCGACATCCAGGTGGAGGACACCGCGGTCATCGTCATCCGCACCGACAAGGCGATCCTCGAGATCTCCGGCTCCAACCGACTGCAGGAGCCCGGCGGCGCGACCATGGCCTTCAAGGACCAGTGGGCGGTCTACGGCACGAAGGGCACCGTGCAGTGGGATGCCGCGGCGCGCCCCACCTTCCGCGTCTACACGAGCGAGCAGTCGGCCACCGACAAGCTCCTCGCCGACGGCTGGATCAGCCCCAAGCTGCCCGTCATGGCAGCGGACCACCGCGAGTTCTCGATGCACATCAACGGCGAGGAGAGCCCCTGGGTTCCCGAGCACCAGCACTTCGTCGACGCGTGCCTCAACGACACCCCCGTCCGCAGCGACGCGAACTTCGGCCTCAAGACGCAGCTCATCCTCGATGCCGCCTACGAGTCCGGCCGCCAGGGGCGCAAGCTCCCGATCGGCTCCTAGCGTGGCGCGCACCATCATCGACGTGCACTCGCACGTCGGTCGCACTATCACCTCCGACGTCGGCCAGACGGTCGACGAGTGGATCGCCCTCATGGCGTCGAGCGGGGTGGACCAGGCCGTGCTGTCGGTCGCGGCCGGCGGGCTGCAGTCGGAGGGCATTGCCGACACCCGCCGCGCCAACGACGGAGTGGCGGCGGCGGTGGCCGCCCGCCCCGACCTGTTCCCCGTCGGCCTCGCGAGCGTCGAGGTGCGCCACGGCGCTGCCGGAGTCGCCGAGGTGGGCAGGGCGTTCGACGAGCTCGGGCTCAAGGGCCTGGCGTTCCACGCGACCTTCGAGGGCTTCTCGGTGGACTCGGCGGCCTTCGCGGCGGTGCTCGACGCGACGGGCGGCCGACGCGGTCTGGTGCTGCTGCACTCCACCCCGGACGCCAAGGCCAGCCCGCGGGCGATCGCGGCGGTCGCCACGGGGTATCCCGCGCTCACCTTCGTGATGGGGCATCCCCTGTTCAGCGACGACCAGAAGGCACAGGCCGTCGAGGCGGTGCTCTCGACGCCCAACGTCCACGTCGACATCGCGTACCAGGCCGACCCCGCGACCACGGAGTTCTTCGTGCGCGAGGTCGGCGCAGGCCGCGTCCTCTTCGGCAGCGACGCGCCGTTCTTCCCGCCGGCAGACGTGATCCGCTCGGTCGACGAGGCCGCGATCTCGGACGCCGACCGCGAGGCGGTCTTCTCGGGCAACGCCCGGGCGCTCCTCGCGAGCCTCTAGGGGATCTCCGGCCGCGTGCTCGCCGCCGACCGCTCGGCGGCGGCGAGCACGCGAGTCACGTGCGCCCCGAACATCAGATCGCACTCGTGGGCCTCGGCCCCGTTCTCGATCTCGTCCGCTAGCTGCGCGAGCGCGGCGGTGTAGGCGAGCCTCGCCGTCGCGTTCCAGTCCGCGATCGCCGGCGGCGACGTGCGCCCGCGCGGTCCGAGGAGGCTCGTGCCTCCCGGAATGGCGACGGGCAGGTCGGCGGCGAGCGAGACGGTGCTCACCGCTCCCGCCTCGTGCTCCAGGATCAGCGTCGCGAAGTCGCCCTCACCGCGGCGCGCGAGCACGGAGGCCACGGGCCCCAGCACGGCGCAGAGCTGCGCTACGGCGTGCGGCCCGACGTCCCACAGCGCTCCCCGCTCGTGCCGCCACGCTGAGCCGTGGAAGACGCTCGCGGAGTCCACGAGCGTCGAGGAGTAGCTCTCGGCCCGTCCGTGGGTCCACGGGCCGTCGGCGCGCGCACGCTCCGCCCACGCGGCGAAGTCGGGCGAGAACAGGTGCGTGAAGAACACGAGCGACCGGATGCCGCGGGCCTCCGCCAGCTCGGCGAGGGCGGTCGCGGCATCCGGGCTCACGGCCACTGGCTTCTCGAGGAGCACGTGCTTGCCCGCGAGGACCGCGGCCTCCGCCAGCTCGACCTGCGTCTCGGGCGGGACGGCGAGCCCGACGATGTCGACGCCGTCCAGGAACCCGGCGAGCTCGACGAACGGAGCTGCGGTCGTGCCCTCCACCGCCGCCGCCGTGCGGGCGGCGTCACGGCCGAGTACCCCTGCGAACACGATCCGCGGGCTCGCGGCCGCGGCGGGGATGTGCACCGCCCGCGCCCACGGCCCGGTACCGACTACCCCGAACCGCAGCGCGCCCGGCATCAGTGGACGAAGGGGCGGAGGTTGTCGCGCGCGATGGCGAACCCGCGCTGCACGATCTCGACGGAGCCCTCGAAGGCCCGGTCCTCGTGCTCGACGGAGGCCACGTAGTCGTAGCCGACGGCGTACAGGGCGCCGAAGAACGCACCCCAGTCGACCTCGCCGAGCCCACACAGGCGCGGGACCTGCCAGCCGACTCCCGCGCTCATGACGCCGTGGTCGTAGAGGCCGTCCCGGCGCACCTCGAGGTCTTTGGCGTGCACGTGGAAGATCCGGCTACCGAACTCGTGCACCGCGCGGGGGATGTCGATGAACTGCCACACGAGGTGCGAGGGGTCGAAGTTGAGCCCGAAGTTCTCGTCGGGGATGATCTCGAACATCCGCCTCCAGTTGGCGGGGCTGAAGGCGATGTTGGTGCCACCGGGCCACTCGTCGCCGCTGAAGATCATCGGGCAGTTCTCGATGGCGATGCGCACGCCCTGGTCGCCCGCGTAGTGCACCATCTCGGGCCACACCTTCGCGAACCGGTCGAAGTTCTCGTCGAGGGAGGTCGTCTTGTCCCTGCCCGCGAAGGTGCCCACGGTGGGGACGCCGAGCAGTCTCGCGGCGCGCACCACGGCGCGCAGGTGCTCGAACGCCGCTGAGGCCTCGTCCGCGTCGGCGGAGAGCGGGTTGGGGTAGTAGGCCAGGGCGGAGATGGAGAGGCCCTTGGCGGCGAGGTCGCCCACGATCCGGTCGGCCCCGGCCTGGTCGAGCGCCTCCACGTCGATGTGCGCGGTCCCCGCGTAGCGGCGGGCGGCCCCGCCTCCCGCTGGCCAGACGGCGACCTCGATGGTCTCGAACCCGTTGGCTGCTGCCCACGTCGACACCTCGTCCAGGCTGAGCGTCGGGAACGCGGCGGTCAAGAGTCCCAGCTTCATTGCACTTCTCCTTATTCCGATGCCGCCGGCTGGCTGCCGACGGTGACCCAGGAGGAGGTCCGCGCACTGCGCGCGACCGCCTCGACGACGAGTGACTCGTAGTGCCCGTCCGCGAACGTCGCGTACCGTGCATCCGGCGAGGGGGCGCCCGCAGCCACGTCGGCGTAGACGTCCGCGTAGAGCGCGCGGAAGCCGTTCTCGAAGCCCTCGGCATGGCCTCCGGGCAGGCTCGAGATCGCGGCCGCGGCGGGCGACAGCAGCGAGGGGTCGCGCAGCAGGATCTCGTTCGGCGCCGAGCGGTGGCCGATCCACAGCTCGTCGGGGCGCTCGCTGCGCCAGGCCAGCGAGGCGTCGGCGGCACCGACCTCGAGCGTGATCGCGTTCTTGCGGCCCGCGCTCACCTGCGACACCGAGACGACGCCGCGCGCTCCCCCGTCGAATCGCAGGAGGATGCTCCCGGCGTCCTCGGAGGAGACCTCGTGGTCGACGGTGGGGCCGGTCGACGCCCCGAAGGTGACGACCTCGCCGGTCGGCCGCTTTCGCACCGGGACGAAGGTCGTGAGGTCTGCCATCACCTCGACGATGCGCTGGCCCGTCACGAAGCTCGCGAGGTCGAACCAGTGCGAGCCGACGTCGCCCACGACCCGCAGGTCACCGCCCCGTGCGCTCTCGACCCGCCAGTTCCAGTCGGTGTCCAGCAGCAGCCAGTCCTGGAAGTACGACCCGGTCACGAGGTACGGCGCCCCGGTGCTGCCACTGCGCACCCGCTCGCGCATCTCGTGCACGTGCGGGTAGTAGCGGACGTTGAAGTTGACCGCCGCGACGAGCCCGGTCGACTCGGCGAGCGCCGCCAGCTCGCGGGTCTCGGCGGCGGTCATCGCGAGGGGCTTCTCGCACACGACGTGCTTGCCGGCCAGGAGCGCGCCACGGGCCTGCTCGAAGTGCCTGTCGTTGGGCGATGTGATGTGGACGACATCCACCTCGGTGTCGCGGAGCAGCTCCGCGTAGTCGGAGTAGGCGCGCGGGACGCCCCACTCGGCGGCCTTCTCCGACGATCGGGCCGGCGACGATCCGAGGATGCCGACGACCTCGACCCCCAGGCGGCGCAGCGCGTCGAAGTGCACTGCGCCGATGAATCCCGTACCGACGATCGCGGCACGCGGCCGGGCTGCCTGTGTCATTGCTGCGGGGTTCCTCTCGGCTGGACAGAGTGCAGGTCATGCAGTCAGAATGTCATTACATATTAGCCCAGGAGGACCGCGTGACCAATCCCTCAGCCCGCACCGTCGTCATCACGGGAGTCTCCCGCGGTATCGGCCGCGCCGCCGCCCTCGCCTTCGCCGACCAGGGCTACCGGGTGGCCGGCCTGCACCGCGGCACCGACCCCGAGGTGTCCCGCGAGCTCGAGCGCGCGCTGGCAGAGCGGGGCGCCGAGTCGTACATCGCCGTCGGCGACACGGCATCGACGGCCGACGTCGACGCCCTCGCCGACGAGGTCGCGCGCCGCTGGGGCGGCATCGATGTGTGGGTGAACAATGCGGCGCGCCTCCTCGTGCAGCCGTTCCTGACGATGACGGATGACGACTGGCACTCGCTCCTCGAGACGAACCTGTTCGGCTACATCCGGGGCGCACGCGCCGCCGCCCGCCACATGGTCCCCGCCGGGAAGGGCACCATCATCAACCTGAGCTCGGCTGTCGACCCGCTGCCGCCCACCGACATGACCGCCTACGTGACCGCGAAGGGCGGGATCGGCGGCTTCACGCGAGCGCTCGCGGTCGAGCTCGGTCCGTCCGGAGTGACGGTCAACTCGGTGGCCCCCGGCGCGACCGAGACGCCGCTCAACGCGGAGAGCTACACGGAGGAGGTCCGGGAGACCTACCGGACGCGCATCCCGCTCGCCCACATCGCCGAGCCGGAGGAGATCGCGGACAGCATCGTCATGATGGCCTCGCCCGGCGCGCGCTACGTGACCGGGCAGATGCTCCTGGTCGACGGCGGGCTCACGCTCAACGGCTCCGTCGGGCACAGGCACAGCTGATGATCACCCTGCGCTCGCCGCACCTCGAGGTAGTGCTCGACCCCGACCGCGGCGCGGAGATCCGCTCGGTGGTGTCCGCCGGCTCGCCGAACCTGCTCGCCTGGCACGAGTGGGAGTCGCCGCTCTCCGTCGACGACGGTCCGCGCTACGGGTCGACCGAGCTGGACTTCCTCTCCAGGTACCACGCCGGCTGGCAGGTGCTCTTCCCCAACGCGGGCGCCGAGGGCGTTGTCGACGGGGTCCCGGTCGCCTTCCACGGCGAGACCGCGCTCGCCCGGCTCACGGTCGTCGACCAGTCCACCGACGCGTGCACGCTGCGCGCGGTGGCCAGGCTCCCCCTCGAGCTCACGCGCACGATCCGCCTGTCGCCGGACCGCGCCGCCCTGCACATCGAGGAGTCCGTGGTCAACGTGGGCGCGCGCCCCGTCCCGTTCATCTGGGGCCACCACCCGACATTCCCCGCCATCACCGGCTCGCGGATCGACCTCCCCGGCCGGCCCGGCGTCGTCGTCGAGCCCGCGACCCCCGGCCCGCTCGCGGTCCCGGGCGGTGCCTGGCCGATCCTCGAGCGCAGCGACGGGGGCACCGACGACCTGTCCGTGATCCCCGACGAAGAGCAGGTCAGGGTCAACTACCTGCCCGATGTGACCGAGGGCTGGGTAGCCCTGCGCCCGCCCGCGGGCGACTCCCGGCCCGCGATCGGACTCTCCTGGGATCTCACGACCTTCCCCCACCTCTGGCTGTGGCTGCAGAACGGCGACCCCGGCTTCCCCTGGTTCGGGCGGGCACGGATGCTCGGCCTCGAGCCCCAGCGCTCCTGGCCGTTCGACGGGCTCGTCGGCGCGATCGAGCGCGGGCAGGAGCTCGTGCTCGCGCCCGGCGAGACCACCTCGAGCTGGATCACGCTCGCGGTCTTCCCCGCCACGGCCGCAGCCGTGACGGGGATCGCACGGGACGGCGCCGTTACGACGGGACGATCACCGTCTTGATGCCCTCGCCGGCGGCGGCCGCCTCGAACGCCGACGAGAACTCCTCGATCGGCACGGTCCGCGTCACGAGCGGGCCGAGGGTGACGAGCCCCTGCTCGATGAGCGCGATCGCCCGGCGCCAGGAGGTCGCGGTCGACGCGAAGCCGCTCGAGACCACGAGCTCCTTGTAGAGCACGAGGTCGAAGGGCAGCGAGACATCCCTGCCGAAGATCCCGACCTGGACGTAGCGCCCGCCCCGCTTGGCCGAGCGGAGGGCCGCCGCTGCACCGGGGGCGCTGCCCGAGCACTCGATCACGACGTCGTACGAGTCCTCGTCGGGCACAGCGGTCGTCGTGCCGATGCCGAGAGAGGCGGCGACGGCGAGCCGCGCCGCGTCCTTCTCGAGGCCGGCGAGGGTCACAAGCCCGCCCTGAGCGAGCGCGACCTGCGCCGCGAGCTGCCCCATCGCCCCCGGGCCGGTGACGAGCACGCGGTCTCCGGGGTTCACGATCGCCGGGTCGAGGAGGCACTGCACCACGCATGCGAGCGGCTCGGAGAGCACGCCGTCGAGCTCCCCGAGCGAGTCGGGCAGCGGGTGGAGGTTGATCATCGGCATCACCACGAAGCGGGCGAACCCGCCGTTCTCGAACGAGCCGAGCGAGCGGCGGTCGGGGCACAGGTTCCGGCTGCCGGCCCGGCACCACTCGCACTTCTCGCAGGACGAGAAGTACGTCTCGCAGGCCACGCGCGCACCGACCCACGCCGCGTCGGCCGGGTCGCCCACCGAGTCCACGACGCCGAGGATCTCGTGGCCCATCACCACGGGCGCCTCGTACTTGTACTCGTCGTGGGCCACATGGATGTCGGTCCCGCAGATGCCCGTCGCGATCACCCGCACGCGCGCGAACCCCGGCGCCGCCGTGGGCTCCTCGACCTGCCGGAGCACGACGTTCTCGGGCCCCGGACCGGCCTTGACGATTGCCGTCATCGTTTCCGCTGCGGTCATGTGTGGATACTCCTCTGCGCGATCATGTTTCTTTGTCCTATCATTATCAATACTTGAACCTGAGCAATACCTACAAGCGAGAGAACAGATGACGATTTCCACCGAAGAGCTCTTCATGGATCTCGACCGATCCGGTCCCATCCCGCTCTACTACCAGATCGCCCGGCGCATGCAGGCGGCCATTGAGAGCGGCGCGCTCCCGCCCGGATCCCGGATCGAGAACGAGCTCAAGCTCGCCGAGCAGCTCGCGATCTCGCGCCCGACCATCCGCCGCGCCATCCAGGAGCTGGTCGACCAGGGCCTGCTCGTGCGGCGCCGCGGCGTCGGCACGCAGGTGGTCAGGGGCCGGCTCACCCGCAGTGTCGAGCTGACCAGCCTCTACGACGACCTGAGCCTGTCGAACCGATCCCCCGCCACCAAGGTCCTCCTCCACGAGGAGATGGTTCCCTCGGCGGACGTGCTCGAGTCCCTCACCCTGCCCGCGGGCACCGCCGTCCTGCACATCAAGCGCCTGCGCTATACGGACGGCATTCCGTTCGCCCTTCTCGAGAACTTCCTGCCGCCGGAGTTCCTCAACCTCACGGCCGACCAGTTCGAGAAGCACGGGCTGTACCAGCTCATGCGCGCCAGGGGGACGACGATGCGCGTCGCCCGCCAGACGATCGGCGCGCGCGCGGCGACGGCCGAGGAGGCCGAGCTGTTCGCGCAGAAGACCGGGTCTGCCGTGCTGATCATGTCCCGGACGCTCTACGACCAGTCCGGACACGCGGTCGAGTACGGCGAGCACTCCTACCGGCCCGACCTCTACTCGTTCGAGGTCACGCTCGTCGAGAAGTAGTCGCACCGGCCGCGCCTCCCCCGGGTCAGCGCGCACCGTGCACGAGCTGTGCGGCGCGCTCGACGGCGCCCATGACGTCGCCGTCCGGCGGGTACAGGAGCGTCCGTCCCACGACGAGGCCGTGAACGCCGGGCAGGCAGAGGGCCTTCTCCCACGACTCGTAGATCTCGTGCGAGGCCATCGCCGGGTCGCCGCCGAGCAGCAGCGTCGGAAGCGTGGTCGCCTTCATCACCCGCTCCATGTCCGGTACCACCGGGAGCTTCAACCACGAGTACGCGGAACTGGCTCCGAGCGCGGACGCGATCGCGACGGACTTGATCACGGCCTCGGCGGTCAGGTCGTTCTTGATCGCCCCTTCCACCCACTCGCTCATGAACGGCTCGATCATGATCGGCAGCTTGGCCTCCGCGGCGCGCGTGACGATCTCGGCCGCGGTGTGCAGGGTGTGGACCGAGCCGGCGTCGTCGAGGTTGATCCTGACGAGCAGCTTGGCGAAGTCGAGGCCGAGGCTCTGGATGGTGTCGATGTCGTACGCGGTGAACCGGTCGTCCATCTCGAACACGGCGGCTTTGAGCCCGCCGCGGTTCATCGAGCCCACGACCACCTTGTCCTCGAGGGCGCCCATGAGGGCCAGGTCCTCGACGAGGTCGGCGGTGCCGAGGAATCCGTCGACCCGCGGGTTCCGGAGCGCCTCGGCGAGCCGGGCGAGCAGGTCGTACCGGTCGGCCATTGCCATGTCGTCCTCTCGGACGCCGAGGGAGCCACGCGCCGGGTGGTCCGCGGCGAGGATGAACAGCCGGTTGTCGCCCACGAGGAGCGGCCGGCGCTTGCGCTCGAGAAGAGCGCGACGGATCGCGCCTGGGTCACTGGCCCTCGCACGCCGAACGGCATCGAAGTCATCTTCCGTCATCGCGCGTCACCCCTCTCCATGAGCTTCTCCACCTCGTCCGACGTTGGCATTGCGGTTGAGCACTCCCTCCGGCTGGCGACTATCGCGCCCGCCACGTTTGCGAAGCGCAGAGTGCGCTCGAGCGGCCAGCCGTTGAGCAGGCCGTGGCACAGTGCCCCTCCGAAGCCGTCGCCGGCGCCCAGCCCGTTGACCACGGCGACCTCGAAGGGCGCGACCTCCACCGTCTCGTCGCGGGTCTTGGCGAGCACGCCCTTGGGCCCCTGCTTGACGACGGCAAGTCGCACACCGCGCTCCAGGAGCGCGTCTGCGGCCCGATGCGGGTCGGTCTCGCCCACCGCGATCTCGCACTCCTCGCGGTTGCCGACGGCCACCGTGACGTGCTCGAGCGCCGCAGCGACCTGCGCGCTGGCCTCGGCCGGGTCCGACCAGAACATCGGGCGGTAGTCGAGGTCGAGCACGGTCTCCGCGGCCCGCCCCCGCGCCGCCCAGGCCGCGAAGTGCGCGGCCCGGCTGGGCTCGCGGCTCAGGCCCGTCACCGTCGACCAGTAGATCCGGGCGCTCCGGATGGCGTCGAGGTCCAGCGCGTCCGCACGGATCATGAGATCGGGCGCGATGGGCTCGCGGTAGAAGTAGATCGGGAAGTGGTCGGGCGGGAAGATCTCGCAGAAGGTCACCGGGGTGTTGAGCCCGGGAACGGTCGTGACGAGGGTGTTGTCCACGCCGAGCCGGGTGAGCTCCTTCGCGACGAACCGGCCGAACGGGTCATCGCCGACCCCGGTGATCACGGCGCTCGACCGTCCGTGGCGGGCCGCGGCCACCGCGACGTTGGTCGCGCTGCCCCCGAGGTACTTGCCGAAGGTCTGCACGTCCTCGAGTCCCACGTTGTCCTGCAGCGGGTAGAGGTCCACGCCGACGCGCCCGATGGTGAGCACGTCGAACGGCGCTGGGGGCGTCATCCCTTCACCGCCCCGCCCGTGGTGCCCTCGGCGATGTACTTCTGGACGAAGAACCCGATGATGATCATCGGCACCATCGTGACAGTGGCCGCCGCGCTGCTCAGGCCCCAGTCGACCGAGATCGCGCCGACGAAGCTCGCGATGCCCACCGGCAGTGTGTACGTCTCGAGAGTGGTGAGCTGCAGCGAGAAGAGCAGCTCGTTCCAGGAATACTGCATGCTCAGGATGAAGACCGCCGCGAGCCCTGGGAGCACCACGGGCAGCAGCACCCGCCAGAACGCCTGCATCCTCGTGCATCCGTCGATCAGGGCAGCCTGCTCGAGTTCGCGCGGCACGTCGCGGAAGAAGCCCATCAGGAGCCACACCGCGAACGGGAGGTTGAGCGCCACGTGGGCGAGAACCGGTCCGACGAGCGTGCCGCGCAGGCCGACAGCGTTGATGATCACGAAGATCGGCAGCAGCATCGAGATGACCGGCACGAGCTTGCCGACGAGGAACCCGTTGGCGATCGTGTTGGCGAAGCGCAGCTGGAAGCTCGTGAGGCCGTAGGACGCGAAGGTCGCGAGGATGATCACGATGATCGTGCTCGACAGCGCGACGATCGAGCTGTTCGCGAAGTAGAGGCCGAAGTCGCTCTTCGTGAACGCGTTGACGTAGTTGTCGAGCGTGGGGGCGAAGAAGATCCGCGGGACATCCGTGAAGATGTCCTTCGCCTTCTTGAACGAGTTGACGATGATCAGCAGGATCGGGATGACCGTCCAGAGCAGGAAGACGATGAGGATCGCCCACTTGCCGGCCGAGGTGAGGCGCCGCTTGGCCATGGTCAGTCGTCCCTTCCGCGCGCGGAGTTGCGCATGAGCGGGCCGAACAGGATCACGAGCCCGATCAGGGTGATCACGGCGACGGCCATGGCGAAGCCCATCTGGTTGTTCTCGTAGGCCTGCTTGTACGCGTAGATGCTCAACGAGGATGTGGAGTTGGCCGGTCCGCCGCCGGTGAGGCCGTAGATCAGGTCGAACACGCGGAACGCGTCGGTGCCGCGGATGAGGATGAGCACGACGAGCGTCTTGACCAGCAGCGGCAGCGTCACGCTGAACAGCGTGCGGGCGGCGCCGGCGCCGTCGATCCTCGCCGCCTCGTAGAGCTCCTCGGGGATGACGGTCAGTCCGGCGGAGGAGACCAGGATGATGAAGGGCACCGCGTGCCAGACATCCGTGACCACGATGCTGAACAGGGCGGTCGCCGAGTCCGTGAGGCCGCCGAAGTCCTGCAGGCCGACCAGGCCGAGGACGTAGTAGATCAGCCCGTAGGTCGGGTCGTACATGTAGCGCCAGATGAGGCTCACGATGATGGGCGAGATCAGCACCGGCATCGCGAAGATCGCGCGGAAGACGTTGCCCGTCCGCGGGGCCAGGCTCTTGAGGAGCACCGAGATGCCGACGCCGATGGTCATGCACAGGGCGAGCGAGAGGACCGTGAAGATCACGGTGTTGAGCAGCGACCTCAGCGCGACCGGGTCTGCGAAGAACTTGGCGTAGTTGTCGAGGAAGACGAAGACCGCCTTGTCCTCCTGCCCGAGGCTGTACTGGAAAGTACTCGCGACGAGGGCGAATCCGAGGGGCACGATCATCACGATGAAGATCGCGAGTGCGGCCGGGAGGATCAGGAACACTGCGATGCGCAGGTCCTTGCGGGCATAGCTGCTCATCCGGCGCCTCGTGGGCAGCGGCATCGCTGGGGTGGAGCTGGTCATGGTGAGGACTTCCGTTGTATCGGGCGGGCCGCGGGGCGGATGTGGGCGGGGCTCGGCGCCCCGCCCACATCGCTCATCATCCGGCTTCTAGAACTGCGAGACCAGAGTGTCCTGGATGCCCTGCAGCATCGTCTTCGGATCCTCTCCGTTGGCCACCACTCCCGACAGCCCGACGCTCAGCGCATCGGTGAGCGCGGGTGCGTTGGTCTGCAGCGGAACGGTGACGCCCTTCGCGAGCGCCTCCTGCACCGCGGGCAGCCACGGCGCGTTGGCGGTCAGGTCCTTGTCCGTGTACAGCGACTCGCGGAAGCTGATGAAGGACGGGTCGATCGTCCCCATCTCCTTCTGGGCGGTCTTGCTCGTCAGCCACGCGGCGAGCTTGAACGCCTCCTCCGGGTTCTTGGAGTCAGCGGTGACGCCCCAGCCCCAGGTCTGCAGGAGGCCCGCAGGAGTCTTGGAGTAGGGGATCGGCGCGTAGCCGAGCTTGCCGGCGACGTTCGACTCGTCGGCGTCCTCAAGAGCGGTGAACAGGCCCGACGTGGTGATGCCGAT
The DNA here is from genome assembly GCA_025463515.1 of Rhodoglobus sp. Classification (GTDB taxonomy): domain Bacteria; phylum Actinomycetota; class Actinomycetes; order Actinomycetales; family Microbacteriaceae; genus Rhodoglobus. Next base: position 111,752 of record JAODAQ010000035.1, read on the forward strand.
GGGGGCCTGGCCGAACTGCAGGGCCTTGTTGACCTCGTCCCAGTGCCATCCGTTGCTTCCCTCGAGTCCGTACTGGCCGAGCTCCTTGATGAAGTCGACGGCCTGGACGACCTTCGGGTTGGTCAGGTCGAGCGCGCCGTCCTTGTCGAAGAAGTCGGTCTCGTTGCCCGCGAGCAGCACGGCCATGATGTTGACGATGGCCGATCCCTGGCGGTAGGGAAGGGCGATGCCCGTCCCCTGCTCCTTGAAGTACTTCGCCACTTCGAGGATGTCGTCCCACGTCTTGGGAGCCTCGAAGCCGGCCTTCTTGAGCACGTCCTTGTCGAAGACGACGAGCGGCGTCTGCACGAAGTACGGGAGCGCGTAGAGCGCGTCGTCGCGGGTGTAGACGTCGATGCCGCTCTTGTTGAAGTCCGCGTAGTCCCAGTCCGCGCCGGTGAGGCTCTCGTCCTTGACGTAGTCGGTCAGGTCAGCGAGGTAGCCGGCGTCCGTGTACTCGCCCACCCACGCCTCGGGGACGTAGACGAGGTCGTACTCGCCCGTCTTCGTGGACATGTTGAGCGTCTGCTTCTGCTTGAGCTGCCCGTAGTCGATCGCGTCGAAGCGGATGGTGACACCCGTCTCCGCGCTGTACTCGTCGAGGAGCTTCTGCTGTGCGTCAGCCTGGGGGCCGGCCCACCGGGACACGGTCAGGGTGACGTCGCTCTGGGGAGCTTCGGTGGAGCTGTCGTTGGGGGTACTGCTGCAGGCCGTGAGCCCCGTCAGCGCCATGAGCGCTGCGAGTCCGACGGCAACACTGCCTCGTGATCTGCGCATTTCTTCCTTCTCTAGGGTTGGGGGAGAACTTGCGCGTTCCCATCCGGGACCCGCGCTGCAGACATTCAAATGTACTAACAAAGTAATGTCAAGCCAAAGTTCGATCCTGTTACGCGGCCGACACATCCCGCTGCTAGAAACAGCCCATGCTCACCATCACCGGCGCCATTGCGATCCTCGTCGACGAGACCACCGAGACCAGCGGCGATCTCGCCCTGGAGGGTGTCTCGGCAAGCTCGACCGAAACGCTCGACGCGTCCGGATGCATCGTCACCCCCGGCCTGGTGAACGCGCACCACCACCTGCTGCAGTCGGCGTTCCGCACGCTGCCGGGCACGCGGGGGGTTGCGATGCGCGACTGGCTGCCGACGATGGCCGCGGCCTATGCCCGCGCGGGGGTGGACGCCGAGCTGGCGGCGGCCGCGGCATCCGTCGGCATCGCCGAAGGCCTGCTGAGCGGCGTGACGACCGTCGCCGACCACCACCTCACGTGGCCGAGCGGCGCCGACACCGTGTCCATCGCGCGGGCGACGGCCGGCGCGGCTCGGGCTCTGGGCGGCCGGCTCGTGTTCGTGCGGGGGTCGGCGCGCGACGACCCGCAGGAGGCCGCGGCATCCGCGGAGGCGATCGCGGAAGCGCTGCTCGCCGAGCTGCCCGGCGTCACCAGCGACGGGATGCTCCAACTCGCGGTGGGCCCGGCCGGCGTGCACAGCGATCCGCGCGAGACCTTCGAGCTGCTCGGAGAGGTCGCGGTGAAGCACGGGCTGCGTCGGCGTACCCAGTCCAACGAGCAGGTCGACACCGCGATCGCGCTCGAGAAGTACGGCAAGCGGCCCATCGACCTGCTCGAGGAGTGGGGGTGGCTCGCCGACGATGTGACGCTCGCGCACCTGTGCGACGTGACGCCTGACGAGATCGCGCGGCTCGCGCGGGCGGGCGTCACCGCGACGCACGCGCCCGGATGCGACCTGCCGATGGGCTGGGGCGTGGCCCCCGTCGCGGCACTCCTCGCTGCGGGCATCCCCGTGGGCCTCGGCACCAGCGGCGGCGGCAGCAACGACGCCGGGCACCTGCTCGCGGATGCCCGGCTCGCCATGCAGGTCGCGCCACTGGTGGGGCGCCCGCTCGCGGCGCGCGAGGTGCTCGCGATGGCGATGGCCGGCTCGGCCGCGGGCCTCGGGCGGCCGGAGCTCGGCCACCTCCGGCCCGGCTCCGCCGCCGACCTGTGCGTGTGGGACGTCTCGGGAGTGGCCGATGCGGGCGTCGCAGACCCCGTCGCGGGGCTGCTGTGGGCGAACCCCGGGCGGCGGCCGAAGCACGTCGTCGTGAACGGGCAGGTCGTGGTGCGCGACTACGCGCTCGTGAACGCGGACGAGCGCGAGCTCGTCAGCGGGTTGAGTAAGGCGCTCTAGCGCCTGTATCGAAACCGCGCGGAAGGAGGTTTCGATACGGCCGCGGGCGGCCTACTCAACCCACCTACAACTCCAACGTCAACCGCGGCCCCGCCGACCGGGAGACGCAGATGTACATCACGTCGTTCGCGTCCTGCTCGTCGGGGGTGAGGATCGAGTCGCGGTGGTCGACCTCGCCCGCCATCACGCGCGTCTCGCACGTCCCGCAGGTTCCCTCCTTGCAGCTCGAGAGCACGAGCACGCCCGCCTCCTCGACGACCTCGAGCACGCTGCGCTCGGGCGGTACGACCAGGTCGATGCCGGAGAACGCCAGCTCGACCTCGAACGGCTCCGCGAGGATCGGCGCCCCGAGCGCCTTCGGCTCGAACCGCTCCACCTTGAGCTGCCGGCCCTTCGCGGCGGCCTCGACCGCCTCGATCAGGCGCGCGGGCCCGCAGCAGTAGGTCGTGGTGAACGGGGGCAGGGTCTCGAAGAGCTCGGCGAGGTCGAGCCGCCGGCCCTCGTCGGCGGCATGGATCGTGACGCGGCCCGGATGCTCGTCCTCGAGCGACACGAGGGCCATCGTCGAGCGCGACCGCCCGGCGTACTCGAGCCGGTACTCCACGCCCGCGGCGGCGGCCGACGCGACCATCGCCGCGATCGGGGTGATGCCGATCCCGCCGGCGATGAACAGGTAGCGGGTGCCGCGCTCCGGCGCGAACTCGAAGTGGTTGCGCGGGCCGGCGACCCGGAGGACGGCGCCCTCGTGCGCGTGGTCGTGGATCCACGTCGAACCGCCGCGGCCGGCATCCTCGCGCAGCACTCCGATGCGCCACGTGGTCGAGCCGGGCGTGCCGCACAGCGAGTACTGCCGCGCGTCGCCGTTCGGCAGGATGACGTCGATGTGGGCGCCGGGCTGCCAGCGCGGGAGGGCGTGGTCGGAAGACAGCTCGAGGAGGGCGACCCCGTCGGCATCCTCGAGCCGGCGGGTCACGACCATGTCGAAAGCTGTGGACTCGAGGGCGCTCATAGCTGTTTCTCCTTGACCACGAACAGGCGGTAGCCGCCGGGCTCGAGGGCTCTCCAGCGGTGGGGAGTGCCCCCAACGTAGTAGAGCGAATCGCCCTCGACCAAGACCGAGACGCCCTGCTCCCCCAGATCGACCTCGACGGAGCCTTCGACGACGTGGATGAACTCGTCCTCATCGTGCACGAAGAAGTCGCCGGCCTGCTGGTTGGAGCCCCGGAACTCCATGGGGTGGAAGCTGCGGGTGCCGTGCACGAGCATCCGGGCCTCGCCCTCGCCGTAGTGTCCGCGCGTGCCCTCGGCCGCACGAACGAGGGTGGAGGTGGTGTCGTCGCCGCCCGCCAGCAGTTCGAGCTGGCTGCTGCCGAGGGCGCGCGCGATCCGCTCGAGCGAGACCATGCTGGGCCTCGCGCGCCCGCGCTCGAGCTGGCTGAGGAAGGGGTGCGACAGGTCGCACAGCGCGCCCAGCTCTTCGAGTGTGAGGCCGCGAGCGCGGCGGAGCGCACGGATGCGGGAGCCGACCTGAATGGCCTGCCTGTCGATGGCGGCGTCGAGCGCTGTGACGATGTCCTCCTCGTTCCTCGTGAATTCGTACCACGGCGATGCAGGGAGCGAGCTGCAAATTAACACGTCGAAATGATCACGTCACACGCCCGAAACGCGGCGCTCTTAGATTCGGTCCTGTTGATCCCATCAACATTCCCGTGCAGCCGACTCAACGGTGCGGATGCTGCATCCAGCCACTTCCAGCCCTGGAGTCCGCACCGTGACCACTCTTCCCCAACAGCTCTCGCTGCTGAGGAACGCCCTGCTCCCGGACGGCTCGCTCGTCGACGTCGAGCTCATCGAGGACATCGTCCGTGCAGTGCGGCCGGCCGAGCCGGAGGTCGCGGCCGGCGGCGACTCCGTCATCGACCTGAGCGGCTTCATGCTGCTGACCGCCCCCGCCGAGCCGCACGCGCACCTCGACAAGGCACTCTCCTGGGACCTCATCAACCCGCCGGCCGGCGACCTCGTGAAGGCCATCGAGTCGTGGCGCGCGTACTCCTCCGAGATGACCGTCGAGAGCATCGCCGACCGTGCTCGCACGGCCGCCGTCGGAATGCTGCGCAACGGCACCACGGCCGTGCGGTGCCACGTCGACATCCTGATCGGCGACGACCCGCTGCGCGGGGTGCGGGCCCTCACACAGGTTCGGGCCGAGCTCGCCCACCTCATGGACATCGAGCTCGTCGCGCTCGCCGCATCAGACATCCCGGATGCCTCGATCGAGGCCGCGCTCGACCTCGGAGTCGATCTCGTGGGCGGCGCGCCGCACCTCTCCCCCGTGCCGCTGGACGACCTCCGGCGCCTGCTGGCGCTCGCCGAGCGCCGGGGCCTCGGCGTCGACCTGCACACCGACGAGGGCCTGACGGGCGACCCGACCATCCTCGAGTTCGCCCGGATCGTGAAGGACTGGACGGTCCCGGTCTCGGCCGGCCACTGCGTGCGGCTCGGCACGCTCGAGGCGGCGGAGCTCGACGAGGTGATCGCCGCGGTGCTCGGCGCCGACATCGGCATCATCTCGCTGCCCATCACCAACCTGTACCTGCAGGGCTGGGAGCACCCGGTGTCCACACCCCGCGGTCTCACAGCCCTGCGTCCACTCCTCGACGCGGGCGTCCGCGTCGGGGCCGGTGCCGACAACGTCCGCGACCCGTTCAACCCCGTGGGCCGCAGCGATGCCCTGGAGACGGCGTCTCTGCTCGTCACCGCCGGGCACCTCTCCCTCGAGGAGGCGTACGCCGCGGTGAGCGAAGGCGCGCGCTCGGTCATGAATCTCCCCCGGGCCGGCGTGAGGGTCGGCGCGCGGGCGGAACTCCTCGCGGTGCGCGGGTCGAGCCTCTCGGATGTCATCGCGAACGCCTCGGCAGACCGCTTCGTCATCCATGCAGGCTCGCTCGTGGCACGCAGCGAGGTCAGCTACACCGTCGCATCCCCCATCCGCACACCCATCCTCGAAACGAGGTGACACCCCACCATGCCCACCGCTACAGCAACAGCAACAGCAACCCTGCTCGATTTCAGCGACGTGCAGATGACCTTCCCCGACGGCACAGTCGCCCTCTCCGGAATCGACCTGACCGTCAAGCGCGGCGAGTTCGTGACCGTCGTCGGCCCCTCCGGCTGCGGCAAATCGACCCTGCTGCGCATCGCCTCCGGGCTCGAGACCGCCTCGCACGGCAGCGTCGAGCTGGCGACCGACCGCATCGGCTACGTCTTCCAGGATGCGACGCTGCTGCCCTGGCGCAGCGTGCAGTCGAACGTCGAACTGCTCGCGGAGCTGCACGGCACCCCCAAGGCCGACCGCCTCGCTAAGGCCAAGGAGGCGATCGACCTCGTCGGCCTGACGGGCTTCGAGAAGCACCTCCCCCGCGCGCTCTCGGGCGGCATGCGCATGCGCACCTCGCTCGCGCGGTCACTCACCCTCGACCCCGAGATCTTCCTGTTCGACGAGCCGTTCGGCGCGCTCGACGAGATCACGCGCGAGCGCCTCAACGACGAGCTGCTCAGGCTGTTCGCCGAGAAGCAGTTCGCCGGGCTGTTCATCACGCACTCGGTCTCCGAGGCCGTGTACCTCTCCACCAAGGTCATCGTCATGTCGGGCCGCCCGGGCAAGATCGTCGACACCTTCGAGGTGCCGTTCGCGATGCCCCGCGACCCCGAGATCCGCTTCACGGGCGAGTTCGCCGGCCTCGTCGGCAAGGTGTCGCACGCACTGCGAGAGGGGCACCACTGATGGCCGACTCCCCCGAGCTCGTCACCCGGCGGCGCCGCGGGCGCCCCCGCGTCTCGACCTGGGCGCCCCCGATCGCGCTGCTCGCCCTGATCGTCGGCATCGCCTATGTCGCCAACGCCCTGCTCGGCAAGCGCGCGTTCCTGCTGCCGCGGCCCGACCAGGTGTTCGCGGTCTACGTGAGCCCCAAGAACGGGCCGGCGATCTTCGAGTCGCTGCTGCACACGACCGAGGTCGCCCTGGTCGGGCTCGCGATCGCGATCGCGCTCGGGGTGCTGTGGGCGATCGCCATGAACACCGCGAAGTGGGTGGAGCGCACGACCCTGCCGTACGCGATCATCCTGCAGAGCATCCCGATTCTCGCTGTCGTTCCTCTGATCGGGTTCTGGTTCGGCTACGACTTCGTGGCGCGGGTCATCGTCTGCGTGCTCATCGCGCTGTTCCCGATGACCTCGAACACGCTGTTCGGGCTGCAGTCGGTCGACAGGTCGCACAAGGAGCTGTTCCGGCTGCAGGGCGCCTCGCGCTGGACGGTCCTCACCAAGCTCGAGCTGCCCACGGCGCTCCCGGCGATCTTCGCGGGCGCGCGCATCTCGGCCGGCCTCTCGGTGGTCGGCGCGATCGTCGGCGACTTCTTCTTCCAGCGCGGCACGCCCGGCATCGGCGCGCTCATCTCGAAGTTCGGCGCGCGGCTGCAGTCGCCGGAGCTGTTCGCCTCGATCCTCGTCGCCTCGCTGTTCGGCGTCGTCGTCTACCTGTTCTTCCAGTGGCTCGGCCGCCGTGCGGTCGGCAAGTGGTACGACTTCGGCTGATCCGGACACCTGAACCTCCCCTGACCCCCTGCAATCACACACAACACAGAAGGAGATCCAATGCGCAACACCCGTACGCGTGCGATCATCGTGACCGGCCTCGTCGCCGGCTCGATGGCGCTCGCCGCTTGTAGCACCCCCGCCCCCGAGCCCACCGAAGGCGCAGGCGATCTCACCATCGGATCGGTCGACCTCGCAGCAGCCGGTTGCCCGACCGACATCAAGATCCAGACGGACTGGAACCCGGAGTCGGAGCACGGCCACCTGTACCAGCTGCTCGGCGACGACTACACGATCGACGACTCGGTCAAGTCGGTGACCGGCCCGCTCATGGCCTCCGGCGAGTACACCGGCGTGGATGTCACGATCCTCGCGGGCGGCCCGGCTGTCGGGTTCGCCCAGCCGAACGCCCAGCTCTACGCGGACCCGTCGATCTTCATGGCATACGTGGGCACCGACGAGGCGATCGCCCACTCCGGCGACCTGCCCACCGTCGGCGTCTTCGCTCCCCTGGAGAAGGACCCGCAGATGATCATGTGGGACCCGGAGACCTACCCTGACGTCGAGTCGATCGCCGACCTCGGCAAGGCGGGCGCCACGATCCGCGTCTTCGGCGGCGGCACCTACATCGACTACTTCGTCGGTGCCGGTGTGCTCTCGGCCGACCAGATCGACTCCACCTACGACGGGCTCCCCGCCGTGTTCGTGAGCGAGGGCGGCAAGATCGCCCAGCAGGGCTTCGCCTCCGCCGAGCCGTACATCTACGAGAACGAGGTCGCCGACTGGGCCAAGCCGGTCAAGTACCAGCTGATCAACGACGCGGGCTACCCCAAGTACGCGGCAGTCATGTCGGTCATCCCGGAGAACATCGACACGTACAAGGACTGCCTCACGGCTCTCGTCCCGGTGCTGCAGCAGGCCGAGCTCGACTTCTTCGCGTCGCCCGACGCGACGAACGCGCTCATCCTGAAGCTCGTCGACGCGTACGACACCGGCTGGGTCTACAGCCAGGGCGTCGCTGACTACTCGGTGAAGACGCTGAAGGACGAGCTCGTCGGCAACGGCGAGGACGACACCCTCGGCAACCTCGATGATGCCCGTGTGAAGGCGCTGTACGACATCGTGCTCCCGATCTACACGGCTGGCGGCCTCCCGGTCGCCGACGGCGTGCAGCCGACGGACATCTACACCAACGAGTTCATCGACCCGTCGATCGGCTTCTAGGTAACAGCCGATGACAACCCCGCCAGTGACCCCAGGCCGTCTCGACGGCAAGCGCGTCATCGTCACTGGCGGGGCCCGAGGCATCGGGGGCGAGATCGCCTCCCGCTTCGCGGTCGAGGGTGCTCGGGTGAGCATCCTCGACCGCCTGGTCGACTCGGGCTCGCGGCACGCCGAGGAGATCGGCGGCACATTCCACGAGGTCGACCTGCTCGATCCCCTCGCCACCGAGGCGGTCACCCAGGCCGCGGTGGACGCCCTGGGCGGTGTCGACGTGCTCGTCAACAGCGCGGGCATCCTCAGATTCACGCCTCTTCTCGACCTGACAGTGCAGGACTGGAACGAGACGTTCTCGATCAACACGCGCGCCATGCTCACGACCATGCAGGTCAGCGTGCGCGCCATGATCTCCGCCGGTACCGGCGGCAAGATCATCAATCTCGCCTCCATGGCGGCCAAGAAGGGCGGCGCGGGCGAAGGCGCATACCCGCCCTCCAAGGCCGCCGTGGTTGCGTTGACCCGCATGGCGGCGCTGGAGTGGGGATGCCACGGCATCACCGCGAACTCGCTCTGCCCCGGCTACATCCTCACCGAGATGGGCGCCGCCACCCGCACCCAGGCGGACATCGACACCTGGTCGGCGTACTCGCCGCTCGGGCGCCTCGGCGAGACGTCGGATGTCGCAGCGGTCGCCCTCTTCCTCGCCAGCCCCGATTCCGACTACCTCACCGGCCAGGCCATCAACGTCACCGGTGGAATGGTCATGCACTAAGGAACACATGAACCTCGAAGAAGAACTCCGCTCGCTCCTCGGCGAGAAGGGCGTGAGCGTGGAGCTCGCCGCCCGCGAGAAGGCCTCCGTCGACGGCGCGCGGATGTCGCCCGTCATCGCCGAGCAACTGCCGCTCGGCTTCGCGGACCTCGTCGCCTACCCCGCCACCGCCGAGGAGATCGCGCTCGCGGTGGGCGCGGCCGTGCGCCACGGCGTGCCCATCACCCCGCGCGGCAAGGGCACCGGCAACTACGGCCAGGGCATCCCGATGTCGGGCGGGCTCGTGCTCGACCTGTCGCGCGCCCGTGAGATCGTCGAGGTCGGCGACGGCTTCATCACCGCCGAGGCGGGGGCGACCATGGTGTCGCTGGAGACCGCGGCCTGGAAGTCGGGCCAGCAGCTGCTCATGTATCCCTCGACCGCCCAGTCGTCGATCGGCGGCTTCATCTCGGGCGGCTCCGGGGGCACCGGCTCGATCAAGCACGGCATGCTGCACCACGGCTACGTTCTCGCGCTCGACGTCGTGCACGGCGTGCCGGATGCCGCGCTGGTGCATGTCGACGGCGAGGCGGCCGAGCCGTACATCCACAACTACGGCACGGCCGGCATCATCGCGCGGGCCACCGTTGCGCTCGAACCGCTGCAGGAGTGGCGGGGGTTCTACGCGAGCTTCCCGACCTTCGAGGGCGCGCTGTCGGTCATCCGGCCGTTCGCCGATCTCGAGCCGACCCCGCGCCTGGTCTCCGCCGACCTGCCCACCCTCGCCGACGCGCTGCCGGATGACCCGGCCATCGTCAAGGGACGGGCCTCGTTGCGCGGCATCCTCGACGCGGCCTCCGTCCCCGAGGCGACCCGGCTCGTGGAGGCCGCGGGCGGCACCGTGGAGGACGTGCGCGAGGGGCCGCAGGCCTCGATGAAGCTCAGCATGCTCAGCTACAACCACCCGATCGAGTGGTTGCAGAAGTCCGACCCGAACCGCTACTTCCACGTCGAGGTCTCGGGCGACGCGCTGGTGGACCGCATCGACGAGGTGCACGCGGTCTACCGTGGAGGGATGCTGCACATCGAGGCCCAGAAGGGCAGGCCGATCGGGATGCTCGTGGGCGAGTACGAGTCGGCGGAGGAGGTCTTCGCGGGCTTCGAGAGGCTCGCCGCCCTCGGCGTCGGGTACCACAACCCGCACCAGTGGTTCGTGGACTACGAGCCCGACCGCACGGTTCTCGTGGCGAAGACGACAGACCCGCAGAACCTCCTCAACCCGGGCAAGCTGAAGGCGAAGCCGCCGGTCGCGACGGGCTCGCAGCTGTGACCCGGGAGCTGCACGAGCTCGCGGGTCCTTCGCTCGCGTCGACGCTCACTGCCGACTCGATCATCGTGCTGCCCACCGGCTCGATCGAGCACCACGGCCCGCACCTCCCACTCGCCACCGACCTGATCCTCGCCGACCTCATGTCGTCGAAGATCGTCGATGCCGCGGTCGCCACCGGCCTCGACGTGTGGCGGCTGGCACCGCTGGCCTACACGAAGTCCGACGAGCACCACTGGGCGCCGGGCACGATGTGGGTCTCGTGGGACACGCTCATGCGCACCCTCGTCGACCTCGGCCGCTCCGTCGCCAACACCCCCGCTCGCACCTTGGTCTTCTACAACGGCCACGGCGGCAACACCGCGCTGCTCATGGTCGCGCTTCGCGAGCTGCACATCCAGTTCGGGCTGCGCACGTTCCTGATGAACGCCGGCATGCCCGCGGGCGACGGCGTGAACGGCCCGGATGAGCGCGGCTTCGGCATCCACGGCGGCCACGGCGAGACCTCCATGGTGATGGCGCTGCGGCCCGAGCTGGTCAACCTCTCTCTGGCGTCGCGCGCCGTTCCCGACCAGATCGCGGACTTCGAGCACGTCAAGTTCAACGGCGGCTCAGTCGCGTTCGGCTGGCAGTCCGACGACTTCGGCCCGTCGGGCGTGATCGGCGACCCGACGGAGGCTTCTGCGGCGTGGGGGCTTCACCTCGTGGCAGCCTCGACCGCCCAGGGCGTCGCCGAGCTCGCCGAGATCGCCAGGTTCAACAAGTGACCCTCCCGCTGCTCGACGAGTGGCTGCCCGACAATTCGGTGCTCGAGCGGCCGCAGATGATCCTGTCCACGGTCTCCCAGGGCGCTCCGGATGCCCGCACCGTACTTCTCAGTGAGCACGACGCCGAGGGACTCTACTTCCACACCGACAGCCGCTCGCGCAAGGTCGCGGACATCGCGGCGAACCCCGCGGTCGCCCTCACCTTCCTCTGGCCGAACTTCACCCGGCAGCTCGTGGTGCAGGGGCTCGCGTCGGTGGCACCGCCTGCCGAGCAGGCAACCGCATTCGAGCGCCGATCGCCGTACCTGAAGCAGCTCGCGTGGCTGAACTCCCCCGAGTTCGCGCAGCTGCCGCTCGCTTCCCGGGTCGAGGCGTGGGCCGCGTTCGACGTGCCCGCCGACCCGCCCCCGACGTGGATCGGCTTCCTCGTGCGCCCGACCCGCCTCACGTTCTGGACGAGCAACGCGGAGGCCGCCTCCCGGCGCGACGAGTACACCCTCGCCGACGGCGAGTGGGTGCTGACCCACCTGGCCGGTTGAGTAAGGCGCTCCAGCGCCTGTATCGAAACCTCAAGACAGGCAAGGAGCCAAGGGCTAGGGCTGCACCAGTTCGAACGACGTGACCTGCGCCGTTAGCGTCTGTGCCGACAGGTCAATCGTGACGTCGCAACTCCAGTCGTAGACGACCAGCCTCCCATCGCGCACCTGCGTTTCGCCTTGAACCAGAAGTGTGCGCGGGGCCTCGCTCGTGACCTCGGCTGTGATATTCCTGGCCCAGATCGTGGCTACTGGACCATCGTCATTGCGAAGTTTGGCGGCCATTGCGACAGATGCACAGGCGCCAACTTCGCGATCGTAGGGGCCCGAGTAGTCGACACCAGTCTCGTCGAACTCAGCGCAGCCGGACAGCAGTACGGCCAGTGCAATGCCGCTCGTGGCGAGGCCCAGGGGTTTCATGTGCTCCACTCTGGCCGATCACTCGGGTGTTGCGCAGGGACCAACCCGCGGGAGATCGTCGCGAGCGCCTCGGCGAACCACGCCTCACGGCCCGGGCCGGCCCCGCCCGACAGGTTCACGCCGGCAACGCCGTCGATCTCGAGCATCTCGAGCCCCAGCTCGACGGCTGCGGCGATGCCCTCGGTGAACGGGTCTCCCGCCGCGAGGATCCGCTCGAGGTACCCCTCCGGCAGCACGAGCGTCGTGAAGGTGCGCAGCAGTTCGGCGCTCTCGCGATCAACGACGATGGGGATGCACGGGATGAACGCCATCGCCGCCCCGAGGTCCTGCGCCCGAGCGACGAAGGCCGCGACCGGTGCCGCACCGCCGGCGTGGTTGACGAAGCAGACCTCGGCCCCGGCACGGAACTTCTCGAGCAGCCGGTCGGGGCGCCGCTCCACGGGCGGGGTCGCCGGCGCCTCGGCGACGCTCACGAGGTGCCCGTTCGCGCGGGCGAGCGAGGCGGCCTCCGTCGAGTCGAGGTCGAAGACCGGCGTGGCATCCGGCCGCTGGCCCGTGTTGGTGTGGTCGCCGGTCACGCAGTGCACGCCCGCGACGCCGACGTGCGCGAGGGCGGCGAGCTCGCCCTCCATCGCGACGCGATTGCGGTCACGGCAGTTGAGGCCGGTCCAGACCTGGAGCCCCGCAGCCTGGACCAACGAGGCACGGTACGCGGGCGGGAACTGCACCCGGGCGCTGCCCGCGTCGCCCGCGAGCACGGCATCGACAGAGCCGGCGAGGATGCCCGCGCACTCCTCGATCGACCTCGCATCGAGTGCGCGCGCGGGGAAGTCGGCGACGACGATCGGGCGGGCCGCCATGAGCTCCCGCATCTCAATGGCACCGGACGAGACGGGCGCGGCGGGCACCGGGTCGGAGTGGCCGGGCGGCTCCGCCGAGGCGATCCCGTGCCACCGCACCGTCGGCAGGTCGAGGAACACGCACCGGTGCGGCGCGACCTCGCACGTGCCGTCGAACTCGACGCCGCCGCAGGGGCCGTACTCCATGTGCTTGGGGCAGGCGAGGAGCATGCCCCATGGTACGAGGGGCGCATTGCGGGCACGTTACGGCTGGTTGAGTAGCGCGCTCTGGCGCGCGTATCGAAACCGGGAGATTCGAATGGCGGTTTCGATACGGCCGCGGGCGGCCTACTCAACCCACCGGGGCCGGGATAATGGGAAGCACATGACTGAGCGATTCGACCTCGTAGTGCGTGCCGCATCGGCCTTCGTCGAGGGCGGATTCCGCGCCGTCGAGATCGGCATTCGCGACGGCCGCATAGCCGGCATCTCGGACGGGCAGCTCGACGGCGACCAGTACGTCGCCATCGCGGCCGACGAGGTGCTGATCCCCGGCATCGTCGACACGCACGTGCACGTGAACGAGCCGGGCCGCACCGAGTGGGAGGGCTTTGCGAGCGCGACCCTTGCGGCAGCGGCTGGCGGCGTGACCACGATCATCGACATGCCGCTCAACAGCATTCCGGCCACGACGTCCACCGAGGCTCTCGGCGTGAAGAGGGCCGTGGCCAGAGTCTCCGTCGACACCGGCTTCTGGGGCGGCGCGGTCCCCGAGAACCTGGGCAGCCTCAGGCCCCTGCACGACGCTGGCGTCTTCGGCTTCAAAGCGTTCCTCGCCCCGAGCGGCGTCGACGAGTTCGGCCACCTCGACGCAGAACAACTGGGGCGCGCCCTCGACGAGATCGCCGCGCTCGGCAGCCTGCTCATCGTCCACGCGGAAGACCCCGGCGTGCTCGACGCCCACGCGGACGACGGCGGTGCCGACTACCACCGGTTCGTCGAGTCCCGGCCAGACGAGGCGGAGACCACCGCCATCCAGCGGGTGATCGACGGCGTGCGGCGCACCGGGGCGCGCGCGCACATCCTGCACCTCTCCAGCGCGGCGGCGCTCCCCGCGCTGCGGGCCGCGAGAGCAGAGGGCCTCCCGATCACGGTCGAGACCTGCCCGCACTACCTGACGATCGCCGAGGAGCAGATCCCCGACGGCGCCACCCAGTTCAAGTGCTGCCCGCCGATCCGCGACGACGCCAATCGCGACGCGCTCTGGCAGGCCCTCCTCGACGGCGACATCGACATCGTCGTGACCGACCACTCCCCCGCGACGGTCGAGCTCAAGACGCGCGGCGGCGGTGACTTCCAGCTCGCGTGGGGCGGTATCGCCGGCCTGCAGCTCGGGCTCGCGGCGGTGTGGACCGAGGCGTCGCGCCGCGGCATCCCGCTCGACCGCGTACTGGGCTGGATGTCGCGGGGCCCGGCCGATCTCGTCGGGCTCAGCCACAAGGGGCGCATCGAAGTGGGCGCAGATGCCGACCTCGTCGCGTTCGCCCCGGATGCCTGGTTCACCGTGCACAAGGAGGAGCTCCTCCACAAGAACCCGGTGAGCGCGTACGACGGCCGCGAGCTGCGCGGGGTGGTTCGCCGCACCTGGGTTCGCGGCGAAGCGCCCGGTGCGGGAAAACTTCTCAGCCGATGACCCTCGAACGCACCCCGCCGCGGGCGTGGGCGATGCTCGCCGTGGGCGTGCTCGCCCAGGTCGCCGGAACGGTCTTCGTCTCGGCGCCGGCGTTCCTCATCCCGCTCCTGCACCTCGAGCGCGGCGTCTCCCTCGCCCAAGCCGGGGTCCTCGCCGCGGCTCCCACCCTCGGACTCGTGCTCACCCTGATCGCCTGGGGCGCTCTCGCCGACCGAATCGGCGAGCGCTGGGTGATCGCGGGCGGGCTCGCGCTCACTGCGCTCGCCGCCGTCGGCGCAGTCTTCGCCGACGGCTATGTCTGGCTCGGCATCTTCTTCCTGCTCGGCGGCATGGCGTCCGCGAGCACCAACGCGGCGAGCGGCAGGGTCGTGGTGGGCTGGTTCCCGAAGCACCGGCGCGGGCTCGCGATGGGCATCCGGCAGATGTCGCAGCCGCTGGGCGTGACGATCGCGGCGGTCACCATCCCGGTGATCGCCTCCGGCTCGGGCATCGGCGCCGCCCTTCTCGTGCCGCTCGCCCTGACTGCCCTCATGGCCGTGGTCTCCGCGATCGTGATCGCCGATCCGCCCAGAACGGCCCCTGCCCCGGATGCCGCGGCTCCCGCCAACCCGTACCGCACGAGCTCGTTCCTGTGGCGCATCCATGCGGTCTCGGCACTGCTCGTGCTCCCGCAGTTCCTGCTGTCCACGTTCGGGCTCGTCTGGCTCGTCTCGGAGCTCGGCTGGGATCCTCTCCACGCGGGCGTGCTCGTCGGCGTCTCGCAGTTCATCGGCGCGATCGGCCGCATCGGCGTCGGCGTGCTCAGCGACCGCGTCGGCAGCCGGGTGCGGCCGCTGCGCTGGGTCGCCGCGTCGGCCGCGGCCGTGATGCTGCTGCTGGCCGCGGTCGATGCGACGCACTTCGCCGCGGGTGCGATCGTGTTCGTGATCGCGACCTCGGTGACGGTCGCGGACAACGGGCTGGCGTTCACGTCGGTCGCCGAGATGGCGGGCACCGCGTGGGCCGGCCGCGCGCTCGGCGCGCAGAACACCGGGCAGTTCCTCGTCGCCTCGATCGCGCCACCGCTGTTCGGGGCGCTGATCGGGCTGATCGGGTATCCGCTCACCTTCGTCGCAGCGGCGATCGCGCCGGTGATCGCGATCCCGCTCGTCCCCGGTGCCGACGAGGAGCACGACCGGCTGTAGGCGGCGCCGATCAGAAACCCCCCAGAAACACGGCCCTGCGAGAATCGGGGAATGGCAATCATCCTGGGCGACAACCAGTACGGCAAGGCGGAGAGCCGGGTGGTGCGCATCGTGCGCGACACGGCCCGCCACGAGATACACGACCTCAACGTGACCACCGCCCTGCGCGGCCCGTTCGCCCCCGCGTACCTGGTCGGCGACCAGTCGAACGTGCTGCCGACCGACACCCAGAAGAACACGGCATTCGCGTATGCCAAGAGCGCGGGCATCCGGTCGATCGAGGAGTACGGCCTCGCGCTCGCCCGCCATTTCGTGAACGACGTCGAGCCGGCCGAAGGTGCACGGATCGAGATCGAGGAGTTCGCCTGGACCCGCGCCGTGATCGACGGCGTCGAGCACGACCACACCTGGACGCGCACCGGCGCCGAGACCCGCACGGCGGCGATCACCGTGGATGCCACGGGCGAGTACGTGATCGGCGGGTTCAAGGACCTGGTCATCCTCAAGTCCACGGGCTCCGAGTTCGCCGGGTTCCTCAAGGACGAGTACACGACGCTGCCGGAGACCCACGACCGCGTGATGGCGACATCCCTGGTTGCGAAGTGGCGCTTCGACTCGGCCTCTTTTGACGGCACCGACGTCGACTGGAACGCGGTCTACCCGAAGGTGAAGTCGATCATGGTCCGCGAGTTCGCGACGCTCCAGTCGCTGGCTCTGCAGCAGACCCTGTGGCAGATGGGCCGCGCGGTGATCGAGGAGATCCCGTCCATCGTCGAGGTGCGGCTCACGGCCCCCAACAAGCACCACTTCGTCGTCGACCTCTCGCCGTTCGGCCTCGACAACCCCGGCGAGGTGTTCATCGCCGCCGACCGCCCCTACGGCCTGATCGAGGCCCAGGTGCTGCGGGATGACGCACCGCCCGCCCACGACGCGTGGCGCTTCTCGGCGGGCCTCGCATGAGCGACGCCTCCGTCATCGACACCCGCTGGATCGAGCGCACCATCCAGCTCGCCACTGAGAATGTCGCCAACGGCGGCGGGCCGTTCGGCGCGGTCATCGTCCGCAACGGCGAGCTCCTGGCCGAGGGACAGAACCGGGTGACCGCCTCACTCGACCCCACCGCCCACGCGGAGGTCGTCGCCATCCGGGCCGCCTGCCAGGCTGTCGGCGACTTCTCGCTCGCCGGCGCGACCCTGTACACCTCGTGCGAGCCCTGCCCGCTATGCCTCTCGGCGGCGCTGTGGGCGCGCGTCGACCGGGTCGTCTTCGCGGGCGACCGGGATGACGCGGCCCGCGGCGGCTTCGACGACCGCGAGTTCTACGAGCTCTTCAGCCGCGACCGCTCGACCTGGAACGTGTCGATCGACGAGGTCCGTCCCGCCAACGCGACGGCGCCGTTCGACGCATGGCTCGCGCGCGCGGACCGTACCGAGTACTAGCGGCCGGTGGGTTGAGTAGGCGCTCTAGCGCCGTATCGAAACCACGCAGTCGAACAACCGGTTTCGATACGGCCGCGGGCGGCTTACTCAACCCGCGGCTAGCTACCGCGGTACGTCGAGTACGCGAACGGGCTGAGCAGGAGCGGCACGTGGTAGTGCTCGTCGACGTCGGTGACGATGAAATCGATCGTCACGCGCGGGTAAAAGGCTGTGCGGCCCGCCGCAGTGAAGTAGGAGCCGACCTCGAACTCAAGGCGGTAGTCGCCCGCGGGCAGGACCTCGGGGCCGAGGTCTTTGACGCGGCCGTCGGCATCCGTCACACCGACGGCGATGATCTCGCCGGAGGGCCCGCTCAGGCCGACGTCGATTCCCGGCGCGGGGCGGCCGAGTGCGGCATCCAGGACGTGCGTGGTCACGTGGCTCATGCGTCTCCTCCGAACAGCTTCTCGAGGCGAAGCAGGGCGATGTCGCGCAGCTGCTCGCCGACGACCTGCAATTCGATCGCGTCATCGAGGGCGAGTCGGCGGGTCAGCTCGTCGAGGATCTCCCGCCGAGAGCGCCCCGCGGCGCGGATGATGAACACCCGCCCGAACCGCCTCTCGTACGCGGCGTTACCCGCGGCGATCTCGTCCGCGAACTCCGTGGAGGCGCCCTGCTCCGAGCGGCTCAGCTCTTGCGAAGCACCCTGTCCAACCGGCTTCTCGCCGATGCGCGGATGGTGCGCGATGGCCTGGTCGATCTCGTCCGGCGAGAGCGGGGATGCCTCCGCGCTCGCCACCGCGAGCAACTCGTCGAGCGTGGCGAACGGTGCGCGGGACGCGACGTCCTCCACCCAGCGCGGCACGGCAAGGGCGGTGGTGAGGCCCTCCCGCAGGGCAGCGTCGGTCACGTCGATCATTTGGGTATAACAGTACCCATGGCAGACATCACCGGTATCGTGCTCGCGGCCGGCGCGGGCACCCGTGCCGGCGGACCAAAGGCCCTGCTCCGGATGCCCGACGGCACCCCGTGGCTCGAACTCGCTGCCACTGCCCTCCTCGACGGAGGGTGCTCGCGCGTCATCGTCGTGCTCGGTGCGCAGGCGCGGATCGCGCGGCCACTGGTCCCGATCGACGACCGCGTCACGACGGTGGTCGCTATGGAGTGGGAGCAGGGCATGTCCGAGTCGCTGCGGATCGGGCTTGCGGCAGCCGACGGGGATGCCGCACTCATCACCCTCGTGGACCTTCCGGAGCTGCCCGCGGCCGTGGTGCGGCGGGTGCTCGACGCGCCGGGAGCGCTGCGGCAGGCGACGTACGGCGGGCGGCCGGGGCATCCGGTGTATATCGCCGCGGAGCACTGGGTGCCGGTCGCGGCGACGCTCACCGGAGACCACGGAGCGCGGGCGTACCTCGTGCAGCACGGCGTGGACGAGGTCGACTGCGCCGACCTGTGGGACGGCGCAGACCGCGACGCTGGTTGAGTAGGGCGCTCTGGCGCCCGTATCGAAACCGGTCGCTGGGCGAGTTGAGTAGGGCGCTCTAGCGCCCGTATCGAAAGTCGCTCAACGGTTTCGATACGGCCGCGGGCGGCCTACTCAACCAGCTAAAGCGAGCACCGCAGCCTCGTACGCGTCGAGGGCGGCCGCGACGTCGTCCTGCCGCACGGACTCGTCGGGGTGGTGGCTCACGCCGCCCTTGCAGCGCAGGAACAGCATCGCGATCGGCGTGACCGCGACCACGGCCATGCCGTCGTGCCCGGCCCGCGACCAGAACGCCATCGGCAACTCGTCGCCCGTCGACCGGATGCCCGCCTCGATGCCCGCGCGCAGGTCGAGGTCGCACACCACCGCGTCGGCGCGGTAGATCTCGTGGTCGTGGAACTCGAGCCCCCGCCGCGCGGCGATGGAGTGCGCGGCCTCGAACATGAGCCGCAGGCACTCGTCGCGGTCGTCGTCGAACTCGGCGCGCAGGTCGAGGCTGAACTCGACGCGGCCCGGGATGACGTTCACGCCGCCGGGGAACGCCTCGAGCTTGCCGACCGTGCCGATCACGTGCTGCTGCTTCGAGAGGCGCTCGATCTCGACGACCAGCTCGGAGGCACCGACGAGAGCGTCACGGCGGCGGTCGTAGGGCGTGCCGCCCGCGTGGCCGGCCTTGCCCGTCATGGTGAGGGCGAAGCGGCGGGCGCCGGCGATGGAGGTGACCACGGCGAGGCGGCGGTCGGCGTCCTCCAGGTAGGGCCCCTGCTCGATGTGCGCCTCGAGGTAGCCGACGAGGTCTTCGGGCCGTCGGAATGCGCCCGGCAGTCGCGCGGGGTCGAGGCCGAAGTCGACGAAGGCCTCGGCGAGGGTGATCCCGTGGGCGTCGGTGAGGTTCCACCACTCGTCGTCCCAGGTTCCGGCGAGCGCGCGCGACCCGAGCAGGGCGGTGCCGAAGCGGGTGCCCTCCTCGTCGCTGAACGCCACGACCTCGACGGCGAACGGCAGTTCGTTCCTCGGCAGCCGGGAGACGACGGCGATCGCAAGCAGCACTCCGAGCATCCCGTCGAAGCGGCCCGCATCGGGGACGGTGTCGATGTGCGAGCCGAGCAGGAGCGCAGGCAGGCCGGGCTCGCGGCCCTCGATGCGGCCGCACTGGTTGCCCGCCGCGTCCTGCCAGGTGGAGAGGCCCGCCTCCTCCATCCAGGTCGCCACGAGGGCGTTGGCCGCCGCGTGCTCGGGCGAGAGGTGCACGCGCACGAGGTGCTCGGGGTCGGCCGAGATCGCCGCGAGCTCGTCGCAGCGGTCGAGGATGAGTGCGGCTTCCCTACTCATAGAAATCCAGCGCGGCGCCGACTCCGCTGCCCGCGGTGACCGCGACTCCCCCGCGGCGGAGGACCTGCTCGAGGGCCGCGAGCGTCGTGAGCACCGCATCCCGCCGCGCGTTGTAGCCCATGGTGCCGATGCGCCAGACCTTGCCTGCCAGCGGGCCGAAGGAGGTGCCGATCTCGATGCCGAAGTCGTTCAGCATGGTGGAGCGGGCGGCGTCGCCGTCGAGCCCGTCCGGGATGTGCACGCCGACGACGTTGTTCATGCGCACTGACTGGTCGCCGAAGAGCACGAGGCCGAGCGACTTGAGGCCTTCGACCATGGCCGTGCCGTGCATCCGGTGCCGTTCGACCGCGTTCTCCATGCCCTCGTCGACCAGCAGGCGCGCGCACTCGCGGGCCGCGTAGAGCATGCTCGTCGCCTCGGTGTGGTGGTTGAGGCGCTTGGGCCCCCAGTAGTCGAGGATCTGGCTCAGATCGAAGTAGTTGCTGCGGATCGGCTGCGCGCTCACAGCGTCACCATCGACCCGGATGCCCGCCTCAATGCTCTTGCGGGAGTTGATGACGTCGACCGCCTTCGCGCTGAGCGAGATCGGCGAGCTGCCCGACGGCCCCGCGAGGCACTTCTGCAGCCCGCCCGTGACGGCGTCGATGCCCCACGCGTCGGCCTCGAAGGTGTTGCCGGCGAGGGATGCCGTGACATCCGTGTAGAGCAGGGCGCCGTGCTTCGCCGCAAGCGCTCCGAGCTCCTCGAGCGGCTGGGCGACAGTCGTGGAGGTGTCGCCGTGCACGATCGCGAGCAGCTTGGGCTTGTGCTCGACCAGGGCCGCCTCGATCTCGGCCGGGGTGAAGACCGTGCCCCACTCGCGCTCGATGACCCGGACGTCGGCCTGGCAGCGCTCGGCGATCTCGCGCAGGAGATGGCCGAAGCGGCCGAAGACGGGGACGAGGACGACGTCGCCGGGCTCGATCAGGGAGACGAAGGCCGCCTCGATGCCCGCGCGGCTCGTGCCGTCGATCACGAGGGTGGCATCGTTCTTCGTGCGGAAGACGCCCCGGTAGAGCTCCATCGTCTCGTTCATGTAGCCGGTCATCGCGGGGTCGTACTGGCCCACGAGCTGCGCCGACATCGCCCGCAGCACGCGTGGGTCGGCGTTGATCGGGCCCGGGCCCATGAGCAGGCGCGGCGGGGGGTTGATCGGCTCGGTCATGGGTCAATCGTATTGAGTGCGTGCTACGGCGGTGTTTCGCGCGCACACTGGAAAGGTGTTTATCGACCACAGCGCACGCCCCGAAGACTTTCCTGAGCCGGCCGCGCCGAATCAGGTGGCCAGAGACTTTCCCGTGCCGCTGCTCACCCTGGCAGCGCACCCGTCGATCGAGGAGAGCTGGATCGGCCTCATGTCGCAAACCGGGATGCATGCCGCAACGATCTCCTATACCTACTGGCGAAACCGCCTCGATCGCGACGACCCGGCCAACCTCGCCGACCTCCCCGATGATGTGGCTTCCCAGCTCGACGCTGAGCCGGTCTGGCCACTTCCCGACTGGATGGTGAGAATCCGGGAGCGGATGCGCTACCCGATGCTCTGGGAAGCGGTCCGCACGACGCACATCTCGGACAACTCGGCGGTCGTATGGCAGACCCCCGAGTACACGCTCGTCGAGCACGCCAACTACATCCTGATGAACACTTTCCGCGAAGAGCGGATGCGCGGCGCGTTCCCCGGCAAGCTCGACGGGCGGACCACCGAGGCTGCCATCGAGCGCGACATCCCGGTCTCCATCGACGGCGTGGACGTGCCCGGGATGCGCATCGACACCGACCCGCACATTGTCGCTCTGGGCGCGGACCTCGGCGACCGCATCCTGACCGCCGTGCTTCCGCGGGACTACCTGGAGCTTGTGGACTTCACCTTCCGGACCCGGCCCTGATCGCGGCCACCAGGTGCGTAAGACCGTAGTTCCAGGCCAGCTCAAGGTCTCCCCCGAGGTTGAAGCCGCCCGCGAGTTCCATGCCGATAAAGCCGTTCGCCCAGGCGGTGAGGGTGCGAGCTGCCTCGAGTGCGTCATCCGGGCCCGCCAGCTCGGTAGCCACCCGCAGAATCGGGGCGCTCGCCGCGGTGACCAGTTCGAAAGAGAGGCGCGTCTCCGGCGAGAACACCAGGTGGTACCCGGCCGGATGCTCGTGCGCGAACTTTCTCAGCGCGTCGGCGATCTCGGCAGCCGTGCGGCCCTGCTCGGCCCGGGCGGTCAGCTCGACCATCGTCGCCTCGGCAACGAGCCGGACCAGCTCGTCGCGCCCGTTAACCCGCTTGTAGAGCGACGGAGCCCGCACGCCGACAGCCTCGGCAACCGACTGCATGGTGAGCCCGGCGAGGCCGTCGCGCTCGAGGATGTCGCGTGCGGCACCCACGATCTGCTGCAGCGAAGTTCGATCTGGAGTCGGCATGCCGCCAGTATAGCTATTGACAGTAGCCATGATGGCTAATTAACATAGCCATCATGGAACTCGCCCCTTCACTCCACCGCATCGGCAACGACATCGTCGCCGCCTACCTCATCGACACCGCCGACGGCATCACTGTCATCGACGCCGGCCTCGCCGGGCACTGGTCAGACCTCGTGGCCGAACTGCGCTCGATGGGCCGCAGCCTCGACGACATCCGCGGGCTCATCCTCACCCACGGCGACAGCGACCACATCGGCTTCGCCGAGCGCCTGCGCCGCGACCACGGGGTGCGCGTGTACGTCCACGCGGCCGATGCCCCTCGGGCGCGAGGCGAGGTCAAGCCGAAGAGCTCGATGGGCAAGATCAAGCTCGGCCCGCTGCTCGGGTTCATGGGGTACGCCCTGCGCAAGGGCGGTCTGCGCACCACCTACCCGAAGTCGGTGGTCGAGCTGCAGGGCGGCGAGACGCTCGACCTGCCCGGTGCGCCGCAGATCATCGCCCTGCCTGGCCACTCCGCGGGGAGCATCGCGGTCTACAGCCAGCTCGTCGACGCCGTGTTCGTCGGCGACGCGCTCACCACGCGCCACGTGCTGACCGGCGCGACCGGGCCGCAGCCCGCCCCGTTCACCGACGAGCCCGAGCTCGCGATCGAGTCACTGCGCGCGCTGCTGCCGACCGGCGCGACGTGGGTGCTGCCGGGGCACGGCGCGCCGTTCAGCGGCGGGGTCGAGGCGGCCGTTCACGCAATCGCCGGTTGAGTAGGGCGCGCTAGCGCTCGTATCGAAACCAGTCGTGCGCACCGGGTTTCGATACGGCCGCGGGCGGCCTACTCAACCCACCAGCTGGGGGTACTGCTCCGCGATCGACTTCGCGAGGTTCGCCTTCGTGTACGCGCTGCCCTCGTCCGCGAGCACCTCGTAGTCGCCCGCCTCGAGCCCGTCGTAGGCGTCGCGCACGACATCGGCCGCGTCGTTCTTCGGCGCCGTGACATCCGTCGTCATCGGAGTGTCCGTGTAGCCGAGGTGCAGCCCGATCACGAGCGTGCCCTGCGGCGCGAGTTCGAGGCGCAGTGAGTTGGTAGCCGACCACAGCGCGGCCTTGGTCGCGCTGTACGCGCCGGCGACGCCCAGCCAGCTGAGCAGCGAGTGCACGTTCATGAGCACTCCCCCGCCGTTCGCCTTGAGCACGGGCGCGAACGCCGCGGCGACGGAGAGAGCGCCGAAGAAGTTGGTCTCGAAGATGTGGCGGATCGCGGCCTGGTCCCCCGAGATCGGCCCGCCCCCGCCGATTCCGGCGTTGTTGATGAGAACAGTGGTGTCGGATGCCGCGGCCACCGCAGCCGCGATCGACTCGTCGCTCGTGACATCCAGCGCGAGGGGAATCACCCTCGGGTCCGACCACTCCTGCGGCGTGCGGGCGGTCGCGTACACCTTGCTCGCGCCGCGGGCGAGCGCCTGGTCGACGAACTCGCGGCCGAGGCCGCCGTTCGCACCGGTCACGAGAACTACTGATCCTTCGAGCGTTGTCATGCCGTGACACTACCACGCTAGGTCTGTTTTACAAACTCAGCTAGGATCGAAGCATGGACGACATCCGCGGAAGCCTCCGCTGCCCCATCGCACGCACCCTCGATGTGCTCGGCGACCGCTGGACGCTGCTCATCGTGCGCGACGCGATTGCCGGCAGCACGCGGTTCACCGAGTTCCGCGAGTCGCTCGGGATGCCCCGCGACGTGCTCGCCGACCGGCTCGACACCCTCGTCGCGGGCGGAGTACTGGAGCGCCGCACGGTCTCGCGCGAGGGCCAGCGGGCGCGCGACGAGTACTTCGTGACCGACGTCGGCCGCGAGCTCATGGTGGTGCTCGGCGCCCTCGGCGACTGGGGCGCGCGCAACCGCCCCTGGGACGAGCCCCCGCTCGTCACGTTCACGGATGCCGCGGGCACCCCGGTCGCGCCGCGGTTCGTCAGCGGCTCACGGGAGGTCCCGCTCGACGAGGTGCTCGTCGCCGCTGGTTGAGTAGCGCCCTCTAGGGCGCGTATCGAAACCACGGTTTCGATACGGCCGCGGGCGGCCTACTCAACCCGCCAACTGCTCCGCGAGGTCGATCAGCGCGAGGTCGCCGAACCGCGGCCCCACGAGGCACACCCCCACCGGGGCGCGGAGCAGTGCGCCCGGCTGCGGCACCGTGAGCAGCGGGATGCTCAGCGCCGGCCGCCCCGTGATGCCCGCGATGCACGTGAGGCGGAGGGTGCCCTGGCGGGTCCGCTCGATCAGCTCGGGGTCGGCGAACACCGACGGCGCCGTGGACGACGCCGACGGCAGCACGAGCACGCGGTCGCCGAGCAGGGCGTTGAGCCGGTTGCGTGCTGCCGCAAGGGCAACGCGGCCGGATGCCTCGGCGGCGGAGTCGATCGTCGAGGCGAACGCGAAGCGTCCCGCCACGTCCTCGCCGAGCGCTCCCGGATGCGCGGAGATCCACGCCCCGTGCGTCGCCCACGCCTCCGCGGCCTGCACGGTACGGAAGGCGAGGAACAGCTCATCGACGTCGCCGAGGTCGACGGCGTCGAAGGCGAACCGCGAGAAGGCCGCGCGCACGTCCGGCTCGCAGTGCTCCAGGAGTGCCGGCGCCATCACGAACGACGGCTCGACGGCGACCTGCTTCGTCGCGTCGAGGGTCGCCGCGGCGCAGGCGCGGAGGATCGCGGCGGAGCGCGTCATCCAGCCGACCGAGTCGAAGGTCGGGGCGAGCGGGAGCAGGCGGTCCGAGCTCACCGAGCCGTGGGTCGAGCGGAGGCCCCACAGGCCCTGGTACGACGCCGGCACCCGGATCGACCCCGCGGTGTCGGTGCCGAGGCCGATCGACGCCTGGCCGAGGGCGACGGCGGAGGCGGGTCCGCTGGACGATCCGCCAGGGACGCCGCCGAGCACGGCCGGGTTCGGCGGGGTGCCGTAGTGCGGGTTGCGGCCGGCGATGCTGTACGCGAACTCGTCGGTCTGTGCGATGCCCGTGACGTCGGCACCCGCGGCGAGCAGCGCGGCGACCGCTGGCGAGGTTCCGGTTGCCGGCGAGGCCTCGGCGAGGTAGGCCGGGATGCCCGCGCCGACCGCGAAGCCCGCGACGTCGTAGAGGTCTTTCACCGCGACGGTCTCGCCGCGCAGCGGGCCCGCCGAGGCCCCCCGCACGAGCGGGGTGCCGACGGTGCGCCAGACGGCCCCGTTGATCGCCGGCGCGGGGAGCGAGACGTGAGCTGCGGAGACGCGCCACGCGCCGTCCACCAGGGTCCAGAGCTGCGACTGCTGGCCGCGGCCGCCCGTGGCCGGGGCGGTGATCGCGATGACGAGGGCCGTGGCATCCGTCAGCTCGCGGATCTCGACGTGCAGGATCTCGCGGGCCGGCGCACCCCCGCGCCCCTTGCGGAACTGGCTGATCGCGTCGTGGCCGACGAGGATGCCCGCCGCGTCTCCGCGAAGGATCGACGGCCCTGGCGCGAACAACTCGTCGAGGGCGTCGAGGTCGTTCGCCATCAGGGCGCGCTCGTAGGCCCAGAAAGCGGTCTCGACGTCGTCGCGGCTACTCAAGGTCGGCCTTCCGGATGCGGGCGTGCACTCCCTTGACGAGGTCGACGACCTGAGAGATGTTGAAGTCCGTCGCCGCACTCAGGTAGGCGTAGGCGTGCTCGGCGTCGAAGCCGTAGCGGGCGCGGAGGAGGGCGATCGCGGCGCGGACGCAGTCCTGCACAGCGATGTCGAGGTCCGCGTTCATGCCCGTGGGGACCAGGAACTCGGTCGTCTCGGCGAGCGGTCCGACGAGCTCGCCGAACTCGCGCACGGCATCCTCGTGGGCCACGACCTCGAAGCGGATCGTCGCCCGCAGCGACGCCTCCATTGCCGTGAGTGCGACCTCGCCGTCGCCCTGCGCGAAGTGCGGGTCGCCGACGTAGGCGAGCGCTCCCTCGACCTGCACGGGCAGGTACAGCGAGGCGCCGACGGTCAGCAGGTTGATGTCGATGTTGCCGCCGTGCGGCCCCGGCGGCACCGAGTGCGGGCGGACCGAGCCGGCCACCGCGACGCCCATCGTGCCGAGGAAGGGATGCAGCGGGAAGCGCGCGGCGTGCGGCCCGCCGGCGACGCGCGGGATAGTTCCGTACTCGCCGTCCGACGCTGCGAAGACGCTGACGGTCTGGCCGGAGGCGGGGTACTCGTCCGGCAGGGCGCCGCGGCGGTGGCGGTTCGAGATGACGCCGTACGGCACCCGCTGGAGAGTCTCGAGCACGGTCATCCGGAGCAGGTCCCCCGGCCGTGCGCCCGAGACGCGGATCGGCCCGGTGATGACGTGCGGCCCGCCGTCGCCGCGGTCGTAGCCGGATGCCGCGAGCGCGACCGCGTCGTCGAGAACCTCGACCCCGTACCCGCCGAAGAAGGCGCGCGGGTCGCGGCCCTGGTCCTCGAGGATCCCCTCGTGGCTGATCGTGTCGATCGTGACCTCGGTGCCCGAATCGACGGTGAGCACGGGCGAGTCCGCCTCGCACGGAAGGCGGCCCCACAGCACCTGCTCCGGGTCTGCCGGGAGGTACGTGGTAGACCGGATCGGTCCGTGGCCGGGCTGGAGGGCATCCATACTTGTAAGACTACTGAGACCTGGAGTGAGCCCGTGATCGACGCCCTGCGCCGCAACCCCGACCGACTTCACCTGGGCCTCATGCTGGCCCTGACATTCTCGACCGGCGTCATCGACGCGGTCGGCTACCTCGGCCTCGACCGGGTGTTCACCGGGAACATGACGGGCAACGTCGTCATCCTCGGCATGGCGCTCACCGGCGCCGACGGGCTGCCGATCGTCGGACCGATCATCGCCCTCGTGCTCTTCATGGTCGGGGCGGCCGTCGCCGGGCGCACCCTCAAGCCCGTTGCCGCGGGCTGGTCTACCCGCTCCACCGTGCTCTTCGCGACCGTGGGCGCCGTGCTGCTCGCGGCGGCCGTGCCCATGCTCGCGCTGCCCGACCCGGTCGAGCCCGTGAAGCTCGCCGTGACGGGCGCCCTCGGCCTCGCGATGGGCATGCAGGCGGGCGCTGCGCGCCACATCGGGGTGAAGGATGTCACGACGGTCGTGGTCACGTCGACCATCGTGGGCCTCGCCTTCGACTCCGTCTTCGGGTCCGCGACGAAGGGCCACCCCTGGCCCCGCCGCGTGCTGGCCATCGCCCTGATCGGAGCGGGAGCCGCCGTCGGCGCCCTTCTCCTGAACGTGCACATCGGCGCCGGGATGGCGACCGCCGCCGTCATCACGCTCGCGGCCGCGCTGCTGGGGCACCTAGGCCGCCCCGGCCCCAGGGCTGGTTGAGTAGGCCGCCCGCGGCCGTATCGAAACCACCTCTACCGGTACACCTCGCGCCGGTGCGCGACAGAGACAACCTGAACGACGACCTCCACTTCGAGAATCTCGTAGACAACCCGATACTCGCCCCGCCGCGCCGAGTACAGCGGGTACAGCGGCTCGCGCAGCTGCTTCCCGACCCGGTGCGGGTTCTCCGCCAGCGGCCCCGTGATGAATTCGAACGCGGCCGCTGCGACCTTTTCGGGAAGATGCTCGGAAAGGGCTCGCTCGGCACGCGCAGAGAAGCGGATCCGGTAGGTCACTCCGCGAGTCTGCCGTTGGCCCTCATCGCCGCGCGCACTTCTTCCACTGACGCGGTCTTCCCCAGCCGAAGGTCGGCGAGGCCCTCGCGAATGGAATCCATCGCCGCACTGTCACCGAGGATGTCGAGCGTCTCGAGGAGTGCGTCGAAGTCGTCCGCGCCCAGGAGTACGGCGACGCGGCTGCCGTTGCGAGTTACCTCGAAGCGCTCATGAGTGGTCTCGGCAGACTCCACGATGCGCGAGAACTGGGCACGGGCATCGGCCACAGAGAGGGTCGTCATGTACAGAATTCTAGCGCAACCTGCCTCGCGGGTTGATTAGGCCCCCTAGGGGCCGTATCGAAACCGGCGCCGAGCAACCGGTTTCGATACGCGCGCCAGAGCGCGCTGCTCAACCCGCACTAGTCTTCGCTCCAGCTCGCCACTAGCCGCCGCACGTACGACGTGCCGGGTTCAGCTACCAACGAGCGCACCGACCCCCGCTGCGTCGCGCGGCCCTTCTCGATCACGATGACCTCCTCCGCGAGCGCCGTGACGTCGTCGAAGCTGTGCGTGACGACGATCGTGAGGCCGCCCCACTCCCGGATGTGCCGTGCCAACTCCTCGCGCACCTCGTCACGGATCTCGACGTCGAGCGCCGCGAGCGGCTCGTCGAGGAGGAGCACCTCCGGGTCTGATGCAAGAGCGCGCGCCAGCGCGACCCGCTGCGCCTGGCCGCCGGAGAGCTGCGGGGGGCGGCGGGCGGCGAGGTCCGCGATGCCGAGCCGCTGCATCCATTCGCCCGCCTGCGAACGCGCCGCAACCCGACCGCGGCCCTGCGCCCTCGCTCCGAACGCGACGTTCTCGAGCACGGTGAGGTGCGGGAAGAGCAGGTACTCCTGGAAGACGTAGCCGACGCGGCGGTGCTCGGGATCTACGCCGTCGAGCACTCGAGAACCGACGCGCACCGTCCCCTCGTAGTCGATCAGGCCCGCGAGCGCCTGGAGGGTGCTCGACTTCCCAGCGCCGTTCGGGCCGAGCAGCGCGAGCGTGCGACCGGGTGTGACGGTGAGCTCGAGTTCGACTCGGCCGGGGACAGTGAGAGACGCGACGAGGCTCACGCGAGCACCCCCGGCACCCAGCGGTCGCGCAGGGACAGCAGCACCACGACCGACACCACCATGAGCACGAGCGACAGCGCGATCGCGGCATTCGGGTCGGTCTGCAGCAGGAGGTAGGTCGAGATCGGCAGCGTCTGCGTTGTGCCCGGGAAGCTGCCCGCGAAGGTGATCGTCGCGCCGAACTCGCCGAGCGACCGGGTGAAGCACAGCAGTGCGCCCGACGCGATGCCGGGAGCGATGAGCGGCAGGGTGATCCGCCGGAACACGGTGAACCTCGACGCCCCGAGCGTCGACGCCGCGATCTCGAAACGGCGGTCGGAGGCGCGCAGCGCTCCCTCCACAGCGATCACGAGGAACGGCATCGACACGAACACCTGCGCGATCACCACGGCGGCCGGCGTGAACGGGATCGTGAACGGCAGCCACTGACCGATCAGCCCGCGCCGCCCGAGCAGAAGCAGCAGCGCGACGCCGCCGACCACCGGCGGCAGCACCAGCGGCACGGTGATGAGCGCACGAAGCAGCCGCCGCGGGATCGCGGGCCACAGCGCCGAGCGCGCGAGCACGAGGGCGAGCGGGATGCCCAGCACGAGGCACACGACCATCGAGATCGCGGCGGTGGTCAGGGAGAGCCCGAGCGCCTGGACGACCGTCGGCTCCGCGAGGAGCGAAGGAAGGGCCGCCCAGGGCGCGCGGACGATGAGCGCGACGAGTGGCAGCAGGAGCAGGCCGAGAGCAAGCCCCGCTGGCACCCACAGCGCGGGTGCCAGCGAGGACCTACGGCGTGCCAAACCCAGCAGCCTTGAGGATGCTCTGGCCCTTGCTCGAGAGCACGAAGTCGACGAACGCCTGTGCCGCCTCCCTGTTCGCCGAGGCGGAGAGTGTCGCGATCGGGTAGGCCACGGGCGCCGAGTCGACCTCGATGCCCTCGATCGCGTCTCCCGCGTCGAGCACGTCGGTCACGTAGACCACGCCGGCGTCGACCTCGCCGAGCTCCACCTTGGTGAGGACTGCCTTGACGTCCTGCTCGTAGGTGTCGACCGAGGGCACGATGCCCGCCGCGTCGAACAGCTTGGCCGCGGCTGCCCCGCACGGCACCTCGACGGCGCACAGCGCGATCGTCTTGTCAGCATTGGCGAAGTCCTCGAGTCCCGTGATCCCACCGGGGTTGCCCTTGGCGACGGCGATCTCGAGCACGTTGGTCGCGAAGTCGGTGGGGTCGCCGTCGGTGAGTGCGGCATCCGTCACCGTCTTCATCGTCGCGGGGCTCGCCGCGGCGAACACGTCGGCGGGCGCGGCCTCGACGATCTGCGTCGCCAGCCCCGAGCTGCCGCCAAAGTTGAAGGTGACGGTCACGTCCGGGTGCTCTTCGTTGAAGGCGGCGGCTAACGCCTGGAACGACCCGGTGAGGGATGCCGCGGCGAACACGTTGATCGTGCCGCTCAGCGTGTCAGCGGCGGCGGTCTCCGTGGGGGCGGGCTCGGGGGTGGAACAGCCTGCCAGCGCCAGGGCGGCGACGAGCACGATGGCGGGTGCTGCGGTCTTCAGCTTCATGGCAGCTCCACTACGACAGTGGTTGCTTTGACGCTCGCGACAGCGAGAGTTCCAGGTGTGAGGCCGAGTTCGTCCGCGGCCTCCGCGCTCATGAGCGAGACGATCCGGAACGGACCCGCCTGCATCTCGACCTGCGCCATCACCCGGTCTTTCGTGACCTTCGTCACGATGCCGGTGATGCGGTTGCGCGCGGACGCCCTCGACGTCGGAAACGCTGCCGCCAATTCCGACTCGGCCGCGAGCTCCTGGGCCAGGGCCGCGAGCTCGACGCCCTCGACGTGCGAGCGGCCGTTCGCGCCCGCCTTCAGGGCGAGCCGGCCGCCGTCGGCCCACCGGCGCACGGTGTCGTCACTGACCCCGAGCAGGGTCGCTGCCTCTTTCACGGTGAAATCCGTCATTTTCTCCCGCATTCACGTTGGAGTTCGACTTTAGCCGGTTGAGTGGGCCGCCCGCGGCCGTATCGAAACCCAGATCCCGACCCGGTTTCGATACGCGGCCCAGAGGGCACTACTCAACCCGCCTGACTGAGAGAATCGAACTCATGGACGCCCGCTACTCACGGCAACTCGCGCTCCCAGGCTGGGGCGCCGACGCACAGGCCAAGCTGGCGAACGCCCGGGTGCTCGTGATCGGCGCCGGCGGGCTCGGCAGCACGGTCATCCCGGCCCTGGTCGCGGCGGGTGTCGGCACGGTCGGCATCGTCGACGACGACCGAGTGGAGCTCAGCAACCTGCACCGGCAGCACATCCACGGCGTCGCGGATGTCGGCGAGCCGAAGGCGCGCTCGGCGGCGTCGAGTGCGGCGCAGATCGATCCGCTCGCGAACGTGGTCGCGACCCAGACCAGGCTGACGACGGCGAATGCGCTCGAGCAGTTCGCCGGCTACGACCTCGTGCTCGACGGCAGCGACAACTTCCCCACGCGCTACCTCGCCAACGACGCGGCGGTGCTCACGGGCATCCCGCTGGTCTGGGGCGCGGTCTCGCAGTACGGCGGGCAGGTCGGGATCTCGTGGGGCACCACCTACCGCGACCTGTTCCCTACTCCCCCGCCGCCCGGCTCGGTGCTGTCATGCGAGGTTGGCGGGGTGCTGCCGACGACGGTCGGCGTGATCGGATCGCTCATGGCGACAGAGGCGCTCAAGCTGCTCACCGGCGTCGGCGAACCGCTGGTCGGGCGGGTCACCGTGTTCGACGGACTCACGGGCGACTTCCGCACCATCGCCTACGAGAAGGATCCGACCGCCGAGCCGATCACGGAGCTCATCGACTACGAGCTGTTCTGCGGGGTGAAGGGCACCACCGAAGCGACCGGCACCCTCCTCGACGTGCGCGAGCCCTGGGAGCACGAGCTGGTCGCGCTGCCGGGGTCGATCCTCATCCCGCTGGGCGAGTTGGAGGCGCGGCTGGGCGAGCTGCCGGCCGGCCCGATCGTCGCGTACTGCCACCACGGCATGCGCTCGGCTCAGGCCCGAGACATCCTGCTGGCCCATGGGTTCGACGCCACCCACCTCGAGGGCGGCATCGACGCCTGGGCGCGCGACCGCGACCCCGAGATGGCGAGGTACTGATGGCCACCGTCGACGAGCATGTCGCGCACGTCGCGAGCCTGGTCAGGCCGGTGGGCCGGGAGACGGTCGCCATCGACGGCGCCCTCGGCCGCGTGACGACGGATGCGGTGCTCTCCCCCGTCGACCTCCCGCTGTTCCGCAACTCGCAGATGGACGGCTTCGCGGTGCGCTCCGCCGACCTCCCCGGCACGCTGCCGATCGCGGGCGAGGTGTCGGCCCGACCGAGCGACCCGGCCGCGCTCGAGCCCGGGACGGCCGTGCGCATCATGACCGGAGCCGTGGTGCCCGAGGGCGCCGACGCGATCGTCCCCGTCGAGGACACCGTGGTCGACGGCGACCGAGTCACGATCGAGCGCGTGCGCACGCCGGGCGAGTACGTCCGCGGTCGCGGCAGCGACGTTCGGCAGGGCGACGAGCTGCTGCCCGCCGGCCTGCGCCTCGCGTCGCGGCACCTCGCAGTCCTCGCAGCCGCGGGCCTCGCCACTGTGGATGTGCGCGCCCTGACAAGGATCGCGATCATCACCACCGGCAGCGAGCTCATCGCCCCCGGCGCGACCCCCGTGCTCGGCCAGGTCTTCGACTCGAACGGCACCGCCCTGGCCGCCGCGGTCCGCGCCGCCGGTGCCGTGGTCGCGAGCCGGGTGCACGTCGGCGACGACAACGGCGCGATGCTGCAGGCGCTGCGGGATGCCGCGGCCGCCGCCGACCTCATCATCACGTCCGGCGGCATCTCGATGGGCGACTACGAGGTCGTGCGCGAGACTCTCGAGCCGCTCGGCGCCCGCGTCGGGACCGTCGCCATGCAGCCCGGCGGCCCCCAGGCGACCGCCGTGTTCGAGGGCGTGCCTGTGCTGTGCTTCCCGGGCAACCCGGTGAGCACGCAGCTCTCGTTCGAGGTGTTCCTCGCGCCCCTGCTCAGGGAGGCCGCAGGTCTGCCGCCCGCGCTGCACGAGACACGGCGGTTGGTGGCGGACGTGAACTCCGTGCCGGGCAAGCGGCAGTTCCTGCGCGGGCGCGCGGGCGACGGCGGCACGGTGGCCCTGGTCGCCGGACCGAGTTCGCACCTGGTCGCCGGGCTCGCGGCATCCGATGTGCTGGTCGTCGTTCCCGAGGACGTGACCGGCCTCAAGGCCGGCGACAGTGTGGAAGTGTGGCACCTATGAGCGAGCTCTCCCACCTCGACGCAGACGGCCGCGCGCGCATGGTCGATGTCGGCGACAAGGCCGTGACCAAGCGCAGCGCCACCGCGACCGGCACCTTTACGTCGACCCCCGAGGTCATCGGGCTGGTCAAGGCCGACGGGATGCCCAAGGCCGATGTGCTCGCCACGGCCCGGCTCGCGGGCATCGGCGGCGCCAAGCGCACGAGCGAGCTCATCCCGCTCGCCCACCAGCTCGCGCTGAGCTCGGTCACCGTCGACTTCGAGTTCGGCGACGACTCCATCACCATCACGGCCACCGCGAAGACGACCGGCCAGACCGGGGTCGAGATGGAGGCGCTCACCGCCGTCGCCGTCGCCGGGCTCACGCTGCACGACATGACGAAGGCCGTCGACCCGCACTCGGTGCTTGGCGGCATCCGACTGGTCGAGAAGACCGGGGGAAAGACCCGGCCCGAGGTACGGCCCCTGACGTCCCTGGTGATCGTGGCCTCGACCAGCGCCGCCGCGGGACACCGGGCGGACACCACCGGCCCGCGCATCCTCGAGTGGCTGCTCGCGCGCGGCTACGAGTCCGACATCTGGGTGGTGCCTGACGCCCATATCGCCGCGACGCTCCAGAAGGCCGTGGCGCAGGCGCCCGCCGTCATCATCACGACCGGCGGAACAGGCATGAGCCCGACGGATGCCACGCCCGAGGCCACGCGCGCGATCCTCGATCGCGAGCTGCCCGGAGTCGCCGAGGCCATCCGCGCCCGCGGCCTTCCGAACACGCCGAAAGCCGCCCTGAGCCGTGGCCTGGCCGGCACCGCGGGCGGCACCGTCATCGTCAACCTCCCCGGCTCGTCGGGCGGGGTGAAGGACGGCCTCGCCGTTCTGAACGACCTGCTGGAGCACCTGGTGGCCCAAGTCGCGGGCGGCGGCGAGCACTAGGCCCGCCCGGTGGGTTGAGTAGGCCGCCCGCGGCCGTATCGAAACCCGTGGGTTGAGTAGGCCGCCCGCGGCCGTATCGAAACCAGCATCCGCGACCGTCAGGTTTCGATACAGGCGCCAGAGCGCCTTACTCAACCCGCAGAGGAGTCGGAGGCCGCCGCCCCCAGACGATCACCGCAACCGCGAGCCCCGCGAGCATGATTGCACCGCCGACAACCTCCGTGACCGTCGGCTGCTCGTTGACCGCGATCCACGCCGCGATGATCCCGACCACCGGCACCAGCAGCGTGAACGGCACCACCGCGCTGGTCGGGTACTTCGCGAGCAGCGTGTTCCAGATCCCATAGCCGACGAGCGACGCGAACACCGCCGTGTACAGCGTGGACAGGATCGCCACGGGCGAGAGGTGCGTGATCGAGTCGAGCACCACCGTCGGGCTGTCGACGATCATCGCGAGCACGAGGGACGGGATCGGCACGACGAGTCCGGACCACACGACGAGCGACAGCCCGGATGCCGCCTTCGCACGCCGCGAGAGCACGTTGCCGATCGCCCACGAGAGCGCGGCGAGGAGCAGGATCACGACGGGGAGCCACGGGGCGGCGTAGCTGTGGCCGATGACGACGATCGCGAGTCCGAGCATCCCGATGACGATGCCCATGAGCTGCTTGCGGGTGGGCCGCTCGCGCAGGACGATCGCCGAGACGATCACCGACAGCACGACCTGGGTCTGCAGCAGCAGCGAGGCGAGGCCCGGCGGCATGCCGAGCGCGAGCGCCAGATAGAGCAGGGAGAACTGCCCGAGGCTCAGGAACGTGCCGATGAGGAGCACGTTCTTCCAGCCGATGGTCGGCGGCTTGAGGAAGAAGATTGCCGGAATGGCGACGAGGATGAACCGCAGCGCGAGGAACACGAGGGGCGGAACGCCGTCGAGGCCGAAGTCGATGGCGAGGAAGTTGAGGCCCCAGATGACGACGACGAGGAGTGCGAGGAGGGTATGCCGAGGGGTCACATTCCCAGCATTCCACCCTAAAGTGGCAGGCTATGACCATGGACGTCTACGCACTCGTCACCGACGAGCCCCTCGACGTCACCCCGATCGAGGAATTCGTGCAGGATTCCGGCAACGGAGCGGTCGTGACGTTCAGCGGGGTCATCCGCGACAATGATGACGGCCGGCCCGTGACGGGCCTCGACTACGAGGCGCACCCCGAGGCGCAGCGGTTCCTGGAGGAGTGCTGCCAGATCGTGGCCGCCGAGTCCGGGCTGCGTGTCGCCGCCGCGCACCGCACGGGCGCGCTGGGCGTCGGGGACATCGCGCTCGTGGCATCCGTTGCTGCACCGCACCGGGCCGAGGCCTTCACGGCGTGCGCCCGCCTCGTCGACCTGATCAAGCTGACCGTGCCGATCTGGAAGCGCCAGCACCTCTCCGAGGGCGTCGCGGAGTGGGTCGGGCTGTAGCTATCCGCCGGCGAACGGCGGCAGCACGTCGACCGTTGCGCCGAGGCTGCGCGAGTCGTCGCGGCTGACGACTCCGTCGACGAGGAACGATCCGGATGCCAGCACTCGGGCCATGGCGTCGCCATACCGTTCGACGAGCAGCACCCGCAGGGCACCGACTGTTCCGGCGTGGGGCAGGGACTCCTCGCGCACCCCCGCCGCTTCCGCTGCCGCGGCGAAGTACCGCACGACGACCTCAGCCACCGATCGCCCCCATGCTGCGCAGCGGCCGCTGGAACCCGGCCAGCTCCATGCCGTGCCCCTTCTGCTTGCCCCACATGGCGGCGCGCCACCAGTCGGCGATGGTGGCGTCGTCGGCTCCGCCCCGCAGTAGCCCGCGCAGGTCGGTCTCGTCGTCGCCGAACAGGCAGGAGCGCACCGTGCCCTCGGCGGTGATGCGCGTGCGGTCGCAGGCCTCGCAGAAGCTGCGCGTGACGGAGGCGATGATGCCGACGGTGGCGGGGCCTCCATCGACGAGCCACTCCTCCGCGGGGGCCGACGGGTCCTCCCGGTGCGGGCTCTCGAGGGTGAACCTCGCGGAGAGCACGTCGAGCAGCTCAGCCGCGTCGACCATGTTGTCGCGCGCCCACTGCTCGTCGGCGTCGAGCGGCATCTGCTCGATGAACCGCAGCTGGGCGCCGTTGGCGAGCGACCACTCGAGCAGATCGGCCGCGCCCGCGAGCGTGTCGCGCATGAGCACGGCGTTGATCTTCAGCGGCGTGATACCGGCCCGCCTCGCGGCGTCGATGCCCGCGAACACCGACGGCAGCCGATCCCGGCGCGTGAGCCGCGCGAAGTGATCCCGGTCGACGGTGTCGAGGGAGATGTTGAGGCGCGTGAGCCCTGCTGCGACGAGCCCGTCGATGCGCTTGTCGAGCCCGATGCCGTTGGTGGTCATGCTCACGCTGGCGCCCGCGGCAACAGCGGACGACAGCCGGATGATCTCCTCCAGGTCCGCGCGCATGAGCGGCTCGCCGCCGGTGAACCGGACGTCGGTGATCCCGAGGTCGCGCACGCCGATCCCGACGAGCCGCGCGATCTCCGAGGGCGTGAGCAGGTCATTGCGGGGGATGCTCGGCAGCCCGGCCTCGGGCATGCAGTAGGTGCACCGCAGCGAGCACTTCTCCGTCACTGACACGCGGAGGTCGTGGGCGGTGCGGCCGTGGCTGTCGATGAGCCCCGAGACATCCGGCCGACCGACCGTGGACGGCATGCTGCCCGGGTCCCGGCGGACCGTGGGGAGCCCGAGCGACAGCGTCATTGTTCGAGCCTACGCGTCGAGCTCCGCGGTCGCGGACTGCCCCGCTTCGGCCGTGCGGCGGAGGAACTCCGCGATGGTGTCGAGCTCGGCATCCGTGAAGGCCTCGACGACGCCGTCCATGGCCGAGTTCATGCCCGCGTACAGCTCGACGAGGTCTGTGTTGCGCCTCGGGTCGATGCCGATCACCACAGCGCGGCGGTCGTGCTCGGCGCGCCCGCGAAGGATCCAGCCGGACCTCTCTAACCGGTCGAGGACGCCGGTCATGGTCGCGGGGTGCAGGCCGATCCCCTTCGCGAGGGAGCTCGCGCTCATCGCGCCGTGCTGCGAGAGGTAGTCGAGGGTGTCGAGGTCGATGTCCTTCACCTCGGCCCGCGCGCTCACCCGGTGGCTCAGCAGCGACACCTGGTTGTTGACCTCGCGCAGTGCGCGCTTGACCTGCAGCACTCGGTGACGGCGCTCTTTTGTTACGAGTTCCATATGATATGGTATCCATACTTTATTGGTTACAGGAGGTTTTGGTGAATACTGTCATCTTCGGCGCGAACGGGCCAACCGGCCGCCGGCTCGTCGAGCAGGCTCTCGAGCACGGGCACGACGTGACGGCCGCCGTGCGCAGGCCCGAGCAGTTCGACCTCGCGCACGAGCGCCTCACCGTCGCACAGACGGACGTGCTCGACCCCGCCCAGGCCGCGGCCGTCATCGAGGGTGCGGATGCCGTGCTCTCGTCGCTCGGAGTGCCCTTCGGCCGCCGGCCCATCGAGATCTACTCCCGCGGCACGGCGAACATCGTCGCCGCGATGAAGAGGCACCGCGTGCGGAGACTGCTCGTCACGAGCTCGAGCGCCGCTGACCCGGCCGTGCGCTTCAAGAGCTCCGGAGGCGGCGCCCTGCTCGAGGTGCTCAAGCCCCTCGTGATCTTCGGGTTTGGCCGCACCACCTACGTCGACATGCGCCGCATGGAGCAGCTCGTGGCCGAGAGCGG
Source organism: Rhodoglobus sp. (assembly GCA_025463515.1). Classification (GTDB taxonomy): domain Bacteria; phylum Actinomycetota; class Actinomycetes; order Actinomycetales; family Microbacteriaceae; genus Rhodoglobus. The sequence goes on from JAODAQ010000035.1 coordinate 149,685, forward strand.
CCTCGACTGGACCATCGTGCGCCCGTCAGGCCTGTTCGACGCGGAGGGGGTGAGTGACTACGCCGTGGGCGACCAGCACGTGCGCGGCGCGTTCACCGCGCGCATCGACCTCGCGAGCTTCATGGTGACCGCGCTCGACAATGACGAGTGGGTCGGCCGGAAGCCCGCGATCGCGACGCGGGCGGGCATCCCCTCGACGCTCGAATTCTTCCGGAAGGAGGCGCTCGCCTAGCCGCGCGCGGCGGGGGTCGCTACCCTGAAGCATGAGCATCTTCACGCGCGGTTTCTCGGGTCGTGGCAGGGACAACAACCCGGCGCTCCCGCCCGGCCAGTACCTCACCGAAGACTTCCCGGTGCTCTCGGCAGGGCCGACCCCCAACGTCGACACCGACACGTGGGAGTTCACCATCACGACGGAGACCGGGAAGGTCCACCGCTGGAACTGGGAGCAGCTCATGGCGCTGCCCACCGAAGACATCCACACCGACATCCACTGCGTCACGCGCTGGTCGAAGCTCGGCACCACGTGGCGCGGCGTCTCGCTCGACACGCTCTTCGCCGACGTCGAGACCGAGTACGACTACGTCATGGAGCACTCCTACGGCGGGTACACGACGAACGCCCCCTACGAGGACCTGCGCGACGGCAAGGCCTGGATCGCGCACACCTTCGAGGGCGAGCCGCTCGACCCCGAGCACGGTGGGCCGGCACGGCTGCTCGTACCGCACCTGTACTTCTGGAAGAGCGCGAAGTGGATCCGCGGCCTGACCATGATGGCCGAAGACGACCCCGGCTTCTGGGAGCAGAACGGCTACCACATCTACGGCGACCCCTGGCAAGAGCAGCGCTATTGGTAGCGGCCCCTCGACCCGGATCGTGGACTGTGGGCACCGTCGCCTCGACCAGCGCTGAGACCCCGAGCGGCCGCAGCATCTGGATCGACGTGCCCGACTGGGCGGGCAACATCGCCGGCCAGCATGTGGACGTGCGGCTGACCGCGCCCGACGGCTACCAGGCCACCCGGTCGTACTCGCTCGCCTCCTCCGGGCCGTCGCCGCGACTGCAGCTCGCGGTCGACAAGCTGCCGGACGGCGAGGTCTCCCCCTACCTCGTGGACGACCTGCGCGCGGGCGACATGCTCGAGCTGCGCGGTCCGCTCGGCGGGTGGTTCGTGTGGTCGCCATCGGTCGAGCAGCCCGTGCAGCTCATCGCCGGCGGGTCGGGCGTGGTGCCTCTCGTTGCGATGATCCGGGCGCACGCGGCATCCGGCTCGACCGCCCCCATGCAACTGCTGTACTCGGTGCGCACGCCCGACGACCGCTTCTTCGCCGACGAGCTCGAGAAGCTCGACAACATCACCTACGCGTACACGCGATCAGGGCCGCCGGATGCCACGATCGGGCGCCTCACGAAGGAGCGGCTCGCGGCGGCAGTCCTGCCCGTGGGTTCCGCGGTGTTCGTGTGCGGGCCGACCGGCTTCGTCGAGGCGGTCGCGTCTTGGCTGGTCGACCTCGGGCACGATGCATCCCTGATCAAGACCGAGCGATTCGGAGGCGCGTGATGCATCTCGACGGCAACGTTTTGGCTGGTCCCCTGCTGGAGTTGTTCCGCGAGGACATGACGACCGCGACCGCGCGCTGCGCCTCGTGCGGCGACGTCTCGGTGCTCGCGACCGCGATGGTCTACGACGCGGCCCCCGGGTGGTGCGTACGGTGCCACGTGTGCGGCGACGTGCTCCTGACCTTCGTGCGCGCCGGCGACCGGCTGCGTATCGACCTGCGCGGGGTGACGGCGCTCGAGCTCCCGGCGGGTTGAGTAGGCGGGTTGAGTAGGCCGCCCGCGGCCGTATCGAAACGTCGTCTCTCGCCCATGCGGAGGTTTCGACACCATGCGGTGCCCAGCGCCTCCGCACGGTGTCAAAACCTCCGCATGGGCATCCGTTTCACCACGCGCTGGCGCGCTACCCAACCCGCCGGTAGGCTGAAATCGATTTCAAGCACTCGACGCAGAGGAGCCTCCCGTGGCTGACGACATGGATTTCGTACCCGAGATGACGAGGGCGGGCGCCGACGGCGGCTGGATCCGGCCCACCGGCGATGCGTCGGGAGAGCCGCGGTGGGGGCATCCGGGCGGTCTGCAGGTCGGGCTGCACCCCCTGCTCGGACCCCGCGGACTGCTGCGGATCTTCACCCCGTACCTCGACCACCCGCTCGACCGGCTCGTCAACTTCATCGCGATCGAGCCGATCCCCGAGGGGCAGACCGACCGCGCACTCTCCGAGCTCGAGGTGAGCACGTTCGACGGCGTGCGCGGCAAGCGGTTCTGGAGCGCGGACGACCGCAGCGACCTGAGCCCGCGCGATCCGCTGCAGCCGGCGCGCGGCGTCGTCGAGACCGTGGACGGCGTCGAGCGGCTGCGGGTGTTCGTGCTCATCGAGCCCTTCGACAACGGCGCCGACGTGGCGGTGCGGCTGTCGTTCCGCGCGGACCGGCCGCACGAGGTAGCCATCGCGACCTGGCGGAACGGGTCATCCGTGCCGCTCGCCTACTGCGTCGTCACGGCGACGATGGGCAACTACGCTCGCCTGCGCAACCTCGAGCTAGCCGGCCGCACAGTCAGCCCCGCAGAACTCTGGCCCGGCTTCGAGCGCACCGACTTCACCGAGCACGCGCGGTTCCCGCTCGCCGATTTCACCCGCGGGCCGGATGGCTCGGCCACCGTCTCCGCGACGCCCGACGAGCTCGACCACTCGGCAGCCCGGTACGCCCCCGACACCAATGGGCACTGGAAGTACGAGGGCCTGCGCGCCCGCCAGACCTGGCGGGCCGACGAGCCGACCGACGACCTCGAGGTGCTCGTGAACGCCCGCTACGCGTACTGGGCGAGCTCCTCGCCGATCCCCGGCGGCGCCTCGTTCGAGAACTTCGAGCTGCTGGAGCCGTTCCGCGAGGGGCAGGAGTTCACCTTCGCGATCGAGCCGCTCGCGGGTTGAGTAGGCCGCCCGCGGCCGTATCGAAACTGGACCGTCGAGCATCCGGTTTCGATACGCGCGCCAGAGCGCACTACTCAACCCGCTCCGCGTAGCTCGGGCCGTAGTACTCGTCGAGGAGCTCGAGCGAGTCATCCGGCCGCTCGACAGCCTGCGCGATCACCGCCCGGCGGGGCGCGGCGGTCGGCTCCCATGACGACGGGTCCCACGCCTTCGACCGCAGGAATGCTTTCGAGCAGTGGAAGAACACCTCCTCGATCTCGACCACGAGGGCGAGCGAGGGGCGGTTGCCGCGCACCACCATCTCGTCGAAGAACTCCGCGTCGCGCACGATCGTCGCGCGGCCGTTCACGCGGAGGGTGTCGCCGCGTCCGGGGATGAGGAACACGAGGCCGATGTGCGGGTCGGCGAGCAGGTTGTGGAACCCGTCGACGCGCCGGTTGCCCGGTCGGTCCGGGATCGCCAGGGTCGTGGCATCCAGCACCTTCACGAAGCCCGCGGGGTCGCCCTTGGGCGACACGTCGAGGTTGCCCGCGGCATCCGAGGTAGCAATGAAGACCAGGGATGCCGCGGCCAGCCACTCCCGGTCGACCGGCGCCAGCTCGTGCCGCACCTTCTCGGCTACCCGCTGTGCGGGCACCCCGATGATGCCCTCGAGCTCCTCGACCGACCGGACGGCGATCATGCCGCGAGCAGGGTCAGGCTGTCGACGACGCGGTTGGAGAATCCCCACTCGTTGTCGTACCAGGCGACGACCTTGATGTGGCGGCCGTCTACGCGGGTGAGGCTGGCGTCGAAGATCGCGGAGGCAGGGCGGCCGGTGATGTCGCTCGAGACGATGGGCTCCTCGGTGTACTCGAGGATGCCGTTGAGCCCGCCCAGAGCCGCCGCGCGGTACGCCTCGAGGACCTGCTCGCGCGTGACATCCCGCGAGACCACCGTGTTGAGCTCTACGATCGACCCGACCGGCACCGGCACGCGAATCGAGTCGCCCGACAGCTTGCCCTCGAGCTGCGGCAGCACGAGGCCGATCGCCTTCGCAGCACCGGTCGTGGTCGGCACGATGTTGACGCCGGCGGCGCGGGCGCGGCGCAGGTCGCGGTGCGGGCCGTCCTGCAGGTTCTGCTCCTGCGTGTAGGCGTGCACCGTGGTCATGAAGCCGTGCTCGATGCCCGCGAGCTCGTCGAGCACCGCGGCGAGGGGCGCGAGCGCGTTCGTCGTGCAGGAGGCGTTCGAGACGATGGTGTGGAGGGCGGGATCGTACGCCTCGGTGTTGACGCCGTAGGCGATGGTCACGTCGGCGCCGGTCGCGGGAGCGCTGATCAGCACGCGCTTGGCCCCGGCCTCGAGGTGGGCCTTCGCCGCAGCGGCGTCGGTGAAGCGGCCGGTCGACTCTACGACGAGCTCGACACCGAGGTTCGCCCACGGGAGGTTGGCCGGCTCGCGCTCGGCGAGCACCCGGATGCGGCGGCCGTCGACCACGAGGGTGTCGCCGTCCACCTCCACCGTGCCGGGGAAACGCCCGAGGGAGCTGTCGTAGCGCAGCAGGTGCGCGAGGGTCTCGGGCTCGGTCAGATCGTTGATCGCGACGACCTCGAGATCGGTGTCGCGCTCGAGGAGCGCACGGAGAACGTTGCGGCCGATGCGGCCGAACCCGTTGATAGCAATGTTTGTCATGGCTCTACGCTCGCCCTGTTCGCGCCGCGGCGGGAGTGGCCGTAAAGACAGCTATCGCAAGTTTCTAGCCATCTTGCGCGAAGGTGTGCCGGTACTCGCTCGGCGAGGTTCCGAGCACCCGCTGGAAGTGCATCCGGAGGTTCGCGCCCGTGCCGAGCCCCACCCGGTCGGCGATCTGCTCGACCCCGAGGTCGGTACGCTCGAGCAGCTCGCGCGCGAGGTCGACGCGGGCTCGGAGGATCCACTGCATCGGCGTGTAGCCCGTGTCCTCCACGAAGCGCCGCGAGAAGGTGCGGGTCGACACGCGCGCGTTGTCCGCGAGGTCGGCGACGGTCAGCGGGCCCTCGAGCCGCTCGAGCGCCCAGTGCCGCGTCGCCGCGAAGAAGTCGCCGAGAGGCTCGGGCACCGACCGCGGCACGAACTGGGCCTGCCCGCCGCTGCGGTACGGCGCCGCCACGAGCCGCCGCGCGACCTGGTTCGACAGCGCGACGCCGTGATCGCGCCGCACCAGGTGCAGGCACAGGTCGACGCCGGATGCCGCGCCGGCCGAGGTGAGCACGTCGCCCTCGTCCACGAAGAGCACGTTCTCGTCGACCCGGATGCGCGGGTGCTTCGCCTGCAGCACCTTCGTGTAGTGCCAGTGGGTCGTGGCGCGCTTGCCGTCGAGCAGTCCGGTCGCGGCGAGGGCGAAGGCGCCGGTGGAGATGGCGGCGAGTCGGGTTCCGCGTGCGTGGGCGGCGAGCAGGGCATCCACGACCTTGACGGGCGGGTCTTCGCGCGCGGGCTCGCGGTAGCCCGGGATGAACACCGTCTGCGCCCACTCGAGCGCCTCAAGGCCCTCGGCGACGCTGTACGCGAGGCCGTCGCCGCCGCGCACCAGGCCGGCAGCGGCGCCGCACACGCGCACCTCGTACGGCATGCTCGGCCGGTGGGTGAAGACCTGGGCCGGGATGCCGACGTCCAGCGGCTTCGCGCCCTCGAGCACGAGCACGGCCACCCGATGGCTGTTGGCGCGATTGCTGCTCACCGACAGCATCCTGCCACGGCTGTCAGCGCGAGATGCGACCATCCTCGCGAGCTGCGAAGAACTTTGCGCCCCGGTCGGCACTCTGCGGGGAGGTTGCAGAACGGCGCGAGCGGCGACCACGGCTGCGGCCGTAGGTCACGGCGAGGGCACCGATGGCGACCAAGAACGCGGTCAGGCCGACGATGTACGCGACGACACTGCCCCAGCCGGCGGTCGCCGGGTCGAGGAACGGGTACGGGTAGATCTCGCCCCCGCTCGCCGCCCCGCGCATGAGCGTGTACAGCAGCCAGGCGACAGGGAAGAGGACTACGACGCGAAGGGACCTCCACGGCAGCGCCGGCCGCCCCGGCGAGAACAGCCAGTCGAGCAGGATGAACAGCGGGACCCACACGTGGATGACCTCGTTCGGCCACTGCAGGCCGACGAAGTCTCCGGTGTACGGCACGTTGCGCAGCAGCAGGTTGTAGACGCCCGCGGTCACGACCGCATACGTGAGGGTCGCCATCCGGATTGTCGTGAACCACCCCGTATCGACGGCGAGCCGCAGAGCCATAGCGCCGCCCACGAAGAAGACCGCGATGTTGATGAGGCTCGACTCGATCGTGAAGTAACTGAAGTACTCCCACGGGTCGAACGCGTTGTTGAGCGCCCGATCGGTCACCTGGATCACGATCGTGGTCAGCAGCGCGAGCCCGGCGGCGAGCCGCAGCGCGCCGACGATGGTGCGGTTTCTCATGGCGGTTATTCGTTGCCGAAACCGACTCAGATTGCCTACTCCGCCGCGCGATTCTGGCGCCGCCCGCCCAGCAGCCGGTCGCGCGTGCGGTCGGGCAGGCGCGCGAGCAGGGCGGCGCCGATCTTCGCATCCGCGCCGACCGGGTAGCGCGTCTTCGGTTTCCTCGCGGTGAGTGCCTTCTCGATGGCCTTCGCGACCTCGAGCGGCGCAATCCCGTGCTTCGTCCCGTTGGCGGCCATCTTCTGCGCGGCCTCGATCTGGGCGCCGTAGAGGGCGGTGACCTCCGCGAGCCTGGGCGCGAGCATCCGGTCGGCCGACGCGGCAGACGTGCTCCAGATCGGCGTCGCGATCACGCCCGGCTCGATCGCTACGACCTCGATGCCCCACGGCCCGAGCTCCTGGCGCAGCACGTGGGTCACAGCCTCGAGCGCGAACTTCGAGGCGTTGTACGGGCCGAGCATCTGCCCGGCGATGAGCCCGCCGATCGACGTGACATTCACGATGCGGCCCCTCGACGCGCGCAACAGCGGCAGCACGGCCTGGGTCACGGCGACCTGCCCGACCACGTTGACCTCGAGCTGGTGGCGCAGCTCGTCGACCGGCACGAACTCGAGCGGCGCAGCGGAGGCGATGCCGGCGTTGTTGACGAGGCCGAAGAGCCCCCCGCTGTCGTCGGCGATCGCGTTCGCCGCGGCGGCGATGTGCTTCTCATTGGTGACGTCGAGAATGAGCGGCCGGATGCCCGCTGCCCGCAGGCTCTCGGCATCCGACTCCTTGCGCACCCCCGCGAACACGCGGAAGCCGCGCTCGTGCAGCAGTTCCGCGGTGGCGCGGCCGATCCCGGTGGAGGCACCCGTGACGAGGACAGAGCGTGCGGTCATGGCTCACACGATAGTCCAGCAGAATTGACACCATGCTCCTCGTGACCAACGCCCTGCTCATCCCCGTCGCGCCCGGCGAGGCCGACGTCATCGCCGACGGCTGGATGCTCGTGCGCGACGACGGCCGCATCGACTCGCTCGGCTCGGGCACTCCTCCGGCAGCAGAGGGCGCCACGGTCCTCGACGCGGGCGGAGCCTTTGTCGCACCCGGGTTCGTGTCATCCCACAGCCATCTCTTCACGAGCGGACTGCGCGGCCTCGGCGTCGACCAGACCCTGTACGGCTGGTGCGACTCGATGCTCGGCTTCACCGCGGACATGTCGGCCGAGAACATCTACTGGTCGAGCCTGCACGGGTCGCTGGACTTCCTGTCGAACGGCGTCACGAGCGCGTTCGACTTCACCGATCCGCGGCTCTCCTGGGTGCCCATGGTCGAGGGCGTGCGCAGTGGCAACGGCGTGCTGCGCGACATCGACTACGTGCTGCGCCAGGCCGACGCGAAGGCCGACAGCGGCATCCGGTATGTCAACGCGGTGGGCATGGACGTCACTGTCGGCTCCGACGACGAGATCTTCGAGCGCCTCGGCGCGGCCGTCGCGCACGACGCCGCGGCGAACAGCGACCGGATGCTCGGCTCCGCGGTCTTCGGCGCCGTGCAGTGGTCTCCCCGACGCGACGCCGCCGAGCTCGAGGTCGAGGCGATGCGCAGGTTCGGGCTCATCAACCAGGCGCACTTCCTGGAGACCCGCGAGGAGGTAGACCTGCAGCGCTCGAAGTTCGAGTGGTACTCGGAGGCGGGGGCCCTCGGGCCGTCGCTGATCTTCGGGCACTTCATCCAGACCACTCCCGAGATCATCGACCGGGCGGCAGCGGCGGGCAGCGGCATGTCGTGGCAGCCCGCGTCCAACGGCCGGCTCGCGTCAGGTATCGCCGACCTGACCCGCATTCGCGAGCGCGGCATGACGGTCGGCGTCGGGCTTGACGACCAGGCCTGCACCGACGTCGCCGACCCGTGGCAGAACATGCGCATCGGCATCTACCAGCAGCGCGCGGCGACGGGCGACCCGAACTCGATGTCACCGGCGGACATGCTCCGGATGCACACCCTCGGCTCCGCGCAGGTGCTCGGTATCGCCGACAGGGTCGGCAGCCTCGAGCCCGGCAAGTTCGCGGACTTCGTCGTGGTCGACCCCCGCTCCCCCGATATCGGGCCGCTGTGGCATCCTCTCGACAACTACGTGCTCTCGATGAGCCTGCGCAACCTCAAGCAGGTGTACGTCGGCGGGGTGCTGGTCAACGAGAACGGCACCTCCACGAACCCGCTCGCGGACGAGGCGACGGCGAAGGTGCACGAGCAGCTGCCCGCGGTCGCCGCGCACCACGGCTGGCCCGCCTGAACCGCTATCGCGGCAGCAGCACGATGAGCAGGTAGACGCCCAGGGAGAGACCCGGTACGAGAACGGCGAGCACCAGCGCCACGATCGCCGAGCGCCTGTCGCGATTGACGCTGATGGCCACGATGCTCTGGACGATCACCCAGACTCCGACAAGAGACCCCAGCAGGATATGGAGCGGGCTCGCGAGTCCGAGCGCCGAGATCGCCGGGTTCGGGTCGCCGAACTGGAAGTTGAAGCTGGGCCCGTACTGATCCCTGACGACGAACTGCGCACCCAGAATGCCGAGCACAACGGAGAGCGCGAGCGAGACTCCAAGAAGCGCGATACCGGCGAAGAGCGCGACTCGCCCCAGGCTGGGCCGGCTGGGAACGGGGAATCCGCCCGGCACGAAGGGCGCGACATCGACAGTTTCGGGAGCATTCGTCATGCACCGACCGTAGCGCGTCAGCCCAGCGGATGACGCCAGGTCGTCCGCTCGCCGGATGCCGCGGCAGGCGCTGCTCGGGAGGATTGACGGCATGGCATCAATTCTCAGTGCGCGCGACATCCGGAAGACCTACGGCTCCACGGTCGCCCTCGACGGGGTGAGCCTGGAGATCGAGGCGGGCGAGTCCCTCGCCTTGATGGGGCCCTCGGGCTCGGGCAAGACCACCCTGCTGCACCTGCTCGCCGGCATCCTCACCCCCGACTCGGGCGAGGTCAGTTGGAACGAGCACGGTGCCTGGCAGCGCGTGGACCAGATGAAGGAGGCCCGCCGCTCCCAGTTGCGGCGCGAGAGCTTCGGCTTCGTGTTCCAGCAGGGGCTGCTCATTCCGGAGCTCACCGCGCTCGAGAACGTCGCGCTCGCGCTCATGATCGACGGGGTCAGCCGCCCCCAGAGCGAGCAGCGGGCGCGCCAGAAGCTCGCAGCCCTCGGGCTCGAGGGTCTCGAGGACCGCCGCATCGGCCAGCTCTCCGGCGGCCAGGCCCAGCGCGTGGCCATTGCCCGCGCCCAGGTCGCGGACGCCGAGATCGTCTTCGCCGACGAGCCGACCGGGGCGCTCGACTCGCACACGTCCGAGGAGGTCATGACCGCGCTGCTCGGCGCGACCACGGGCCAGGGCCGCTCGCTCGTGCTCGTGACCCACGACGAGACCGTGGCCGCCCGGTGCTCGCGGCTATTGCGCATGCGCGACGGGCGCATCGTGCAGCAGACCCGCAGCATCCCGGAGCACCCCGGCATCACCTACACGGAGGCCCGGTCATGACGCTGCGCGTCGCGTGGCTGCTCGCCCGCGCCGGCACCGGCAGTCGTGCCGCGGCAGTCTTGCCGATCGTGGCCTTCGCGGTCGTGACCGCGCTGCTGCTCGCCGTCGCGGGCGGCGCGCAGGCGTTCTGGTCGTGGAGGGATCAGACCGCCGGCGTGTACCAGGTGCTCTCCGCGATCGCGCTGGCGCTGCTCGTGGTGCCGCTGCTGGCCCTGGGCGGCTCCGCCGCCCGCCTCTCCGCGCGCCGCCGGGACGACCGCCTCTCCACCCTGCGCCTGCTCGGCGCCACCCCCGCGACCGTCGCCCGGCTGACCGTGCTCGAGTCCACCGCCCTCGCCCTGGCCGGAGCGGTCGTCGGGGTGATCGGGTACTTCGCCCTCGTTCCGGCCGTCGCACTCATCCCGTTCCGGGCGGAGGCGCTGGGCATCCCCGCGCTCGTTCTCGCGCCCTGGGCGATCGCCACCGCCGTGGCGGGGGTCGCCGCCGTCGCGGCCGTGAGCGCTCTCATCGGGCTGCGCCAGGTGGTGATCTCGCCGCTCGGCGTGCGCACCCGGCAGAACGCGCCGCGACTGCGCTGGGTGCGCGTCGTGGTCGGCGCCGGGGTTATCGCCCTGGCGCTGGCGCTCACCAACATCGTGCAGATCGACGTGGGCATCACCGTGATCGCCATCGTGCTGGGCTGCCTGTTCGGCGGCACCCTCGCGGTACTGAACCTGGTCGGGCCGTTCGTGCTCCGCCTCCTGGCCGGCCGACAGGCGCGCCGGGCCCGCACTGCCGCCCAACTTCTCGGCGCCCGCTCGGTGCTCGAGTCGCCGAAGGCGGCCTGGCGGCAGGTGTCTGGCGTCGCGATGACGAGCTTCATGGCCGTGTTCGCGGGCACGGGAGTCGCGGTGCTGAACGCCATCTCCGGCAGCGAAGGGGCGACGGCATCCGACCGCGCCCTCGTCACCGACATCGGCACCGGTCTCACGATCACCCTGGTGATCTCGTTCCTCATGGTCGCGTGCTCGGCAGGCGTCAACCAGGCCGCGGACGTGTTCGACCGCGGCGACCTCTACGTCAACCTCGGCTACCTCGGCATGCCCCGCAGAATCATGGATGCCGCGCGCGAGCGCACCGTGATGTGGCCGTTGGTCGTGGTGGCGGTGGGCTCCGCCGCCATCGCCGCCATCGTGGTGCTGCCTCTCGCCGGGTACTCGCTCATCGTCGCCCCGCTCTCGCTGCTGACGATCGCGCTCAGCATCGCCGCCGGCATCGGACTGGTCTGGGTCGCCATGCGCCTCACCCGGCCGGTGCTCACCGCGCGGCTCGCGGCGGCGGCCTGAGCCGCGGCATCCGGGGGCTCTCGCCGGCTCATCCCGAGCCCATGCGGACCTTTCGACACCATGCGCGTGCCGTGGGGGCCACACGGTGCCGAAACCTCCGCATGGGCGGGCCGGTACGGGCCGACGCAGAACGGCCCCGGTCCGAGGACCGGGGCCGTTCGTGGTTTCGATACGCGCGCCAGAGCGCGCTACTCAACCGGCGGAGGACTAGCGGGCGGCGGAGCCGTCCACGTAGTCGGCGTCCTGCTGCTTCCACGCGAAGAGCGAGCGCAGCTTCTTGCCGGTGGCCTCGATCGGGTGCGCGGCACCCTTGGCGCGGAGCGCGAGGAACTCGGGGGCGCCCGCATCCTGGTCCGCGATGAAGCGCTCGGCGAACGCACCCGACTGGATGTCGGCAAGAACGGCCTTCATGTTCTCCTTGACCGAGGGGTCGATCACGCGCGGACCGGAGACGTAGTCGCCGTACTCGGCAGTGTCGGAGACCGACCAGCGCTGCTTGGCGATGCCGCCCTCCCACATGAGGTCGACGATGAGCTTGAGCTCGTGCAGCACCTCGAAGTACGCGATCTCGGGCTGGTAGCCGGCCTCGATGAGGGTCTCGAAGCCGTACATGACGAGCTGCGACGTGCCGCCGCAGAGCACGGCCTGCTCGCCGAACAGGTCGGTCTCGGTCTCCTCGGTGAAGGTCGTCTTGATGCCGCCGGCGCGAAGGCCGCCGATCGCCTTCGCGTAGCTCCAGGTGAGCTCCCAGGCCGAGCCGGACGCGTCCTGCTCGACGGCGGCGATCACGGGGACGCCGCGGCCGGCCTCGTACTCGCGGCGCACCGTGTGACCGGGGCCCTTGGGCGCGACCATGATCACGTCGACGCCCTCCGGCGCCTCGATGTAGCCGAAGCGGATGTTGAAGCCGTGGCCGAACAGGATCGCGTTGCCGGCCTCGAGGTTGTCCTTGATGTCGGCGGCGAACAGGCCGCGCTGGTGCTGGTCGGGCGCGAGGATGACGACGACGTCGGCCCACTTGGCGGCCTCCGCGGCGCTGAGCACCTCGAAGCCGGCCTCGGTGGCCTTCTGCACGCTCTTGGAGTCGGGCTTGAGGCCGACCTTGACCTCGACGCCCGAGTCGCGCAGGTTCAGCGCGTGGGCGTGGCCCTGCGAGCCGTAGCCGATGACGGCGACCTTCTTGCCCTGGATGATCGAGAGGTCGGCGTCTTCATCGTGAAAGACATCGGTCATTGTGTTTCTCCTTGTTATTTGGGTTTCGATACGCGCTGGCGCGCTACGGGGCCAGCTGGCTAGTTCTTGAAGACTCGCTCGGTGATGCTCTTCGAGCCGCGGCCGATCGCGAGGAGGCCGCTCTGCGCGAGCTCCTTGATCCCGTACGGCTCGAGGATGCGCAGGAACGCCTGGATCTTGCTCGAGTCGCCCGTGACCTCGATCACGAGGGCGTCGGTCGCGACATCCACGACCCTCGCCCTGAACAGGGTGACCGCCTCGAGCACCTGCGAGCGCGTCGCGTTGTCGACCCGCACCTTGATGAGCATGTGCTCACGGGCTACGGATGTCGCGGGGTCGAGCTCCACGATCTTGATGACGTTGATCAGCTTGTTGAGCTGCTTGGTCACCTGCTCGAGCGGGAGCTCCTCCACATCCACCACGACGGTGATGCGGCTGAGGCCCTCGATCTCGCTCGCGCCGACGGCGAGGCTCTCGATGTTGAACCCGCGGCGGGCGAAGAGGCCCGCGACGCGCGTCAGGAGGCCGGGTTTGTCCTCGACGAGGAGGGACAGTACGTGGCTCATCGGTCTACTCCTCTTCCCACTCGGGGGCGTGGTCCCTGGCGTACTGCACCTGCGAGTTGCCGACGCCCTGCGGCACCATCGGCCACACCATCGCGTCGCGACTCACGATGAAGTCGATCACCACGGGGCGGTCGTTGGTCTCCAGGGCGAGCTTGATCGCGGCATCCACCTCTTCGGGCTTCGTGACCCGGATGCCCAGGCATCCGTATGCCTCTGCCAGCTTCACGAAGTCGGGGACCATCGCCGTGCCGTGGCCCGTGTTGAGGTCGGTGAACGAGTGGCGCCCGTCGTAGAACAGGGTCTGCCACTGGCGCACCATGCCGAGCGACGAGTTGTTGATGATCGCGACCTTGATCGGGATGTTGTTGATCGTGCAGGTCGCGAGCTCCTGGTTGGTCATCTGGAAGCAGCCGTCGCCGTCGATCGCCCAGACCACGCGGTCGGGGTTGGCCACTTTGGCGCCCATGGCCGCGGGAACGCCGTAGCCCATGGTGCCTGCGCCGCCGGAGTTGAGCCACGAGTTGGGGCGCTCGTACTTGATGAACTGCGCGGCCCACATCTGGTGCTGCCCGACACCCGCGGCGTAGACGGCTTCCGGGCCCGTGAGCTCGCCGATGCGCTGGATGATCTGCTGCGGAGAGAGCAGACCGTCATCGGGCATCGTGTAGCCGAGCGGGTACTGCGCCTTGAGCGTGTTCAGGCGCGTCCACCACGCGGAGTAATCGGGCTTGTGGGCCTTGGCCGCATCGGCGAACGCCGCACTGAGGTCGACGATCACGTCTTTCGCGTCGCCCACGATCGGCACATCGGCCGCGCGGATCTTGCCGATCTCGGCCGGGTCGATATCGACGTGGACGATCTTGGCCAGCGGGGCGAACTCGCTCGGCTTGCCGGTAACCCGGTCGTCGAACCGGGCGCCCAGCGAGATGATGAGGTCCGACTCCTGCAGCGAGAGCACTGCGGGGACGGCGCCGTGCATTCCGGGCATCCCCAGGTGCAAGGGGTTGGAGTCGGGGAACGCGCCACGGGCCATGAGCGTGGTGACGATGGGGGCGCCGACCCGCTCGGCGAGCTCGAGCAGCTCTTCCGAGGCACCGGCACGGATGACTCCGCCGCCCACGTAGAAGACCGGGCGCTCGGCCTCGACCAGGAGCTGCGCGGCGGCGATGACCTGCTTGCCGTGGGCCTTGATCACCGGGCGGTAGCCGGGCAGGTCCAGCTTCGGCGGCCAGATGAAGGGGGCCGAGTTCTGCTGGGCGTCCTTGGTGATGTCGACGAGCACGGGACCGGGACGGCCGGTCGTCGCGATCTGGTACGCGGCGGCGAGCGCAGCGGGCACGTCCTCCGGCTTGGTCACGAGGAAGGAGTGCTTCGTGATCGGCATGGTGATGCCGACGATGTCGATCTCCTGGAAGGCGTCGGTGCCCATCGAGGTCGAGAACACCTGGCCGGTGATCGCCAGGAGCGGGACCGAGTCCATGTACGCATCGGCGATGGCGGTGACGAGGTTCGTCGCGCCGGGGCCGCTCGTCGCGATAGCGACGCCGATCTTGCCCGTCGACGAGGCGTACCCCTCGGCGGCGTGGCCGGCGCCCTGCTCGTGGCGCACGAGGATGTGGCGGATGGCCGTGGAGGCCATGAGCTCGTCGTAGAACGGCATGATGGCGCCCCCGGGGAGGCCGAAGACATCCGTAATGCCGAGGTGCTCGAGGGAGCGCAAGATGGCGCCCGATCCCGTCAGCACCTCGGGGGCGGAGCTCTTCGGCCGCGGAGTGGTATCCGTGGACATAGTGATTCCTTTGGTTGTTAGCCCGTGACCGCGCCGACAGCAGCTGAGTGGACCAGCTTGGAGTACTTCGCGAGGACGCCACGGGTGTAGCGCGGAGGAAGGGGAGCCCAGCCGTTTCGGCGAGCTTCGAGCTCAGCCGGCTCGACAAGTAGGTCGAGCGAGCGAGCTGCGATATCGACCCTTATTAGATCACCATCGCGCACGAAGGCAATGGGACCTGCGTCCACCGCTTCGGGAGCTATATGGCCGATACACAGTCCGGTTGTGCCGCCTGAGAACCTGCCGTCCGTCAAGAGTAGTACATCTTTTCCGAGGCCTGCGCCCTTGATGGCGGCGGTGATGGCGAGCATCTCGCGCATCCCGGGGCCGCCCTTCGGGCCCTCGTAGCGGATGACGACCACGCTGCCGGCCTCGATGGTGCCCTCGGTGAGCGCATCGAGAGCGGCACGCTCGCGCTCGAAGACCCTGGCCGGGCCCTCGAACACGTTGGCGTCGAACCCTGCCGACTTCACGACAGCGCCCTCGGGAGCCATCGAGCCCTTGAGGATGGTCAGGCCGCCGGTCGCGTGGATGGGGTTCTCCAGCGTACGGAGGACCTCGCCGTCGAGGGGGTCCGGGTTCAGCTCTGCGAGGTTCTCGGCCATGGTCTTGCCGGTGACGGTCATCACGTCGCCGTGCAGGAGTCCGGCATCCAGCAGCGCCTTCATGAGCACGGGGATGCCGCCGTGACGGTCGACGTCGTTCATGACGTACTTGCCGAACGGCTTGAGGTCGCCGATGTGCGGAATCGTGTCGCCGATGCGGTTGAAGTCGTCGAGGGTCAGCTCGACCTCGGCCTCGTGCGCGATCGCGAGGAGGTGCAGCACGATGTTCGTCGATCCGCCCAGCGCCATGCCGACGGCGATCGCGTTCTCGAAGGCCTTCTTGGTGAGGATGTCGCGGGCCGTGAGCCCGAGGCGCAGCATCTCGACGACGGCCTCACCGGAACGGTGCGCGTAGTAGTCGCGGCGGCGGTCGGCGGCGGCAGGGCTCGCGGAGCCGGGCAGGCTCATCCCGAGCGCCTCGGCGACGCTCGCCATCGTGTTGGCGGTGTACATGCCACCACAGGCACCCTCGCCGGGGGCGAAGGCGCACTCGATGCGCTTGGCATCCTCGAGGCTCATCTTGCCGGCCTTGACCGCGCCGACCGCCTCGAACGAGTCGATGATCGTGATGTCTTTCTCGGTGCCGTCGCTGAGCTTGACCCACCCGGGGGCGATCGAGCCCGCGTAGAGGAAGACGCTGGCCAGGTCGAGGCGCGCCGCGGCCATGAGCATGCCGGGGATCGACTTGTCACAGCCCGCGAGCAGCACGGAGCCGTCGAGGCGCTCGGCCTGCATCACGACCTCGACCGAGTCGGCGATGACCTCCCTGCTCACCAGGGAGAAGTGCATGCCTTCGTGCCCCATGCTGATGCCGTCGGAGACCGATACCGTGCCGAACTGCAGCGGATACCCGCCACCGCCGTGCACGCCCTCCTTGGCAGCCTGCGCGAGGCGGTCGAGGCTCAGGTTGCACGGGGTGATCTCGTTCCACGAGCTCGCAATACCGATCTGGGGCTTGTCCCAGTCCGCGTCGCCCATACCGACCGCCCGGAGCATTCCGCGGGAGGTAGTGGCTTCAATTCCATCGGTGACCGTGCGCGAGCGCGGCTTGATATCGGGAGCCTGGCGTGAATCGGAGGAGCTCTGTGGCATGTTACGAGATTACAACCTGCGACCGGATGCCCCGTGCCGCCGACCCCGCCCTCCTCCTCCGCCGCCACCGGCCACCCGTCCCCTCGCGCTACCGCCGCTCGTGGGCCCTCGCCTCCCGCGCCGAACTCCGCCCCACCCTGCCCTGCCCTGCCCTGCCCTGCCCTGCCCCACCCTGCCCTGCCCACGAGGATTCGAGAGACTCTGTGAGCGATCTCGCGCGGGAGCCTGACCTCTCCCCCAGCGCGTTCCGCCAACTCAGGACATTTGTTAGTTGCCCCGACGAACGTCCTGAGTTGGCGGAACGATGAAAGCCCAAAGCCCCGCCCCGCTGAGAGGGCACCGCAGCGGGGCCTCCCGGCGGAGACTGCGGGCAAGCGCGGGTCGTCGTGCGGGTCGCCAGCCGGTGCCACGCGAGCGCCGCGGGACGGGCCGTG